>CAXEVV010000008.1:0-53100 GCA_963999845.1 uncultured Rhodobacterales bacterium | reverse complement strand
GCCGGTGGTTGTTTTTGGTGTGTGGAGGCAGACTTTGAGGGTCTTGACGGGGTAAAGGAAGCTGTCTCCGGCTATACGGGCGGGACCTTGAAAAACCCCTCGTACAAAGAAGTAGTACAAGGTGGCACAGGCCACTATGAAGCTGTAGAAATTGAGTTCGACTCTAGTGTAATTTCATTAGATAAAATCTTATACATTTTTCTCAGATCCGTTGATGTCACAGACGATGGGGGGCAATTTTGTGATCGTGGCGAAAGTTACAGAACGGCCATATTTACAAAAAACAAATCTCAAAATGAAAAAGCGCAGAGTGCTATAGAAAATGCCCAAGACGAACTTGGTAGAAAAATTGTTACCAAAGTGCTTGAATTAAAAAACTTTTATATCGCTGAAGATTATCACCAGAATTATTACAAGGGAGAAAATTTTGTCCTCACCAGATTTGGTCCCAGAAAACAATCTAAAGCATATAAACTATACCGAAACTCTTGTAAAAGAGACGACATAGTAAAAGATCTTTGGGGGTCTTCAGCGCAATTTACTGAATAAAGTCATAAATCTAATTCTATAAATACGCTTTTATTTTTGATGGGTACCTACTTTGCAAGAAGCTAGAACAGCCATATTTAATATATCAGTAGCATTTGAAGCTGTAGAACAAATCTGAATCGATTTATCTATACCAGTTAGAATTGGCCCTATGACTGTTGCGCCAGCCATCTCCTGCAACAGTTTTACTGAAATACTAGCCGAGTGGCGGGCGGGCACAACCAATATGTTGGCAGGGCCCGTCAATCTGCAAAAGGGGTAAGCTTCCATTGCCTTCATGTTCAGGGCAACATCTGCTGTCATTTCTCCTTCATATTCAAAATTGACCGCCCGAGCATCTAACTCTGCTGGTGCCAAATACATTTTTTCTGCTCGCTCTGACACTGGGTGCCCGAAGGTCGAAAAACTAACAAATGCTACCCTAGGCTCTAAACCCAATTGCCTAGCAACCCCAGCTGCATTCTCCGCAATATCCGCTAAGTCCTTTTCATTCGGCCACTCTTGTACCAAAGTATCACTAATTAAAATTATCCGCCCCTTATGGATTAGTGCTGTAACACCAGTAACACCGTTGTCAGCATCTGCATTAAATACATGATTTATTCGATCAAGAACAATTGCAGATTTACGTGTTACGCCAGTAACCAGGCCATCACCATGACCGTGGGCTAACATTAAGGCCGCAAAAACGTGCCTGTCTCTTGAGGCAATTCTATGCACATCAGCTGGATCAAACCCTTTTCTCTTTAAGCGATCATAAAGGAAGTCTTTGTAAACTTCCAAATGCTCAGTTTTTGCAGCATTTACAACTTCAAGCTCTGTAATAGCATCAGCCAACCCTAAGTCTTTCAACTTAGATCTAACATCTTCATCCCTTCCAACTACAAGGGACTTTCCAAGACCGCTACGTTGATAAGTTACGGCAGCCCTCAGGACTCTAGGATCATCGCCCTCTGCGAATATCATCGTTGCTTGGTTTGATCGAGCCCTGACATGCATACCTTGAAGGATTGAGGCTGTCGGATCCATTCTTGACTTCAGGGTCAACTCATAATTGGGAAGGTCGATGATTGGACGCCGTGCCGCTCCCGTTTGCATTCCTGCTTTTGCTACGGCAGGCGGTATACGGAAAATTAATCGCGGATCAAAAGGAGTCGGTATAATGTAATCCCGACCAAATTTTAGTTCCTTTCCATAGGCTACAGCAACTTCATCCGGAACATCTTCACGAGCGAGCTCAGCGAGGGCGTTGGCACATGCGATCTTCATCTCATCATTAATTGCCCTTGCATGGATATCTAAAGCTCCCCGAAATAAGTATGGAAAACCCAGTACGTTGTTAACTTGATTAGGATAATCACTTCTTCCAGTAGCCACAATCGCATCAACACGAACCTCGTGTGCTTCTTCTGGAGTTATTTCAGGGTCAGGATTAGCCATCGCAAATATTACTGGATCTCTCGCCATGGTTTTTAGCATTTTTTGCGTCACTGCACCTTTGACCGAAACACCAATAAATACATCTGCCCCGTCTAAAGCCTCCGCTAATGTTCTCGCTTTCGTCTTTGATGCATGGGCAGACTTCCATTGGTTCATGCCTTCTTTACGGTCCTGGAAAATTACTCCTTTTGTGTCACAAACAATACAGTTCTCATGACGTGCACCCATAAATTTTAAAAGCTCAATACATGCTATTCCAGCAGCACCTGCTCCATTCAAAACAATTTTTACATCTTCGATTTTTTTATCTGATAAATATAAGGCATTTATTAGGCCAGCTGCGCAAATTACGGCTGTCCCATGCTGGTCATCATGAAAAACTGGTATATCCATTTCCTCTTTCAAGCGCTGTTCAATTATAAAGCACTCTGGCGCCTTAATATCTTCAAGGTTGATGCCCCCAAAGGTTGGCCCCATCAATTTTACAGCTCTGCAAAATTCATCTGGATCCTCGGTATCTAATTCAATGTCAATCGAATTTACGTCGGCAAACCTTTTAAAAAGGACTGACTTTCCTTCCATAACAGGTTTACTTCCCAGTGCGCCAAGGTTTCCCAAACCTAACACTGCACTGCCATTAGATATTACTGCTACTAGATTTCCTTTGTTTGTATAATCATAGGCCAACTCAGGGTTTTCCGAAATTTTGGAGCAAGGCACCGCAACTCCAGGAGAGTATGCTAGAGACAAATCACGCTGCGTCGCCATGGGAACTGTTGCATTAACTTCCCATTTTCCAGGGACTGGCTCCATATGAAACGCGAGTGCTTCATCGCTCGTAAACTTTGTATTTTTCATTAGTAAAATCCCTAGCCGTAAAGTAACTGTACTATCAAGTTTTAGGACCTACAATAAATTGTTTTCTGTTTAATTTTTTCTAATTGGATATTAGGCTAATAATTAAAAAATGAGGTTATTTTCGTGACACCTATGATGGCTCAGTATCTGAAAATTAAAAGTCAGTATCCTGATGCACTGCTATTCTACAGAATGGGAGATTTTTATGAATTATTTTTTGATGACGCTATAAAAGCCGCTAAAGTGTTAGATATAGCCCTTACAAAAAGGGGCAAACATAACGATACTGATATTCCAATGTGTGGTGTTCCCCATCACTCTTCCGAAAATTATTTGTTAACTTTAATCAAGTCTGGTCACAAAGTAGCTGTATGTGAACAACTGGAGAGCCCTGCTGAGGCAAAAAAGAGAGGCTATAAGTCAGTCGTAAAACGCGATGTAGTGAGACTGGTAACACCCGGTACTCTTACTGAGGATAGCCTTCTAAAGGCACGTTCACACAATTTTTTAGCTGCATACTCGATTGTGAGAGGCGAGCATAGCTTAGCATGGGTGGATATTTCCACAGGTTTTATGAGTGTTCTGTCATTAAATAAAGTTGAGGATTTTGTCGCAGAACTATTTCGACTAAACCCTTCCGAAGTCCTCATAATCGAAAATACAGATTATGAAATTATTGATGCGATAGAAGAAAGCGGAGCAACGGCAACGCTGCGTGGTAAATCGGCATTTGACAGCACATCGGGTGAAGAAAGATTAAAAGCACTATTCGCAGTTGCTTCTTTAGAAGCTTTTGGGAGCTTTGGTCGAGCGCAGGTATCGGCACTGGGTTCAATAGCAGAATATTTAGATGCTACACAAAAAGGTAAATTGCCGATCCTCAGACCACCGGTGATTGAATTAAAAGAAAATAGTATGCGGATAGATTCTGCAACAAGACGGAATTTAGAATTGACAAGATCAATTCATACGGGATCAAGACAAGGATCTTTACTAGGAACTATTGATCGAACAGTTACAGCTGCGGGCGGACGGCTATTAGAACGACGTATTTCAGCTCCAAGTATGGATATAGATGTAATTAATGAAAGACATGATGCTCTTAAATTTTTACGCGACAATCTCGATTTAAGCGAGCCTGTAATGGCATTTCTCAAGAGTATTCCTGACCTGGAACGGGCACTTTCAAGGGTATCTCTAGAGCGAGCTGGACCTCGGGACTTAGCAAACATATCTAAAGGATTAATCCAAGGAAAAGAGATAGCTAGGCTATTTAAAAATCATGACCTGCCAGCAGAATTAAAATTAGCGATGGAAAAACTAATAGGCCATGATGAAATTTCGTCGACACTAGAAAAGGCAATCGTCCCTGAACCCCCACTGTTGGTGCGTGATGGGGGTTTTGTTACGGAACAGTTCAATTCAGAGTTGGATGAGACCCGAGCACTAAAAAGAGATGGCACCAAAATAATTGCTGAAATGCAAAGAGATTTCATCGAGCTCACCGGTATTCAGTCCCTGAAAATAAAGTTCAATAATGTTCTCGGATATTTCATAGAAACTACTGCCAAAAATGCGGAAAAACTTCAGAACAGTACAATAGCTGATAACTTTATTCATCGACAAACCACCGCCAACCAAATGCGTTTCACAACATTAAGTTTATCGGACACTGAAACAAAAATCATAAATGCGAACGCAAAAGCTCTTGAGATAGAAAAACAAATTTTTAATGAATTAAGCGCACTAATAATACAAAATTTTGAAAAAATCTCTGCCGCCGCTGAAGCTTTAGCAGTAATTGATATTACTAACAGCTTGGCAACTTTGGCACGCGATGAAGAGTGGTGCAGACCAAAAATAGATAGCTCAAAATCCTTTGCAATTCAAGGTGGACGCCATGTGGTAGTTGAAAGCTCCCTGAAAAATAATGGCAATAGTTTCATTCCAAATGATTGTGAATTGAGCGAAGGGTCTATTTGGTTGGTAACTGGGCCTAATATGGCAGGTAAATCAACCTTTCTTAGGCAAAATGCTTTAATAGCCATATTAGCACAAATGGGATGTTTTGTTCCTGCTGCGAGTGCCCATATTGGCATTGTAAGTCAATTATTCAGTAGGGTCGGAGCCTCTGATGATCTTGCTAGGGGGCGGTCAACATTTATGGTCGAAATGGTGGAAACAGCAGCAATTTTGAACCAAGCCGACGATCGCGCGTTAGTAATTTTAGACGAGGTTGGTCGTGGTACAGCTACATATGATGGATTAGCAATTGCTTGGTCAACTTTAGAGTATCTTCATGAGGTCAATAAATCTAGATCTCTTTTTGCTACACATTATCATGAAATGACCGTCCTTGCAGACAAGTTAACAAGAGTTATAAATGCAACGGTTTCTGTAAAAGAGTGGAACAATGAAGTGATTTTTCTGCATGAAGTGCGTCAAGGTGCTGCCGATCGCTCTTATGGTCTGCAGGTTGCAAAATTAGCCGGGCTACCTATTGAAGTTTTAGAAAGAGCAAAGGTCATTCTTAATGAACTAGAGGCAAGAGATGCGGAAAAAGGCACAGAGGGAAAACTGCTCACGAAAGATTTGCCACTATTTTCACAAAGCCTGACACAGAAACCTGTTACACAAGTCAATTACAATAGCGAACTATCAAATAAGATAAGGAGCATTTACCCAGATGAGATATCGCCCAACGAGGCTCTTCAGATATTGTATGACTTAAAAGAAATTAGTGGTGATAATTAACTTCTGAATAATATCTCTTATCTAACCACCTGCAGATGAAGATACGCCAACCTTTGCTGGCCTTAACAGTCTATCGTGAAGCATAAATCCCTCTGCTGAAACCTGTATAATATCACCTGATTTTGTATCTGGCAGAGGCGCCTCAAACATAGCTTCATGAAGTTTTGGATCAAATTTATCGCCAACCTCTGGGGATATTAAAGTAATGCCATGCTTTGTAAAAACATTAAGCAATTCTCGCATAGTTAACTCAACCCCCTCAATTAAACCAGACGCAACCGATCGCTGTTCATCTGTAACAGCGTCGACCGCTCTCTTCAAATTGTCGTATACTGGGAGCAAATCTCTTGCTAACTTGGAGCCACCATAATTTTCGGCTTCACGACGATCTTTATCAGCACGCTTTCGTGCATTTTCTGCTTCTGCAAGAGCGCGAACAAACCGGTCTCTAAATTCATCTCGCTCATTCTTAATGACGTCTAACTCATCTAAACGATCAGCTTCTTCATTAATATCGATCATCTCCACTTCAGCTTCCTCTGAAGCAGCGTTCTCTATGTCGTCTAAAAATTCGTCCTCTTTTGGGTCCGTCATATTTCACCTCTAACTATGGTCGGTTATCAATTTTCCAACCAGCTGCGCCGTATAATCTACTATTGGCACGATGCGGCCATAGTTTAACCGTGTTGGCCCAATCACACCAACCGCACCGATAACCTTTTTATCAGAATTCATATAGGGAGAAACAACCAAAGATGAACCCGAAAGTGAAAAAAGTTTATTTTCTGAGCCAATAAAGATACGAACACCGTCACTTTGTTCGGTTAGGTTTAGAAATTCTTCTATATCTTGCTTTCTCTCTAGATCATTAAATAGAAGCCTTATACGCTCCAATTCTTCTTCTTCAGCTTCACTTTCAAGAAGATTCGCTCGACCTCTTACGATTAACCGTTCTTGCCTCTCGCCTTTGGCCTCCCAGAAGACTAGACCATTTTCGACAAGCTCTGCCGCTAAACTATCTAACTCTTGCCTTCTAACAGAGATCTCACTTTGAATTATTTGCTTGGCTTCTACCAAAGTTCGACCTTGCATTATGGAATTTAGAAAATTTGCTGCTTCTTTTAGAGAGCTTGGCGTTTGACCCAATGGGGGCCTGAAAAGCCTGTTTTCAACATGACCATTAGAAAAAACTAAAACAACTAATGCTCTATCATGGGCCAATGAGACAAATTCAACATGTTCTATTTCCGATTCCTGTTTCGGGCTTAAAACGAGAGAAGCTCCCTGAGTAATACCAGATAATGCGGATCCTATTTTGTCTAAAGTTGCAGAAATATCCTTAGGGTTTTCACTTAGGGTGCCATCAAGTTTCTCCCTGTCAGTAATGGCTAAACCGTCTACCTCAAGAAGCCCATCCACAAACATTCGCAATCCCATTTGAGTTGGTATTCTGCCTGAGCTAACATGAGGACTATCAAGTAAACCAAGATATTCCAAATCTTGCATAACGTTCCTAACAGTAGCTGCGCTTAAATTTTCACTTAAACTTTGGGTCAAAGTTCTTGAACCCACGGGCCCACCACTTTGTAGGTACCCCTCAACTACACGTTGAAACACCTCTCTCGAGCGATCGTTCATTTCTGTTAAGATATTGTTTAATGTATTCATAATTTTTCCTTACTTACTAATTAAAGTAACGATGGGGAAAAGGTCAATCGGGGTTGCAAACAACCTCAAAGCAAATGTATGCCTCTAAAGAAAAAGGAAAAGTTATGCGTCCATCTGGAAGAAAACTTGATGAACTTCGGTCAATTACGATTGAAACAAATATTACAAAACATGCCGAAGGCTCGTGTTTAATTAAAATTGGAGACACTCATGTTCTATGCACTGCTACGGTGGAAGATAGGGTACCACCCTTCGTAAAAGGATCAGGCTTAGGTTGGGTTACTGCAGAATATGGAATGTTGCCCAGATCTACAGGTAGTCGAATGCGCCGTGAAGCTTCTTCCGGAAAGCAAGGTGGTAGAACCATTGAAATTCAAAGGCTTATAGGGAGGTCCCTTCGGGCCGGTGTAGATCGAGTGGCCTTAGGAGAAAGGCAAATAACAGTTGATTGCGATGTAATTCAAGCGGATGGGGGTACACGATGTGCGTCAATAACTGGCGGCTGGGTTGCTCTTAAGTTAGCGGTAAATAAACTGTTGCAAGAAGGGGTTCTATTAAGTGACCCATTAATTTCCCCAATAGCAGCTATCAGTTGCGGAATTTACGCTGGTCAAACAATAGCCGACTTAGATTATGCGGAGGACAGTGAAGCAGGAGTGGACGGTAACTTTATAATGATGGGTTCTGGAAGTATGATAGAGACACAAATTAGCGCTGAAGGGTCTACATATTCGCGAAACCAACTAGATGAACTAATGGACCTTGCAGTGAAAGGAATCGGCGAACTGATAGTAGCTCAAGAAAAGGCAACTGCATGACACGCAAATTTACTGGTCAGGAACTAGTAATAGCTACTCACAACCAGGGTAAGCTTGAGGAAATAAAACATTTATTTGAGACGTTCAAAATTGAGATCAGAAGCGCAGGTGAGCTAGGTATTATTGAGCCCGAGGAAACCGAGGATACGTTCGTTGGGAACGCTCGAATTAAAGCCCATTCTGCTGCAAAGGAGAGCCAAGTTCCCTCACTTGCAGATGATAGTGGTATAACCATTGACGCCTTAAACGGTGCTCCTGGTGTTTATACAGCTGATTGGGCTGAAACTTCCGGGGGGCGAGACTTTGTATACGCTATGGAAAAAACTCAAAATGCTCTGGCAGAAGTAGACGCCACCCACCCACGATCTGCACAATTTCGATGCACACTAGTTTTAGCTTGGCCAGATGGGCATGATGAAGTTTTTGAAGGTATAATAGCGGGTTCTCTGGTGTGGCCAATGCGTGGAGAAAATGGCCACGGTTATGATCCTATATTTCTACCTGATGGTTATAGTCAGACCTTTGGGGAAATGGATAGGTGGGAAAAAAATAAGATAAGCCATCGCGCCGATGCTTTCACAAAATTATTATCAGGTTGCTTCTAGTTGGTTCAAGATTGGCAGAATGGTGGCTTCGGCGTCTATTTACACTGGCCATTTTGCGAGTCTAAATGCCCATACTGTGACTTCAACAGCCACGTCTCTCAGGAAATTGACCAACAAGCTTGGCTCCAAGCCTATTTAAAATGCCTTGATGACGCAGCAGAGAAAATGTCCCCACGCTTACTTAACACTGTATTCTTTGGGGGAGGAACGCCAAGTCTTATGAGTCCCGACATAGTATCTGAGATTATTAATAAAATTAAATCTCTATGGCTCGTATCAAATGATCTTGAAATTACCCTGGAAGCTAATCCATCTTCTGTTGAAGCTGTAAAATTTACAGATTACCAGGCGGCCGGTGTCAACAGACTGTCTATTGGTGTACAGGCTCTAAATAACCCCGACCTAACGAGGCTAGGGCGTCTTCACTCTGTCGAAGAGGCCATAAAAGCTATTGAAATTTCAAATTCTATTTTTAAAGAGACAAGTCTAGATCTTATTTACGCCAGACAGGATCAAACAATTGATCAATGGTCTGCCGAGTTGAAGAGGGCAATTGAATTAGAAACTACTCACCTTTCTCTATACCAGTTGACGATTGAACATGGCACTGCGTTTGGAAACTTGTATAAAAAGGGAAAACTAAATGGGCTTCCTTCCGATGATCATGCGGCAAGCTTATATGAAGTTACACAAGATTTGTGTAATAAATACAATTTGACAGCTTATGAGATTTCCAATCACTCAAAGCCTAAGTCAGAAAGTAAACATAATTTAATTTATTGGAGATATGGCGATTATCTTGGGATTGGCCCAGGCGCTCATGGTCGTGTCACAACGAATAATAAAAAAACGGCAACAGAGGCAGAACGCAACCCTGATAAATGGTTAAACGCTGTTACAAACGAAGAAAACTATGAATACGTGACCACGATCTCACCTTTAGATCAAGCAAAAGAATACATTTTAATGGGTTTACGTATTTCTGAAGGAATATCTCTTTCTAGATTAGACAGTATTTGTGATCACAAAATTAAAAATGATAATATTGGTCATCTTACAGATCTAGGACTAATAACTTTAAGCAACGATAGGCTATCTGTAAATGCTAATGGGCGATTAGTATTAAACCGAATTATTGATAAGCTATTAGAAGATAGTTTTCATTAGTTTATTCAGTGCCAATTAAAACTTCGCGAACTCGCTCAAACTCTTCTAGAGTTTTGTATTTCAGAATTATACTTCCGTTTTCATTACCAGAACTATGCTCGATAAGTACTGACACACCCAACGCCGAAGATAGTTCAGCCTCAAGCGCCATGGTGTCCGTATCTTTTTGATTTAATTTGGTTTTTCTGGATTTTTTATTTAATTTTTCACCACTCGACTGACTCAAAGACCTAACCAATTTCTCAGTTTCTCTTACAGAAAGGTTATTATCAATTATCAACCTTGAGATTTTAATTGCATCGTCAGAAGATACTAAAACCTTTGCATGCCCAGCACTTATCTGCCCAGATATCAAGTAACTAATTATTTCATTAGGCAAATTCAATAATCTTAAAAGATTAGCAATATAACTCCTACTTTTCCCAAGAGCAGTCGACACCTGTTCTTGGGTTCTTCCAAACCTCTCCATAAGCTGTTGGTAGCCACGAGCCTCTTCAATTGGATTTAATTCTTCACGCTGAATATTTTCAATTATTGCTATCTCAAGAACTTCATTATCAGAAAACTCTCTTACTATTACTGGCAAAGTATCTAATTGGGCAAGTTGCGCTGCTCGCCATCTGCGCTCTCCAGCTATTATTTCAAACCCCGCACCATTAGACCTTTTTCTAACAATAAGTGGCTGTACTACACCTTTCTCTTTGATACTCTTTGATAGTTCCTGCAAACCTTTTTCGCTGAAATTTCGACGAGGCTGGTCGGGATTTGGAAAAATATTTATTATCGGCTCAGCGCGATAACCGGAAGTGGAGCCTGAAACGGTACTAGATGATACTTTAGTATCTGTAATAGCAGTAGCATCTGCAATAAGAGAGCTTAAACCCCTACCTAAACCTTTGTTTTTATTTGATTTATTACTCATTAAATTTACCCAGATTTTATATTAGATGTCTTTATTGTTTTTCAAAAACTCTTTACCTAGTCGTCTATAAGCCTGTGCTCCCCTAGATTTTGGCTCATAACTTAATACAGACATAGAGTGTGATGGCGCCTCACTAACCCTAACATTTCTCGGTATCACCGTTTTAAAAATAAGTTCACCCAGATTATCTCTAGCATCTTTCTCAACTTGCTGAGATAGGTTATTACGACGATCAAACATTGTTAGCACCACACCTTCAAATCGAAGCTCTGTATTTACAGACTTTCTAACCTCACGAACAGACAGCATTAGTTGCGACAAACCCTCCAAAGCAAAAAACTCACTCTGCAACGGTATGAGAACTGAGTTCGCAGCAACCATTGCATTTATAGTTAAGAGACTTAACGAGGGTGGACAATCAATAAAAATAAAATCATAATCCGCTAGCAGGCTCTGACCCTCACTGAACGCCTTAGAAAGCGCTGTACTAGGTGTTTTTGTCTTAATTAGCTCTATATCTGCTGAACTTAAGTCAACCGTCGATGGTATAATATGTAAGCCTTCCATAGCCGTTGGCAAAACAGCCTTAGAAATTGCCGTTTCCACCAGCAAAACATCGTAAATGGTTAAAGCTCTCTGGTCGTGATCAATACCAAGACCAGTAGAGGCGTTACCCTGTGGGTCTATATCGATAATAAGTACTTTTTTCCCTAACTCGACCAAAGCAGCACTTAAATTTATTGTAGTTGTAGTCTTGCCAACACCACCTTTTTGATTAGTTACGGCCACCACTTTAGGGTCGGTTTTAGAAACACTTCTAGACACTTTTAATTCCTCTTAAGACCAAGACGACAGACCCTTCGTGCAATGTGCTTTTAACAGCTTCATAGTTAAAAATCCATTTTTTTTGCGCCTCATCTAGCTCCGCCTTCCAGTTTTCTCCTTTTGCAAAAACAGCCACACCATCCTTCTCTAAATGATTTTTTGCATATAAACATAGGGTTTTAAGCGGCGCTAACGCTCTAGCACTAACAATATTAGCAGACATTAGTGGCAGCTCTTCAATTCGATTATTATAAACTTCGACCTTTAAACCAAGCTCTCTACAAGCTGTTTTTAAAAAGACCGCCTTACGGACATCAGCTTCCACCAAAAAAAGTTTATTTACTGGCTCTATCTCATCAGATAATATTGCAACAACCAAACCCGGCAAGCCACCACCACTGCCTAAATCAACCCATTTTCCTGCTTTTTCGCTAACTGAAGAGAGAAACTGTGCACTATCTAGAACATGGCGATTCCAAAAATTATCGAGAGTTGACCTGGAAACAAGGTTAATTTTTGCATTCCATTTGAAAAGTAACTTTTCATACTCTTTTAGTCTTAAAAATGTTTCACGTGAAACATTAAGCCCAGGTAACAAATTTATATGTTTCATGCTGAGGCAGCTTTACCCATAAACTTTATCTTAGCCATTACCAACATCAAAGCTGCAGGGGTTATTCCATCAACACGAGCAGCTTGAAGCATATTTGTTGGTTGCGCTTTGGATAGTTTTACCTTTAGTTCAGTAGAAAGTCCCTGTATTGAATTATAATCCAAACTTACTGGAATTAAGACTCTTTCGTCTCTTTTAATGGCGTCAATGTCTTTTCTTTGCCGCTCTAAATAGTTAGCATAAGTGGCGTCTTTTTGTAATTGCTCAAGTATTTCCTCATCTATATCCTTCAAATTAGCGTTCAGCTTGAAAAGATCTTTATACGTGACGTTTGGGAACGCCAGAACCTGCATGAGAGTCCTACGGTTGCCATCTTGGCTAATAGGAATTCCACTTTTTATAAGAGAATTGGGTGTAAAGGTTTCACCCTCAAAAATTTTCTTCGCGTCCGCTAGTCTTTTGATCTTACTTAGAAAAAGTTCTTTTCTTTCCTTATCTATGCACCCTACCTTGAGGCCTTTTGGGGTTAATCTTTGGTCTGCATTGTCCGCTCTAAGAGACAGCCTGAACTCTGCTCTTGACGTAAACATCCTGTAGGGTTCTGTTACACCACGACAAACCAAATCATCGATCATAACACCAATGTAGCTATCAGACCGAGAAAATACGACCCCTTCAGAACAAAGAGACTTCCGACCTGCGTTCAAACCTGCAACTAAACCTTGTGCGGCAGCCTCTTCGTATCCTGTAGTTCCGTTTATTTGCCCAGCCAAATAAAGACCCTCAAACCCTTTCACCGCTAATGTGTCGTCGAGAGACCGTGGATCGACATAATCGTATTCTATTGCGTATCCTGGTTGCAGTATTTTTACACCCTCCAAACCAACAATACTTTTCACATACTGTTCCTGTACCTCAATAGGTAGCGAGGTTGAAATACCATTTGGGTAAACCGTATTATTATTAATCCCTTCTGGCTCAAGGAATATTTGATGATAAGGCTTATCCGAGAACCTTACTATTTTATCTTCAATCGACGGGCAGTAGCGAGGACCAACACCCTCTATTTTGCCACCATACATTGCTGATTTTTCAAGGTTTTTTCTAATAATGCTGTGTGTTTTTTCGTTTGTATAGGTTATACCACAAGATACTTGCTGAGCAGTCGGGGTTTTATTGAAAAAAGAAAACATGACAGGCTGATCATCGCCCGGCTGCTTTTCCATCCTATCCCAAGCTATTGTTCGCCCATCCAACCTAGGCGGTGTGCCCGTTTTTAGACGGCCAAGACCTAATCCGATATCTTTTATCCTATCAGCCAGTAAGTTAGAGGGCTGGTCTCCCATTCGACCCCCAGGAAGGTTTTCTGTCCCTATGTGAATCCTGCCATTCAGAAATGTACCAGACGTAATTATAACAGAATTAGCAACTAACTCCGTATCATCTGATAGTTTTACGCCACAAGCGCGATAACTATCCACTAGTAGGTCGACAACCTCGCCCTCTACCAAGCTTAGACCAGCAACACTCGTCATGCGCCGTTTCATTGCCGACTGATAGAGCGCCCTATCAGCTTGGGCTCTTGGGCCTTGCACTGCTGGACCTTTTTTTCTATTTAATAAACGAAACTGTATACCCGCCTCATCCGCGGCCAACGCCATCAAACCGCCTAGGGCGTCTATTTCTCGGACCAAATGTCCCTTTCCCAAACCACCTATTGCAGGATTACACGACATTATACCAATATCAGCACTTTTCATCGTAACCAATGCAGTACTAGCACCTACTCGTGCCGCCGCCGCCGCCGCTTCACAGCCTGCGTGACCTCCACCAACAACAATTACATCAAATTGTTTCACGTGAAACACCTACTTACCCAAACAAAAACTCGAGAAAACCTCATCTAGTACACTCTCTAGACCGATTCTTCCAATTAAGCTATCTAAGGCGTGCGTTGCGGCTCGTATTTCTTCAGCCGTAATATCATATTGCTCCGGGCCATAGCCCAAAGAAACGATTGCATTATTTAAAAAACCTTGAGCATTCACCATTGATGTTCGATGTCTTTCTCGAGTTGCGATTCCTACATTTTGCGCTTTTTTATTAAAAATACACCATATATTGTTTTTTAAGTCATCCACACCAGCACCTGTTATTCCCGAAATACCCCCTTTCAGACCTTCATCATCTTTCGCGATACACACTATATCAGTAGTCTTTGGTTCCATACCATCCGGGTGCTTTCCATCCTTACTCAAAACTATCCGAAGGTCACTCAGGCTTGATCTTTCTAAAGCACGGCTAATTCCAATTTCTTCTACCAAATCACTTGCCACACGTATCCCAGCTGTATCCAAAAAGGTGACAGGCAGTCCGAATAAATCAAGCCTTACCTCAATTATATCCCTCGTAGTCCCAGATATACTCGACGTTATAGCAGCGTCCCTTCCAGCCAGGAAGTTCAACAAAGTGGACTTACCAAGATTTGGCGCCCCGACAATCGCCACCTCAAACCCAGACCTAATTCTTTCCGCAGTATGAACCCCAACGATTTCCTTATTAAGCTCATAAGCTACAGTATTTATCAATGTTTCAACTTCTGATGATACGTCCTCCGGCACTTCTTCATCGGCAAAATCTATAGTTGCCACCAATAATGCTGCCGCTCTAGTAAGTTTTTCTCTCCAATCATTGCTTTTCTTTCCAAGAGCGCCTGTAAAAACTCTCCCAGCCTGCTTAAGTTGTGCCTCTGTTTCTGCATCAATAAGATCACCTAGCCCCTCTACTTGAGCCAAGTCCAGTTTACCATTATCGAGAGATCTCCGCGTAAATTCACCGGCTTCTGCTTGTCTTAAACCACTGATATTGTTTAATATTTTAATAGTTGATGCAACAACAGCCTGTGATCCATGTAAATGAATCTCTGCCACATTCTCCCCTGTAAAACTATATGGCTCACTAAATATTAGTATTAGTGCTTCATCAACAAAGCTACCGTCTGGGTTATAAACTGTTCGAAGCTTTGGTTTTGGTCCCTTCAGCTCTGATCTTGTTATCAGCTCCACAGCAGTTATTGCTTCCAGACCAGATAATCTAATTACAGATATACCAGCCCTACCAGGGGCTGATGCTAGTGCAAAAATGGTATCCAAAAGACAACTCTTACTAGTTTAGGTGTTCATCGAGTCAAAGAATTCAGAGTTTGTTTTTGTCTGTTTTAATTTTGATAACAAAAACTCTATACCGTCTGTAGTGCCCATGGGATTTAAAATTCGTCTCAATACAAACGTCTTTTGCAAATCTGTTTTATCAACGAGCAGTTCCTCTTTCCGAGTACCAGATTTTAATATATCAATTGCTGGGAAGACGCGTTTATCTGCAACCTTACGATCCAAAACAATCTCGCTGTTTCCAGTCCCTTTAAATTCTTCAAAAATAACTTCATCCATTCGGGAACCAGTGTCTATCAACGCGGTTGAAATTATTGTCAACGAGCCACCTTCCTCTATATTTCTCGCCGCACCGAAAAAACGCTTCGGCCTCTGCAACGCGTTTGCATCTACACCGCCTGTCAAAACTTTACCAGAAGACGGTATCACCGTATTAAAAGCCCTACCCAATCTCGTTATAGAATCTAATAAAATAACCACATCTCGTTTGTGTTCTACAAGGCGTTTAGATTTTTCTATAACCATTTCAGACACAGCTACGTGCCTTGTAGCTGGTTCATCAAATGTTGAAGATACAACCTCTCCTTTAACAGATCGCTGCATATCAGTAACTTCTTCTGGTCGTTCATCAATTAGCAAAACAATTAAATAACATTCTGGATGATTTTTTTCTATACTATGAGCTATATTTTGTAATATTACAGTCTTACCAGTACGTGGTGGAGCCACTATTAAAGATCTTTGGCCTTTACCAATTGGAGCAACCAAATCAATAACCCGCGCAGATCGGTCCTTAACCGTTGGGTCTTCTATTTCCATTGTCATACGTTCGTCAGGATATAACGGTGTTAAGTTATCGAATGCTATTTTGTGTTTTGCTTTCTGAGGATCTTCAAAATTTATCTGGTTTACACCAACTATTGCGAAATATCGTTCGCTCTCATCTGGTGCCTTGATCATTCCCTCAACTGTATCACCTGTTCTTAAGGAAAATTGACGTATAATTTCTGGTGAGACATAGATATCATCTGGGCCGGGTAAATAGTTTGCTTCCGGTGCTCGTAGAAAACCAAAACCATCTTGTAAGACTTCTAAGACACCTTCTCCAAACACCTCCCACCCTTCGTCTGCACGTTCTCTGAGAATTTGAAACATCATTTCGCCTTTACGCATTGTAGAAGCGTTTTCAATCTCTAGTTCCTCTGCCATCGAAAGTAAGTCTTTGGGACTCTTTAATTTAAGATCAGACAGGTTTAACTTCTGAGCAGACATAACTAACCCTTTTTATTTTACATTTATGAAAACGGTATCCAGAAAAGGACCATGCGTTTGGTAATAAAAATACTACGAAAAGTCAATAAATTTTAGAATTTTAATACAACCGAAAGAACTATCACTATCAGTAACACCGTTGGTACTTCATTTAACAGTCGGTACTGTTTTCCAGACAAAATGTTTTTCCCTTCTTTGAACTCAACAATTTTTAAGCCCAACCAAATATTGAAGAGTGTCATACATACTATAGAAACCAGTTTAAACCACACCCACATTTGTGAAAAATCTACTATACCAGGGGTTATAGATAATAAAATACCACATATCCATGACACGATCATGGCAGGATTCATGATATACGCATGAAGTTTTTTCTCCATTATTAAAAACACATCGTTAAGATTATCCTGACCATTCGATTTTTCAACATGATAAACAAAAATACGAGGTAGATAAAACAAACCAGCCATCCAGGATATAACCGCTATAATATGGAACGATTTAATCCACGGATAAAAGGCTGTAAGAAGATCACTCATTAATTTAACCACCTATCTTACTAATAATTAAATATTATAAGAAAAGAGTTGTTTAAGTAATAGGGAAAAGCCGTGTCGTGGATTAAATTTAATTAATGTAATATTAACAGAGTTATTATATTTAAATGAATTGATTTTATACAATAAAATTAAATACTTATCTAAACATTTACAAAATAATAAACAGATATATGTAATTTAAACTTATCCTTATACATTGTTTAAAACTCACTCAAGAAATATTAGCATGTTATAGAAACTCAAAAACGAGTAATATTTATAATAACAAACCGAACATATTAAAGATTTATCAACATGACGAAAGACATCATATTAGCATCAAAATCTAAAGTTAGAGCGCTACTTCTGAAGAATGCCGGGCTAAACTTTGTGAGCGTAGATGCAGCTATAGATGAGGAACAAGTTAAGTTATCTTATATAAATGCGGGGTATACCCCGCGCGACGTTTCAGATGTTTTGGCAGATATGAAAGCAAAAAAACTATCAAATAGATTCCCAAGCCAACTCGTCATCGGGTGTGACCAGATACTTTCTTTTAAAGATCAAATAATATCGAAAGCGAAAAACAGTAACGGTTTGGTACACCAGTTGAAAGACTTACAAGGAAAAGAGCATATAGTTTACTCAGCCTCAGTGGTATATATTGATAACAAACCAGAATGGCGATTTATTGGCTCTGCTAAATTGACTATGCGAAACTTATCAGATGATTTTATATTAAGGTATGTTGAAGACAATTGGAAAAAAATACAGCACAGTGTTGGTGGCTACGAAATCGAAAGCTCTGGTGCTTCATTATTTTCAAAAATAGATGGGGACCATTTTAGCGTGCTAGGCATTCCATTACTACAGTTAATAGATTACCTCATTAATCGAGGGGTAATAAAACAGTGAATACGTCAACAATTCCAGTAGCAGCAGTTATTGGCCATCCAGTTAACCATTCTAGATCACCAAGAATGCATAACTTTTGGCTAGCGCATTTTGGACTTGAAGGATATTATATACCGCTTGATATAGATCCAAAGAAGTTCGAAAGGAGTATTCGTAATCTACCAGAGCTTGGGTTGGTAGGTGCTAACATTACAATTCCGTACAAAGAAAAAGTATTAAAAATAGCGGATAAGATTTCGGATAGAGCTGCTTTAGTTGGAGCGGCTAACACTCTTACTTTTTTACCAAACGGTGGTATCTATGCCGATAACACAGATGGTTATGGATTCTTACAAAATATAAAATCAAAGTATAAGGACTGGAGCGCGCGTGAGGGTATATCAGTAGTTTTTGGGGCGGGAGGAGCATCAAGAGCAATACTGGCAGCTCTAATTGAGGATGGAGCCAGTGACATAATCTTAGCTAATAGAACACGGTCTAGAGCAGATCAGTTAAGGTCTGATTTTGGAGCAAAAATCAAAGTAGTTGAGTGGATGAAGGTTCAAAACTACCTAAGTGAAGCATCGACAATTATAAACACAACATCTCTTGGTATGGTAGGTAAAACAGACCTCCCAATACCGTTAAATGCATTGAAGAAAAATACACTCGTCACCGACATTGTTTACACTCCAATTGAAACGCATTTACTGGCTACTGCTGCCAAAATGGGGTGTCGAACAGTAGATGGTTTAGGGATGTTAATTCATCAGGCAATTCCTGGTTTTGAACGCTGGTTTGGTATTAGGCCTGGTGACTCTCAAGCGCTTAGAGAGCTGCTGATTAAGTGATGATAAAAATTGGATTAACCGGTTCAATGGGTATGGGGAAAACCACTACAGGAAAAGTTTTTGAAAAATTTGGCTGCGCTGTTTGGAATGCAGACAAAGCAACTCATAAGCTGTACTCTAAAGGAGGTAAAGCGGTTACTGCTGTAGCTAAATTATTTCCATCATCGTTTGAAAATGGCTCTATTTCACGAAGCAAGTTGAAAATTTTATTACGGAATGATCCAGATAAGCTTAGAGATTTAGAGAGAGCTGTGCATCCTTTAGTTCTTGAGGATAGACAAAACTTTCAAAGTAATACAAAAAAAGAAATAGTTGTTTTTGATATCCCACTTTTATTTGAAACTGGCGCAGATAAGGAAATGCACAAGACAGTCTGCGTATTTACCACTTATGAAAACCAATTGAAACGGCTTAAAAAACGAAACCATGGTAAAGAGGAGTATTTTAAAGAACTGTTGTCAAAGCAAATGCCAAGTAATGAAAAGTGTGAACGGTCGGATTATGTGATTGAAACAGCAACACTCACTTTGGTTGAAAAAAGAGTCAAGGAAATATTAAACGAGATAAAAACACAGAACCATGCGTGAAATAGTTTTAGATACCGAAACGACAGGACTTGATCCATATGATGGGCACCGAATAGTAGAAATTGGGGCGGTTGAACTATTTAATCATGTACCTTCAGGCAATGTTTATCACCAATATATAAATCCTGTTAGAAAAATGCCGGAACAAGCATTTGCAGTACATGGTTTAAGCGACGAGTTTCTTTCTGACAAACCTAAGTTTGCCGATATTGCAAGCGAATTTTTGGATTTTATAGGTTCTGAAAAGCTAATTATTCACAATGCTTCTTTTGATATGAAGTTTATTAATTATGAACTCTCGAAGATAAAACGGGAGGAAGTTTCATACGATCGAGCAGTTGACACATTGGCAATTGCGAGAAAAAAATTTCCGGGATCACCAGCATCTTTAGACTCGCTATGCAGAAGATTTAAGATTGATAATTCAGCGAGAGTAATGCATGGCGCACTTCTAGATAGTCAAATTCTAGCAGAAGTATATTTAGAATTAATTGGAGGAAAGCAGCCAGATTTCATGCTAGGCGTTTCAAGCGTATCTCTAAAAAATAAGGAGTCTACACAAACCAAAAAAATAACAAATGTTAGGTCGGAGCAATTGAAACCTAGACTAACACTTGATGAACAAAAAAACCATAAAGCTCTCATAAAACAGCTTGGAGATGGTTCTATGTGGTCGAAAATTTTAAATAATGGCCATTAGTTTTAGTGCTTTAGGTTTGAAGCACCTTCCTTCGCAGCGTTTTTTCGTCTTTCCATCTCTTGTTTATATAATTTGAGAAAATCTATGTTTTCTAAGTTCAGTGGTGGGAAGCCACCATCACGAGTAATATCACTAACTATTCTCCTTAAGAACGGGAATAACATTCTTGGACATTCTATTAGCAAATAAGGATGTAGTTGGTCTTCTGGGATATTTTCGATTTGAAAAACCCCACCATAATCAAGCTCTAAAACAAAAAGAATATCGTTGGTACCTTTAGATGTACTATCAACTCGAAGCTTTATTATGACATCAAACTGATTATCTGCCGTTCTCTTTTTCGCGTCTATATTCACATTTACTTGCATTTCTGGGTTCAGTTCGCCGTCAACACCTTTCTGTGCAAGTATATTTTCGAACGATAAGTCCCTTACATACTGTGCTAATATATTCATTTTTGGTGGGTTAATCTGTTCTGTTTTTTTAGCCATCAATTTCTCCTATTGAGTAGTAAAGTTTAAAGATGCATTAATAGGTACTCAATCTTTTGAGGTAGGGGGTTTTTTCCACGGTGATCTTTCATTCGGTGTTACATCTGTATATTCAGCGTCGTAGATGTTTTCATAATTATTAGAAGTTTCAGCATCGATATTTCTTACATGAAAAAACCTTTTTTGAAGCTGTTTAATAAGCCAATATCGAAAGGCTGGAATGAGCAGTAGAAAACCAAAAATGTCTGTGAAAAAACCTGGTGTAAGTAATAAAGCACCTGCAAAAAGGACCAAAATTCCGTGACCAATAGGTTCTGAAGGGTTTTCAAGGTTGTTAGTCTTTTTTTTAAAAAGATCAAAAAGTTGAGAGGCCTGTTGTTTAACAAAGACTGTTCCTGCAAGCGCTGTTAGCAATACAACCATGATTGTCGGTATTAAGCCAATTGCACCACCCACTTTTATGAACAAGACGATCTCAATTAATGGAACAGTGAAGAATAAAATAAAAAGCCACATATAATTTCTTTTCCTTGTTGCACATTAGTGGACATTAACACGGTTAGCACCTACATAAGTAACTGAAGTTAAAATTACCACTATCGCATTGATTGGGAGCGTGAGATGAGTCCAGCGATTATTGAAATTCTTGTTTTGGCAGGAATCGCCATTTTTTTGGTTTTAAGACTAAAGAATGTTTTAGGTACGCGAGAGGGCTTTGAAAAACCACCACTGCAGGAAAGTTCCCCATCTAAAAACAATAGAGATTTTCGCGTCATTGATGGAGGTGAGGATACTGATATAACCGATAACATTGATAAAAAAAGCCCATCCGCAGATGCTTTAGCGCGTATGAAAAAAGTAGACAATGGATTTTTAGTAAACGAATTTTTGTCGGGTGCAAGGTCAGCATATGAAATGATTTTAATGGCGTTTGAGAATGGTGATCTTAAAGAGGTCGAGGTTTTTCTTGATGCTGACGTACAAGACGCGTTCCAGCAGGTAATAAATACGCGTGCTGAAAAAAAGCTCAAGGTTGTAGCAGAGTTTTACGGAATAAGAGAACTAAGTTTAAAAAGCGCTGATTTTGATGAGAAAACCAAGATAGCAGAACTTTCGGTAGCATTTACTGGCGAGCTCTCTTCTGTAGTTAAAAATGAAGAAGGGGAAATTATCGAGGGAGATGCTAAACAAGTAAAAAGGCAAAAGGACACATGGACGTTCTCTCGTGATTTATCATCAACTGACCCTAATTGGCTGCTTGTAGCAACCAGCAGTTAAAGTGTGAAATAATTTATTATTAAAGCCTTATTAATAAGATTTTTGGTGTCAAATTATGAAAGGGAAAAAACTAAGCGCAGAAGATTTGAAGCTTTGGGACAAAGTTACTGGATCTACGCAGCCCCTTGATAAAAAGAAACCGGTCGTACAAAATACTCCTCCAAAAAAAAACAATCTAAGGGGTGCTTTAAAGCCTGAGAAGGCTTCAAAAATAAAGTCGCTCTCACAGTCATCGATTGAACCATTTCAAAGAAAAGTGATTTTAGAAAACTCACAAAAAGTAAAAATGGACATGAAGGCATTTACAAAGCTAAAAAAAGGTAAGCTCGAACCAGAAGATACCCTTGACCTTCATGGCATGACTTTAGAAACAGCCTTTCCGGCTTTATCAAGCTTCATTAGTAGAGCACACAGCACTCAAAAAAGACTGGTGCTAGTAATAACTGGTAAAGGTAAAAACACTGATCCAGGTTATGCTGTTCCTCAGCGTAATGGCGTTTTAAGGTCTCAGGTTCCGATTTGGCTTAAAGAGCCTAGGCTCTCTAGTCTAGTCCTTCAAATAGAGCGGGCTCACCATAAACATGGAGGACTAGGGGCTTTCTACATTTATTTACGCCGCAACAGAGCAAATTAAATTGAAAGTAAGGTAACATGTTTTGAGAACGTTAGCCTCATCATGTAGGTTTTTCGTTGTATATATGGGCTTGAAATTATATAGCACGCTAAAATTTACTGGAGAAATGAATGTTAAATTCAGAGTTAGAAAAAGCAATTGAGGGTGCTTGGGGTATTCGAGAAGAAATAAATCCTTCAACAAAAGGTGAAAAAAGAGAAGCCATCGAAAGCACATTGTCTGCACTCGATAGTGGAAATCTACGTGTCGCTGAAAAAACAGATAAAAATGATTGGGTAGTTAATCAATGGGCAAAAAAGGCCGTATTACTAGGCTTCAGGCTCAAAGATATGGAGATACACGATGGTGGACCACAAAAATCCGGTTGGTGGGACAAAGTCGATAACAAGTTTAAAGGGTGGGCCAGTGCAGATTGGAAAAATGCAGGTTTTCGGGCTGTTCCAAGCTGTATTGTAAGAAAATCAGCTTATATTGCGCCTGGAGTAGTACTTATGCCATCGTTTGTTAATCTTGGAGCATATGTTGACGCTGGAACAATGGTCGATACGTGGGCTACAGTTGGTAGTTGTGCTCAGATAGGAAAGAACGTCCATTTATCTGGAGGCGTTGGTATAGGAGGAGTACTAGAACCAATGCAAGCATCTCCAACAATTATCGAAGATAATTGCTTTATAGGTGCTCGCTCTGAGGTTGTAGAGGGCGTAATCGTTCGAGAAGGATCTGTTTTAGGAATGGGAGTGTATATAGGACAATCGACAAAAATAGTAGATCGAGAATCAGGTGAAGTAATGTATGGAGAAGTTCCTCCTTATTCAGTAGTTGTTTCTGGCTCAATGCCAACCAAGAATAATATAAGTTTATACTGCGCAGTGATTGTTAAAAGGGTGGACGCAAAAACCCGGAGCAAAACTGGAATAAATGATCTACTTCGTGATTGAGTATTGATATGGCAAACTCAGAAAAGGAAGTTTTAAGCTCAATAAAAGATTTTCTAAGATGTTTAGTAACAATTGTTAAGCAAACAGCTAACAACTAAATTTTATGAGCAAAAACCTTGATACCACAAAAAATCAACGTGCTGTATACACCTTAGAGATAAATTTAGGGCGTTCTAGGGATGATGGACTGCCAAAAAAGGCCACGGGAGCGATATTAATTTGTTACTCTACTGGTATCACCGAAGATGAAGCTGTACGCGAAGCTGTTGCAACATTAAGGCGTTTAAATATGGCGCCGCTTGACGTTGTTGGTTATGGGTCAATTCAAGATAGACTAGAAGATGGACATGAAATTGATGATGAGGAAAATAATCTCATGGCGCGCGCCTTAGATGAGAACTCAGTCATTGTCGCACATGTTATGCCTTTATATGGAAATGATATTGAGGCTGGTAAAATAAATTGAGGCGTATTGTTTTTTTTGATCTAGATGGAACTCTTACGGACGCAGGGCCAGGAATTAAGGCAAGTATTAACTATGCATTAAATAAAATGAACCTCGCAGAGTTGGGGCGGGATAGTGATTGGGTTGTCGGCCCCTCTCTTTGGGGCACTTTCAAGAAACTTGGCGTTATTGAGGAACGTCTAGATGAAGCGGTTAATTTATATCGGGATCGATATAATGTGAAAGGATACATTGAAAACAGTGTATATGAGGGTATCCCTGATCAGCTTGCTACATTGAAATCCATGGGTTATCTTCTTTGTGTAGCCACAGCTAAGCCGACTATTTCTGCCATTTCTATATTAGAGTACTTTGAATTAAGACAATACTTCTCATATGAATTTGGTTCAAATTTAGATGGTTCTTTATCTGACAAATCTGCTTTATTGAAACATGCTTTGGAAGTTACTGGCATTGATCCAAAAGATTCATTGATGATTGGAGATAGAGAGTACGATATTTTTGGTGCTAAGTCTAACTTGATTAAATCTATAGGAGTAAGCTATGGGTACGGACGCAAAAATGAATTGAAGGAAGCTTATGCCGACTGTCTTATAGAGACACCGATGGAGCTGGTAGGTGCTGTAAAGCAACTACTACCTATTTAAGGTGATATTATGAGTGAAATTGACCCAGTACTACTTACCTCAGATCTTATAAAGTGCCAATCTGTTACCCCTGAAGAAGCGGGAGCAATTGATCTATTGGAGGTCTTACTTCGAAAACATGGGTTCGCGTGTTCTCGAATTAGTCGTGGAGGAATAGAAAACCTTTTTGCGCGGTGGGGCACTGGTAAGGTGGGTAGAAGTTTCGCTTATAACGGGCACACTGATGTAGTTCCAATTGGGGATCCGAAATCATGGACAGTAGACCCATTTGGGGCAGAGATAAAAAACGATTATTTATTCGGCCGTGGAGCAACTGATATGAAGTCAAGCGTTGCAGCTTTTGTGGCCGCGGCAATAGATTTTGTTTCAAAAAACCCACCCAATGGCTCAATTGTTATTACGATAACTGGCGATGAAGAAGGTGAAGCAAAGCATGGAACATTGGCAATATTAGATTGGATGCATGAAAATGATGAAAAAATTCACCACTGCCTTGTGGGTGAACCAACATGTCCTAATTACTTGGGTGAAATGGTAAAGATTGGACGAAGAGGTTCAATAACAGCAAGGTTCTCTATAAAAGGCGTGCAGGGCCATACCGCTTATCCACATTTAGCAGTAAACCCTCTAGTCGCAATCGTACTTTTGATGAATGCTCTCACACAAGAAAACTTGGATCAAGGTTCAGAGCATTTTGATCCATCAACTTTAGCGATTACCACAATCGATACTGGAAACTCTGCAAACAATGTGATTCCAGAAAAAGCAACAGCGACAGTCAATATTAGATTTAACGATAACCATACTGGTGATACGTTGAGTAGTTGGCTGAAAAGTGTCTCAGATGAGGTTTCCTTGAAAACGGGTACAGAGATAGTAGTTGATACACATACGGCAGGAGAGAGTTTCCTTACATCGCCTGGGTTATTATCAAATATAGTTTGTAAGTCTATTCAGCAAGAGATTGGGGTAGAGCCTGTACTTTCTACTTCTGGTGGAACATCTGATGCGCGATTTATAAAAAACGTCTGTCCCGTTGTGGAGTTTGGGTTAGTCGGAAAGACTATTCATGCGACTGATGAGCGGGTTGAATTAAGTCAAATATATGAATTAAAAAAGATCTATTCACGTATTTTGGAAAATTATTTTGCCGAAATATAAGCCAATCTTGGTTGTTATGGTGAAAGAGCCCCGTCCTGGAAAAGTTAAAACTCGCCTAGGAAACGATATTGGTATGGTTAATGCTGCTTGGTGGTACAGGCACCAAAGCTTGTCAATTCTGCGCTCCGTTATACATCCAAAATGGAATACAGTAATTGCTGTGACGCCAGATATAGATGGACGACGAAGTAGAGTTTGGCCACGTGAATTTAAGCGAATTTCTCAAGGCATGTCAGATCTAGGAGAAAGAATGCTCAAGATATTAGATAGTTTTCGCTTTGGTCCTATTTGCATTATAGGCTCTGATATTCCAGACGTTAATTCCAAGAACATTGAGAGGGCTTTCAAACTTTTGATGAATAAAGACTTCGTTTTGGGACCAACCCTTGATGGTGGATTCTGGCTTTTTGGTGCAAGAAAAACTAGGAAGATATCAAGAAAAACATTTAAAAAAGTCAGATGGTCTTCAATCCATGCTTATGATGATACAATAAAAACTCTGGGAACTGATAGATGGGCCTCGTGTGATGTGTTGAGTGATGTGGATAATGGAAGTGATTACATGAACGCACAGAAGAGAATGATATTTTGAGTGTTAAAAGATAGATGCGCTACTGCCCCTCTAAAGATGAAATAATTAAATGGGTAAATGAAAACCCCACTTTATCAAAAAGAAAAGATATCGCTAATGCCTTTAGGTTAAGGGGTTCAATTCGTATCGAACTGAAGAACATATTGCGAGAATTAGAAAAAGATGGGACTCTTTTGAAAACTAATAAAGTATACCGCTCTCCAAATACTACCGATAGAATTCTTATTTTAAAGGTTATGGCACCCACTAGTGA
This sequence comes from uncultured Rhodobacterales bacterium, assembly GCA_963999845.1. GTDB lineage: Bacteria > Pseudomonadota > Alphaproteobacteria > Rhodobacterales > Rhodobacteraceae > Salinivivens. Next base: position 26,405 of record CAXEVV010000008.1, on the reverse strand, counting down.
CGGTGAGATTTTCGCTCGCCCTGTCCATTGGGACGAGGCTATTGAAGAGCCGATTGTTTATATTGAGCATGATAAGAATACAGGTGATTTATCTTTTGGCGATCGTATTCTTACCCAAATAACGTCGGTCGATACTAACAATTTTGATTATATCGGAAAAGTTATTAAGAAAATTGATAGGTCTTCATCAAAACACCTTGGAATTTTTCGAAACACACAAAATGGACCCAGAGTTAGGTCCATAGACAAGTCTCGTCGCGATTGGCTTGTGGAGCTAGACGAGGGTGTGGTTATTAAAGATGGAGAATTAGTTGAAGTAGAAAAAATTATATCAGAAAAGAGAATTCGTTCTGAAAAGGTTCGTATTTCGGAAAGATTAGGCGATCCATCGGCTCCGAGATCAATATCTCTAATTGCTATTCATCAACATAAAATTTCTAATACTTTTCCGGACGAGGTGCTGCTTGAATCTCAGAAATCAACGCTGATAGAAAATAAAAAGTGGGATGATTATACTGGCATACCGTTTATTACAATCGATCCTGGAGACGCTCGTGACCATGATGACGCTTGTTATGCAATGCCTGACGAAGATACAGCAAACCCTGGAGGACATTTGATTTGGGTTGCTATTGCAGATGTGGCTCATTTTGTACGCTCTGGAAGCCCAACAGATAACGAGGCGCGTTTAAGGGGTAATTCAACTTACTTTCCAGACAGAGTTGTTCCAATGTTGCCTGACAGACTTTCTGGAGATCTTTGCAGCTTGCATGAGGGTGAAAATAGAGCATGCATAGTTGTAAAAATACAAATTGATTCAGCTGGAAATAAATTAAGCCATAAATTTTCACGAGCAATTATTAAGTCTGGTGCATCTCTGGAGTATGGTGAAGTACAAGAGGCCATGGATAAAGGTATCGGAAGAGCAAAAGTTCTCAATCTTTTAGATACAGTATTAAAGCCATTATACTCAGCATATTATAGCTTAAAAATTTCTAGAGAGACCAGAGGACCTCTTGAATTGAATTTGCCTGAACGGCAGATCGAAATCGATGAAAAAGGGATTGTTACAGAAGTTAGGTTCAAAGAAAGATTAGAAGCTCACAAATTAATAGAAGAGTTTATGATTCTTGCGAACGTCTGTGCCGCCGAAACATTATCTGAAAATAAAATACCAACAGTTTTTAGGGTGCATGAAGAGCCGGAGAAAGAGAAAATAGAGGTTTTGAGAAAGACAGCCCGCTCAGCAGGGTTAAATTTGCGGAAGGGGCAAAATATAAAGGCTATTCACATCAACGAATTATTAGCTCAGGCAGAATCAGTGCCTTTTCGTGACTTGATAAATCTCTCCACTTTACGTTCTATGAATCAAGCTTATTACTCACCTGAAAATTTTGGTCATTTTGGCTTATCTTTGTCCAAATATGCCCATTTCACTTCACCTATAAGACGTTATTCTGATCTTATTGTTCATCGTGCTTTGATATTTGCGCTTGGCTTAGGTGATGATGGTCTCAAAAATACAGATATCGATAATATTAGCCATACGGCAGAAAAAATATCTGAATGCGAACGCCGCTCTATGGTTGCAGAGCGTGATACTAATGACCGGTACCTTGCTCAATTTTTAGCAGAGAAAATTGGAAGCGAATTTTGTGGAAGTATAAGTGGGGTATCAAACTTCGGGATATTTGTCAGGCTTGATGAGACGGGAGCAGATGGTATCGTTCCAGTAAGAACCATAGCGCAAGAATATTTTAAATACAATAAATCTGCAAATAGACTGATTGGCTCAAAAACAGGACTTACGCTCGAATTAGGAATGTCAGTTAGGGTTATACTTAAAGAGGTTGAACCATTGGCTGGTGGAATAGTTTTTCAACTTACTGAGCTTGAAGATGAACCTCTAACGAGTGTTAGTAGAATTACCCAGTCTAAATTTACTAAGAAAAAATACAAAAAAACAAAAAATAAAAATGTAAAACACAGAGTTAAAACTAGAGAGAAAAATGTGTAATTTATACTTACTCTCCATAGGGTATCCAGATTGTTTTGTTTTCTGTTGAATTTATTAGGAATTCTTTGCCGAAACCTTCCTCGCTATACCAGTCTCGCGTGAAGCCATTGTTTACCCATGTGCGTTTTAAATTACTTGAAGATGCTTTTTCTATATCTGTAGATATATCAGAAGTTGAGAAGCTCCAGACGCTTTCAATATCCATATGACTAGCCATTTCGATTGCTAAATCACTGTGTTTGCCAGTAATTATATTAACAGACCCTGGAGGAACGTCTGAGGTATCTAAGACTTGATAGAAGTCTGTAACAACAGGGGAAAAAAGCTCTGAAGGAATAATAATCGATCTATTTCCAGTGGCGAATAAAGGCGCCATTGCTGATATAAATCCAAGCAGAGGGTACTTGTCATCACATATAACGCCACAATTGCCTATTGGTTCGTTCATCACCAGCGCTATGGCTTTTACAGGCACGTTTCTGGCGCTACCATCGAATTTATCTGCCCAAGCAGCATAGAAAAATAATCTTTGAATACTAAATTCAACCTCATTTTCAGAACCCGAGTTACCAGTTAATGTTTGCAGCGTTTTGACAAACTCTGCCTTTCTTGCTGATAGGTTTTCGGCCATGTAATATAGTATTTGAGCTCTTAAGTGTGCGGTAGAGTGTGACCAAGCTTGTGCAGAGTTCATCGCCTCCACGGCGTTTCGAATATCTTTGCGGTTTGACAACGGGACCTGGGTTAAAGGTTTTCCTTTATGATCGAAAATTGACTGTGAATAGCCACTGTCTGGTCGACATTGCTTTCCTCCAATATACAGCTTTGCTGTTCGGTCAATATAATCATCCTTAATACTCTGTTTTTTAATTGTTTTAATTTTCTTGCTTTTTGAAGAGTATTTTTTTGGCTTAGTGTATGCTAACAGGCCTTCCCATCCACCCTCTCGGCCAAAACCACTTTGCTTTAGGCCGCCAAACCCAGCAGCAGCGTCAAACATATTTGTTCCGTTTATCCATATTACACCAGCCTTAATTTTTGGTGCTAACTCCAAGGATAAATTAATATTTTCAGTCCATATTGAGGCCGCAAGTCCAAACATAGTGTTATTTGATAATTCTATGGCTTCAGAAGGGGTTCTAAATGTTGTGCAAACCAGTATTGGGCCAAAAATTTCTTCTTGCATGAGTGGATCAGCTGTATGCAAATCTGTGATTAAGGTCGGGGGAAAGAAACAGCCCTTCTCTGGTACTGTTGATGAAGCTTGATAAACTTTTCCGTTCGTTTGAGAAACCATTTGAGTAATTTTTTTGTGCTGTTTTTTATCTATAATGGCACCCATGTCTATGGACTTATCCAGAGGATCGCCCAAGCGTAGATTTTTCATTCTAGCTTTAAGTTTTCCATAAAATTGTTCTGAAATTGCCTCATGCACCAACAGACGGGAACCGGCACAACAAACTTGTCCTTGGTTAAACCAAATTGCGTCAACAACGCCTTCTACAGCGCTATCGAGGTCTGCATCATCAAACACGATAAATGGGGATTTTCCGCCTAACTCAAGCGTTAAAGATTTACCCGATCCAGCTGTTCTTTCTCTTATTAATTTTCCAACTTCCGTTGAGCCGGTAAATGCAATTTTATCGATATCTTTATGGCCAACAATCATTTCGCCAACTTTGCCATCGCCAGTTACAATATTTACTAGACCATTTGGGACGCCTGCTGACACGCACAGTTCAGCGAATAAAAGAGCTGTTAAGGATGTATACTCGGCAGGCTTCAGTATCACAGCATTTCCCATTGCTATGGCAGGAGCTATTTTCCATGAAAGCATTAGAAGTGGAAAATTCCATGGAATAATTTGACCACATATTCCGATCGGCGAACGAGTTGGAAGTTCAGCCTGCATTATCTGAGCCATTCCAGCGTGATAATAGAAGTGTCTTTGAGCAAGAGGAATATCGATGTCACGAGACTCTCTTATCGGCTTTCCATTATCTAAAGTTTCTAGAACAGCGAAAAGCCGAGAATTTTTCTGAAGAAGACGTGCTATAGCGTACAGAATTCGGGCACGTTTATGGTCATTTTCCTTAGACCATTTTTTTTGAGCGGCTTTAGCTGCTTTTACTGCGTAGTCTATATCGGTTGGTGATGACTGACCAATTTTTGCCAATATTTCATTGTTAGCTGGGTTTATAGTATCAAAATGATCTTCGCAGCTTTTCCATTTGCCATTAATAAAATTTCCAAAGTTATAATTGTGCTTTTTCAGCCAATTTTGAGCCTCCAAAGCGCTTTCAGGTGCCGAACCATAATCCATTTTATCAAAGATACTTTTAATTTGCATGTTCTACCCCAACGGATGTCGATAACTAGCCGAATAAGAACCGGTTAGATAGTGCTCTAATTGTCTTTCAATATCTCCTAGAAGACTAGATGCTCCAAAGCGAAATAAAGAAGCATCCAACCAATCATTTCCTAATTCTTCCTTCATAAGACTTAGATAAACTAGAGCGTCTTTTGCTTTTGAGATTCCACCTGCTGGTTTGTAACCTACTTTAAACCCCGTTCTTTCCCAGTACTCTCGGATTGCACGCACCATAACAATAGAAATACTGAGTGTAGCATTAACACTCTCTTTTCCTGTCGAGGTTTTTATGAAATCAGCTCCTGCCATCATACAAACCATTGATGCACGCGCAACATTTCGTAAACTTCCCAATTCACCAGTCGCTAAGATTGTCTTAAGATGTGCTTCTCCACATGCAGACCGAAATGCTTTGACTTCATTAAATAGCTCTTGCCAGTTTTGAGTCAGTACATGTCTGCGAGAAATAACAATATCTATTTCTTTAGCTCCCGCCAGTACACTTTCATTGATTTCCAATAATCGTGTGGTCAAAGGAGACAACCCAGCAGGGAAGCCGGTTGAGACTGCAGCAACTGGGATGCCACTATTACCTAGTGATGCGATGGCCGTTTCTATCATTTCATGGTATACGCAGATAGCCCCAACATGGAGGTTATTTATTCCTAAAGCCTTTGTTAAATCTGGTCGAATAGGCCTGATGGCTTTAGTGCATAACCGCTTTACGCGACCTGGTGTATCGTCTCCGGATAGAGTGGTTAGATCAATGCACGAGATTGCCCTCAGAAGCCAGGCGGCCTGATGATCTTTCTTTATTGACCTGCGAGTGCCAAGAGTGGCAGCGCGACGCTCTATCGCCGGAGTATTTGCACTCTGAGACATAACCCAATCAACGTCGAGTTCGCATCCTTTGTTTCTCTTAAATAATTTATCATTCATTATTTATGACCAGGCATTTTTCAGAAACAACAAACAATCGCATGTGCACAACAATATATCAATATGATAGTGTTTAGATTCTGTCTCTTTAATGTTTTTTAACTTTTCGGTTCGTACCAATTAGCATTAATATGAAACATGCTGAGAGCAATAGAATAATTGTTGGAGCGGGTGCGCTGTCTATATAAAAGCTTATATAAATACCGAGAAAGCTGGATAATAGAGAAATTATCGTAGCAATGAAAAGCATTTGATCAAATCTGTGTGTTGACAAAAAAGCTATTGCTCCTGGGGCTATTAACAAGCCGATTGAAAGTATGATTCCAACGGCAGATAGGGTAGCTACTATTGTTATAGATACCATCGCTAGAAAGCCATAATGCATTAAGCGAACAGGGATTCCGACAGAACGAGCTTGTATTGGGTCAAAGGTATGTAATAGAAAGTCTCGTCTTTTTATGGTTACTAGAATCGTGACTGAGCTGGAAATCAAAAAAGAGATTATCAAGTCTTCAATGCTTATGCCTAGTATATTTCCAAATAATATATGATCGAGGTGTACTTCGGTAGATATTTTTGTGTATAAAACAATGCCAAATCCAAACATCCCTGAAAAAACTATACCCATCGCAGTGTCTTGTTTGACCCTGCTATTCTCACTTAAAAACCCTGATGCAATTGCACAAACCATACCAGAGCAAAAGGCCCCAATTAATAATGGTATATGTAGCAAGTATGATATTATTATTCCTGGAAGAACGGCATGACTTATTGCATCCCCCATGAGCGACCAGCCTTTAAGCACCAAAAAGCACGAAAGTAGAGCTGTAGGGATTGATATTATAGCCGCTATTAAGAAAGCGTTAATCATAAAACTATATTGGAATGGAGCAGTTAATATGTCAGCCATGATTGGAATCTGCTTCTAAAGTCGCTCGGCGTCTGGAATTAATATATCCATGTTTTGGTGCAAAGAAAAAAGTAAAAATAAATATTAAGGTCAATATCGAAACAATTATTCCACCAGTAGCACCATCTAGAAAATAGCTAATATAAGCACCAAGAAAGCTACTTAACGTGCCAATAAAAACACTTACTATCAGTAATCTTGGAAACCTATCTGTAAGTAAATAGGCGGTGGCTCCAGGTGTAACAACCATGGCAATTACTAGAAACGCACCAACAGTTTGAAGGGCCGCAACACAAGAAGCAGTAAGAATTGTAAAAAATAGTGCCTTCAGTAAATTTGGACTTAAACCGATAGATCTAGCATGGGTTTCATCAAAAAATGTAACCATAAAATCTTTCCATTTTGCTGTTAAAATGAAAAGAGACACAAAGCCAATTATTGCTAATTGGAATGTATCTGTGGGTGTTATTGCCAGGATATTACCCATTGTAATTGTTTGGATGCTTACAGACATTGGCGATAATGATATCATGAACAGACCGAGGCCAAAGAACGAGGTAAAAATAATTCCTATTATTGCGTCTTCTTTGAGCTTAGAGCGGTGTTGCAAAAAAAGTATTGAACATGCTGCAAGTCCGCCAGCAACGAAGGCGCCAAGAGCAAATGGTAATCCTAACACATATGCTCCGGCTACGCCTGGTACTATTGAATGGCTGAGAGCATCGCCAATGAGAGACCACCCCTTCAACATCAAGTAAGCTGATAGAAAGGCACATACGCCTCCTACTAAGGAGCTGACCCACATGGCGTTTATCATGTATTGATAAGAAAACGGCTCTATTAATGCGTCAAACATCTTTACTGTTTTTCTTGTCGCTATCGTAAAGCACGAAGGGGCGCTCATCATCCGAAATTACGCGAACTTCGCGCCTGTCGTCGTCGTCATGAAGGTCTGTTCCGCTCAGAACAAAATGCCTAAGAACCCCACCAAATGCGAGCTCCAAATTTTGGCGTGTAAAGGTATTTTCAGTCTTTCCATAGGCCAAAACCGTTTCCTTGATTAAAATTGTTCTGTCGCAAAATTCTGGGACGGACCCAAGGTTATGAGTGGAAACAAGCATTATTTTGCCTTCTTTTCGCATTTCCCCAAGAAGTTCGATTATGGCTGTTTCTGTCTTTACATCTACACCCGTGAAGGGTTCATCTAGCAAAATAACCTGACTTTTTTGTGCTAATGCACGCGCTAGAAAAACTCTTTTTCTTTGACCACCAGATAATTCACCGATTTGTCGGTCTTTAAAATCGGCCATTCCAACACGATTTAAAGCATAATCAACTTCTAATATGTCATTTGGGGTCGTTTTTCGAAAAAACCCCATATGGCCATATCGACCCATCATAACGACATCTCGCACTAGCACGGGAAATGACCAATCCACTTCCTCTGCTTGCGGTACGTATGCGATACTATTCCCTTTAAGTGCGGATTTTACTGATTGGCCGAGAATTGATATCTCACCCTTTATTGTTGGCATAAAACCCATAAGTGCTTTGAACAAAGTTGATTTTCCTGCTCCGTTAACTCCTACTAATGCTGTTATTGTGCCTTGAGGTATTTCAAAGGAAACATTGCGTAAAGCCGTATTCCCGTTGTTGTACGTTACGGTTAAATCACTGGTTATTATGCCAGGTTTTTCTTCGTTCATTTGGCTATCCTTTATTGGTTCCAGGGACCGTTACTGGGATAAGCCCGCGACTATTGTTTCGGACGTTACTTTCAAAAGATCAAGGTAGGTTGGCACTGGCCCATCTGCTTTTGTGAGGCTATCAACATATAAAACGCCTCCGTATGCTGCTCCGGTTTCTCGCGATATTTGTTGAGCAGGCGCTTGAGAGACTGTGCTTTCGCAAAACACAGTGGGAATATTATATTTTTCCACACTGTCAATGACCCTCTTCACTTGTTTAGGAGTTCCTTGCGCACCAGCGTTTATTGGCCACAGATACAACTCGTTCATCTGAAAATCTCTAACTAAATAACTAAATGCCCCCTCACAGGATACTAACCATCTTTTTTCTTTTGGAACCGCTAGTATGGCGCTCTTTAATGGTAAAATTGTGTCCCTGATCTGACGTTTGTACGCTTCTGCGTTTCTATTGTACGCTTCTGCGTTTACAGGGTCGTATTTTATAAACCCATTTCTTATATTATCGACATAAATTAATGAACTATCGAGGCTCATCCACGCATGTGGATTTGGTTTTCCAGCATATTCCCCGTCTCTAATATCTATTGGATCTATACCTTCTGTCAGGGTAACGCTTGGAACACTCGAAAGATTTGAAAAAAACTGGTCAAACCAAAGCTCTAAGTTTAGGCCATTCCAGAGTATTAAATCAGCATCTTGTGCTTTAACAATATCTCTTGGTGTAGGGCTATATCCGTGAATTTCTGCTCCAGCTTTCGTTATGGATTCAACTATCGCGGCATCTCCGGCCACATTTCTCGCCATGTCAGCGATCACAGTAAAAGTAGTAACTGCTTTAAATTTATCTGCTAAAAGGTGGCAGGGCAAAATAATACAAAAAACTAGTGCTCCGTATGCTATACAGCATGAATGGATCTTTTTGATAATTCTCACTGGCTCGTCTCCAAATCAACTTAGCTTGTCAATACATAGAAAAATCTGAAAGCTTGTCAATGCAATTGATAATCATTATCAAGTTATTTTTCATTTAATTTATATTAAGTTTTATGATTGAAAGTCTGACCCCTCTCTGATCAGGATTTTTTTTAACTCATCCAAGTGCTTGCTGTCTTGATCTGGGTAACTTTCAAGTTCACTTGCTGTTTTCTCTGCTATATTGGCTGATAAGACTTTTAGCTTCATGCCAGTTTGAAGTGCTTTAATGTAGGTTCTGGCTGCCCGTTCAAAATAGTACATACGATTAAAAGTTTCTGGTACATTACTGCCAATTACCAAAATACCATGGTTACCCATGATCATCACCTTTTTCTTTTTATCTGAGAAAAGTGCTGCACATCTTTCGCCCTCTTCTTCAAAGGCTAAGCCACCATAATCATCATCTATTATTACTCTATTGAAAAACATTGCAGAATTCTGATCTACTGGAGGAAGATTGCTATCTTTTAAGCTTGCCAAAACGGTTGCGTATTCCGAGTGTACGTGCATTGCACACTTGGCATGTGGGCACAACCTATGCAGAGAGCCGTGTAAACCCCACGCAGTTGGATCTGGTGCGTTAGGTAGGTCCATTGTATCTGGGTTTTTTGTGTCCAGTTCTAGTAAATCACTGGCCTTAATTCTCGAGAAATGAACCATTTTGGGATTAACTAAAAACTTGGTTCCATCATTGCTAACTGCAAGTGAAAAATGATTAGCTACAGCTTCATGCATATCAAGCCTCGCAGTCCATTGAAAAGCTGCAGCTAAATCTACGCGTTCTGACCAAAAGTTTAAGTTAGATTTTACTCCGGCCACAGCCATACTTTTCTCCTTTTAAAACACTTTAACGGCAATGTAAAAAGAGACAAGTTCTTAAGAGATTTTGCCGTAATTATTGACGTTTGATTGTACCGAAAGACGTGACATTTAGTGAGAAATTGAGTATACTAAATCAAATAATAAAAAAGGGGACATTAATGTCCAAAAGCGAGCAAGACACCCAACAATATGATGCTGAATCTATCAAGGTTCTCAGAGGCTTAGAGGCTGTTCGAAAAAGACCTGGGATGTATATAGGTGATACAGACGATGGTTCAGGCTTACATCATATGGTCTACGAAGTTGTTGATAATGGGATAGATGAGGCCCTTGCCAAACATGCGGATTATGTAGAGGTTAAAATTTGTTCTGACAACAGCGTTTCGGTTAGAGACAACGGCAGAGGTATCCCAGTTGATATTCATGAAGAGGAGGGGGTATCAGCTGCAGAAGTAATCATGACACAGCTCCATGCAGGGGGTAAATTTGATGGTAATTCTTACAAAGTGTCCGGTGGACTTCATGGTGTTGGTGTATCTGTTGTAAATGCATTATCTGTATGGCTAGAGCTTCGAGTATGGCGTAATGGAAAAGAGCATTTTGCACGATTTGAGCATGGCGAAACAGTTGAACATCTAAAGGTTATAGGAGAAGCCAGCCTAGAAAGAGGAACAGAAGTTAGGTTTTTGGCGTCTACTGACACCTTTTCTAATCTAGAGTATTCATTTGAAATACTGGAGAAGCGTCTTCGTGAACTCGCATTTCTAAATTCTGGGGTAAAGATCATACTAATCGATGAGCGACCCGCCGAAGTTCGGAAAGCAGAGCTTTTTTATGAAGGGGGGGTAAAAGAGTTTGTGAAATACTTGGACCGCTCCAAGGCCTCAATAATGCAAGAGCCTATTTTCTTTGTCGGTGAACGTGATGAAATTGGCGTTGAGGTAGCCATGTGGTGGAACGATAGTTATCATGAAAATGTTTTACCATTTACTAATAACATACCCCAAAGGGATGGCGGAACCCATATGGCCGGTTTCAGAGGGGCGCTAACCAGGACGATAAACAACTACGCTCAATCCAGTGGCATAGCAAAAAAAGAGAAGATTAATTTTACGGGTGATGATGCGCGGGAAGGCCTTACATGTGTTCTTTCCGTGAAAGTACCAGACCCAAAATTTAGCTCACAAACTAAGGATAAGCTTGTTTCATCTGAAGTTCGCCCTGCTGTAGAAGGTTTAATGAATGAAAAGCTTTCTGAGTGGTTTGAAGAAAACCCGAACGAGGCAAAAGTAATAGTTGGCAAAATTATTGAGGCTGCTTTAGCTAGAGAAGCTGCTCGTAAGGCACGTGAGCTAACACGTCGTAAAACAGCAATGGACGTCAATTATTTGGCTGGAAAGTTAAAAGACTGTTCTGAGAAAGATCCTTCAAAGGCAGAAGTTTTTCTGGTGGAGGGTGACTCAGCTGGAGGCTCAGCACAAACTGGAAGAGATCGTCTTACTCAGGCAATTTTACCCTTAAAAGGTAAAATTCTTAATGTAGAGCGTGCTCGTTTTGATCGTATGCTTGCCAGTCAAGAAATTGGTAACTTAGTAATGGCACTAGGAACTGGTATTGGACGAGACGAATTTAATATAGATAAATTGAGATATCACAAAATAATAATAATGACTGATGCAGACGTTGACGGGGCTCATATTAGAACTCTTTTGCTTACTTTCTTTTATCGTCAAATGCCTGAATTAGTCCAGGGAGGGTTTTTGTATATTGCACAACCGCCGCTGTTTAAGGTTTCAAGAGGTAAATCAGAAGTTTATCTTAAGGATCAATCTGCTCTGGAGGATTTTCTTATCCAGCAGGGCAGTGAAGGCAGTATTCTGCGATTAAGTGACGACTCTGAAATTTCTTCTAAGGATCTAATTCGAGTTGTTGAAGAAGCACGTCAGCTCAAAAGAGTATTGGAGGCTTTTCCGACACATTACCCTCGCCATATTTTGGAGCAAGCAGCAATCGCTGGGGCTTTTGTGCCTGGCGTGGTTGAAAAGGATTTACAAGGAACGGCTGATAAAGTTGCCGAACGCTTAAACCTTATAGCATTAGAATACGAAAAGGGATGGAAAGGGCGTCAAACACAAGATCACGGTATAAAGCTTACTCGCATATTAAGAGGCGTCGAGGAAATGCGAACGCTTGATGGGCCGATGTTAAGGTCTGGGGAAGCTAGAAAGACAGGTAGCTTAACGGATAGTCTGAAAGAGGTATATGGCAAACCTGCAAAATTACTTCGTAAAGACCGATCGCAGCCTATTCGTGGTCCATTAGACCTCCTGGAGTCTATTTTTGTTGAAGGTGAAAAGGGTCTGAACTTACAGCGGTACAAAGGTTTGGGGGAGATGAACCCTGATCAATTATGGGAAACCACGCTTGATCCTGATGCAAGAACGCTCTTGCAGGTAAAAATAGATGATGCGGCAGAAGCCGATGATCTCTTCACGCGTTTAATGGGGGAGGTGGTTGAGCCACGACGGGAATTTATCCAACAAAATGCACTGACAGTCGAAAATCTTGATTTTTAATATATAAGTTTTTTCACCACTGCTGAAAGTTCTTCTATATCTTTTCCTGTGGTTGACCATGAACATACAAAACGTCCGGTCAAAGATTCGTCTAAGTCCCCTTCGAAGCTGCCATTTCTTAAGTAATACCTTACTCCAGATTGTAAAAGCTGTTGATGCATTCTACGGGGCATATCTGCAAAAATTATATTTGCATCGGGTTGGTGATGCAATTTTACGTACGATAAAGAGCTCAATAAGGCAGCCAAGTTTTTTGCACTGGAATTTGCTGATTTGGCTAAATCAAGCCAAAGATCATTTTCTAAATAACCAAGCATTTGCGCTGACAGGTATCTATTTTTGGAGAACAGATGTCCTGCTCTCTTTCTTCGTAATTCAAACTCTCTGGCATGTTTATTGTTGAAGAAAATTACGGCCTCTACTCCCATTAAACCATTTTTAGTACACCCAAACGTTACAGCATCTACTCCCGCTTTCCAGGTCATTTCCGCCGCTGTACAATTGAGCGCTGAAAGAGCATTTCCAAATCTTGCTCCATCCATATGGAGCTTAGAATTAAATTTAGATTTTATTTCAGAAATTTGATGAATTTCCTGTAAGCTGTAGCACCGTCCTTTTTCTGTAACTTGTGTTATTGAAATTGGGCCACGCTGTGGTCCATGTATACCTCTAGTTTCTTCAGATAATATTGTAGCGTTAAGTTCAGAAGGATTAATTTTGTCGGTTTGCCCAACTAAAGTAAGTTTTGCTCCTCCAGTAAAAAATTCCGGAGCATTGCATTCGTCTTGATGTAGATGGGATACTGGTGAGCAAAAAATAGTATCCCAAGGATTAGAGAGGCAGGCTAATGCTAATGAATTTGCCGCTGTGCCTGTGGAAACTAAGAAAACTGTTGCCTCATCTTTTTCAAAAATATTTTTGATACGATCAGATAGTTCGTGCATATATTCATCTTCGCCATAACTAATTTGATACCCATCATTTACTGCCTTTATCTTTTCTATAATTTGGGGCGGAACAGGGCTTGTGTTGTCTGACGCAAAATTCATGTTGGTTCCGAAATTATATGATTTTCCCAATCATTTTCGTTTACAGATTTCTCTGAAACAGTAGCTCCCTGAATTGAAATACCAGCGTGATGAACAGACTCAGTATTTCCTGTCAACAATGGGTGCCAATCCAGTAATGGTTTATTTTCGTAAAGTAACTTGTACGCACAGGTGGATGGGAGCCAATAAGCATTTTGTTTGATCGTATTCGGAGTAAGCTTAATGCATTCTGGGACGAAATCTTGACGATTTGTATAGTCAGTACAAAGGCAATCTTTATCATTAAAAAGCCTGCATGCTATTCTTGTTAGGAAAACCTCTCCTGACTCTTCGTCTTCTATTTTGTTAAGGCAGCATTTCCCGCAACCATCACAAAGGGCTTCCCATTCTAAGGCATTCAAATTGTTTAATGATTTCTTTTCCCAAAACTTGTAAGCAAATTTTGGGTCGTTCTTCTTTTTATCTATCATGTTTTACATAGAATCTCTTTAGCTTTTTCACAATCTGATGCCATTTGCTTGACTAGTATGTCGACAGTATCAAAACTCAATTCAGGCCTTAAATACTCTACGAGCGCTATTGAAACTTGAGCTCCATAAATATCACCAGAAAAATCAAAAATGTAAGTTTCTAAATTCGGAGTATTCTTACCAAACATTGGTCTTACCCCTATAGAAGCAGCACCCTTGAAGCTCCCTTTATATGGTCCGTCTAAAATATCAATCAAGACAGCATAAACGCCAAGTTTGGGAAGATGTAATTCGTGCAATTCCATGTTTGCGGTTGGATAGCCTAAAATACGGCCGCGCTGTTCTCCTCCAATTATAGGCCCTTCAATTCTGTGCCAATGTCCTAACTGAATTGCCGCTTCTTTGGGCTTTCCGTCTGATAATAGGTGCCTTATCGATGTTGATGATAGTTCACCATGATCACCCTTAATTAATTCAAGTGTAGTAACTCCAAAGCCAAGGTTGGCACCCAAATCTTTTAAAATTTGTACATTACCTTTTCTGCCTCTTCCAAAACAAAAGTCTTGGCCAACCAAAACATGTTGCAATTTTAAGCCATCAGATAATACTTTACGCGCGAATTCTTCAGGATTTAGTTTTGATATCTGAGCGTTAAAGTTTAGCTCGTATAGTTTTTCCACACCTAGCTTTTCCAGCCTAGTTGCTTTTGCAGCGGGGCTCATTAACCGAAATGTAGGAGCATCAGGAGCAAAGTAGCTCCTTGGATGAGGTTCGAAAGTTACAACCCCTACCGGTGCGCGCAAATCTTTTGCAATACTGTGAACTTTTTTTAGAACCGCCTGATGCCCTAAATGTACGCCATCAAAGTTACCAATTGCTGCAACGGCATTGGTATCGCTAGGTTCCACATACTGGTAGTCTCTAATTATTCTCATAATGAATGCATTAGCGCCAGTCGGGCAGTGGTGCAAGATAGCTTGAAATTAATAGTACAGATGATTAATCAAATTTACGGCTAGGTGCTAATACCATGGCCTCGCCCACAAGAACATTTTTACCATCTACTTCACACTTACAATCAAGTTTTACTCTACGCTTGTCAATTTGAATATCCGTAACTTTAACCTCAGCATAAACAAGGTCACCCGGTCTAACTGGCGCCAGAAACTTCAATGATTGGCTCATATAAATCGCACCGTGACCTGGCAACTGCTCTCCGATAACGGCTGAAATCAATCCAGCTGTTAACATTCCATGGGCGATTCTACCTTCAAATATTGTATCCTGGGCATAGTCATCATCTAAATGTACTGGATTATGGTCAGTACTGACTTCGGCAAACATCTCAATATCTTTATCGGTGACGTACTTTTGCAGATAACGGGTCATTCCCATTTCTATATCTTCAATGCAAATTGTTCCGCGTGGCTGATTATCTAGCATGTTATTCTTACTCCAAGACGAAATATTGCTACTCATCCATTAAAACTAGTGTAACTTTATTACTTTGCAAATGCAGAAAATCAAGTTAAATTTAACATGTGCGCATACTTAACTTTAAGTTTGAGCTAACGTAGATAGCCAATACTGTAGGTGCATGTTACTTTTTGTTCTGAAAGGTACTGATTTAATGCTTCTGGATTTGGGTTAACCGATGTTTTAGTTTCTTTCGCAGCTAAACCACCTGTTATAAATAAGCTATCAATTCCTTCGGAGTTGGCGCCTTCTATATCAGTGTTGATTCCATCACCGATAGCTAAAATCTTTTTGTCAGTAATTTTTGTATTAAGATCTGCCATTCGTAACCTGGCCAAATCATAAATAGCACTATGTGGTTTGCCAAAATACAAACTTTCTCCACCCATTTCAGTATACATTTTAGCAAGAGCGCCTGCGCACCACTGTCTAACTGATCCACGGTCTACAACTATGTCAGGGTTTGCACACAAAAACTTCATCCCTTGGTCTATAGCGAATAAAAAAATCTCTCTATTTACTACTGGATCTGCAGATCCATCGAAAGGTCCGGTGCAAACGATACCTTCAGCATCATTTATAGATACTTGATCAACTTCAATTGGTGACTTGATAATAGATATGGGATCGAAGAATAATTGATCGCGAGGTTCCCCAATGAAAAAAACCTTTTTTCCTACTACGCCTGTAAACATTGCTGCTCTAGCGCTATCACCTGAAGTTGCAACCGTATCGAAGCATGTCGCTGGAACATTCAAATGATGAAGTTGCTTTTCGACACCAACTCTTGGTTTTGGTGAGTTTGTAAGCAACACAACCTTTCCACCTGTTTCTCTATATTTTATTAGTGCTTCTACAGCAGATTTATAGGCTGTAATTCCGTTATGGACACATCCCCAAAGATCAACAAATAAAGCATCGTATTGATGGGCTATCTCATCCAGGCTATTTATTATCAGTGTCACTGTTGCCACCTAGTTGGTTAAATTTCCTAAATGTTTATAATTTTAGTTGTGGTATTATTTGCTTTTTACGACTGACGATACCAGGTAAAACTATAGTGTCGCCTCCACTGCTTTTACCAAATGACTTTTCAGTAATTTCTTTTACTAACTTGTTTGGTACCAAAAGGATTGCCTCTTCTTTCAATATATCAATGACGAAGAATAAAATCTGATCAACACCCTCTTTTTCTTCAATTTCTTCCATTGCTTTAAGCAGAGACTTTTTTCTTTTAAGAATTTCAGCAGGTTTGGTGGTTTCCATTACTGATATACGCAGCTTTTTCCCCCCTACATCATATTTTTTT
The DNA here is from genome assembly GCA_963999845.1 of uncultured Rhodobacterales bacterium. Lineage (GTDB taxonomy): Bacteria > Pseudomonadota > Alphaproteobacteria > Rhodobacterales > Rhodobacteraceae > Salinivivens. Next base: position 9,782 of record CAXEVV010000008.1, on the reverse strand, counting down.
GAATCCATTAAAATTAATTCTGGATCCGTATAGTTTGAAACATCTGATTTTGCTGTGAAGAGTTGGGAGGCATATGACTTCATATCAATGCCCAAGTCCTTTGCTAATTTTTTAGCAATTGATTTGTCTAAATCTGTTGTTGTTGGACTGCGAAATTCGAGAGTGTCCGATAAAATACAGCTCAACGCAGCTCCCTTTATCATTGTTGGCATTTTGGTGGTGATATCAGCTCCCATTATTTCTATCATAACCGTTGCAGTGCAGGCTAACGGCCGGATGACTACATCAATTGGGTGTTTCGTTTGTAACCCACCAACCAGCTTATGATGGTCAATTATTGTCTGAATCTCGCAGTCATTGATATTTTCAGGTAACTCATCAGGGTTATTGGTATCAACTATTACAACCGAGCTTCCACTGTCCAAATTATCAATTATTTGCGGTTTCTCTATTCCCCAATAATCTAGCATGAAAAGTGCTTCGCTATTTGGTTTTCCTAGCAGAACAGGCTCTGTATCAATATTTTTAACATGTTTTAGATACCAGGCCCAAATAATCGGTGATCCTGTAGAGTCTGTATCTGGTGATTTATGCCCAAACACCATAACCGACATAATATGATCCTTTTTAATATTTCCGTAGGGTCACGCCCTTGGCTCGTTTCATTTTAAAGGTTTTTAATCTCGAATAAAAATGGGAGCCTCTAACGTAGAACTTTCAGGCTGATACTTATAGCCTCCTAAATCAAATTCCAACAATGAATTTGGATCATTAATGCGATTTTCCATAATGTAGCGTGCCATCGCCCCTCTGGCCTTTTTTGCATAAAAGCTGATAACTTTCAGTCCTTTCTCTGTATTTTCATAAAAGGTTGGAGTAATAATTTTCATATTTACAATATTTGGAGCTACGGATCCAAAATATTCTTGGCTTGCGCAATTTACCAGAAATTTAGAACTTGTTTCTTTTGCAGTTTCGTTGAGCGCACATGACACTCGGGACTTCCAAAAATCATGAAGGGATGTATAATCACGAATATTAAACTTGCTTCCCATTTCAAGTCGATATGGCTCGATTTCATCAAAAGGACGCAGAATGCCATACAAACCAGAGAGAATACGTAAGTGGTCTTGCGCCCAACGCAATCCATCTGAATTCAGGGTCGCAGCATCAAATCCTTGGTACGTATCACCGGCAAAAGCAAAAACAGCAGCTTTTTTATCCTGATGTCCAAAAGACTTAAAACGCTCCAAATTTAAATCAGCCAGTTTTTCACTAATTTTCATTATTGAAATTAGTCCATCCTTGCCTAGGTTTGACGCAATCTGAGCCAAATCATGTGCTTCGTTGGAAAATTGGGGTACCGATGTCACTTCTGCATCAATTGGTGACATATCAAGTTTTTTTGCGGGTGATACGACTACTAACATTTAAACTCCAAGCATTAAAAAGTTTATTTAGGTCTCTTTAATCAATACGTCCAGTTTCATGATACACAAACTACTTTGCATGGCATGGCATTTCAAATGGAATATCAAATTTATATTTAAAGACTAATTTAATAATAATTCTGGTAAAATGTAATCTCTCAACGAAATCAAAATTACAAATGCAACTAACGGAGCTAGATCAAGAGGTCTGGTGTCTGGTAGTATGTTTCTTATGGGACTATAGATCGGCTCCAATAGTTTATTCAACCCCAGCCACAGCTGTGTTACAATTGGTTGACGTAAATTTAAAATCTGAAAGGAAATAAGCCAGCTAAAAATAATGTGTACGACCATTATAAAAAAGGCCGCATCCAGTATTAAGCGTAAAGGTCCATAAATTGCCATCATAAGTGTTACTCTTTCATCTACACTTACTACTTAGGCAACATTTCAAGTATCGGCAAGTACAAGAGTTTATTGCTATTTAATTTTTTTATTTTGCTTTTTTGTAGGCTTTTCCGAGTCAGCTTTGTTTGCTGGAACGTCCATCTTTATTTCTCCAGCTAGAAATGGAAGTAAATCGTCGCTTACAGTGAAATTTGTTGTCTCTTGTGGTGGGACTTTCCATTCTAACGAATCCATAGCGGAACAATTTGCGCAGATTGGTTCCCAATCCGTATTAGCGGTATTACATGTTTCGCATATCCATTGCGGCCCACGTTTTGCTGTAATTGCAAGGTTTAACAAGTTACGTATTGTTTCGTCATCTCCTCCTTTACCTCTCTCAGTTACCGCCATGAGAGTAAGTACTCTAGTATCCTGGTCCTCCGTTAGTATCTTTTTAAGTACCCTATGGGCCATTGGAAAGTTTTCCTGTTTCAAATATAGCTCCGATAGAGAAATTTTAGATTCCAAATGATCAGGATTTAACCTACAAAGTTTCTGCAATCTTTTGAGTTTCTCTTCGTCACTTTCGTTTGCAAAAATTTCATAGAAAACAATCTTAAGATCAGGATGTGGTTGTGACTGCCAAGCTTTATTTATTATACGGATCGCAGTACGTGCATTACCTCGTTGTATGTAGGCACGAGCAGCGAGTACCGCAGCTGGTACTAGGTCGGGTGATAATCTGTTTGCCTCAATGGCTGCTTCTTGTTGTTTTATTGAAGCCTCTTCATTCAGTAGGTCTTTCGCCTCTGCCAATGCCAAAACAGCGTCACGGCGTCTATGAATGTCTTTGGGGATTGATCCCTTTTTAAACTTTGCGCCGAGTGTTTTTCGCGCTCCCCGCCAATCGCCTAACTCAGCTTGAAGCTGAAGCAAAATATCCTGTGTTTCAGTATGTGTTGGTTTTATACTAAATGCTTCTTTAGCGATTTTTATTGCTATTTCAGTTTGGCCTTCTGCTAATTTTTGCTTTAGTATTCCGCGTAAGCCTACGAACCTAGTTTGCGGGTTTTGGATGAGGGATTTATATGTCTTAGTGGCTTTATTTAGATCTCCGGAAAGTTCTGCTGCCTGGGCAATAAGCAAATTTGTTAACTCAGGTCTTTTAAGATATTTTTCTGCTTTATTTGCCTTTGCGAGAGCAAGTGGGCCCTCGCCTGACGCTAAAGCTAATAAGCCTTCAGATAGCGCACCAAAGCCCTTTCTTTCTCTATTTTTTAAGAAATATCGTGAGATAGCCGTTTCATCACCGTTAATAAAACTCAAGATTGCGAGAAAGAGTGAGAATAACTTCAGACCCAAAATTGCAAATAATGCAATTAAGCCTAAAAATATGACTGTCTGAATAGGAGTGAGTATAAATTCAGTTGTACCAATATTTATAAAAACCTCGCCTAAAATGGTTTTGTCATTATCCATCAAATATGTGACGCCAAGTGCAATGACAGTAATTATCACTATAAAAAAAACTATCTTAAAAAGTGATATTAGCATTCCAGGTGTCCTAATTTGTATGGAAATGGATTAATTGATTTATAGCATTATCGATTTCTAAAAGATTTTTTGCTTTGTTATACCAATCGCTCATTTCACCCTGTAATTCTAACGGCAGTTGGTCTAATTCTTCTAACGCCTCTTTTATTTTGCCATTTTTAACTGAATATTCAGCTCTAGACAGAATGGCGTCATTACTGTTTCCAATCTGGGGGCTCGTTGATCTTGTTTTGACGAATTTTTGTAAAAATTTGATAATGTCTGACCCATCCTTCTCGTTTAAAGAATGCTTTTTTTGATCAATATCTAGAAGGTTTCGGGCATACTGGGGAAATGTTTCAAGTAAGTCGCTTTGAGTTGATAGCCCAGTTTTTGCAAAGCTCTTTATTATAGCCGGTGCTTCTTCACCACTAGCCATTTCGTATTCAGCTAGGGCTTTTTGGAAAGGCAGGCCTGTTGCCAGAGAGTTTTGCATGGACGATAATGCTTCGCTCAGAAGATTTTTGGCATTTTCATTAGGCATTGTTGAATTAGCGGATATGTTATTTTCAAGTTTTGTGTCTAATGAAGAAATATCTTCTGTCAGTATCTTGGTTCTGTCATCGATGAGGGCTTCAATTCTTTTGATACCCACATCGCTTTGGGAAAAATCATATTTTTCAATAATCTGCATTTTTTTGCTTAGTTCTTCTAATTCATTAACAATTGGTAGTATATCAACCTCTTTTGGAATATTGTTACCTATCTTAGAGACTAATGTGCTTAGCTCATTTATCTGCACAGATAGCTTATCGTAATTAATTACAGACTTTTTTTGAGCTACCTTTAATTCATTCCAGATAGGTAAACTTGGAACAACACTAATACTGAGTAGAAAGCTTACAATAGCTCCAATAATAGCCGCTAGGACAACTGATATTAAAATAATCCAAACGCTAGGTTTCTTTTGATTATCAATAACTAGATCAGTTGAAGATGTATTTGGTAGTTTTTTTTGCTCTGATTTAGATTGATCCACTATAGTTTTGTTGCTGTCTGCTGTGGCTTTTTTATCGTCTGTCATTTTTTACCTAAATAAAAATGTTATTTGATTTAACGCTAATCTTTTGAAGTTAATTACTCAAGAAGTGCGTTTTTAAGAACTGTTTTTGTTGAAGATCTCATACCAACTAAATTTGGAGTTTGTGCCTCACTAATCGATGCTGGGCTTTTGTCCAAGAATACATTTGCTACTGCTGAACTTATTGCAATAATATGACATTTATCGAAGTTGGGGATTTGATCCTTAAGAAGACGGCCACTGCGTTCCGAAAAAATTGGTAAAATTATTTTTTCACCATTTTTAAATGCATTTAAAGCATGAAATGATAGGTTCTTAGCGATCTGATCATATCCTTCCCATTCATGGCACAAAAACCCTGCCGCTAGTAAACGATCCATAAGGTCAACCTTAGTATATTTTCCACGAACATGGAGAATATTTCCTTCAATATTTGTATTTAAGCAAAGCTTCTTAATAAGCTGTTCAACATTATCACCATATTTTTCAGCTGAATAACCCAAAGAAGAGGCAAGACTTGTTGTTCTATCTCCAACACATATAGCTCTGATATTATTATCTGTCGCCTGCCCAGCAGCTTTTACCCCATTTGAAGATGTAAAGATAAGGTTAGGGGTTTTTCTTAATATTTTCGGTCGAGAGAAAAATTTAATCTCGATCGCTGGGGATATTATTATTTGCTCTTTTTGCAAGTTTCTTTCAAAAAAAGAAGCAAAAAGATTGGCTGATTCCACAGGCCTTGTTATGATTAATTTAGGTTTTAATTTGTTGTATGTCATCTTTTGTAATGGTAACTGGCCCGAAACTTTCGCACAATGGGATTTAAAGTGAAGTCATCTGCTCGTGTAATTTTAGGTATAGAGAGTAGTTGTGATGATACGGCTGCGTCTATCGTATCATACGAAGAAAATAATTCAAAAATACTTTCATCAGTTGTGGTTAATCAAAACACATTACATGAAAAGTATGGTGGAGTAGTCCCTGAGATTGCCGCTAGGGCGCATGCTGAAAGAGTAGATGATGTGGTAACGAACGCCTTCAAGGAGGCGAAAGTGGGTCTGGATAACGTAGATTTAATCGGTGTTACTGCCGGTCCTGGTTTGATTGGAGGTGTCGTTGCCGGTGTGATGTGTGCTAAGGGTTTAGCCTATGGAGCTAATTTACCTATGGTTGGTGTTAATCATCTCGCAGGACATGCGCTAACTCCACGACTTACTGAAAATATAGAATATCCATATTTAATTTTACTTGCATCAGGAGGTCATTGCCAATTTATACTGGTTAAAGGTGCAGATAAATTTTCACGTATAGGCGGTACTATCGATGACGCACCTGGAGAAGCTTTTGATAAAACGGCTCGGCTTCTGGGCTTGAAGCAACCAGGGGGACCGTCTATTGAGAAAGAAGCGACAAACGGCGATTTCAAACGATTTAATTTCCCCCGACCTCTCCTAAATCGGAACGATTGTGATATGTCTTTTTCGGGTTTAAAGACTGCCGTATCAAGGTCATTGAAGGATTTAGATATTCAACAAGGTGGTCTATATGAAAAAGACATTAAAGATTTTTCAGCAAGTTTCCAGGCAGCTATCTCCGATGTGCTTTTGGAAAAATCAAAGAGAGCAATAATTGAAACACGCAAAAATTTTTTAGACCTTAAAACATTCGCAATTGTTGGTGGAGTAGCCGCAAATCAAAAAATTCGTTCAAATTTATTGTCAGTTTGTAATGGCTTGGAAATTAACTTTGTTGCGCCGCCTCTAAATCTTTGTACCGATAATGCTGCTATGATAGCATATGCTGCGGGGGAATTATACGCTCTGGGACATGAGGATGATTATTTTCTATCACCGAGGTCTCGTTGGCCGCTAGACGAAAAGAAAGCACCAATGCTTGGAAGTGGAAAAAGAGGAGCTAAAGCATGACTGTGGGAATTCTTGGGGCTGGTGCTTTTGGGACATCTCTATCAATTGCCTTATCATCCTCAAATGAAAAGTTAATACTTTGGACACAAAATCAAAATATATTTAATTCTGTGCAGAAAGTAAGAGAAAATCAGCTACGATTGCCTGGCTACATTTTGCCTAAGAATATTATTGTGACCAATGATATTAATAAAATTAAAGAGTGCTCCATAGTATTGATTGCAGTACCGATGCAAAAACTAAGGTCTCTAGTCGAGTTGCAAGCAGTAATTTTGAAAGGGAAGATATTAGTCGCTTGCTGCAAAGGTTTCGAACTGTTGACTGGTTTGGGCCCAACCTCAATTCTGGAGATAGCCTCAACAGAGACAGCTATACTTACTGGTCCAAGTTTCGCCTCTGATTTGGCTTCAGGTTTTCCCACCGCCCTCACTATCGCTTCTAAAGTAGAAGGTTTGGCACAATATATTCAAAAAGAACTAGGGTCAGAGATTCTGAGACTTTATTGGTCTGATGACCCAATTGGAGCTGAACTTGGTGGGGCTTTAAAGAATGTTGTCGCTATTGGTTGTGGGGTCACTATTGGTGCTGGTTATGGAAGTAGTTCCCGAGCTGCACTTATGACGCGTGGTTATTCTGAAATCTTAAGTGTTGCACCCTATTTTGGTGCTAAGCCTGAAACGCTGTCAGGATTGTCCGGATTAGGAGATTTAAGTTTAACTTGTATGTCTTCTGAGTCTAGAAACTACAGATATGGTCTTGCACTGGGGAAACAACAATCTTTTGATAAAAACATAACTGTTGAGGGTGCAAGTACCTCCAGTGCCGTAATTCTAAAGGCGAAGGAATTCAAGATTGATACGCCGGTAATGGCAGCTATAAACAATCTTGTAACTGGTCAGATTTCTTTAAAGCAGGCGATACAGAGCCTCTTGTCACGGCCTCAAAGGCAAGAATAAATCTGGAATAATTTTCAATTAATATCTGTAATGCTCTGGCTTGAAAGGACCATCCGGAGTAACCCCGATATAATCAGCTTGATCCACCGCCAGCTTTGTAAGTTTTACGCCAATGCGATCCAAATGTAGTCGTGCTACTTTTTCATCAAGATGTTTTGGTAGTATAAATACTTCATTTTTATAGTTTTGGCCATTTGTCCATAACTCGATTTGTGCAAGTACCTGATTAGTGAAAGAGGCAGACATAACAAATGATGGGTGACCAGTTGCATTTCCTAAATTCAGTAATCGGCCTTCAGATAACAGGATCAGTCGATTGCCATTTGGCATTTCTATCATATCAACTTGTTCTTTAATATTGGTCCATTTGTGATTTCGAAGGTTTGAAACTTGGATTTCATTATCGAAATGCCCGATGTTTCCAACAATGGCCATATCTTTCATCTCCCGCATATGTTCTATACGAATGACGTCTTTGTTTCCCGTTGTTGTTATAAAAATATCCGCACTCGCTACCACATCTTCAAGAACGACTACTTCAAAACCGTCCATTGCAGCCTGTAATGCACAAATGGGATCGACCTCTGTGACTTTTACTCGAGCTCCTGCACCTCGCAGTGAAGCAGAGGAACCCTTGCCAACATCGCCATATCCACACACTACTGCGGTCTTGCCCGCCATCATGGTGTCTGTGGCTCTACGAATTCCGTCCACCAGAGATTCTTTACATCCATATTTGTTATCAAATTTAGACTTTGTTACAGAGTCATTTACGTTGATAGCAGGAAAGGGAAGTTGTCCATTTTTTACAAGGTCATAAAGTCTATGAACCCCAGTTGTTGTTTCTTCTGATACACCGCGTATGGAGTCTCTCGTTTTAGTAAACCAACCAGGGGACTCTTTAATTCTTTTATAAATTTGAACTTTAATCACTTCTTCTTCTTCAGATTGGGGAACAGTAAGTATCTCTTCGCCCGCCTCAGCCCTGGCGCCTAAAAGAACGTAAAGTGTAGCATCACCGCCATCATCCAAAATCATATTTGGGCCATCTTTAAACTGAAATGATCGGTCCAAGTAATCCCAATGTTCTTCTAAAGATTGACCTTTGATCGCAAAGACAGGAATACCAGATTCTGCGATCGCTGCTGCTGCATGGTCTTGCGTAGAGAAGATATTACAAGATGCCCACCGTACATCGGCACCCAGCGTTGCTAGTGTTTCAATTAGAACAGCAGTTTGTATCGTCATGTGTAACGAACCAACTATTCTAGCGCCTTTAAGAGGTTTAGAAGCGCCATATTCCTCACGGAGCGCTATAAGGCCTGGCATTTCTGTCTCTGCTATATCCATCTCTCGACGCCCAAAATCTGCAAGCGATATTTCTTTTACTATGTAATCATTGGCCATATTTAAACTCCGTTCTTACGTCTGCTAACACAACTAAAACAAGGCTGCAATTAATCAATAATTTGTTTAAAGTATTTAAAAACAATATTAAAATCTTTTTATTTAAAGGCGGTATTATGAAACCAGAGCGCGCATGGCAAAGAATGTTATCTGGACGCAGACTAGATTTGTTGGATCCCACGCCATTAGATATCGAGATTCAGGATATCGCCCATGGATTATCCTTTGTTGCTCGTTGGAATGGTCAAACAAGTGGTGATTTTCCGTATTCCGTGGCTGAGCACTCACTGTTAGTAGAAAAGATTTTCGATGAGTTGAATCCAAATAGTAGTTCTGAGGCAAGGCTAGCTGCTTTGCTTCACGATGCACCAGAATACGTACTTGGTGATCTTATTTCGCCAGTGAAAGCGGCAGTTGGTTATGGGTATGAAAATTTAGATGAGAAACTTACGGTCGCCATTCACAGAAGATTTGGTTTGCCAGCAAAAGTATCGTTAGATCTTAAGAGAAAAATAAAGAAAGCAGATAAAGTTAGTGCTTGGTTAGAGGCAATGGAAATAGCTGGTTTCTCAAAACACGAAGCAGATAAGTTTTTTGGAAAATTCAAACACTCTTATTTAACCCAATTTTCAATTCAGATCCGACCACCTGCCCAAGTTCGAAAAGACTACATCGAAAAATGCTCAGCACTATTGGATCAAATTTAATGTCAATTTATGTTCGAAAAGTTCGATCTGATGACGTTATTGAAATATCTAATATCTTAAATGAGATAATTGTCGAGGGTGGAAAGACGCTCAATAATAATACCATGACGCCTCTAGAATTTGAAAAGGTTTACTTTAAAAGTCAATTTGCCCTTTGCGGTCATGTGGCTATCCAGGCAAAGTCTATAATTGGCTTTCAACTGCTTGAATGGTCAGATCCAAATTGGGCTGGAGTGGATAAGCTACCATCTGATTGGGGGCTTATTTCTACTTATATAAAAAAAAATGCTAGACGGCTTAGTGCTGGGAAGCAGCTGTTTCACGCTACTAAACTATATGCAAGTAAAACACACATG
>CAXEVV010000007.1:0-56799 GCA_963999845.1 uncultured Rhodobacterales bacterium | reverse complement strand
TTTTTTTCTTATTCGGCTGCTCTGGCGATTCTAATATATTTGGCGAGAAAAATGATAAAGATTATAAGTCATCATTACCGGCTGCTGAGAGTGATGAGCGAGAGACTATATGGGATGCTTTCAACAGAGAAGCGACACGAGAGCCTGTAAAAGTAAATCGGTATATCTGGCAAGCAGCTTTGGATGTCCTAGATTTTATGCCGATCGAAACAATAGACCCATTCTCAGGCGTCATTGTTAAAGGTTTCGGCACACCACCGGGAGGAAAAACGCAATATCGCGCTACAATTTACGTAATTGATCCCGCGTTGGAAGCTCGTTCATTACGGGTTTCAATGCAAACAAAATCAGGTCCAGTTAGCACCGCCACGATGAAAGAAATTGAAGATGCGATCCTTTCAAGAGCTAGGCAAATGCGGAAGGCAGATGGTCTATCATAATTAGTAGATACCTCCAATTTGTTTTTGTAATTCATTGGCATGTCCATAATAATAGAGTGAATACACCCTCAAAATGACGCCTCCCTAAAACTTTTATAGGTTCTATCTATGGACGCTGAAGGCATTTAGATTTATCACAAATAAAGAGATCATCGCTAATTATGAGGGAAAATGGATGACTGCGTATAATCCATCAGAAATTGAACCAAAGTGGCGGAGTGCGTGGGAAGATTCAAAAGTTTTTAACTCCACACTAGATGTAAAAAAGCCAAAATATTATGTGCTAGAAATGTTTCCATATCCTTCTGGAAGGATTCATATGGGCCATGTACGTAACTACACGATGGGCGATCTGGTAGCACGGTACAAAATGAGTAATGGGTTTAACGTATTACATCCAATGGGTTGGGATGCATTTGGAATGCCTGCAGAAAATGCAGCAATGGCGTCAAATGGTCATCCAAAAGAATGGACTTATAAAAATATCTCCGTGATGAAAGAACAAATGAAACCACTCGGTTTATCCATTGATTGGCAAAGAGAGTTTGCGACGTGCGATCCCGAATACTACGGCCAACAGCAAGCCCTATTTCTTGATTTTTTAGACGCAGGTTTGGTGTATAGAAAAAATGCAGTGGTTAACTGGGACCCAGTAGACTTGACAGTCCTTGCTAATGAACAGGTGGAAAATGGCCGAGGCTGGAGATCTGGCGCGGTCGTGGAACGAAGAGAGCTAACTCAATGGTTTTTTAAAATTTCTGAATACTCAGAGGAATTATTATCTTCTATCGCAGAGTTAGATAACTGGCCAGCAAAAGTAAAGTTGATGCAATCAAATTGGATTGGCGAGTCCAAGGGATTGGAGTTTTCTTTTGAAGCCGCGAATGCGCCAGATGGATTTGACAAAATTGACGTCTATACAACCCGCCCAGATACTTTATTGGGCGCCTCTTTTGTTGGAATTTCATCCGATCACCCGCTTGCCCGTGAACTTGAAAAGGGAAATTCAGAAATTGCCGCGTTTAACAATGAGTGTAGGCAAATGTCTACATCAGAAGCCGAAATGGAGAAAGCAGAGAAAAAAGGAATTAACACTGGTATTTTAGTTAGTCATCCGTTGAACCCAGAAGTTAAACTTCCCGTTTGGATAGCAAACTTTATACTTATGGATTATGGAACAGGTGCTATATTCGCTTGTCCGGCGCATGATCAAAGAGATTTAGACTTTGCGCTTAAATACCAGCTACCAGTAATTGACACCTTTTACTCTCTCAAAAATGAAGAAAACGTAAAAGAAATAGCATTTATTCCACCAAAGTCAGAACCCGTGAAGTGGGTAAATCACTTTACCGGTGTTGAAAAAGCAACTGGAGAAGAGGTGATTGATAAAACCATTCGTTTTGCTGAAAAACAAGGTTGGGGGAAAGGTGTTACTAAATATCGATTACGAGACTGGGGGCTTAGCAGACAACGATATTGGGGATGCCCAATTCCAGTCGTGCACTGCGATAGCTGTGGACTAGTTGCGGAAAAGAAAGAAAACTTACCAATAAAATTACCCGATGATGTTACATTTGATAAACCAGGTAATCCATTAGACAGACATGCTGGTTGGCGCAAATGTAAATGCCCTGAATGTGGAGGAACGGCATTAAGGGAAACAGACACAATGGATACATTTGTGGATTCAAGTTGGTATTTTACAAGGTTCACATCCCATAACTCTCCAACCCCCACCGATGAGAATGAAATAAATTATTGGATGAATGTAGATCAATACATTGGTGGTGTTGAACATGCTATCTTGCATCTCCTCTACTCCAGGTTTTTTGCACGAGCCATGCACCACTGTGGCCACCTGCCACAAAACGCAACCGAACCTTTTGATGCACTCTTTACCCAGGGAATGGTTACTCACGCAATATACGAGCAGACAAAAACAGGTGAACGCTCAAAATACTTTTTCCCTGAAGAAGTTGAATTGAAAGATGGTAAGGCATTTTTAAAAAGTGATGGCAGTGAAGTGAAAATAACTCCCTCTGCAAAAATGTCTAAATCAAAAAATAATGTTGTAGACCCAGTATCAATAATCAAGTCCTTTGGTGCAGATACCGCACGCTGGTTTGTTCTCTCCGATAGCCCACCAGAAAGAGATGTAGAATGGACTGCATCTGGTGTGGAAGCTGCACACAGACATCTTACAAGAGTTTACAAAATTGTTTTGGACACAATCAAAGACACAACACCTCCTAATGAAGATGATGTACTTCTACAAAAAGAAACACATAAAGCAATTCACGACGTTACTGTGGGCCTCGAATCATTTGGTTTTAACTCTGCCATAGCAAGACTTTATGGATTTACAAATATTTTGGCAAAATCAAAAGCCAGTGGCCATGCCAAAAAAATGGCAGCAAAGACCCTAGTTCAATTAATGGGACCAATGACACCACATCTCTCGGAAGAACTGTGGAAGGAATTAGGCGGAAACGGCTTGGTGGTTTCTGCCAAATGGCCCAAAGCTAACCTTGAACTTTTAGTAGATGATGAAATTACCCTGCCTGTGCAAATCAATGGCAAACGGCGAACCGAAATTACTGTGCCAAAAGATACTAATAGTTCGGAGGTCGAACGAACTGCTCTTCTTTGTGAAGAAGTAGTAAAAGCTCTAGATGGCCAACTACCGAAAAAAGTAATTGTGGTGCCAGGACGGATTGTAAATGTCGTTGTTTAAGAAAAAAAAGTATCTTTTTACTTTGTTAATAGGTGTATTTCTCGTAGGTTGCTCGTTCCAGCCAGCCTGGGTAGCAAAAAACCAAAAAACAGAAATATTGTGGGAGCGTGTAGACTTTATAGAAGCAAAAACCAGTAATGAGTTTCGCCTAAATCGTTACTTAGCATCAAGATTGGGAAAAGCCACTGATGCAGAATTATTGTTAAAATACGAACTTTTTACGGAGACAAAAAGAAGTGCATTTTCTTTCGATGGAAAAGCATTTCGAATTCGCATCCATGGTGAAGTTAAATTTAGCTTAATTCAAAATAGTGAAAATACAATTCTATTAACTTCAAGCGTTAAAGACAGCGCTGCCTACTCAGACGCAATACTAGCAGTAACCGATGAAGCATCCGAACGTGACGCTTACGCACGCTTGATGGTTTTATTAGGCGATCGGATAGTTGACAAGTTATTGAGTTCTGAGACTTTGTACGATGAAACTTAATCCCCAAAATTTACAAAAATTTATCGATAAACCTGATCCATCCAGAGCTGCAATTCTTTTTTATGGCGCTGATACAATGAGAGTGGCATTGAAGCGACAAGAGTATTTAGAAAACCTCTTAGGACCAAATGCAGAGCAGGAGATGCGATTGACAAGACTGACTGGGGATGAAGTCCTTAAAAATCAGTCGGGTATATTTGATACTATAAAGGCAACCGGTTTTTTCCCTGGGCAACGTGCTATTCTTGTTGAAAACACACCTGATAAGGCATCAAAAATAATTATTGATTGTATTAAGGCATGGCAACCTAATGATGCGCATATTGTAATTACTAGCGGAACGTTAAAGCCCAGCTCTCAGTTAAGAAAAAGCTTTGAAAACCACGAGCAAACATTAGCTGCACCCATTTATGATAACCCAATGACAGAAGTGGAAATTAAAAAAGAATTATCACGAGCAAAGATCCAAATAATGGATCCCAGCGTTATAGATATCGTTTATGGACTTTCAAAGGATTTAGAGCCTGGTGACTTTCGCAATACACTCGAAAAGATTTACCTCTACAAATTCAATGACAAATCTTCATTGACCGCAAAGGACATATCAGCTTGTAGGCCAATATCTGCTGAGGCAAATCTGGATGATATGATTTATGCGGTAGCAGATGGAAAAACTCATAAAATAAGCTCTATCTTCAACAGACTTAAAGCACAAGGCGTCCAGCCCGTTACACTCTGCCTTTCGTTTCAACGGCATTTCAAGCTTTTGCTCAGGCTCAGCATCTACGAAGGCACTCAATCAGAAGCAATTTCTAACCAAAAGCCTCCGATATTTGGTCCAAGGCGAAATATAATTCTCAACCAGTTAAAGTTATGGAATGTTAAAAATTTAAAAAGGGCGTTGGCTTATTTTGTAGAACTAGACTTAGGTTTGCGATCAATATCAACCCAATCTCCGGTAGAGGCCATTACTGAAAGAACTTTAATTAGGGTTGCCATGCTTGCAAAACGCTAAAGCTATTTAAATCCTAGCTGTTCGCCTAAAATATTAAAATCTGACAAAGATTTCGCGGCCATATCTACTGCAATACCATCTGAGCTAGCTCTCGCAGACTCCAAAGCGTTCTCTGCCACAAGCAAGGTTTCATCGAACATTTCTCTATTAAAGTCAGCTTTTAAAACCGCTTTTTCTGCCAAGACAGAAACACCTTCACCCAACTCTGCGAAGCCACCGGTTACAACATACTCGTTTGTATTTTTTTCTTGCACTACTCGGAGAATGCCTGGGCGCAGGGTCGTTATTAATGAAGCATGGTTAGCCATTGCTGTCATATCTCCATCTGCGCCTGGAATCTCAACAGATATTGCCTCCGAAGAGAACAAAAGTTTTTCTGGACTAACTACGTCAACTTGCATTGTCTCTATAACTCTTTTCTAATTATTTATGCTGCTTCTGCTGCCATTTTTTCTGCTTTTGCTATTACCTCATCTATTCCACCAACCATGTAAAATGCACCTTCGGGTAAATGATCATACTCACCATTGACCACTGCTTTAAAGGATGAGATCGTGTCTTCTAACGGCACTTGTACGCCGTCTGACCCAGTAAATACTTTCGCCACGTCGAAAGGTTGAGACAAAAACCGCTGTACTTTTCTAGCGCGCGCAACCGTCAGTTTATCTTCTTCAGAAAGCTCATCCATACCAAGAATAGCGATGATATCTTGAAGAGACTTATAGCGCTGAAGAATTTCTTGAATGGACCGGGCTACTTCATAGTGTTCTTCACCCACAACAGCAGGATCCATCAATCTAGAAGATGATTCTAGGGGATCAACTGCAGGGTAAATTCCCAGCTCGGAGATAGCACGGGACAAAACTGTCGTGGCATCCAAATGAGCAAAGGTTGTTGCCGGTGCAGGGTCTGTCAGATCGTCTGCAGGTACATAAACGGCTTGAATTGATGTGATAGAGCCATTTTTTGTAGAAGTGATACGTTCCTGCATTGCTCCCATATCAGTGGCGAGAGTTGGCTGGTATCCAACAGCAGAGGGAATTCTACCCAGCAGCGCCGAAACTTCAGATCCAGCTTGTGTAAATCTGAAAATATTATCTACGAAAAATAATACGTCCGTTCCAGACTGATCACGAAATTGTTCGGCTAATGTAAGCCCTGTCAGTGCGACGCGGGCGCGGGCACCTGGAGGTTCATTCATTTGTCCGTAAACCAGAGCAACCTGAGAGTCTTCAAGATTATCTGGTTTAATAACGTTTGACTCGATCATTTCATGGTAAAGGTCATTACCTTCACGAGTACGTTCACCGACGCCTGCAAAAACGGAAAACCCAGAATGCACCTTTGCAATATTGTTGATCAATTCCATAATAAGAACCGTTTTGCCAACACCAGCACCGCCAAATAAACCGATTTTACCACCCTTAGAGTAAGGCGCCAACAGATCGACGACCTTAATCCCAGTTACCAACACCTCAGACTCTGTCGATTGCTCAGAGAACTCTGGAGCCGGTTGGTGAATTGCGCGATGCGCATCAGCTTTAACAGGACCTTGTTCATCAACCGGTTCTCCAACTACGTTTATAATTCGGCCCAAAGTAGCGTTTCCAACTGGTACAGAAATCGGCCCTGCAGTGTCTGTTACTTCCTGTCCTCTCACTAAGCCTTCAGTCGCATCCATAGCAATTGTGCGTACGGTGTTCTCACCGAGGTGCTGAGATACTTCGAGCACTAGCGTTTTCCCGTTATTTTCGGTATTTAAAGCGTTTAAGATCGCTGGTAGATGATCATCGAATTGGACGTCCACCACAGCACCAATTACCTGAGTAACTTTACCTTTTGCATTTGCCATATCTATTTCTCCGATTCTTAGAGCGCTTCAGCGCCTGAGATTATTTCAATCAGTTCATTTGTTATCACGGCTTGCCGTGAACGGTTGTATTGTATCGTAAGCTTATCAATCATATCCCCAGCGTTACGTGTCGCATTATCCATTGCAGACATCCTAGCTCCCTGTTCAGAAGCACCATTTTCAAGTAACGCTGCAAAAATTTGAGTACCAACACCTCTTGGTAATAAATCGGCAAGAATTTCTTCCTCTGTAGGCTCATACTCATAGCTCAACTGGGGCGCAGATGCACTGGGCTCTTCGCTCTCGCCGAAGTTTGCAGGAATAATCTGTTGCTGTGTAGGAATTTGTGTAACCACGTTGACAAACTTTGAATAAAACAAGGTAGCGACGTCAAATTCTTTAGCATTAAACCTATCTAAAACTGTTTTAGATATTGCTACAGCATCAGTATATCGAATCGACTTTATTTCAGATAAATCAACGTGATCGATGAAATGCTCACTCAGATCCCTTTTTATTACGTCACGGCCTTTTTTACCTACAGTAACAATTTTGACCGTCTTTCCTTGCTCGATAAGTTTATTCGCATGCGACTTCGCCAATCTGGCAATATTTGAGTTGAAACCGCCACACAGACCTCTTTCAGCAGTCATAACAATCAATAGATGCGTTTGATCGTTGCCTGTCCCTACTAACAAAATGGGTCCGCCAGTTTCTGATCCCTTAGCGGAAGCCAATGCACCTAACACGGAATTAAATCTTTCAGTGTATGGTCGAGAAGCTTCTGCAGCATCTTGGGCACGCCTTAACTTTGCAGCCGCAACCATCTGCATCGCTTTAGTGATCTTTCGAGTGTTTTTGACACTCTCAATCCGGTTTTTTAAGTCTTTTAGATTTGGCATAGCCGCATCCCCTTAAGCAAAATCTGCTGCATACTCGTTTAATGCTGCCCGAATTTTATCTTCAACTTCACCTTTGATCTTAGGATCATCTTTAGTGATATGATCTAGGAGGCTAGCATGCTTACTTCTAAGATGCGCCAACAAACCGATTTCAAAAGAACCAATTTGTTTGACCTCTACTTTATCTAAAAAACCGTTCGTCCCTGCATAGATCAAACAAACTATTTCGGCGTTCGTTAAAGGGGAGTACTGAGCTTGTTTCATTAACTCAGTTAGCCGGGCGCCACGATTAAGTAATTGTTGAGTTGACGCATCCAAATCCGAGCCAAATTGCGCAAATGCTGCCATTTCACGATACTGCGCCAAAGATAGTTTGACGGGGCCAGCTACTGATTTCATGGCGTTAGTTTGAGCGGATGAACCTACTCTGGATACCGACAATCCGGTGTTAACTGCCGGACGAATACCTTGATAAAACAACTCAGTTTCTAGAAAAATTTGACCGTCAGTTATAGAGATTACGTTTGTTGGTATAAATGCCGAAACATCTCCACCTTGCGTTTCGATCACGGGCAACGCTGTTAAGGAGCCTGCTCCATTGTCTTCGTTTAATTTAGCCGATCTTTCAAGCAGGCGCGAATGCAGATAGAACACATCGCCCGGATAAGCCTCTCGCCCTGGTGGACGTCTAAGCAGTAGTGACATTTGACGATATGCCACGGCCTGCTTGGACAAATCATCATATACTATAAGTGCATGCCTACCATTATCACGAAAATATTCAGCCATAGATGTGGCTGAGTAAGGCGCTAAAAATTGCATTGGGGCTGGATCCGATGCGGTGGCTGCCACGACGATAGTGTATTCTATCGCTCCACTTTCCTCAAGTTTCTTCACAAGTTGAGCAACCGTTGATCTTTTCTGACCCACAGCAACGTAAATGCAGTATAATTTTTTGCTCTCATCATCACCAGCTGCATCATTGTAACTCTTCTGGTTTAAGATTGTATCAAGAGCCACCGCTGTCTTACCAGTTTGGCGGTCGCCGATGATCAATTCTCGCTGACCTCTTCCGATAGGTATCATTGCATCAACTGATTTTAGGCCTGTCGCCATGGGTTCATGGACAGATTTTCGGGGAATAATCCCTGGAGCTTTGACATCAGCTACCCGCCGCTCGCCACCCTTAATCGCGCCTTTTCCATCAATTGGATTCCCTAAACCATCTACGACACGCCCAAGCAGTGCGTCACCTGCTGGGACATCAACGATTGAGTTAGTGCGCTTGACAACATCGCCTTCTTTGATGTCTCTATCGGATCCAAAAATCACAACACCTACATTATCACTTTCTAAGTTAAGAGCCATGCCCCGAGTTCCTCCTGGGAACTCGACCATTTCTCCTGCCTGGACGTTGTCTAGGCCGTGTACCCTTGCGATACCGTCACCCACTGACAAGACGCGACCAATCTCAGCGACTTCGGTCTCTTGCCCAAAATTTTTAATTTGATCTTTTAAAATCGCAGATATTTCTGCTGCTTGGATACCCATTACCCGACCTCTTTCATAGCAGTTTGAAGGGAATTCAGTTTGGAACGAATGGAAGTGTCTATCATCTTCGATCCAACTTTAATTACAATGCCACCAATGATCGTCTCATCAACAGAGGCATTAATCTTAATTTCTTTTCCGACACGTTTTTTAATAGCTTTTGCTATTTTATCAGATTGCACTTTAGTTAAAGTTTTTGCACTCACGACATCGGCGGTAATTTCGCCTTTGTGATTAGCGATTAAAACATTCAAATGATCAAGAAACGCCTCCATAACAAAAAGCCGCCTCTTGGAGGCCATCAAAGCCAAAGTATTGGTGAGGTTGGAAAGCAACTTCATTTTTTCGCAAATAGCAACTATCGCGCTTTTCTGATTGTGTCTTGTATAAAGCGGCGAAGAAATGAGATCTCTCAACTCTTGACTGATTTCTAACGCAACAGACAAGCTTTCAACATCTTTCTCTAATTTCCTCACTTCGTCTGATTCGAGAACCAAATCAAACAAAGCTTTCGCATACCGTGAGGCCACGCCGGTTGAAATTGAAGCTGTTTCAGACACGTTTATCCTTCCGGTCTAATTTTACGCCAATCGTCTCATTGTGCTGACATGGCTACTTGTATTTACTTGCAACACAAAATGAAATCGATGCGGTATTAGCAGAGGTATGCACTTCTAGCAACATACTAAAATACATTTAATGGAACTAAATTTCATTTATTAATTGGGGTAGTGTTTGTGCGTTTCGTTTTTCAAAGAAATACAAGGACGTTTTGGGGCCAATTGTTCTAATAAAGCAGCGGGTTATCCTGCGGGCTTAGGCTCAACAAGTCCCCCTAACAGGCCTAAAGCCTTCTCTTTTGCTGATTTCTTTATTTTATGCACTGGTGGATATCTTGTACTTGCCTCAATTATAATGACCCCACCTGCAAGTAAAGGCAGATATTTCCCTGATCCCTCAAAAAACGGACCGATTCTTTGCAAACTTTTTCTGTGCGATGGCATCTGATATAAGGCCATCGTGTGCCTTTCTGGTATAAATGACTGTGACCTTAATTGTGCCTCTAGTTGTCCAATGGAATATGGTCGCCCATAGCCAAATGGGGTTTTGTCACTGCGACACCAAAAGCCAGCACGATTTGGCACTATAAATAAAGCTTTGCCACCCGGACCCAATACTCGCAACGCTTCATCCAGCATCATTGAGGGATATTCTGAAGTTTCCAGCCCATGCATAATTATCAATCGATCAGCAAATCCTGTGTCTATTGGCCATTGATGTTCATGAGTAAGAACTGATTGGTTTGGGTGTCCTACAGGCCAATGCAATGCCCCCTGAGGGCCTGGCATAAGTGATATAATTTTTCGAGAGCCGCCATAAAAATGACGCAAAATAGGATTTGCAAAACCGTATCCCATCATTTTGTAACCGGATTTACTCGGCCACATATTTAGAACTTGCGCACTTATAGCTTTCTGAGCTGAGCGGCCTAACGCTGATCTGTAATAAAAGTTTTTTAGATCTTGAACGTCAAGGTGCATTGCATAAAGCTCTTAATTGGGACAGCATGACCACACTTAACACAGTTTTTGGTGAAACGTCATGTCTTTTGAACTTTTAACAGTACCTTGCCTATCAGATAACTATGCATTTTTGGCTCATGATGCTGATAGCAAACTGACATTGCTTGTTGATGCTCCAGAAGCAGATCCTATCCTCGCCAAACTGCAAGAAAAACAATGGAGCTTAAGTCATGTTTTATTAACACACCATCATTGGGATCATGTAGATGGTTTGCCACAGTTGCTAGAATTTCATTCACCTCAAATAATTGGTTCTGCTGCCGATCTGAAGCGCTTGCCTCCACTCCATTTGCCAGTTACCGAAAACGATAAAATACAAATTGGAGGTAATGAGGGTACAGTATTTGATACTCCAGGACACACAATTGGACACATTTCAGTTTATTTTGAAGCGAGTAAATTGCTTTTTAGTGCAGATACTTTGATGGCGCTAGGATGTGGAAGATTATTTGAAGGAACGGCAGAACAGATGTGGCATTCGCTTCAAAAATTGTCCAAATTACCAGATGACACGCTTGTGTGTTCAGGTCATGAATATACTGAAAAAAATGCTGACTTTGCGCTCACTATAGATCCGAAAAATCAAGAATTGGTTAACAGAGTACAATTTACGAAGAAAATAAGAGCCGAAGGCGTACCAACTGTCCCAAGCAGTCTGGGAGAAGAAAAAAAGACCAATCCATTTTTACGCCCTTGGAATAAAAACATTCGCACCAAGATTGGTATGCTTGATGCGACTGACGAGGAAGTTTTTGGGAAGATACGAGCGCTGAAAGACGCTTATTAGTTAAATTTTTTGATTTTTATTCTACAAAGTTAATATTTTGGAATAAAAATAGCATAATTGACTTGAATAGTGCGCAATCTCACCCACACTATAAGAGTATAGTTAGTAAACGCCGAAAAGGATTATCACGTGCCTTCTTTTACAACAACCTTGGAGCATTCGATCCACGCAGCACTAGCTTTGGCAAACTCCAAGTTACACGAATTTGCCACTTTAGAGCATTTACTTTTAACACTAATTGATGAGCCAGATGCACAACGGGTGCTGCAGGCTTGTGATGTAGATTTAGAAACGTTACGAGAAGCTTTAGCCGAATTTATAGATGAAGAATTGTCATCCATGGCTAAAGAAGATGAAAGTCTGGAGGCCACACCAACGGCAGCTTTCCAAAGAGTAATACAACGTGCAGCTATACACGTACAATCATCAGGCAGAAGTGAAGTAACTGGCGCCAATGTTTTAGTGGCAATCTTTGCGGAAAGAGAATCAAACGCCGCATATTTTTTACAAGAACAAGAAATGACACGTTATGATGCAGTAAATTTTATTGCTCACGGTGTTGCAAAAAATCCTGCGTTTGGTGAGCAGAGATCTGTCCAAGGCTCAGATGAAGACGGGGAGCAATTCGCAAAGTCCAGTGTAGAGTCAGATTCAGATAAAAAAGAAAGTGCGCTGTCAAAATATTGCGTTGATCTGAATGCGAAAGCTTTAGAAGGCGAAATAGACCCGTTAATTGGTAGAGATTTTGAAGTAGAACGGTGCGTACAGGTCCTTTGTCGTCGAAGAAAAAATAACCCACTACTTGTTGGTGACCCCGGTGTTGGAAAAACTGCAATTGCCGAGGGGTTGGCACGAAAGATAATTTCAAAGGATACACCAGACGTCTTGAGCGAAACTACAATTTTCTCACTTGATATGGGAGCGTTACTAGCCGGTACGCGTTACAGGGGAGATTTTGAGGAACGACTAAAAGCAGTAGTGACAGAACTAGAAGCTCATCCAGACTCGGTGCTTTTCATTGATGAGATTCATACCGTGATTGGAGCTGGAGCCACTTCTGGAGGTGCGATGGATGCCTCTAATCTGCTTAAACCTGCTTTACAGGGTGGGAAACTCCGGACTATGGGGTCCACAACCTATAAGGAATTCCGACAGCATTTTGAAAAGGACAGGGCTTTGAGCCGCCGTTTTCAAAAAATTGATGTGAATGAACCGTCCGTTCCTGATACAATTAAGATACTCAGAGGTATAAAAAGTTATTTTGAAGAACATCATAATCTAAAGTATACCGCAGATGCCATAAAAACAGCAGTAGAACTGTCTGATCGATACATTACAGACAGAAAGTTGCCAGACAAAGCAATCGATGTGATAGACGAAGCTGGAGCCGCACAGCACTTGCTTAATAATAAGCGACGTAAAACTATTGGTGTCAAAGAAATCGAAGAAGTTGTAGCAAAAATTGCAAGAATACCACCTAAAAACGTTTCTAAAGATGATACGGTTGTTTTGAAAGATTTAGTGAAAAATCTAAATCGTGTAGTATTTGGTCAACATGAAGCAATCGAAGCTCTTTCAAGTGCGATAAAATTAGCCCGAGCTGGATTGAGAGAGCCCGGTAAGCCCATTGGGAATTACTTATTTGCTGGTCCGACAGGCGTTGGCAAAACAGAGGTAGCTAAACAGCTCGCTGACACTTTGGGCGTGGAACTGCACAGGTTTGATATGTCTGAGTATATGGAGAAGCATGCTGTCAGCAGGCTAATCGGCGCACCACCAGGTTACGTTGGATTTGATCAAGGTGGCCTACTCACTGACACAGTTGATCAACATCCACACTCTGTTTTGCTATTAGATGAGATTGAGAAAGCACATCCTGACGTTTTTAACATACTGCTACAGGTTATGGATCACGGCACCTTAACAGACCATAACGGTAGGTCGGTCGACTTTAGAAATATCATTCTTATAATGACAACAAACGCGGGTGCTTCTGAGCAAGCTAAAGCAGCGATTGGATTTGGAAGGGACCGCAGAGAGGGAGAGGACACAGCAGCAATTGAACGTACCTTTAGCCCAGAATTTAGAAACCGCTTAGACGCGACCATTAGCTTCGGCCCACTTCCCAAAAAAGTTATACTCCAGGTCGTCGAAAAATTTGTCCTTCAGTTGGAACTTCAACTCATGGACCGTAACGTTTCAATTGAACTCTCCAAAGCAGCAGCCGAATGGTTGGCGAATAAAGGATATGACGAGAAAATGGGGGCTCGCCCACTTGGTCGAGTGATACAAGAGTATATTAAAAAACCTCTTGCGGAGGAGCTTCTTTTCGGCAAATTGTCAAAAGGTGGTCTTGTGAAGGTTGGCGTAAAGGATGATAAAATAGATCTGGAACTTAAACCGCCTCAAAAAGCTCGCATTACGAAAACTAAGCCAAGGCTACTTCCTGCTAATTAATTTTTAATTAATTGGGTTTCCAGGTTATTTTTCAGTAAGCTTGATCTCAATCCTACGATTTTGAGCTAAATCTTCCGGTGATGAGCCGGAAGAAATAGGTTGGAATTCTCCAAAACCAGTTGCCGCCAATCGAGTTTTTGGAAGTCCCAGATCAGAAATCATGAAGCGAACTACTGAGAGAGCTCGTGCTTGGCTCAGTTCCCAATTATCTTTGAATTCAGCGCCTGAAACCATGGAAGTATTATCAGTATGGCCGTCAACTCTTATAATCCAGTTTAAATTTTTAGGAATTTCTTCAACTATCTGGTTTAAAATGACAGCAACTTTTTGGATTTCCAACCTACCGGGCAACGACAAATCAGCTTTTCCAACATCAAATAAAACTTCTGAAGAGAAAACGAACCTATCTCCAACAATTTTGATACCATCTCTACCCTCAACCAACTCTCGTATCCGCCCAAAGAAATCCGATTTGTAACGTTCTAGTTCTGTCGCCTGGGTCTTGAGACGCTCACGGTCAGCTTGCAATCTCTGAAACTCAGCAACTTCTAGCTTTATTCGCTTGTCTTCTTCTAGTTGAGCTTTTGTTTCAGCTCTTTCTAAATCTACTTTGGACGAAATGAGATTTGAATTAAGGATCGTAATCTCATTTAACTTGGCCTCTATTTCTAACCGCAAACTTTGCTCCAATTGCCTTTTCTTTCTTTCTTCAGATGCTACACGAGCAAGTGCAGCATTAAGCCTGTTGCCCAAGTTCTGAAGTTGAATTTCTTCATCCCTATCCTTTTCCTCGGACAAAGTTAGAAGCGACTGCAGGGAGCTAAGCTGACGACGAAGTTCTAAAACTTGCTGGTTTAGAAGTGCTGTTTCTCGTTGACTTTTTAGCAGACTATCAGAAGTATTAGATAGTTTCTTTGATTGTTCTTGAAGTTGCTGTTCTGCCTTTTGTAATAAAATCTCTTTTTGTTTAAAATTTGAAACTTTTTCTTCGTTTAGCTTATCTGAAACAAGCTTGGCCGCGAGCACTCTCTTTAGATTATCCACCGCTTCTTTTTGAGATTGGGCGCTTACCCATCTAGCGGCCAAAGCATCTGATAATTTTGAACGAAGATTTCCAATTTCTCGAATGCTCTCAGCTTCTCGCGCTTGCCAATTAAGTCTCTCCTCCCCCAAGTTTAGTAATGCAACGGCCAAATCATTCTCAGCAATCATTAGTTTCTCATTAAAATCTTTAACCGCTACTGCTTGCTGGCTAATATTTTTGCCTAAGTTGGATAGTTCTAACTCTAGCCTTTGTTGTCTTGCCAAAGAAGCAGCCAGTGCCACTTTTATTTCTTCGAGTTCTGCGTCAGAACTTTGAGCATTTTCTTCTAAAATTTTTAGCTCAGTTTCATTATTTCCGATTTTCAGATTGGCAGCCTCAAGAGCTATAATGGTTTGTCGCAAATTATCTTCTATTTCTAATTTTGCTGCATCAACTGCTGCCAAAAGTGTGAGGGTTTCTTCTGCACGTTTTCTTTCTTCCTCTAAGGTCAGTGTCATAGCTGTAAGCTCAGTGTCAGCTTCTTTTAAGCGTCTTCTGAGCTCGGCAGCCGCTGCTGCCTCGATCAGCCTCGCAGCCTCTTCATCATCGAGTGCTACTTTTAATTCCTGAATCTCGTTTGATTGATCCTCAAAAACTTTCGTCGCTTCCCTTTTTTCACTCTCTAACGACCTTATTAAAGCTTGTAGTGCTTCTCGTTCAGCAGCTCTCAATCGCGCCTCTTGTTCAGCGAGATTAATTTCATCGCGTGCTTGAGCCAACGTAAGAGCCAACGCCTCTTGCTCGTCGATCATTGACTTACGCTCATTTTGCAGTTGATCAATTTGCATTCTTGAGGCGGCTTGGGCTGCAAGTAACTTTGCAACTTCAGTTTCAAACTGTGTAATTTGGATTAGAGCACTATCGAGTGCTGCCTTATTTTCTTGGTTTTGTGAGTTCAGACTTTCGATTAGTAAACTTTGCTGATTATTCGTCGCTTCAGTGTCGTCAAGTGTACTAGTTAAAATTCCTAATTCACCTTCAAGTTCAACTACTTTAGCTTTTTCAAGGCCAAGCGCCTCTGAAATGGCAACAATTTCAGCAGCAAGTGCATCAAGTTCACTTTCTTGACCAGTAATGGTTTCTCTCAATACAAATTGTATTACCATGAAGATGGTCAAAACAAACATAAGAACTAGCAACAAACCAGTCATTGCGTCAACGAAACCAGGCCAAATAGATGCCTGGAACCTTTGCCCTGTGCGTCTGGATAGAGCCATGCCTATGTTTTCCGATCAGGGCTCTGTGCGCTGTTGGACTGAATACTACTTGCTAAATTAGCTACCTCTTCTCTTATAGCTTTGATTGCTTCCTGCCTGCCAACAGCTATTTCTTCTGAAATATGAAGCATTTGAACATCAATAGACCTTAGCCGCATCCTACTCTCGGCATCGATCCCACCTTCAGTAGTTTCTTTGGATTTTAAAAAATCCACAATTTGCTTTTGTGATTGATTAAAACTTTCTAGTAAAACGTTTGTATTAGATCTATTTTCTTCGATATTTTTTATAAATTTATCCTGCATATCTTCTAAATCATGATTAGTTAGTACTTTAGCTGTTTGATCTTTATTTAGGATCCGCTCCATTAATTGTAATTGATCTCCTAAACGTTCAAATATGCCCATAAGAGCAATGTTTTCTGCTGAAGAGTTTCGATCGTCCACTGTCAGATTGAAGCTGGTAATTGTAGAGAGCCATTCCTCCAGTTCTCGGTAAAATCTATTCTGTGCTTGACCTGCAAATAATTCTAAAAGTCCAACTACCAGGGACCCAGCGAGCCCAAGTAACGACGAGGCGAAAGCAACACCCATACCGCTTAACTGACCTTCGAGGCCACTCATTAGTCGTGTGAAGACCTCAAAACCTGTCTCACCTTCTTGAGGCGCAAGCGACCTAATCGTTTCAACCAATGCTGGGACTGTTGTTGCCAGGCCATAAAAAGTCCCCAACAACCCCAAAAAAATCAACAAATTTACAATATAGCGGGTTATTTCTCGTGCTTCTTCAACTCGAGTAGACACAGACTCCAAAATTGACTGAGAGGACGAAGATGATATTTGAATACTCGTTCCGCGTGATCGTAATAAGGCTGCTAATGGGGCCAACAACTGGGGTGCTTTTACAGCACCCTTGTCTGTCTTATTTACAAATTCCTCTATCCAACGAACCGACTTAATAAGCTGAACAACTTGCACAAAACAGCTAATTAACCCGACGAAGAATACAAAGAGAATAAACCCGTTTAACCACAAATTTGCTGTAAAAACTGCCATTACTCTTGGCGCAGCGACAACTGTTCCAAAGCTCGTTAGCACCAAAACGCTCAGCATCAGTAGAACTTGGCGTATAGGCTGAGAAAAACGCAGCTCGACCTCGTGTTCCGATTTTACCATAAAATAAGGCTCATATAGTTTTTTATTATACTAGCGCTCTGTTAATAAAATTGAAAGTATCAGCTCTTATTTTTCCGGACCTGTTGCACCAAATAGCGCATGTCTGAAGAGATAATACCAAGCTCCGTCAGTTTTTCCTCAGTATTAAACAAGTATTCCTCATTCCGGCCCCGACCACCTTCAGCCTGGGCAATAACTCGCGCTTGTTCATCAAGCGTTAATTGACAGTACTGACCGTGATCTTTCTTTATGACAAAGGTAATTGCTTTTATCGACTGCTTCAAACTTGGTAAGTTGATTTCTACTTCAGTTTCTTGGTACGCAGAGGAGACTAATTCACGCTCTCGGAGATAAAGCAAAGCTTGTGACGAGTTTTTAGGACTAACCTCAAAGACTACTCCTTTACAGCTGCTATTCATGTGCCGTTCCAAGGCCAGAACCAAGCCAGGCCTATCGACTGTCCCTCGATGGTGAATAGACCACATTGAGAAACTGCGTTTGTAACCTTTTAGTTCTGCAATCTCACTAGTTTCAAATACAAAGCCTGGATCCCAAATTAAAGATCCATAGCCAAAAACATACATTACACACCCCTAGTAATTAGTTTTAACCCGCTTTAAAACAGAACTTCTCGAGCTATACTAGGAGAGATTTTTGTTCCGCACATTAGTACCAATACTGCTTATAGTGATTGCGTGGAGTAGCTATTGGTTTTGGAGTGCTCAAGATAACTTAGAAAATATTTATAAAAACCTCGAAAGCTCTGTTAACAGCGCAACAAAAATAAACTATGGAACGGTTAGCCAAGTTGGTTTCCCAAATAGATTTGATGTAACCATCAATGATATCTCAATTGATGGCCCAACTGGAAAACAAATAATAAATCTTCCATTTATTCAAATCATGAGGCTCACGTATAATAGTAGCCACCAGATAATTATTCTTCCAAATTCATTATCTATCTATAATTTTAATTTTAATTGGGAGAATGCGAAAGCTTCTATTGTTAAAGAGACTGTCGAAGACAGAATTATACTAGAGGCAGAAAATTTAATAATTAAGGGGGAAAATGGATTTCGTTTTCATGCCAAGAAGCTTCAAATATCACTCTTGCATAAAAAATTGAGTGATTTTAAGCCACAGATCATACTTGATTTGTCAGGGATCAAAGATGAAAAAAAACGAACAAAATCTAAACTGCATATGGAGGCTAATTTAAATCTTGAGGGTTCACCCAAACTAAATCTTACCAATTTTGTAAACTCAATAATTCAACCAAATACTTGGACCAAAATTAATCAAAAAAACCACCAAACTGTTGAAAGTTTTTTCATTGGAAATCAAGAATTTCTATTTCCAAGACCCGCGTATTTATTATTCAAATAAATTCTATACCCCATTATTGCATAGAAATAATACATAAACATTGGGTCAGGAAACACTAAAATCCCTAATTAAAATTTTTAGAGTTTTTTTTATTTTTGTAGGTATACTTAAATCATGGAATAAAAAGGGAGACTAAAATGAATTATCATTTCAAACTATTGATGACCGCTGGCGTTCTAGCTGCTTCTTTGGGTATTCAAACAGTACAAGCAGCCAAAACTAGCATGACAATTGCGTTACAGCTCGAACCCCCTCATTTGGATCCAACGAGTGCGGCGGCTGGTGCCATAGACAGCGTACTTTATTCAAATGTGTTTGAAGGCCTAACTCGTTTTGCTTCTGATGGAGCGGTAATACCCGGCTTAGCTAAATCATGGGAGATATCCGATGACGGTACAGAATATATCTTTCAACTTAATTCTGATGTGACGTTCCATGATGGTTCCACAATGGATGCAAACGATGTAAAATTTTCACTAGACAGAGCTAGATCTGAAGATAGTACAAATGCTCAGAAGGCCCTTTTTTCTGGTATCAAAAATATTGAAGTTCTAACGAATGATAAAGTCAAAGTTACATTAGCTTCTCCAAACGGTAGTTTTCTATTTAACATGGCTTGGGGAGATGCAGTTATTGTTGCTCCAGAAACAGTCGATGGAATAAAGACCAATCCAATTGGGACTGGCGCATTTAAATTTTCCAACTGGGTTCAAGGCGATAAAATTGAGCTGCTTCGCAATGATCAATATTGGGGTGAGCCTGCTCATTTAGAGAGCGCAACATTCAAATTTATCTCCGACCCCAGTGCTGCATTTTCCGCAATGATGGCGCAAGATATTGATGCCTTCGCCGGATTTCCAGCTCCTGAAAATTTAATACAGTTTGAAGCGGATAATCGCTTTCAGGTCTTGGTTGGGAATACTGAAGGTGAGACTATTCTATCAACAAATAACAAAATGCCACCTTTAGATAACGTAAAGGTTAGAAAAGCTATTGCACACGCAATAGACCGGCAGGCTATTATAGATGGGGCAATGTTTGGCTATGGCACTCCAATTGGAACCCACTTTGCTCCACATCACCCGGATTATGTGGATTTAAGAGCAAACTCAAATTATGATCCTGAGCTTTCTAAAAGGCTTCTATCTGAAGCTGGATTTGGTGCAGGCTTTACCACAACTTTGAAATTGCCACCCCCATCTTACGCAAGGCGCGGTGGAGAAATAATCGCATCCCAATTAAGAGCCGTAGGCATCGAGACAGAAATTTCAAATTTAGAATGGGCTCAATGGTTAGAGGAGGTATTCAGAGGGAAAGACTTTGGTTTAACGATTGTTAGCCATACAGAGCCTATGGATATCGGTATTTACGCTCGGCCAGAATATTATTTTCAATATGATAGTTCCGAATTTCAGGCGATTATAGAAGCTCTCAATATTGAAAGTAACCCCCAAGAACGAAGTAATCTTCTCAAAAAAGCCCAACAACTTATCTCGGAGGATTATGTGAATGGCTACCTTTTCGAGTTAGCTTTTCCAACTGTAGCAAATGCCAAAATTATTGGGCTTTGGGAGAACGCTCCGACGCAAGCCACAGATCTAACAAATGTTAAATGGGCTGACTAATTTTTGAACTCTATGCCCCCAAATGTGGGGGCATAATTAAATTGGCATGTAAATGATTAATTATTTTTTCAAACGCCTTTTTACGTTTGTGCTGAGCCTTGCCTTGGCCTCGATTGTAATTTTTGCGCTCGTAGAAATTGCACCAGGAGATCCTGCAAGCTTCATGCTGGGTATCAATGCTCAAGAGGACACTATTTCAGCACTTCGTGCCGAACTGGGATTGGATCAACCAAAAATCAGTAGATATTTTTCATGGATAGGCGGAATGCTTACTGGAGACTTTGGTATTTCATACACATATCGAACAAACGTTACAGAAATGGTGGGAGATCGTTTGTGGATTTCACTTCCATTAGCAATTTATTCACTCGTTTTATCTACAGTTATTGCCATTCCTACAGGCATATATGCCGCTGCAAAAAGAGGAAAGACTGGGGATGTTGCTGTAATCAGTGCAACTCAATTTGGGATAGCAGTTCCAAATTTCTGGTTTGCGATAATATTAGTGGGAATATTTGCAATTAAATTACAATGGTTTTCTGCGGGAGGTTTCCCAGGATGGCAACATGGTCTGTTTAATGGGATTACCTCACTGACATTGCCTGCAATTGCTCTTGCGCTGCCTCAAGCAGCCATATTGTCTCGTATTATGCGAAGTGCACTAATTGAAACACTTGGGGAGGACTACATTCGCACAGCTCGCGCTAAAGGCCTAAGCGTCTGGCAAACAATCTGGAGGCATGCACTTCGAAATGCCTTGATCCCGGTCCTAACAATAATTGGACTTCAATTCTCTTTTTTACTGGCAGGCGCAATTATCATAGAGCAAGTATTTTACCTCCCGGGTTTGGGCCGTCTCGTTTTTCAGGCAATAACCCAGAGAGATTTAATCGTAGTGGAAAGTGTTGTTATGCTTCTTGTTTCTGCAGTGATACTAATCAATTTTATCGTTGATATCGCTTACATGCTGGCCGACCCAAGATTGAGACTGGATAGCATATGATCAGGTTAAATACGACCTTACAATTTAGTATTATCTTGTGTTTATTGCCACTAATTATGGCGACCGTTTCTTATTTTTGGCAGCCGTTCGATGTAACTGAACTAAATATATCGAACCGCTTAAAACCGATCAGTTTAACTCACCCTTTAGGCACAGATCATTTTGGTAGAGATATGCTGTCTATGATAATGGTAGGAGCTCGCACATCAATTGCCGTAGCATTCGTGGCTGTCGGCATCGGGGTACTTTTTGGAGTTCCATTAGGATTATTTGCAGCGACATGGAGGGGTAGTTTTATAGATGACGCTGTCATGCGATTTAATGATTTAGTATTTGCATTTCCAAGCTTAGTAATTGCAATTCTAATCACTGCGATAGCTGGGCCAAGTGCATTTAATGCAATTATTGCAATAGGAGTTTTTAATATTCCAGTTTTTGCGCGTGTTTCCAGAGGAGCTGCTTTATCGCTATGGCAACGTGAATTTATTTTGTCTGCCCGGGTTTCAGGGAAAACTGGTTTACGAATTTCGATAGAACACATACTACCCAATCTGATGCACATACTTATAGTACAGGCTACTATTCAATTTTCGCTCGGCATTCTTGCGGAAGCTGGACTGAGTTACGTAGGATTGGGAGCCCAGCCTCCCACACCCAGTTGGGGTAGGATGCTTGCAGACGCCCAAACAATGGTGTCATTAACGCCTAGATTGGCAATAGTACCAGGGGTAGCAATCATTATAACAGTTTTAGGATTGAATCTTTTAGGAGATGGCCTGCGGGACGCTTTTGACCCTAAATTGAGAGGAAGCATCAAAAAATGACGCTTCTATCTATCAAAGATCTTTCTGTGTCTATTCACGGAAAACCTATAATCAGAAATGTTTCTTTCAAATTAGGCGCTGGAGAAATTCTGGCTCTGACGGGAGAAAGTGGCTCTGGCAAATCAGTCTCTGCTTTGGCTCTAATGGGTTTGTTACCCTATGGATCAAAAAAAGGGGGGATAATTAACTTTGAAGGAGAGGACCTAAATAAAATAACAGAGACTAACTTTTGCAAGCTCAGAGGTAAAAAGATTAGCATGGTTTTTCAGGAACCAATGACGGCCCTCAATCCTGTTCTAAGCATTGGGAAGCAAATCGCCGAGACATTAGTTCAACATAAAGCCTGTGCTCCACAAGAATTGAAAAATCTTGTTCGCAAAACTATGGATCGTGTTGGCTTGCAAGATATCAAGCCTTCACGCTTTCCTCATGAATTATCAGGAGGACAACGCCAGCGTGTAGTCATTGCTATGGCCGTTTGCTTGGAACCAAAGGTTTTAATAGCAGATGAGCCAACAACTGCGTTGGATGTTACAACACAATCAAAAATCCTAGCCCTTCTAAGAGACTTTGCAAAAAAAGATGGCATAAGCATCATTCTTATTACGCATGATTTGGCAATTGTAGCAAATATCGCAAATTACTTATTACTTATGAAAGACGGAATTTTAGTAGACCAAGGAAAGCCAATAAAGGTTTTCAAAGATCTTTCTCACCCATATACACAAAAATTATTTTCAGCATCTAGTCAAAGTTTAGCTTTGAAAAAGAGAGACTATAGTGGAGGAGAATTATTAGAGGTAAAATCTATATCTGTCAGTTATAAGTCTCATGAAAAAGGGATCTTTTTTAAAGGCGCGTCTTTTGAAGCAGTTAGCGATGTTTCATTTAATATCAATAAAGGAGAACGCTTAGGACTTGTAGGGGAGTCAGGCTGCGGAAAATCAACATTGACCCGAACTATTCTTGGATTACAACCCCCTGAATCTGGCTACATTAACTTTGAAGGGAAAAAAATCTCAAAAAGTGATGGTAGTTTTAAAAAAAATGTACAAGTAGTTTTTCAAGATCCTTACGGTTCTTTTAATCCAAGGCACAAAATCTTACGATTAATTGCAGAATCCTTTTTCGCATTAGGTGAACTGGCACCACCCCAAACAGAGCAGAGAATTATTATAGAGGAAATGCTCGAAGAAGTTGGTCTGCCGTCGGAAAGTACAGAAAAATATATTCATGAATTCTCTGGCGGACAGAGACAGCGCATAGCTATAGCGCGGGCACTTGTAACTAAACCCAAACTGGTAATTTTTGATGAAGCCGTTTCTGCTCTCGATGTATCAATTAAAAGTCAAATTTTGAAACTCATTTCAGATTTAACAGAACGTCATAATTTATCATATTTGTTTATCAGTCATGACCTTAAAGTTATCGAAAATATTACTGAAAAATGCCTAGTTATGAAGAGTGGAAAAATTGTTGAAAGAGGGCCAACTAAGCAAATTTTGTGTGACCCAAAGAATGAGTATACTCTATCACTTATCAATGCTGCACCAAAGTTTCCTGATTTTTTGCATGCCTGATAAAAGGAATATATTATGAGTACAAACTTCCCAAACAAAAGGTTCCTAATAAATGGTGAATGGGTCTGCTCAGATACAGAAATCGACCTTACTAATCCATCAACTGGGGATATTATTGCTCAGGTGTCTGTCGCAAGTACGGAACATGTGAATGATGCAGTGGGCGCGGCAAGAGATGCACTAGAAAATACTTGGAAAAATATAACTGCTCGCGAAAGGAGTACGCTATTATATAGGCTTGGGAGTTTGATCGAAGAGAATATTGAACCACTTTCAACATTGGAAGCCACCGATGTCGGTAAGCCTCTACGGCAGGCACAAGCAGACGTAAAGGCGTTGGCCCGTTATATGGAATTTTATGCTGGTGCTGCGGATAAATTGCATGGCGAAACAATTCCATACCTTCAAGATTATACGGTTTATACTTTGCGAGAGCCTCACGGAGTATGCGCGCACATAATACCTTGGAACTACCCAATGCAAATTATTGGACGATCTGTGGGAGCAGCACTTGCAACGGGCAACACCTGCATTCTTAAACCTGCTGAAGAAGCCTGCTTAACGGCATTAGCTTTTGGAGCCTTAACAAAAAAAGCTGGTTTCCCAGACGGGGTTTTAAATATTTTAACCGGTTCAGGAAAAACAGGAGCATGCCTCAGCCAACACAAAGGAGTAGATCATATTAGCTTCACTGGATCAGTATCTACCGGTATTAAAGTTCAACAATCCGCTGCGCAAAATGTTGTTCCCGTTACGTTAGAACTCGGAGGGAAATCTCCCCAAATTGTTTTTAATGATGCTGACCTTGATGCCGCTTTACCTTTTTTAATTAATGCAGGAATACAAAACGCAGGACAAACCTGTTCAGCCTCAAGCCGTATACTGGTACAAAAAGAAAATTACCAAAAAGTTATTTCGATGATGACCAGTCAGTATAAAATGCTTAAAGTCGGGGCAGCAATGGATGATTTAGACATTGGACCTCTAATTTCAAAGAAACAGTATGACATTGTTTCAGGCTATATCGAGCAGGGTAAAGACCTGGAATTAGCAGCCACAGGCATCTTCAATGAGGCAATAAATAAAGGTGGGTTCTACTGCTTACCACATCTTTTTGTAGACGTTCCAGCTAATCATAGTTTAGCTCAAAATGAAATATTTGGACCAGTTCAAATTATTATGCCTTTCGAAAATGAGGATCACGCAATTGAAATTGCGAATGGCACCGGTTTTGGTTTGGTGGCTTCAGTTTGGACTAAAGATGGTTCACGCCAAATGCGAATGGCTCAACGTTTAAAATCCGGACAAGTATTTATTAATAACTATGGGGCGGGTGGCGGAGTTGAACTTCCATTTGGTGGGCGTGGTTTATCAGGTCATGGACGTGAAAAAGGCTTTGAGGCAATGTTTGGTTTCACAACACTTAAAACTGTGGCTCATTACCATGGTTAGGAAATTTACATGAGATTAGAAAACAAAAAAGTTATTATCACCGGAGCTGCTTCTGGATTCGGAGCTGGCATTGCAAAAAAATTTATAGAAGAAGGTGCGAATGTTATTGTTGCAGATATCAACGAAAAAACGGCACATAAGACAGTTCTAGATCTTGGTGCACGCGCTCATGCATTTTTTGTGGACGTTTCAAAAAGCGCCTCTGTATCCAGGCTGAAAGATTTTTCATTATCACATTTTGGCATTCCTGACATTATAGTAAATAACGCAGGAATTACACATGCACCTGGCGCGTTAGAAAAAATTTCAGAAGATGATTTTGATAAAGTCTTCTTTGTTAATTGTAAATCTGTTTACCTAATAGCTCACTCTTTTATTCCAGAAATGAAAAGAAAAAAATCTGGGGTTTTCCTAAATGTAGCTTCTACTGCGGGTGTTTCACCTCGACCTAATTTAAATTGGTACAATGCTTCCAAAGGATGGATGAATACTGCAACAAAAACCATGGCCATTGAGCTGGCTTCTCACGGTATACGCGTTAATGCAATCAATCCTGTAGCAGGTGAAACACCACTTCTGGCGACGTTCATGGGCGAAGATAGTCCAGAAATGCGAGCTAAATTTTTGTCTACAATACCGATAGGGAGATTTTCAACCCCTGAGGATATGGGAAATGCTGCTTGCTTTCTTTGCTCCGATGAGGCGTCGATGATTACTGGCGTATGCCTAGAAGTGGACGGAGGGCGCTGTATATGACGTGGGAACCAGGACCAAAAAATCTAATCACAGATGTACCGGGAATACTAGTTGGGAATTCAGATGATTGTGTTCTGAAATCAGGCGTAAGCGTTTTAACAAGTTTAAACCCAATGACAGCTTCATATTCCGTTATGGGGGGTGCGCCAGGAACCAGAGAAACTGATTTGCTGGAGCCGGACAAGACAGTTCATGGAATAAATGCTGTAGTTCTTTCTGGTGGTTCTGCCTTTGGCTTGGATGCAACTAACGGTGTTGCTGACCACTTGCGCCTAAAGGGCAGAGGGTTTGCTATGGGCCCTGTCAACGTGCCGATTGTACCGACCGCAATTATCTTTGATTTACGAAATGGTGGGAATAAAAGTTGGAGTAAAAATCCGTATCCTGAGTTAGGTAGACAAGCCATTGAAAATGCATCTGAAAATTTCTGCATAGGCAGCTATGGGGCCGGGTTTGGTGCGACTACTGGCCAATTAAAAGGAGGGTTAGGATCCGCGTCTTCAGTACTGAGTAACGGAACAATAGTCGGGGCTTTGGTAATCGTTAATGCAATGGGCAATATTATTGATCCTATTTCCGGAAAATTTTGGGCTGCACCCTTTGAATTTGAAGATGAATATGGAGGGTATGGTCCTCCACCACACGCTATTCAAGGATCTATGCTAAAATATAGCAAGATTAACGCCGTGAAAGAAGGCGCCAACTCTACAATTGGGATTGTCGCCACTAACAGTAAAATAACGAAGGCTGAAGCTAAGCGTATTGCAACTTCTGCACATGATGGCTTTTCTCGGGCCATTATCCCATCACACTTACCCTATGATGGAGATTTAATCTTTGCTGTTAGTACTGGGGAGCAAGATAGAGCTAATTCCAATGAGAATTTTGCCGAACTATGTCATGCATCCAGTGTTACAATGTCTAGAGCGATAGCCCGTGCTATATATCATGCTTCTTCAGATGCGACTGATACTGTGAAATGCTTTAAAGAAGCATATAAAAATATTTAGTTTTCGTTAAAATAATTATAGATACGTTCCGCTAGTGCAGATGAGACACCTTCAACTGACTTTAAGTCTGATAAATGGGCACGTTTAACACCTTTGGATGAGCCAAAATACCCTAAGAGTGCCCTTTTTCGAGAGGCACCAACCCCTGGGATCTCATCCAACGGAGAGGCAGAAATAGCTTTGGAGCGTTTAGCGCGATGCGTGCCAATCGCAAATCGATGTGCCTCATCTCGCAAACGCTGAACAAAATATAGGACGGGATCATTTTTCCGAAGTGCAAAGGGATTGCGCCCAGTTATATGAAACTCTTCTTTACCGTGATTTCTATCTATCCCCTTTGCGACACCAACCATTGCAATATCTTTTATACCAAAATCGTTCATAATCTGAGAGACAGCAGAGACATGGCCAGCACCCCCATCAATCAACAAAAGATCCGGCCATTGCCCTTGTTTTCGATCTGGGTCCTCCTTTAACAGGCGTTTGAAGCGACGCGAGAGAACTTCTCTCATCATACCAAAGTCATCTCCAGGCTTAAGATTATCACCAATAATATTAAATTTGCGATAATTATTTTTCATGAAACCGTCCGGACCCGACGCAATCATAGCCCCTACAGCGAATTCTCCTTGAATATGGGAATTGTCATAAACCTCTATTCTTTTGGGTGGCATTGCCATGTCAAACGCTTCAGCGAGTCCTTTAAGCAGTTTTCGCTGGGATGCGGTATTTGCCATTTTACGTGCCAAACTTTCTTTAGCATTGCGCAGTGCACTAGCCATCAAATCAAAGCTTTCGCCACGTTGCGGAACAGTTATCTTAACGTTGCGGCCCAGTTTCTCAGTCAGTAATTCTTTCATAAGGCCAAGATTTTTAATCCCATGAGATAATATAATTTGTCGAGGTGGCTCTTTGGTAGAATAAAATTGACCCAAAAACGCCTCAAGAACCTCATCATGAGACATATCAGAGCTTACACGTGGATAAAAATCGACGTTACCCCAGTTCTGATTTGCACGGATGAAGAAAACTTGAACACAAGCTTGACCCGCGTCGAGATGGAGGGAAATTACATCTGCCTCTGAAACTGTCCTAGGATTTATACCCTGATTACTCTGTACTTGCGTAAGGGCGCGGATGCGATCACGTAAAGCGGCCGCACGCTCAAATTCCATTTCCTCAGAGGCTTGCTTCATCTGTAACGAAAGTTTTTCCTGAACATTAGTGGATTTACCAGTCAAAAAATTGTCCGCCGCCTGTACTAGCAATTTGTAATCCGCTTTACTGATCTTTCCACCACATGGACCAGAACAACGTTTTAAGTGATAGTTCAAGCAAGGTCTATCGCCAGCCTCAACCTCTTTATCACTACAAGACCTTAGTAAAAAAACCTTTTGCAAGGTATTCAAAGTTCTATTGACTGCCCCAGCGCTTGCAAATGGTCCATAATAACGACCAGATCTATTCTTAGCACCGCGATGCTTTTCTAGTCGTGGGAATTCATGTTCCGCAGATATGAAAATGTACGGAAATGATTTATCATCTCTTAGCAGGACATTGTACTTCGGTTTTAACTGCTTGATAAGGTTTTGTTCTAGCAGGAGGGCCTCAGTTTCTGTAATTGTCGTCAAAAACATCATCGACGTAGTTTCAGAAATCATCCGAGTAATTCTGGATGAGTGGCTTGATGAATAGCGCGAATAATTTGAAACCCTATTCTTAAGGTTTCGCGCCTTCCCAACGTAAAGCACCCTATTCTGGTCATCAAGCATACGATAAACACCTGAAGAGCTATCTAAAGTTTTCAAGTAGGAATGTATTAACGTATAACCAGATAGTGGCTGCGAAGGTTTCATTTCAAATAGATTTCAAATACTCAAGGTTGATTCTTTTTTGGCTGCAATGATAACACGTGATATTCAAGTGAAAACATTTCCACGCTTCCTGTGGATAAACCTGGAGATAACTTTTGAAAAATAGGATTTTTTTGTTGTATTTCCGGTATTTCACTGGTTTGCCTACAATTTAGGCAAAAAAATAACCCATTGTTTTTATTCATTTTATTTTTTGTCTTTCAAGCAAATAGTTGAAATTACTACATTTTTGCTACAGAGTGCTATATTTTTGACGATACAGTGTAAAACTATTGGCTAAAAATAAGTTATGATCTATTCAACGCCTTGAATATCCGGGGTTTTCCAACCTAAATGCTGGCCACCGTCAACACACAAGAGTTGCCCAGTAACACTCTTAGCATCAATGAAATAACCTACGGCAGATGTTATATCATCTGCGTTAGCTCCCCGCTGTAAAATTGTATTTTTTCGTTGCCCATCAAAATGATACTCTTTTTGCCGGGCACCAATTAAAGTGGGCCCAGGACCAATTGCGTTCACCCTAATTTCAGGAGCTAAGGCTCTCGCGGCTGTTTGTGTCAAAGCCCATAAACCCATCTTCGCAATGGTATAGCTTGCAAAATCTGGTGTTAACTTTTTAACTCGCTGGTCAATCATATTGAGAACCAAACCCTGCGAGATTGGCTCATTTTTATTATCCAAAACTGGGCTTGGAGATTGTCGTGCAAATGCCTGTGTCAATACGAAGGGAGCTCGTAAATTACTTTCGATATGACGATCCCAACTTTCACGGGTTGCATCCTCAAAACTATCATATTCAAATATTGAGGCGTTGTTGACCAATAACGAAATCTGCCCACCGATAGCCTCAGATGCAGCAGGCACAAGATCCTTAACCTGATCCTC
This sequence comes from uncultured Rhodobacterales bacterium, assembly GCA_963999845.1. GTDB lineage: Bacteria > Pseudomonadota > Alphaproteobacteria > Rhodobacterales > Rhodobacteraceae > Salinivivens. The sequence continues at coordinate 27,114 of CAXEVV010000007.1, read as the reverse complement.
AACCAGTAAATCACCTTTTATACATTCTGATATTTGGCCTAGACTATTTATTTCCTTAGCCAAATCTAGCGCCTCACTTTCAGAATTGTTATAATGTATGGCGACATCATAACCACGATTAGCCAGGTAGACCGAAATCTCACGACCTAGCCTTTTAGCTCCACCGGTAACTAGTGCACGCATTGGTAATTTTCACTTTCATTGAATTGTTAAATATAAATAGGCCGCATACGTGAGCGTCAAGAACGCACCCCAAAGCCTGTTGATGTTCACTCGCATATAAACAAATGGAAACAAAACGATTCCAGCTCCAAACATTATCCAAAAATCAAAATTAAAAAAAGAAGATGCAATCGGAATATCTCCAAACATTGTTGTAATGCCTACGATGGCAAACAAATTGAATATATTTGAACCTATGACATTACCGAGAGCGACGTCAGCCTGTTTTCTAAGGGCAGCCATTAGTGTTGTCGCCAACTCAGGTAGAGAAGTGCCGAGCGCAACAAGTGTTAACCCAATGACTTCATCAGATAATCCATAAGATTTAGCTATCAGAGAAGCATTCTTAACTAATATATCAGCGCCAATTGGCAACCCAATAAACCCTATAGAAAGAAAGAGAATTATTTTCCAGAAAACTAAATTTGGGTCAGCATTTTCCACTTCAAGGTTTGAAATTTTATCCTGTATCTTTAACGTGTCTCGAGCAGTTATTAGTAAAAATAAGAAAAGGAGAATTAGGAATAAAATTCCCTGCGGCAAAGAGAAATTACCTATAAATGCTAATGAGAGAAATATAACAGTTGCAGTCATCATAAACACGTAGTTTTTTCTAGTGTTACATTCTCTTGTATTAATGCCGGCAATTAAGGCGGGAATACCCAGTACAAGAAAAACATTAGCGATATTTGAGCCGACTACGTTTCCTAACGCAATTCCTGGGGAATTATCGAGAATTGCTCTAATTGCTACTAACAATTCAGGAGCCGAAGTACCCAATGCCACGACTGTTAGCGATACTATAAATGCTGGGATTTTAATCTTTAAACTAAAATTTACCGCACCGCGGACTAAAAGATCTCCGGCAACTAACAGAACAATCAGCCCGAGTAGTGCTTGAAGCCAAACCATATCTATCCAGATGTTTTAGAACATTGACAGTCTTTACCAATTTTAAATTGGCCACACTTACTGCATCTTTTTGAATTTAAAAACTTAACCTTCGGTATACGCAACTTTCCAAACATTGCCATAACACCAACGACGATTAAAAAAAGAACCACAACTTTTAGTATCATATTTTAAAGCCCATATTTTGAAAATGCTGCCCTTTCTTCAACTAAGCTTATAGCATCCTTGGTTATACTTACCCCAAACCGCTGAGATAGAGATTTTTTCTGACTATATTCTTTAAAACGAGTTTTTTCTCCAAATCGCTCTTTAAGAACCGGAACAACATGCCCTATCCCATCTATCAAGCCGATTTCTTTTGCTCGAGCAGCCAGCCAGATCTCTCCTGTAAACAAATCTTGATCAGCAGATAATTTTCCAGCTCTAGAGGTGTTAACGTGAGCTATAAAAACCTCATGTAACTGTGAAAGGATATCTTTCAGTCTTTTCACATCTTCTGCTTTTTCTTTTTTGAACGGATCAAGCATAGACTTAGATTGACCCGCCGTGTAAACTCGACGCTCAACACCATATCGCGCAAGCAGCTCATGTAAGCCAAACCCCGATGAAATCACACCAATTGAACCTATAATCGAGGCGTGGTCTGCATAAATCTCATCTGCTGCTGACGCTATCCAGTACCCACCCGATGCGGCCACATCCTCTACAAATGCGATGGTAGGCACATTTGTTTCTTTCGATAACCTTTTAATCCTATCGCCAACAAGAGAAGATTGGACTGGCGATCCGCCGGGTGAATTTATAATTAAAGCGACAGCGCTAGGGTTCCCTTTTTTAAAAGCTTTATCAAGCGTTGAGCCAAGCGCACTATCAGAAATACCCCCCCGCGATCCCGATGAAATGAGACCTGTGAGACGAACTAGAGATACTGTCTTTCGTCGGTTCAACTTTTTTAAAAAAGGTATTTTTAGCATGAGTAACGTCTAGGCAAGGTGATCAGCCACTTCAATATATAAGAAACCTTAATCTAACAAAAGCGACATTTATCCAACACAAGTTTTGAGTAAACTATGGCCTTAGTCGCCATCCAGTTTTAAAAATCACAAAGATTATCAATATACAAAGCCCTGTAAATACCATTATTGCAAGCAAGCTTGTCACTATTGGCACGTCAGAGTTATCATAAAAGGCCCACCTAAAACCCGAAATTAAGTAAACAACAGGGTTGAACATACTCACAAATTGCCAGAATTTTGGCAGCATAGATATAGAATAAAAAGACCCACCTAAAAAAACTAGAGGGGTAACTATCAATAAAGGTACCAATTGCAGTTGTTCAAAATTATTGGCCCAAATTCCCAAAATGAAGCCAAGTAATGAAAAAGAAATGCACGTGACTATCAAAAATAAAATCATAATGATTGGATGTACGATTTGTATGTCAACAAAAAACAATGAAGTCATTAATATCACAAGCCCTATGAATAATGCTTTTGATGCTGCAGCACCGACATATCCAATAACAATTTCTAAAAAATTCACTGGTGCAGATAAAACTTCATAAATAGTTCCAATGAACTTAGGGAAATAAATACCAAAAGATGCATTAGAAATTGACTGCGTCATTACACTTAGCATGATCAATCCAGGCACTATAAATGCACCATATTTAATACCTTCAACAGCATCAATTCGGCCACCAATTGCTGCTCCAAAAACCACAAAATAAAGACAGGTCGAGATTACTGGGGAAACAAAACTCTGTAATAATGTTCTGAAAAATCTCGACATTTCAAAAACATATATTGCCCGAATAGATTGAAAATTCATTCCAAAGGCTCCTCAATTAACGAAACAAATATCTCTTCAAGAGAGGACTGTGAAGTTTTCAAATCACTCATCTGCAAACCAGCGCTCGAAATTTTATTTAGCAATTTGGTAATTCCAGTCGAAGATCCTTTAGTGTCATAGAGATAATTTAAGCTCAACCCATCATCTGAAAGGGATAACTTCAAATTTTGCAGTTTGCTCGGGATTATATCAATTGGACATTGGAGGGATATCTGAAGTTTCTTTTGCCCCATTCTACTCATCAGCGCTTTCTTCTCCTCCAACAAAATTAATTTACCCTTTGAGATCACTCCGACCCTATCTGCAATTGCTTCCGCCTCCTCGATGTAATGCGTGGTCAATATTATTGTTACACCTTGAGACTTTAAATCAGCTACAAGTTTCCACATTTCCCTTCTCAACTCCACATCTACGCCTGCAGACGGCTCGTCGAGAAATAAAACTTTAGGTTCATGTGCCAAGGCCTTAGCAATTAGGACCCGCCTTTTCATACCACCTGATAACTGCATAATTTTGGAATCTTTTTTATCCCATAGGGATAATTGACGAAGTACTCTTTCCACACAATTGTCATTAGTGTTCTTCCCAAACAAACCTCTTGAGAAACGCACTGTATTTATAACTTTCTCAAACGGCTCTAATGAGATTTCCTGTGGCACTAAACCTATAAGTGACCTCGCCAACCGATAGTTTGATCTCGTATCAAACCCACCAACTGTTATCTTTCCTTTAGTGGGAACAACTAGACCACAAACTGCGGAGATTAGTGTGGTCTTTCCTGCGCCGTTCGGCCCAAGTAGTGCAAGAATTTCACCTTCGCTTACATTTAGGGAAATATCATCAAGAGCAACTAGACCGTCGTTATATACCTTTGAAAGTCCAGTTATGGACAACATATCTGTCATACTAAAATATTCTTTTCGAAAAATTATAATTAGGAACTTTTAAAGTTTCTAATTGTTTCAATCATTAACGCTACATTTTCGGGATTAGCATCAGGCGTAATCCCATGGCCCAAGTTAAATATATGAGGACCCCGACATAAATTTGAGATTATAGTGTTGACCTCATTAATCATTGGTTGTCCGCCTGAAACCATGTGAGAAGATTTTAAATTTCCCTGAATACAACCATCTTCCTGTAAGTATTTCGCTGCCCAAGAGGGACTGATGCTATCGTCAATAGCGAGACAGTCTGCACCAGTGGATTTTAAAAATCCTTTATAAGCATCACCCGCCTGCCTGGGAAAGGCAATTACAGGCACATGAGGGTATTTAGCTTTGAGCTGAGTTACGATCTGTTTTGTTGGTTCGAGAGCATATTTAGTAAAATCATTGCCTTTTAAGGATCCAGCCCAACTGTCGAATATCTTTACTACCTCCGCACCTGCATCTATTTGGGCAGACAAATATTCGATTGTCGCTTTAGTCAAAATCTCAATAAGAGTGTCAAAAGCCAAAGTATTAGTATTTTTAAGATCATGCGCTGGCTTTTGATCAGGCGTACCTCGACCTGCAATCATATATGTTGCTACCGTCCATGGAGCTCCTGCAAAGCCAATTAGAGTTGTCTCTTTTGGCAATTCTGTAGATAATATTCGGACGGTTTCATAAATTGGGTTTAATACATCGTGAATATCATTGATCGGTTTCAGTGCATTCACTTCTGTCATCGAAGCAATTGTAGACAGCCTGGGGCCCTCTCCAGTGACAAACCATAAGTCTGCTCCCAGTGCTTGAGGAAGAAGCAAAATGTCAGCAAATAATATTGCTGCATCAAATCCATATCTTCTAATTGGTTGTAAAGTTACTTCAGCGGCAAGATCACTGTTATAGCATAGTGATAAAAAATCACCTGCCTGTGCTCTAGTCGCTCTGTACTCTGGCAAATAGCGACCCGCCTGGCGCATCATCCAAACAGGTGGTGTATCCAGCACTTCGCCAGCAAGAGCTCTTAAAATCTTTTTCTCAGTGATCATTCTTTTGCCTTTCTCTCAGTACTTGGTTCACGTTCTTTAAATAAATGTCAAGCTTGGTATCTTGCTTTGATGCAAAACACCGCTTACACCATATTTATGATGTTAAATTTACCAAATTCAAAATCACCTTTGCGTATTGGCACTAGAGGCTCTCCTCTTGCATTAGCGCAAGCATATGAAACACGCGAAAGACTTAGCAGAGCCTTCGAATTGTCGCTAGATTGTTTTAAAATTATTGTGATTAAAACAACTGGAGATAAAGTTCTTGACCGCCCTCTCAAGGAGATTGGTGGAAAAGGACTTTTTACCAAAGAGATTGAAGAAGCCTTACTGCAAGAAAGCATAGACATTGCTGTTCACTCTATGAAAGATATGCCTGTCCAGCAACCAATGGGCTTAGTTTTAGATACATTCTTACCTCGAGAAGATGTCCGAGATGCCTTTATATCCAAGATCCACAAAAGTTTGGCAGATATTCCAGCAGGAGCAACAGTTGGAACCTCTTCCCTAAGGCGAAAAGCTCAACTTATGTCGAAACGCCCTGATTTAAACATCGTAGAATTTCGTGGAAACGTACAAACAAGGTTAAAAAAGTTAGACGATGGGGTGGCGGAGTGCACATTTTTAGCAGTAGCTGGTTTAAATCGGCTTAAAATGGAAGACATTATTACTGCGCCTATTTCAACAGACGAGATGCTACCAGCAGTCGCGCAAGGAGCAATCGGCATTGAGAGACGCGAAAATGATGTAAGAATTGCAACAATGTTAGAAGCTATTAATAATTCGACAACCGGACTGCTTTTATCTGCTGAAAGGGCTTTCTTGGAAGCTTTGGATGGCTCTTGTGAAACGCCGATTGCTGGACTGGCAGAATTAAAAGATGGCGACCTTAGGTTTAGGGGTGAAATTCTAAAAACTGATGGAACAGAGGTTTATAGCGATGAGCAAGTCGCTTCTACAGAAGACGCCTCACTGATGGGCATTGAAATGGCGCATAAATTACTAAACAAAGCGGGCGATAACTTCTTTTTATAATCGAACACTAGTTAAACACACTGCCTATTTCTATAGGAAAACCGCGTAAAAATTCGTCAACAGTCTGAATTGACTTTCCTGGCCTCTGGAGTGAGTCAATTTCGAGTGCGCCTCCCTTACAAGCAATTACTAAAGGTGCTTTTATCACTGTGCCGGGTTTTACTGAATCAACACTCGCTGAACTTACTATTCTTACATTTAAAAATTTTATTCGCTCTCCATTATAGTACGACCATGCACCCGGGAACCGAGAAAGAGCTCTGATTTGTCGACCTATCTTTTGAAAATCCAATGCCCAATCAATCTTAGCTTCTTGTTTGTCAATTTTTTTAGCATATGAGATTTCATTGCTCGACTGAGGCTTTGGAAGTAAATGATCAATCTTCTTAATTGATTCTACTAATAAAGTTGCGCCAAGGGCAGCCAAGCGTTCACTTAAGGAACTAGTTGTATCATGAGGCTCAATTGAGATAATTTCTTTCGCAACAACAGGTCCCGTATCTAAGCCAATATCCATTTTCATGATACAAACGCCAGTTTCACTTTCCCCAGACATTATAGCTCTATGGACCGGTGCAGCCCCTCGCCATTTAGGTAAAATGGATGCATGGACATTCAAACTGCCATACTTAGGAGCTTCGAGAATTTCTGGTGGGAGTATCAATCCATAGGCTACTACTACTGAAAGATCCGCATTGATGTTAAAGAATTTTGATTTATCTTCATCCGATTTGAAACTTTCAGGTGTTCTAATAGGTATTCCGTATTTCAATGCCAATTCATGCACTGGGGTTTCATTAACTCGCTTACCTCTTCCTGAACGCCTTGGCGGCTGACTATACACGCACACAATTTCATGACCAGCTTCAATTAGTTTTTTAAATGTTGGAATAGAAAAATCTGATGAGCCCAAAAATACTATTTTCATTTTATTTTCTTAGCCCTTCGAATTAGCATATCTCTCTTCAAAGAAGACAGCCTGTCGAAATACATTATGCCATTTAAATGATCAATCTGATGCTGAACGGAAGTAGCCCACAGACCCTCGAAATCGCTTCTAACTATGATACCATCTTTACCTAAATATTTAACTGTTACTTTTTTTGGTCGCTTAATTGCTGCAGATACACCCGGAAGATTGGGACTAGCTTCAATATGCTCAGTCATTTCTTTAGATACTTGTAAAATCTCTGGATTTGCCATCAGTACAAATTGACCTCGGCTAGTTGATGCGTCAACAACGACCAACCTCGACATTATACCCAACTGGTTACAAGCTAGTCCAACACAAGACAGAGCTTCCATAGTGTCAGTTAAATCCAACCAGATTTTTTCTATATTATTGTTAATTTTCTCTACAGGCTGCGCTTCTTGCTTAAGTCTTGGGTCAGGCCACTTTAATAGTTTTCTAACAACCATCTATTTTTCTTCTCGCGCTATTTCTCGTTTAAATTTTTGCATTTTCCTCGTAATGAGTTGTCTCTTTATTGCGCCGAGGTAATCTATAAAAAGTCTACCGTTTAAATGATCAATCTCGTGCTGTACACATGTGGACCATAGGCCATCAAACTCTTGCAATTGCTCCGCTCCATCTTTATCCAGCCATTTAACTTGGACAGAACTGGGCCGCTTGACCTCAGCAAATTGTTCAGGAATGGATAAACATCCCTCTTCATAAATGTTTTCTTCATCTGAACTAGCAACTATTTCAGGATTTATCATCACAATTGGCTTACGTTTAGCCGCTTCTTCCTTTTCACAATCCATAACTATAATTCGACTTAAAATACCAATTTGAGGTGCAGCTAAGCCAATACCCGGTGCATGGTACATGGTGTCCAACATATCAGCCGAAAGCTTAATAAGCGCATCGTCAATCTTTACGACAGGTTCGCATACTTTTTTTAACTTAGGATTTGGATGTAATAATATAGGTCTAAGCATGTTTCTCATTTAGGTTAAAAAATAATTACATGCAACGTCCTATGGTTTTATTGCTTATCAAGAGCTTGTTTTACACTTTCCATTAGCTTAGCTATGACAGCCTAAACTACTACGGGTGAATTATGGATTTTGATCAGATAATAGATCGCCGAGGAACGCACTCCAGCAAATGGGACACAATGGACGAACTCTATGGTGTATCTCCTGATAATGGTCTTTCCATGTGGGTGGCTGATATGGATTTTCGCGCCCCTGAAATTATCCAACAAAAACTGCGTTCAATTAACTCTCACGGTATTTACGGGTATTACGGAGATCAAGAAGAATACAAAAACTCGATTAAATGGTGGATGGAAAATAGGCATTGTTGGAAGATTGATACCTCTTGGATTTTCACAACACATGGATTGGTTAATGGAACAGCATTATGCATAGATGCATTTACAAAACATCGAGACGGTATAATTCTCTTTACTCCAGTTTATTATCAATTCTCTAATCTAATCGAAGCCGCTGAGAGAACAGTGGTGGAGTGCCCACTTAAATTAATTGATAACCAATACCAATTTGATTTTGACACCTATGAGGAACAACTAACAGGTAGTGAAAGGATGATTATTCTCAGCTCTCCACACAACCCTGGTGGACGCGTTTGGACAGAAACCGAGCTTAAGGAAGTTGCTAGATTTGCAATAAAAAACGACCTTATATTAGTGTCCGACGAAATACATCATGATCTTGTATATCCCAAAAACAAACACACAGTTATGCCAATAGCAGAACCAGCCATATGCGATCGTTTGGTAATGATGACTGCCACAACAAAAACTTTCAATATTGCTGGCGCACATTCTGGGAATGTTATTATTTCCAATCCAGACTTACACCAAAAATTCTCAAAGAGAATTGCCGCTCTCGGGATTAGTCCAAATAGCTTTGGATTATTTATGGCAACGGCTGCATATTCATCAGAAGGAGCTGAGTGGCTTGAAAGGCTTATAAAATATATCGACGAAAATCGTATTATTTTCGACGAAGCAATTAATGTGATACCAGGCTTAAAATCTATGCCCTTAGAGGGAACATACTTAGCCTGGGTCGACTTTTCAGGTACTGGGATGGAGGAAAAAGAATTCATCAAAAGGGTACAAGAAAAAGCTAATATTGCAGTTAATCATGGAAGCACTTTTGGAACAGGTGGTGAAAACTTTCTACGCTTCAACTTGGCAACACCACGCAAATTAGTTGTTGAAGCTACCAAAAGATTAGAACAGGCTTTTTCAGATCTTCAATGATCTTAGCTAAGTAAGGCTACAGGCCTATTTTTTGGAAGTTCAAAGTCCAAAGCAGCTGTATCTGTAACACCAGTATTTCTTTTAAATTCGAAATGTATCTCACCATTTTCTTCCGTTGATGCTATAATTAGACACTGGGATAAGTGACGCGATCCATCAAATATATCTACCAAACCTCTCAAGTGGGGAGCATGCTCAATGTCCATAGAAAAACCACTATCCCAAAGCTTCAGTACCGGTACAAGAGCTCCATTAAACTCCACCCTGAGCCTGCTTTTTTTCAGCTTTTTATCTTTTTGGGCCCTGTTAAGATCAGCATGCACTTCTTTTGATAAAAACGTTGTCATAAATCCTCCCGACAACACAAAGTCTGACTGATGAGAGGAAAAATCAAGTGTTTTATTTTTTTAAGGTTTCCCAACCTGCACAGCAGATATTTAAAAGCGTCAAAATGTTTTTAATCATACTGCCGTAGTAAGAATTATGAGTACATTTACGTATTTGAGGAGCTCTTGTTACTAGATGTTGAATTTATAAATTATCAGAAAAATTGCCCAATATGACACAAATACAACAAGTTTTAATTTTTCTTGTAGCACAAAAATGATTCGTAATTAGAAAAATGTAAGATCTACAGTTTCTAGGCATATTTTGAATGAGTAAAATCTCAAGAAAGTTATTCAATTAAACTTCTATTGCACAGAACTACTCTGCAACCAATTATGATAAATTTAAATTCGCCTGTTAACTAAGCAACAAGCTGTTCTGCTTTCTTCAGATCAACTGAAACCAACTGACTAACACCCTTTTCCTGCATCGTTACACCAAAAAGCCGATCCATTCTCGCCATTGTTACCGCATGATGGGTAATTATCATAAAACGTGTATTAGTCCGCCGACACATTTCATCCAACATATCACAAAACCGTGAAACATTTGCATCATCCAATGGGGCATCTACCTCATCTAAGACACAAATCGGCGCTGGATTTGCTAAGAACACAGCAAATATAAGAGCTAAAGCTGTTAAAGTTTGCTCTCCTCCGGATAGAAGCGATAACGTGGACAATTTTTTCCCAGGCGGTTGGCACATAATTTCAAGTCCAGCCTCTAGAGGGTCATCACTTTCCACCATAACTAGATTGGCTTCGCCACCACCAAATAAATGCTTAAATAATATCGAAAAGTTATTATTAACTTCTTCAAAGGCAGTTAGAAGCCTTTCCCGACCCTCTCGGTTTAATGAGCCTATTCCGTTCCGTAGTGATTTTATCGCTTCAGTAAGGTCGGTTTTCTCACTTTCTAAATTATCATGCTCAGCTTGGACATCGAGCATATCTTCTTCAGCCCGCAAATTAACAGCACCAAGCGAGTCGCGTTGCCTCTTTAGCCTATTAACTTCAATCTCAATTTTTTCAGAATTAGGTAATTTCTCTGGATCTTTACCTAATTTTTCAAGCAACTCCTCTGGACTTAATTGCATTTCATCAACTATACGTTCAGCAGCACTATCAACACTCTCGTGTGCCGCTTCGCTCATCGCTTCCGCACGTGCCCTGGCTTCTCTAAGACTTGATGCTGATCGCTCGGCTTCCCGCTCTTTTTCAACATGGTCACGCAGAATACTTTCGGCGCTTATTAGATTATTCTGAGCCACATTTTTGTTATTATTTGCGTCCTTTATTAATAATAAAACTTCATCTCGTCGCTTTGAAAGGTTTTCAGGTTCGGCAAGCGCATTTTGTAATTGCTCTTTATTATCATCTTGCCTTTGAATTAATTCCGCGTTCCGTTTTTCTGCTGTTTCTAAACGATAGTTCCAACCACTTAGCCCTTTTGCAACTTCCTGCATCCGCTTGGTGCGCTCATCACCTTCTCGGCGCACCTCATCATGTAAAGCTCTTTTCGACAACATTGCTGCTCGATGCACTTCGACACTATTTTTTGCTTCTTCAACCGCAGCTTTTGCATCCTCTAAGTTAGCAAGTTCATCTAATACCTTTTTGGCATCGACCATTTGGGTTTCAGTTACTTCAAGATCTTTTTTATGCCGCGAAAGAGTCATTGATGATGTCTCAAGAAGATTTACTGCCAGGCTTAGCTCCGCCTCAGCTCGATTTTGAGCCCTTTGAGCTTCTGATAGATTGCTATCTGCGTCCTTCATTCGATCCCTAGCAGCCCTATCACTCTGAGTGTCGTCAAAAAGTCTTTTTGTCAAAGTTTCATGCGCTGCTTTTGCAGCTTCTAGTTGAACATTCGCTCGCTCGTTAAGCTGCTTTAATTCCTCTAATCGATTTAATTGCTCCAAACGCAATGAAGTTGCCGTAGGAGCATCTTCAGACCATGCCCTGAAGCCGTCCCACCGCCAAAGGTCACCGTCAGTAGATACGAGCCTTTGACCAGGTTTTAGCAGCCGCTGCAACTTGGGCCCATCATCTGCATCGACTAGACCGATTTGGGAAATCCGTCGATTTAAAACCTCTGGTACAGACACGTGATGGGTCAATGGGGTAACGCCAGCCGGTAAATCCTGCTCAATTGGAAGTTCTTCGAGAGAGATCCATCCTGATGGGCCATCTTCCTGCACCTGCGGCGATCTTAAATCATCAGCTAATGCTGCACCAAGAGCTTTTTCAAAACCATGTTCAACTTGAAGTCTATCAATTACCTGCCCACCTTCCATAGTATCTCTCTCTAGGATTTTCGCTAATGCAGAGACTTCAGCACTTATGGCATTGGCTTCACCTTCGGCTGAAGACAATGCAGCCCTAGCATCCACTTCAAGCGCCTGTGTTTGATTTCTCGTCTCTTCTGCTGTAATTAAACTTTCGTCAGCCTCCTTACTTTGAAGCATAGCTGCCTGAAAAGATTTTTCTGCCAGGTTTAGGTCATCTTTTGTTTTTTCTTGTGCCTTTAGGGCCTCTGTTCTGGATGCCTCTGCAGCAAGCGCCTCTGATTTATGCCTGCTAATTAAAATCTCAATCTCTTGCGAATACCTTTCTGCAGATTGATGACGCGCTGCTAAACGAGCCACGTCTTCTGTCATTTGAGAAAGTTTGGCTTCTTTCTCTTGCAAATTATGTGATGCTTCATGCGCCTGTTCGGCGGCTTTCTTTACTCTCGTATCATGTCCTTCAGAAGCTTTCTCCAGTTGAGCTGCTTCCCACTCCAGGCTTTTTATTGTTTCTGCCGCATCTCTATTTAACTCTGCTTCGCGATCTAAATCCAAAGTTAATTGTCTTAGACGGGTATTTATCGTTTCTATTCTAGCTTTTGCATCGGCCTCTTTTGTACCCAAAGAATCTCGCTCAACTTCCAACCTTTGAAGTAAAGAAGAGGCAATTGCTTCTTTTTCTCGTAAAGAAGGAATTTTTGCCTCAGCATCGGAGCGTAAGGAGGAAAGCTCTCTGACGGCTTGCTCACTTTTGGAAGCTTTAATTGTACATTCCTGCAACTCTTTTTGAGATTTTAGCCTTGTTTCGTCAGCTTCTTTCCAACGGCGATAAAGCAGTACCCCTTCTGCATCAATTAATTCCTGCATAATCTCACGGTATCGTTTGGCTTGCCTTGCTTGACGTGAAAGTTGATGCAATTGGGTTGCGAGTTGCTCTAAGACGTCATCAACTCTTACAAGATTTGTCTCTGCACCTTTAAGCTTTAACTCAGCCTCATGTCGACGCTGGTAAAGTCCAGATATTCCAGCAGCTTCCTCTAGAATCCTTCGCCTATTTTGAGGTTTGGCATTTATTAATTCCGCAATCTGTCCTTGGCGAACCAACGCAGGCGAATGCGCGCCAGTAGAGGCATCGGCAAAAAGCATTTGAACATCGCGAGCCCTAACATCCTTGCCAGAAGCTTTAAATGCACTCCCTATATCCCTTGTAATCCGTCGGACGATTTCGATTAAATCGTCATCATTAAATGCTTTCGGAGCCAGTCGCTCGCTATTGTCCAGTATTAAGGACACCTCAGCAAAATTTTTAGCAGTTCGTGTTGCTGCCCCAGCGAAGATGACGTCCTCCATTCCGCCGCCACGCATTGCTGTTGGCCTATTTTCTCCCATAACCCAGCGAATAGCTTCCAGGAGATTAGATTTGCCACAACCGTTAGGGCCTACAATACCCGTCAGTCCATCTTGAATAACTAATTCAGTCTGATCTACAAAGCTTTTAAAACCTGTCAAACGCAGTTTGGAGAAATGCAATTATATACCCATGATTATTGATTCTGTTTCTAAATGGATGAAGCTCAATTAAGTTTAAGTCAACCAATCCTATACCGCATATGGAAGAAAATAAACAATTATCCACAACATATCGTACATATCGTGTAAGCTACCGGTGAAAACCTGAAAATAACGTTCGGAAAATAAATGATGCATCAAATAGACTATGCAGATCCAAGACATCCACAGATAACCAGACTTTTGACCCAAAGTCATATGTTAATGGATGAATTATTTCCAAATGAGGCAAACAGCTATCTTGAAGTAGAAAGTCTTTTAGACACGAGAGTACATTTTTTTGCCGCAAAGGAAAAAAATAATAGATATGTTGGCTGTGGCGCATTTGTACTTTTTAAGGATTATGCCGAAATTAAATCGATGTTCGTAGACCCTGACTATCGTGGTCAGAGTATTGGGGACGCACTCCTATCACATATGTTAAATGCTCTATCTGATAAAGGCGTGCCTGTAGTGAAATTGGAAACAGGGACGCTACTAAAAAGCGCTCTGACTTTATATCAAAAGCATGGTTTCAAATATTGCGAAGCCTTTGCTAACTATACTGACAATAATTATTCTCTTTTTATGGAAAAAGAATTGATAATCTAATCAGAAGTACTTCACATAAGTTGAAATAAATATTCAGACATTTTCGATCTTGGGTTTAAAAGCTCATCAATTACATCAAAATGATGAGTATTAGGCTGAATTGTTAATTCACATTTCCATTTTTTTGATAGTAGTTTAGCTTGTTGTAAGAACGCGGGCCGTTCATCTGCTCCTACCCAAACCCCTGTATTTACTTCGATTGGTGTATAGAGAGCGGGGCTTTCAGAAATTGCAGAGCCTACTGATAGGTTTAAATCTGAATTTAAATTTGTAAAAATTAAAGGCTGTAAATCGGCAAGTGGCGAAATTGGTACTACGCGCCTTAGCCGAATAGAAACGTTTTCAGGCAACACATTTCCACATAACATTCTGGATACGAGATGCCCACCAGCTGAGTGGCCTGCGAGCACTATAGGACCCGAATCTACTCTGTTTGCTATCGCGATAATGCATTTAGCTATGTCTAATGTAATCTGAGCAATGCTGACCTCTGGACATAATCTATAGCTAGGTATTACCGAGACAAAGCCATTATCCAATGCAGCCAACGATAGATGTGACCAGCTTGACTTATCAAAAGCCCTCCAATAGCCACCATGTATAAAAACGAAAACGCCTGTAGTTCCTTTTTTTGGATAGAAAATATCCATTTTTTCCCGATCAGAGGGCCCATATGGAATATCTAACTCTAAATTGGAAAATAAAGCTCTTTCATTTCGGAAATTAGTAGCTTTCTTTTGCCATTTTTCCGAAAAAGATTTTGCATTACTTATATATTTTGCATTCTCGTAATCATCACTTAAGTCAACTTCCAACAAATTTTCTCTTCCTATCGTTCCAAAAACGGAATACCTCTACTACTGCTGTATGGAATATCTACTCGGAGGAAGCGAATGTCTACCAAAACCACAAATCTTGCTAATTTGTTAAGTGATACCACTCTACTGGAAACAAAAGGATACTTGGCAGGCAAATGGGTAACTGGAGATAAAAATCAAACTTTTGATGTAATTAATCCAGCGAGAGGGGATACTATTGCTAAGGTTGCAAATCTTAGTCGCGAACAGATCTCAGCCGCCATAGATATGGCTTATGAAGCACAAAAAGAGTGGGCTAAAAAAACCGGTAAAGAAAGAGCAACTATCCTACGGCGTTGGTTTGAGCTGATGATGGAAAATGCTGAAGATTTAGCAAAAATTTTAACTGCAGAGCAAGGTAAACCAATGGCAGAGTCTATGGGTGAGATCGCTTATGGTGCCTCTTTCATAGAATTTTTTGCTGAAGAAGCCAAAAGAGTATACGGAGAATTGATCCCTGGTCATCAAAAAGATAAACGCATAATGGTTTTCAAGCAACCAATTGGCGTTGCAGCATCCATCACTCCGTGGAACTTTCCAAACGCGATGATTACAAGGAAAGCAGGACCTGCACTAGCTGCTGGATGTGCGTTTGTGGCAAGGCCAGCATCAGAGACCCCCCTATCAGCTCTGGCACTGGGGGTGCTAGCTGAAAGAGCAGGACTGCCAAAAGGTGTTCTCTCAATTCTACCGTCCTCAGATGCCTCAGGGACCGGCAAGGAATTCTGTGAAAACCAAAAGGTACGTAAACTTACTTTCACGGGCTCAACAGAAGTTGGTCGCATTTTATTGGGGCAAGCGGCAAATAACGTTTTAAAATGTTCCATGGAGTTAGGTGGTAATGCTCCATTTATTGTGTTTGACGATGCCGACTTGGATGCTGCCGTTGAGGGCGCAATTATGTGCAAATTCCGGAATAACGGTCAAACATGTGTATGCGCGAATAGAATCTACGTGCAGACTGGTGTGTACAAAAAGTTTGCGGAAAAGCTAAAGTTGGCAGTGTCTAAACTGAAAGTGGGTGACGGTTTTGACCCTAAAACCACATTGGGGCCACTCATTGGTTCGAATGCAGTTAAAAAAGTAAATTCACATATAGAAGACGCAATATCAAAAGGCGCTGAGACGATCTATTGTGGGACTGGTGAAAAGGAAGACGGGAACTTTATTAATCCAACTATTTTAACCGGCGTGACAAAAAATATGAGAGTAGCAACAGAAGAGACCTTTGGACCGCTTGCTCCATTGTTCGAATTTTCTACCGTTGAAGAAGTTATTGAATTAGCAAATGACACAATCTTTGGTCTTGCGTCATATTTTTACGCAAAAGATTTGAGCCGCGTCTATCAGGTAGCCGAAGCACTAGAATATGGAATTGTAGGGGTAAATACTGGCATAATCTCAACAGAATTAGCACCTTTTGGAGGTGTCAAACAGTCCGGACTTGGCCGAGAAGGTAGTCACTACGGAATAGATGATTACTTGGAAATGAAATATGTTTGTTTAAGCGTTTAAGTTTTCAGTATACTGGTAAGTCAATTTGCTGTTTTAAAATATTCAGATAAAAAAGCTATACAATTTCAAAATCGTCTGGATAAAAAATTGGGCAAATCAAAAGTGGGTAAAAATATTAATGGATGGATCATAGTCGACAAACCGACTGGTATAACTTCGACAGCCGTAGTGAATAAAATTAAATGGGCATTCGACGCAAAAAAAGCAGGACACGCGGGTACTTTAGATCCAAATGCCACAGGCATATTAGCAATAGGTCTAGGTGAAGCAACAAAAACTATCCCTTATGTTACCAACCAGTCAAAGTGTTATTCTTTTGAAGTGAAGTGGGGTGAAGCGACAAATTCTGATGATTCAGACGGGGAGATTATGGAAAGATCCAATGTGAGACCATCAGAGCAAGATATACTAAGTACACTTCCTCTATTTCAGGGTAGAATAGAGCAAAAACCCCCTTTATTCTCTGCAGTAAAAATAAATGGAAAGCGAGCATATGAGCTGGCAAGGAAGGGTGAAAATTTTGATATAGCGCCCAGAACTTTATTTGTAAGTAGCCTTAAATTAGAAAAATATATAAG
Organism: uncultured Rhodobacterales bacterium; assembly: GCA_963999845.1. Classification (GTDB taxonomy): domain Bacteria; phylum Pseudomonadota; class Alphaproteobacteria; order Rhodobacterales; family Rhodobacteraceae; genus Salinivivens. Next base: position 10,093 of record CAXEVV010000007.1, on the reverse strand, counting down.
CCAGAATAACGCTCATTTTACATTAGAGTGCGGGAAAGGTGGCTATGTTCGCGCAATTGCCAGAGATCTTGGATTAAAAATGGGGTGTTATGGCCATGTTACGTCGTTACGACGAATATCATCAGGGTCTTTTGACTTATCAATGGCGGCTGAATTAGATGACATAATAAAATTAAGTAAATCACCAGCTGTAAATAATTTCCTTTATCCGCTCGAGCTAGGCCTCAAATCGATGAAACAAGGGACTTGTACTTCATCTGCAGCTGAGAAAATTAAGAATGGCAACTCTTCTCCCATCTTTTGCGAAGATGCAAAATGTGGGGAAGAAATCTGGGTTAGCTATCGTGAAACTCCTCTTGCGATAGGGAAGTATGAAGCCGGTATATTTCTACCAAAAAAAGTTCTGAATTTAACTAAAAGTGAGCTCAATGATAACCAAGGAATTTTTGAAAGATGATGCTTTTTCAAAAGCAACGTATTCAAATTGTAAGAGATATAGATATTGCCTCTCCAGAGAATGGGATGCTGCTAAAAAAATAGCTCATTTTATAATGCTTAATCCGTCGACCGCGACCGAGTACCAGAATGATCCCACGGTAGAGCGATGTGAACGACGCGCAAGAACACTCGGCTATGGCGGGTTTTCTGTTACTAATATTTTTGCTTGGCGGGATACAGATCCAAAAAAAATGGAAAGAGCTATTGACCCAATTGGTCCAGAAAATGATAGCATAATTCTAAAAACATGCTTGAATGCAGACATTAATATTGCTGCATGGGGTATACATGGAAGCCATCGTGCGAGAGATGTAGAAGTAAAAAGAATTTTTTATGAGGCGAAATTAAGGGTATTTAGTTTGGGACTCACAAAGTTAGGATACCCAAAGCATCCACTATACATCAGTTATGAAGTTAGACCCCAGATATGGTTAAACGGGGATAATGTTAGTTAAGAGCCTCCGAATTATGTGTGGGCAATCCTATCAATTTGTACTTAATTAAAGTACTTCACATTCTTGGTATATTAAAATAGAAGCCTCGTGATGAGTGATTCATCACAATGAAACGGTCTTGCTGGACGACATCCTGGCTTGTACCATAATTTTAGAGGATAATGCGTTGTCGATTACTGCAGAAGAAAAAGCTAAAGTTTTAAAAGAGTATGCAACAAAAGACGGAGACACTGGTTCGCCGGAAGTTCAGGTTGCAATTCTTACATCAAGAATTAACACATTAACTGAGCATTTCAAAACCCATAAAAAAGATAACCATTCTCGCAGAGGGTTATTGAAGATGGTGGCTCAAAGACGTAAACTTCTTGATTTTTTAAAGAACAAAGAAGAGCAGCGATATAAAGATCTTATAAGTCGCCTGAGTATTCGAAGATAATCAGGTTAATTATTTTCTAACACTTCCAAGGCATCGTCTATTGGGAGAATATAAGCACTCTGAGTAATTATTTTTCGTCGCTTTCAATCCTTTTCCCGGTGTTATATATGCTCTTCAAGAACCTATTGTGCTGGTGACCGCAGTACGGTGTAAATTTATTGGTCAGGGGGAATGCTTCCCTGTTGGAATGGCTATTCAGCCTAATTAGGATACGTAGATGTTTGATGTAATAAAAAAATCAATTGAATGGGGTGAGGAAACTCTCACATTAGAAACTGGAAAAGTAGCTCGACAAGCCGACGGGACAGTTATTGCTACACTTGGTGAAACTTCAGTAATGGCAAATGTAACATTTGCAAATGAAATGAGAGAAGGGCAGGATTTCTTCCCTCTGACAGTACACTACCAAGAAAAATACTATGCTGCGGGAAAAATACCAGGTGGCTTTTTCAAACGAGAGGCAAGACCTTCAGAAGCTGAAACTTTAACAGCTAGGCTTATAGACAGACCAATAAGACCTTTGTTCGTCGAAGGCTTTAAACACGAAGTTTTGGTGATGTGCACTGTACTATCTCATGATTTGGTCAACTCACCAGACGTTGTAGCTCTGATAGCAGCTTCTGCTGCACTTACCCTTTCCGGCGTACCCTTCATGGGACCAATTGCAGCCACTAGGGTCGGTTTTGAAAATGGTGATTATATTTTGAACCCAACAGTAGACGATATGCAAGGCCTCAAAAATAACCCAGATCAACGCTTAGATTTAGTGGTCGCTGGAACCAAAGATGCTGTAATGATGGTAGAGTCTGAAGCATACGAGTTGTCTGAAGATGAGATGCTCGGCGCAGTAACTTTTGCTCATAAGCAAATACAGCCTGTAATAGATTTAATAATTGACCTAGCAGAAGATGCTGCTAAAGAACCTTTTAATTTTGAGGCTCCAGATTTTTCAGTTTTACTGAAAAATGTAAAAAAACTTGGTGAGAAGAAAATGCGGACTGCATTTGCAATCACTGACAAGCAAGAACGGCAATTAGCAGTAGCTGATACTCGCGAATACATAAAATCAAAATTATCAGATGAAGAATTAGAGGATCCTAATCTTGGATCAGCGATGAAAAAACTGGAAGCCGGTATCTTGCGAGGCGACGTAGTGAAAGGCGGTAAACGTATAGATGGTAGATCTACCACAGATATTCGCCAAATAATTTCGGAAACTGGTCTCCTACCAAGAACACATGGTTCTGCCCTATTCACACGTGGTGAAACTCAGGCCCTGGTAGTTACAACGCTTGGTACGGGCGACGACGAGCAAATTATAGATGCATTACACGGTAATTTTCGCTCTAACTTTTTGTTACATTATAATTTTCCTCCGTATTCTGTTGGAGAAGTTGGAAGAGTTGGACCAACGGGCCGAAGGGAAGTTGGGCACGGGAAGCTAGCATGGAGAGCACTCCAGGCTGTATTACCAGCAGCAACTGATTTTCCATATACAATCCGCGTTGTCTCTGAAATTACGGAGTCCAATGGATCGTCGTCAATGGCGTCTGTCTGCGGAGGCTCACTAGCCATGATGGATGCTGGAGTTCCATTGAAAAGTCCTGTTGCAGGAGTAGCCATGGGTTTAATTCTTGAAGATGACGGATCTTATGCAGTGTTAACAGACATTCTTGGCGATGAAGATCACCTTGGTGATATGGATTTCAAGGTTGCGGGTACTGAAAATGGTATTACGTCTCTTCAAATGGATATCAAAGTCGCTGGGATAACACCGGAAATAATGAAACAAGCGCTATCTCAGGCTAGAGATGGCCGAATGCATATTCTCCAAGAGATGTCGAAAGCGATTTCTGAAGCCGGTGATTTTAGTGTTCATGCCCCTCGGATTGAAACTATGAAAGTTGCGACTGATAAAATTCGAGAAGTAATTGGATCTGGCGGTAAAGTTATTCGTGAAATAGTGGAAACATCCGGAGCTAAAGTCGACATTAGCGATGATGGTACAATAAAAATTGCTTCTCCGGACGGCGCATCTATCCAAAAAGCATACGATATGATCCATTCCATCGTGGCAGAGCCAGAGGTCGGTAGCATATACACCGGGACGGTTGTGAAGTTGGTTGATTTTGGGGCTTTCGTCAACTTTTTTGGTAAGCGTGATGGTTTGGTTCACGTAAGTCAAATTGAAAACCGCCGCCTGAATCACCCATCTGATGTATTGAAAGAAGGGCAAGAGGTTAAAGTCAAACTTGTGGGCCTTGATGATAGGGGCAAGGTTCGACTGTCAATGAAGGTTGTGGATCAAGACACGGGCGAAGAAATAGTGGAAGATAAAAAAGAGGCTTAGGCATTAATATGGAGAACGCCAAACGCTAATGGCGTTCTCTTTTATATAACTAAAAATTAAAAGTTTCGAAAATGTTAAAAATCTAGTACCACGCCTCTGGTATTTCCTTTTTTCTCCGAATTACGTATTCATGTAACTCTTCCTTTTTTGACGCATCTAACAGTGGCGCTTCGTAGTTACCAAGCATATTATTCCAGCGTTCATAAGCGCGTTTGCGCATATCTTTACTTCCACTATCCTCCCAGCTTTCAACATTTTCACTGTCAGATAGTTTGGGTTCATAAAATGCCTCTTTATAATTTTGCATAGTATGGTCTGATCCTAAAAAGTGACCACCAGGTCTTACCTGATTATAAGCTTCACGTGCGAGAGCATTCTCATCCGTCTCAAGACCTATGTGTAATAATTTCTGATAACTACCAAGCCTATCCGCATCCATAATCAGCTTTTCAAATCCTGTTACTAATCCACCTTCAAGCCATCCGGCTGCATGTAGCGTAAAATTTGAGCCTGCCATCATCGTAGAATGCATCGAGTCAGCCGATTCAAACGCTGCCTGTGCATCCTCAATTTTAGAAGCGGTTAATGAACCACCACACCTTAAAGGCAAACCTACTCGCCGTGCTAGCTGACCAATTACGTAGTTAGATAGCACTGGTTCTGGCATTCCAAATGTTGGTGCGCCAGATTTTAAGGACATTGATGATAAAAAGTTACCCATAACAAAAGGTGCACCTTTATATACTAACTGAGTAAAGGCACAGCATACCATTACTTCTGCCATTGCTTGAGCGATTGCAGCTGTTGTACTTACTGGACCCATTGCACCAGAAAGGATAAATGGGGTTACGACCATAGCTTGCCCACGACCAGAATATACCTGTATAGCCTCCGAAGCTACTTTATCGACTAGTAATGGTGAGTTAGTGTTTACATTTGCCATAATACAGACATCGTTCTGTAACTTAGCTGCCCCAAAGACTATTTCTACCATATCTATAGCATCTTGGGCTCGGCTCTTTTCTGTTATTGCGCCTAAATGAGGTTTATCAGAAAGTATCATGTGAGCCAGCATCATGTCTAAGTGCCGTTGACTTACAGGGATGTCTGTTGGCTCTGCAATTACAAAAGATCCATGATGAAGGTTTGGATGCATAAATGTTAATTTTACTAATTTCTGAAAGTCTTCTAATTTGGCATATCTACGACCACCTTTTAAGTCTCGTACGAAAGGCGCACCATAGATTGGCGCAAAGACTTGGTTCACTCCTCCAATAGTTACGGAACGGTTTGGGTTTCTCGCATGTTGAGTAAACTTGCTTGGAGCAAAAGAACACAATTTCCGGATCAATTTTGCATCAGCTCGAATAAGATCTCCATACTCGCCGCAAGGCTTTATCCCAGCCTTCCGCCAAATACTTAAAGCGGTTGGATCATCACGGAAAGCTATACCTATATTTTCGATAAGCCAGTCTACCTGACCCTCAATAATTTGTAATTGCTCCTCGTCAAGTATATCAAAAAAGGGAATATTACGTTTTATGTATGGAGATGGACCTCCAAAAACTTCCTGATTTTTTCTTCTCTCAGATCTCTTACGCCTATTCATAAGTGCGCTCCATCTGATCTACTCCGTACGACCGTTAAAGCTCAAATAGTATAAGGCAATTTATATAATGATCAATTTCTGAGTTTTTCATTTTTTGGATCATAAGGGCTATCAGAAGTTACAACAGCATTCCATAACGTATTCTGAATTTTAACCTTCAACTTTTGACCTTCAACAGCAAAACTTGGATTAACATAGCCCATACCTATTGATTTTTCAAAAAAGACTGAATAGCCACCAGAGGTTAATCTACCAATTCTTGTGGTTCCATCTTGAGCATAAAGTGCTTCGCGACCCCATGGGTCTGCATCCTTTGGCCCGTCAATTAGCAAAGTAATACATTTTGACCTTATACCAATTTTTTCCATTTGGGACTTACCATTGAAATCTTTTGACATGTCCACGAAACGCGGAAGATCGGCCTCTAGTGGTGTAGCATCCCTACCCAATTCAGTGCCAAATGCTCGATACGATTTTTCTTGGCGCAACCAATTTTGAGCTCTAGCACCTACCCATTTCAATTCGTATTTCTTGCCAGCTGTTTCTAGAAGGTCAAAAAGATAATTTTGCATTTCAATTGGGTGATGTAATTCCCAGCCTAATTCTCCCGTGTAAGAAACTCGTATTGCATTAACTGAACACATACCTAGTTCCACTCTTTTACAACTAAGCCACGGGAACCTTGCGTTCGACAAGGCAGTAGTTTGATCCACGTCTCTAACAATTTCAGACAGAAAATCACGGGATTTGGGGCCAGCTACAGCAAAAACACCCCATTGTGATGTCACATCATGTATTTCAATATAACCAAACTCAGGAGACTTATCTTCCGCACATTTTATCAAATAGTCAGCATCATAATCCGTCCACGCACCTGCTGAAACAAGGTAGAACTCATCGTGCTTAAATCGAACTATCGTATACTCTGTTCTGGTTGTGCCCGAATTTGTCAAAGCATATGTTAAGTTAATACGTCCAACTTTTGGCAGTGCATTGCATGTGAACCAGTCTAAGAAGCTCAATGCACCAGGCCCTTTAACAATGTGCTTTGTGAAAGCCGTAGCATCGATTACGCCTACGCCATTTCTGATTGCCTTTGCTTCAGAAAGGGCATATTTCCACCAGGCCCCACGACGAAAGCTCCTTGAGTCATGATCAAAGTTATCATCTGCATCAACAGGTCCAAAATAATTTGGACGCTCCCAACCATTTACCTGACCAAATTGTGCGCCTAATTTTTTCAAGCGATCATAAGCCGGAGAAGTTCTAAGAGGCCTACAAGCTTTTCTTTCCTCATCAGGATGATGCAAAATATAAACATGCTCATAGCATTCTTCATTTTTTCGCGCAGCATACTCGGTGGTTATCCATTTGCCGTACCGCTTTGGGTCTAGCGAAGCCATATCAATCTCAGCTTCACCCTCTATCATCATCTGCGCTAAATAATAGCCTGTTCCACCAGCGGCTGTTATACCGAAACTAAAACCTTCTGCCAGCCAAAGGTTTCGTAAACCTGGTGCTGGACCAACTAACGGGTTTCCATCGGGTGTGTAGCAAATAGGTCCATTAAAATCGTCCTTTAACCCCACATTCTCTGTAGAGGGAATTCGATGGATCATTGATAAATATTCATGTTCAATACGATCTAAATCGAGTGGAAATAGATCAGCTCTGAAGCTATCTGGAACTCCATACTCAAATCGAGCTGGTGCATTTTTTTCATAGGGTCCCAATATCCAGCCACCTCGTTCTTCACGCACATACCACTTGGCGTCAGCGTCTCGTAAAACTGGGTGTTCCGAGTTGCCTTTGTCCCTGAACTTAACTAATTCTTTATCTGGCTCCGTAACAATGAACTGATGCTCAACTGGAATTGCTGGAATTTTAATTCCCAATAAAGCTGCCGTCCTTTGTGCGTGATTTCCAGTGGCAGTAACCACGTGCTCTGCAACAATAGAAATTTTTTCATTACTAGCAACTAAATTACCACCCTTTTCAACCATTTTACTGCAAGTAACTTCCCACTCGCAGCCATTCCAATGATAAGAATCTACCTGCAATTTACGTTCAACGGTTACACCTCTTTGCCTTGCCCCCTTAGCCATAGCCATTGTGACATCTGCTGGATTGATGTACCCATCTGTCGGGTGATAAATTGCTCCAACTAAATCCTCTGTTCGCACTAACGGCCAACGATCCTTAATTTGGTTTGGTGTCATCCATTCAAATGGTACATCACACGTTTCAGCCGTCGATGCGTATAACATGTACTCATCCATTCGTTCCTGACTTTGTGCCATGCGAAGATTTCCAACCACAGAGAACCCTGCGTTCAATCCAGTTTCAGCTTCTAGCATTTTGTAAAATTCGACAGAGTACTGATGAATATGCGTTGTTGCATACGACATGTTGAATAAGGGAAGAAGCCCTGCAGCATGCCATGTTGACCCGGATGTTAATTCGTCACGCTCTAAAAGCATAACATCATTCCAGCCTCCTTTGGCCAAATGATAAGCAATTGATGCTCCTACAGCACCACCACCTACTACGACTGCTTTTACGTGGGTTTTCATTATGCTCTCCTACAGATATTATTTTCTCCAACATTATGTTACATAAACACCGAGCCCAGCCGACATTAAAAAACAAAAATACGACTTTTGCTCTCATTTTAGATTTACATTTATCACTAGATAAGTATCTATTTTCAATAAATTTTATTGCTTATATCAAAGTGAAATAATCATTTTGTGATTAGTTTGACCTTTATCTAAAAGCGGTTGCAGCGTATAAGATTGTTTCTAAGAGATACATTAGAATCGTAATTGGTTAAACTTAATTAACAAAGGCACGAACTTATGGTTGGGTTATCAAGCATCACCGGAATTTTATCACAAGATATGGCAATAGATCTGGGAACTGCAAACACCCTCGTTTATGTGAAAGGCAGAGGTGTAATCTTATCTGAACCATCAGTGGTAGCCTACCATGTTAAAGACGGAAGTAAGAAAGTCCTGGCCGTTGGAGAAGATGCAAAATTAATGCTGGGTCGTACCCCAGGCAGCATCGAAGCTATACGCCCAATGAGGGAAGGTGTCATAGCAGACTTTGACGTAGCAGAAGAAATGATAAAACATTTCATTAGGAAGGTTCATAAAAGATCAACATTCTCAAAACCAAAAATTATAGTGTGCGTACCGCATGGTGCAACTCCAGTGGAGAAAAGAGCTATTCGTCAATCCGTTCTCTCTGCTGGCGCTAGAAAAGCGGGTTTAATTGCGGAACCAATTGCAGCAGCGATCGGTGCTGGAATGCCAATAACTGACCCAACAGGCAATATGGTTGTCGATGTAGGCGGAGGCACAACAGAAGTAGCTGTGCTATCACTTGGTGACATAGTTTATGCTAGGTCTATCCGCGTTGGCGGGGATAGAATGGATGAAAGTATAATAAATTATCTTCGAAGACACCACAATTTGCTTGTCGGCGAAAGTACTGCAGAGCGGATTAAAACATCTATTGGTACAGCACGAACTCCAGACGATGGAAGGGGATCTTCTATGATGATTAGGGGGCGTGACATTTTAAATGGCATTCCAAAAGAAATTGAAATTACACAATTACATCTATCCGAAGCGTTAAGTGAACCTGTTCAGCAAATTTGTGAAGCAGTAATGACAGCATTGGAAACGACCCCACCTGATCTAGCAGCTGACATAGTGGATCGCGGCGTTATGCTTACGGGAGGCGGCGCCTTGCTTGGAGACTTAGACCTCGCATTGCGTGAAAGAACCGGGCTTGCGGTCTCAATAGCAGACCAGAGCCTTAATTGTGTGGCTCTAGGGACCGGAAAAGCACTAGAGTTTGAAAAACAATTACGACATGCAATAGATTACGACAGTTAAAAAAGAGTAAATTTATCTTTTGAGTAATGATCGACAGACGCAGACTGACTACTTTGCTCCTCTTCGCAGGTTAATAACTGCTTTGTTGCTTTTAAGCCTCTTCGGCCTCTTCGTTTTATGGCGTATAGACGGTCCTCGAGTGGAAAAATTTAGAGTTCTAGTAATAGATACATTCGTACCTAGTTTCGAATGGATGTTGCTGCCGATGACATCAGTCGTAAAACTTGCGAAAGATTACCAAAGTTATGAGAAACTTCTAGAACAAAATAAAGAATTAAGAAGAGAACTACAGCAAATGAAAAGTTGGAAAGAGGCAGCTTTGCAATTAGAGCAAGAAAATGCGCGTTTACTGGATCTGAGTCAGCTGAGACTTGATAGCAAACTTACCCATGTAAGCGGTATCGTTATGGCAGACAGTGGATCTCCCTTTCGTCAGTCAGTTCTATTAAATATTGGCTCAAGAGATGGCATACAAGATGGTTGGGCTGCCATGGATGGTTTAGGTCTGGTCGGTCGCATTTCAGGTGTGGGCTCGTCAACAAGTCGAGTCCTTTTGCTCACTGACAATGCAAGTCAGATCCCTGTTATACTTCAGCCTTCTGGCCAAGATGCAATCGTTATGGGCGACAATTCATTTGCTCCTCCAGTAGAATTTATAGAAAATGCTGACCTGGTACGGCCTGGCGATAGAATTATAACCTCTGGTGGAGGGGGTGTTCTCCCCGCGGGACTTTTGGTTGGAACGCTCGCCATGGACCCAAACGGTAGGCTTAGAGCAAGGTTAGCCGCTGACTATGAGCGATTAGAATTCCTCAAAGTGTTGCGAGATTATGGTACAGA
>CAXEVV010000006.1:0-71062 GCA_963999845.1 uncultured Rhodobacterales bacterium | reverse complement strand
TGACTGTACTGAGCATTAACTATTTAGGCGATGGTCTCAGAGATGCATTAGATCCGAGAATTAGGGGCCGATGAAATTTAGGGCCCTTAATCAAACTTAATAACAACCTTGGGCAGTCAAAAAATACTAATCGATCATGGCTAAAAGTTTGTTCAAGCTGTCTTTTGCATCACCATAAAACATGCGTGTATTTTCTTTAAAAAACAGTGGATTTTCTATACCAGAATAGCCAGTTCCTTGCCCTCTTTTCGATACAAATACCTGCTTTGCTTTCCAACACTCCAGCACAGGCATACCTGCAATTGGACTATTGGGATCTTCTTGAGCTGCTGGATTAACAATATCGTTGGACCCGATGACAATCGCCACGTCAGTTTCTGGGAAATCCTCATTTATCTCGTCCATTTCCAGCACGATGTCATACGGCACTTTTGCTTCTGCTAATAAAACATTCATGTGTCCAGGCAGTCTTCCAGCAACTGGATGGATCGCAAACCTCACATTTTTACCCTTGCCCCGCAATCGCTTTGTTAATTCAGCGACGGCTTGCTGAGCCTGAGCGACCGCTAGCCCATAGCCGGGAATTATTATTATGCTATCCGCATCAACTAGTGAAGATGCAACACCGTCAGAGTCAATTGCAATTTGCTCACCTTCCACTTCCATGGCTGGACCAGTCGTGCCTCCAAAGCCACCAAGTATAACCGATACAAATGACCTGTTCATAGCTTTACACATAATATAACTAAGTATGGCGCCAGACGACCCCACAAGTGCTCCAATAACAATCAAAAGGTCATTGCCCAAGCTAAAACCGATAGCTGCGGCGGCCCAACCAGAATAACTGTTAAGCATTGACACCACGACCGGCATGTCCGCACCACCGATACCCATTATCAAATGGAATCCAATAAAAAATGCTAAGAATGTCATCAACATAAGGGGTAACATTCCGCCTGTCTGTAGATACCAGAACAAGCTCAGAACGGAGATAATTGCCGCTGAGGCATTAAGAAAATGGCCACCAGGAAGCTTTACAGCTGCGGATGTCGTGCGACCGGACAATTTGCCGTAGGCAATTATTGACCCAGTGAAGGTAATAGCACCAATAAACACCCCTAAAAATAGCTCGACGCGCAGTATGTTTATCTCTACAATAGATTTTTTTGCTACTAATGCTGCGAAGCCAGTTAATTCCTTGACAGCCCCCGCCTCTAAAGCTGCCGCCACATTTTTAATTTCTAAGTCGGCGTTAAAACCTACAAAAACGGCAGCTAACCCAACTAATGCATGCATACCCGCCACAAGCTCTGGCATTTGTGTCATTTCAACTTTAGCTGCTAAAAAATAACCAATAACTCCACCAGCCGCTAGGAGAATAATGGACAATGCCCACAAGCCGGAACCCGGACCAATCAAAGTAGCAACGACGGCTAAAGCCATTCCGACGATACCGTACCAAACAGCACGTTTTGCACTTTCTTGTCCCGATAAGCCACCCAATGAGAGAATAAATAATACCGCAGACACTACATATGCGGCAGTAGTAAAACCTAATTCCATTTCCCGACTCCCTTAAGACTTTTGAAACATGGCAAGCATTCGTCGGGTCACTAGAAACCCACCAAAGATATTTATTCCGGCCATAAAAACGGATAACGCTGCAAGTAAAATTACTAAAAACGAACCAGACCCGATCTGCATCAGCGCACCCAAAATAATAATAGAAGATATAGCATTAGTTACGGCCATAAGCGGGGTGTGAAGAGCATGACTGACGTTCCAAATCACCTGAAAGCCCACAAAGACTGCAAGCACAAAAACGATAAAATGTTGCATAAAACTTACTGGCGCCACTAGTCCCACACCCAAGGTAACTGCGCCTCCAGCTGCCAACAAAATAATTTGTTGGCGAGTTTGAGCGTTAAAATCTGCTTTTTCTTTTTCTTTTATTTCTTCGGGTGATAATTCCTTTGGCTTTTCCTGCGTTTTTGCTGCAATAGCGTTTACCTTAGGCGGCGGCGGTGGATAAGTTATATCCCCTTCAAAAGCAACCGTCGCACCCCTAATCACATCGTCTTCCATATTATGGTTTAGTTCTCCATTTTTGTCTGGAGTGAGGTCGCTCAGCATGTGCCTTACGTTAGTAGCATACAAACTAGATGCCTGTGCTGACATTCGACTAGGGAAATCAGTGTAGCCAACGATCGTAATATCATTATCTGTGACAATTTTTTCATCCATCACTGTTAGCTTACAGTTGCCGCCCTTTTCAGCCGCTAAATCTACTATAACCGAACCAGGCTTCATTGATTTGACCATATCCGCAGTCCACAGCTCAGGAGCCTCCCGATTTGGAATAAGTGCTGTGGTGATGACTATATCAATCTCTGGTGCTAACTCTCTAAACTTTGCAAGCTGAGCTTCTCGAAATTCTGGCGAGGAAGCTGAAGCGTACCCACCTGTTTTGGCACCATCTTGCTGCTGTTCCTCAAAATCAAGATATACGAATTCAGCACCCATAGACTCTACTTGCTCTGCTACTTCTGGTCTTACGTCAAAAGCGTAGGTAATGGCACCCAGTGAGGTAGCTGTTCCGATTGCAGCAAGGCCTGCGACGCCTGCTCCGATTATCAGCACTTTTGCCGGTGGTACTTTGCCCGCCGCTGTAATCTGACCGGTAAAAAACCTTCCAAAATTGTTACTAGCTTCTATAACTGCCCTGTAGCCAGCTATATTTGCCATTGATGAGAGAGCATCCATCTTCTGAGCACGGCTAATTCTTGGAACCATTTCCATTGCTATTACATTGGCTTTTCTAGCCTTTGCGAGATCTAACCCCTCCTCATTTACAGCTGGGTTAAAGAATGAAATCAATGTCTGCCCAGCCGATAATCTTTTTAGTTCAGGTGTAGAAGGTTGGCGCACCTTGGTAACCACGTCGGCTTCTTTCCAAAGAGAAGCAGCCGTTTTCACAACCTTAACTCCAGCTTCTTTATAGATTTTGTCCGAATATCCGGCTGCTTTACCGGCACCGCTTTCTATCAAGCATTCGAAACCTAACTTTTGGAGTTGCAGAGCACTATCAGGGGTAAGAGCAACCCTATTTTCGCCCTCAAAAATTTCTTTAGGAGTACCGATTTTCAAAATTTTATCCTCGCTTAAATCTAGTAACAAAACGTCGTGGCTGTTTCCTATACGCAACATTATTAAAGATCAATGTACTTATTGTGAAAAAATATGTCACGAAGGATGTTATTCAACAGCTACAGTTTTCTCTCCCGCGAAGAAACATTTTACTAATGATCAAACTGTAGATTTCAAACTCATTAACGGAATATCAAATTTAAATTTAGTCATTCCCATTCCATCTCTTCAAAAACCCTACCAGCGTTTTTCTTTGCTAATTCTTCAAAAGTATCTAGCGTTTTCCATTTTTGTTGATCAACGAAATAAGCTGAACTTAAATCTCCTCCAGAATCGATATGACTTTGTATCTTTGACCGGAGATCTAGCAAATACCCCAATGTATACTTTTCTACTTGCGGTAAATTTGTAGGATGGCCATGCCCTGGGATAATGTATAGCGGATTGAGAGGAGCAAAAGCAGTTTGCCAAGTTTCTACCCAACAACTTGTGCAAGTATTTTCAAAAACTGGCAGCATTCTTTCGTGGAATGCTATATCTCCAGATATCATCAAGGACCATTCAGGTATCCAAACTTGCGTGTCTCCAGGACCATGAGCCTCCCCCAGATGCAAAACCTCAAAGTCTACACCACCGATATTAAAAAGATATTTGTCTGAAAAAGAAATGTTTGCGGGAACAACAGTTGTACCGACGGCCTTTTCCTTGTTGTAGCGCTTCATACGTTCCAATATTTGGTATGCGTTCTCTTCTACCTCAAGAATTGCATCTTCATGGGCAATAATATCGACGCCAATCCTCGACCAATACGAGTTACCCAACATTGCATGCCCCTGCCCGTTTTCATTTATCACAAGCTTTACTGGCTGATCAGTAACTTGCTTGATCTCGTGGTGAATTGCCTTCGCCAGTCGAAATGACGCACCAGAGTTGATGACCACAACACCGTTTGATGTTACTACGAAAGATAAATTATTATTATGACCTGAGTTTTCATAGGTTGGCGGAGCAGTGGCACCAATTGCCGAAAACACACCTGGTATAAATTCGGTAGGCTTGGAATATAAATCTGATTGAGGGTATTGATCTAAAATATTTTCGTTGGCTAAGCTGTATTGATAAATAAATAATGCAAACAAAATATATCTCAGCATTTTCATCTATTCCCCCTTAACTCAACAATATCAGAATTAAAAATATCGATTGTATTTTTTGTCATAATACTATGGTAAGCACAATAGCCTAATAAGGTAATCGACAGGATGCAAAATCTAGTAAAGTAAATGACAAATTTTGAAGAAACAAAAAAACAATTCATACTGCCTGAAGGTATGATTTATCTAGATGGTAACTCATTGGGCCCAATGCCTAAAAATGCTCCAGATAAAATTCATAGTGTTCTCACTGACGAGTGGTCAAAAATGCTCATAAACGGCTGGAATGATGCTGCATGGATGTTTCAGCCTGAACAGTTAGGTAACAAAATTTCGCGAATTATTGGCGCAGAAAATGACTGTGTAGTTGTTGGAGAAACTCTATCGGTCCGAGTTTATCAAGCATTAAGTTGCGCCCTACGTGAAACTAGAAAAAGAAAAATTATACTCACCGATAGTGGTAATTTTCCATCAGATTTATACATGGCACAAGGTTTAATAGAACTGCTAAAAAACCAATTTGAACTTCGCATTTGTGAACCTGACAAAATTCATGAAAACCTCAATAACGAGATTGCAGTGCTAATGCTCACCGATGTAGATTACCGCACAGGCAGAAAACATAACATCGCCAAAATTAATAAAAAAGCAAAAGATCAGGGGATCATTACCATCTGGGACCTCGCTCACTCAGCGGGCGCCTTGGACTTAAAGTTGAGGGATTGGGATATTGATTACGCAGTCGGTTGCACATACAAATACCTAAATGCTGGACCAGGATCTCCCGCGTTTATTTATGTTAATCCAAAAAAAATTGATCAGGTCAAACCTTCATTAATGGGCTGGCTCGGGCATCAAAGCCCGTTTGATTTTTCTCTCAATTACACACCTGGAAAAGGCATAAATAGAATGAAAATTGGGACGCCACCTGTTTTGGCTAACGCTGCCCTTGCTGCTTCTCTGCACATTTGGGATATGGTCAACATGAAAGACGTTCGTTTAAAATCAATTGAACTTTCGGAGCGCTTTATTGGTGGGCTGAAGAATACATGTCCAAAGCTAAAGTTAGCATCACCCACTGATGCAAAAAAGAGAGGGTCGCAAGTTTCATTTTATTTTGAAAACGGATACCCCGCAATGCAAGCCATAATAGAAAGTGGTGTAATTGGAGATTTTCGTTCACCAAATATAATGAGATTTGGCATTACACCACTTTATATTTTGGAAAAAGATATTGATTTAGCGGTTGATATAATTTCCGACGTTTTAAATAAAAAATTATGGGACAAACCAAAGTACAAAAAGAGAAAGTTTGTTACTTAAAGACTAAAAAAATTATTTTGCATTTCCATAGTCACGCACCGCTTCTCCAAACGCCTCGAATAATAGTTTAGAAACTGCATCGTTTTCTGCATTCCATTCTGGATGCCACTGAACAGAGTTCGTGTAACCTGCAGCGTCTTTCACGTATAGCGCTTCTGGAGTTCCATCACTCGCCCAACCATCAATTACCAACCTATTACCAACCTCAGCAATGCCTTGTCCGTGAAGTGTATTTGTTTCAATTCGTGTGGAGCCGAGTATTTTACTAAAATTACCATCATTTCTAAAATTTACTGGATGCCTTATCGCAAACTTTTCTTCCAGAGTGCCATCTGGGGGCATTCGATGGTTCATTCGTCCATCCAAATCACGAATTTCAGGATGTAGTGTTGCACCCATTGCAACGGCCACTTCTTGAAAACCTCTACAGATACCGAAAATAGGAATGCCAATTGATACGGCTCTTTTTATCAAGGGAAGTGTTAATGCATCACGATCACGGTCGAAATCTCCATGCGCCACTGTTTCTTTCACACCATAATTACTTGGATGCACGTTAGGCCTGCCGCCGGTAAACAAAAATCCGTCACAAATTGAAATCAGTTCTTCAACTGTTGTAAATTCAGGACTGGACGGTAGTATAATTGGGAT
The DNA here is from genome assembly GCA_963999845.1 of uncultured Rhodobacterales bacterium. GTDB lineage: Bacteria > Pseudomonadota > Alphaproteobacteria > Rhodobacterales > Rhodobacteraceae > Salinivivens. The sequence goes on along the minus strand of CAXEVV010000006.1, from coordinate 64,787 downwards.
AACCTTCGACACCTTAGAAAGCGCATCGCAATTCATCTTGCCAGCAGCATAAGCTGGATACTCATCATTAATTAAGTTGAAATTCCCAACAATTCCAACCACGAAACGTCCCATTTTTTGCCTTTAACGATAACTTCAAAAAGTATTAATTTCGATCTTTAAATTATAAATTCAATATACACCATATTTCTATGCTCTATTTTTCAATTTTAAGCGAGTTTCATGTAAAATCGGCTCAGTATAGCCTGATGGCTGTTTTTTGCCCTCAAAAATTAAGTTAAAAGCAGCCTTGAATGCTAAACCATCAAAACTGGGGCTCATTGGTATATAATATGGATCATAGATATTTTGTTCATCAACAACTTTTGCCATTGATTTCAGCGCTTTAATAACTTCGTCTTTACTTACAACTTTATGATGCAACCAGTTAGCGAGCGCCTGGCTAGATATTCTGCATGTTGCCCGATCTTCCATCAATCCAATATTATTTATATCAGGAACTTTTGAACAACCAATACCATGATCTACCCACCGTACAACATAGCCAAGGATCCCTTGAGCATTATTTTCAACTTCGCGAATTATTTGATCATGGGACCATTTTCGATAAGCAGCCAGCGGAATATCAAGAAGTGTATCCACGTAGGCTCGTCGACCGTTTTCTTTTAGCTTTTTTTGAACTAAAAAGACATCAATTTGGTGATAATGCAAAGCATGCAGTGTTGCAGCAGTTGGTGATGGTACCCAAGCACAATTTGCTCCTGATTTTGGGTGCTCAATCTTCTGCTCAAGCATAGCAGACATTAGATCCGGCATAGCCCACATACCTTTTCCAATTTGGGCTCTACCAGAAAGCCCACATTCTAGTCCAATATCAACATTTTGGTTTTCATAACCTACTATCCAAGACTTCCTTTTAATAAAATCCTTTCTACTAAATGGACCTGCCTCCATACTAGTATGAATTTCATCACCGGTCCTATCTAAAAATCCGGTATTTATAAAGGCCACCCGTCGTTTAGCGGCACGAATACATTCCTTTAAATTTACGGAGGTTCGGCGTTCCTCATCCATTATTCCCAATTTCACAGAATATTGTTTTAAACCGAGAGCACTCTCTACATTTGAGAATATTTCATCTGCAAATGCTACTTCATCCGGGCCATGCATCTTAGGTTTTACAATGTATATGGACCCATGTCTTGAATTACCATCAGCCCTTTTCAAATCATGTATACCAATCATTGTTGTTACCATAGCATCAAGCAGTCCTTCGTATACCTCCTCACCATTTGAGTCGAGTATCGCCGGGGTAGTCATTAAATGACCAACGTTTCTGATCCAAAGCAGTGCTTTAGATCTTATGTTAATATCGCTGCCATTGGGTGCAATAAAGGATAGATCAGAATTAAGAGACCTGGTAATGTTTTTTCCGTTTTTCTCGAATTCAGAAGTGAGGTTACCTTTCATCAAACCTAGCCATGAAGTATAGGCAGTAACTTTATCAGGTCCATCGACACATGCGACTGAGTCTTCCAAGTCAATTATGGCGGTAAGAGCACTCTCAAGCCGAACATCGGCCAAACCAGCCTGGTCTCTACTACCGATAACATGCGCCCGATCGAAGACTAGTTCGACACAAAGACTGTTATTTTTTAACAGAATAGAACTTGGAGCCTTTGGGTTACCTTTATAACCAATGAACTTTTCAGGTGAAACCAACGGCAGGTCATCAACTAGTAGTTGTTTCTCACTTACATAATAACGCTTCACGTCTGCATGACTTGCACCAACAATCGGAAATGCGTCATCTAAAAATACTCTTGAGCGGGCCACAACTCGAGCCCCCCTGCCCCGATCATAACCCTCTGCTGAATTTAATACACCCATTGCATCAGTACCGTACAAGCAGTCATACAAACTACCCCATCTGGCATTTGCTGCGTTCAAGGCGTATCGTGCATTGGTGGATGGCACAACTAGTTGTGGACCAGCTATTGAGGAGATTTCCGGGTCAACATCTTCTGTTTCAACAAAGAAATTCTCCCCTTCTTCAACAAGATAACCGATTTTTTTGAGATAATTTTTATAACCATCATGATCATGTGGGTTACCTCTTCTATCCATATGCCAGTTATCGATTTGTGACTGTAACTCTTCTCTTACACCCAAAAGCCTTCTATTTATTGGTGTCATCTGCTTTATTAATGATGATAGGCCAAGCCAAAACCTATCCTCAGAAATTCCAGTGCCTGGCAAAGCTAAATTCTCTACAAACGCGACTAAACTTTTGTCGACGCTTAGATCACAGCGCATCAAGCGTTTTTTCATAACCGCCCCCAAAACCTTTTTCAAATTTTGGTTTGAATCTTCGCAAAAGCGAAGTCAAAAGTATTTTTATTCATTATAAGATTTCACCTATTTTTTTGATATTAATTGATACAAACACTACCTAAGTATAGCAATATCGATTAGCGAATTAGTTTCAACAGCAAAATCCAACCCCAGCGGAGTAATTATGGCGAAAAAAAGTAACACGGAAATATTTTTGAAAGACTATCAAGCCCCTGCTTATCTAATTGACGCCGTAGAACTTGATTTTGAACTACACCCCAAGAAAACCAAAGTTTACTCAAAAATAAAATTCCGGAAAAACCCAAATCTAAATTCTTCTGAAAAATTTTTTTTAAATGGTGAAAAATTAAATTTTCTTGATGCTAAAATCGATGGGAAAACTGTACATCCAAAGTTACGAGAAGATGGCTTAGAGTGTGATGTTCCGAACAATCCTTTCCTTTGGGAGTCATCAGTGGAGATAGATCCCTCCAGTAACACTTCGTTGGAGGGGCTCTACATGTCAAACGGTATGTACTGTACTCAATGCGAAGCAGAGGGTTTTAGGAAAATATGTTATTATCCAGATCGTCCAGACGTATTGGCTCCATTTGTCGTCAGTATTCGAGGTCCTTCACCTGTTCTGCTGTCAAACGGCAATCTTATCTCTGCAACTGAAGGTTATTCAAAGTGGTCAGACCCCTGGCCAAAACCCGCATATCTTTTCGCATTAGTTGCTGGAGATTTACTAAAAGTTTCAGACAAATTTACAACACAAACAGGCTCGGATATTGAACTCAACATTTTTGTGAGAAAAGGCGATGAGGATAAATGTGATTTTGCAATTAGTTCTTTAAAAAAGGCTATGCAATGGGATGAAGAGCGCTACGGGCGCGAGTACGACTTAGAAGTTTTTAATATCGTTGCGGTTGATGATTTCAATATGGGAGCAATGGAAAATAAGGGGCTAAACATTTTCAACTCAAAGTGTGTTCTTACGCATCCAAGAAAAAGTACAGATAACGATTTTGAATATGTTGAAGGTATAATCGCGCATGAATATTTTCATAACTGGACCGGAAATCGTATAACTTGCCGAGACTGGTTTCAGCTATGTTTAAAAGAGGGATTAACAGTTTTCAGAGACGCACAATTCACCGCCGATTTAAGAAACCCCTCTGTAAAAAGAATTCAAGATGCCCGGGTAATTAAAGGTCCGCAGTTTAGAGAAGATGCTGGCCCACTTTCACATCCAGTAAGGCCTCATAGTTTTGTTGAAATAAATAACTTTTATACCCTAACCGTCTATGAGAAAGGCGCTGAACTAATTGGCATGCTAAAGTTATTAGTTGGTGAAAAAGATTACTATTCCGCACTTGAGTTATACTTTGATCGACATGATGGTCAGGCTGCAACCATTGAAGACTGGATCAAAGTATTTGAGGATGTGACCAATCGAAACCTTAATCAGTTTAAGCTATGGTATTCGCAATCTGGAACACCAAAGGTGAAGGTAAATGAGCGATATGGCAAAAATGCACTCAGTCTAGATTTCGAGCAGGTCTCTACCAGTGAACACGAAGAAATTTTAGAGCCAATGGTTATTCCAATATCAATAGGCCTTCTGGATGAATATGGACAAGATTTAATCGAAACAAAGGTGTTTGAGCTAAATAAATCCAAGGATACAATTACATTCGAAGGGATAAACAAAAAACCTACAGTATCTCTTCTTAGGAATTTCTCAGCACCAATAATAATAGAACGTGCAATCACAGAAAAAGACAGATTAACTCTGCTTAAACAAGATAGTGATGCATACAACCGGTGGGATGCTGCCCAGCACCTAATGTTTACTAGCTTTGAAAACCTTGCAATTGAAAAACAGGAGCCAAACGATGATATAATCAGCGCCTTTTGTGATATCATGCAAGATCAAAAGTTAATGCCAGCTTTTCGTGCACAATTGCTTTCACAACCTTCGGTGTCAGAAATTATCACATATTTTTTTGAGAAAGATTTATCTACAGATCCTGAAAAAATTTATGGTGCAAAAAAAATATTCACCCAAAAATTGGCGGAAAGGTCTAATCCATTCTTGGAGAAATTATTTCATTCTCTGGCTCAAAATTTCGAATATGAACCATCTGCAACCCAGGTTGGAGAACGCTCATTTAAGAATATATTGCTGGGCATTCTTACGAAATTAGACAATGGAGAAACTGCTCAAAAACAGTTTTTTTGCGCAGACAATATGACAGATGAAGTTGCAGCATTAAGTGTGCTCATTCAGAATGATATTGCCACAACGGAAATCGAGAAATTTTACGACAAATGGTCAGATGATCGGCTGGTTATTGATAAGTGGTTTATGCTGCAATCCTCATTAAGTCAGCCCATTAAAGCATTAGAAACTACAAGAATGTTAACGAAGCACTCTGACTTTAACGAAAAAAACCCAAATCGCTTCCGAGCAACTATTGGTGGATTCACTCAAAACTTGGCAGCATTCCATATGAAAGGTGGAGAGGGCTACAAATTTGTTGCTGATTGGATTAGAAAAATTGATAGCTTAAATCCACAACTCGCGGCAAGAACCTGCACAGCATTTCAGAACTGGAAGCAATTTGATAGCTTGCGTCAGGACGAAATTTCAGCAGAGCTTACAAAGCTTCTTAAGGTCAATACGCTTAGCAATGATACAAACGAAATGATCTCGCGGATGCTCAATAAATAATTTGTAATGATTATTTACACAGGTTGGGAAATCATCCAGTTTTATAAAAATTACCGTTAATCTAGATTGCAACATTTCTCAATGTTAGTTAATGAGTTTGTGAGTAAAATTGGAAAAAGTAGATGCTGGACATAAACTATACATCTCCCAAACCAACAATCATACCCGGCGCAAAACATGATTGGGAATTAGTCATTGGCATGGAAGTTCATGCGCAAGTTTCGTCAAAATCGAAATTATTTTCAGGTGCATCCACCCAGTTTGGGAATGAACCAAATTCAAATGTGTCATTTGTTGATGCTGCGATGCCAGGGATGCTACCGGTAATCAACGAATACTGCGTCGAGCAGGCAGTTCGAACTGGCCTGGGCTTGAAAGCAAAAATAAATCTTTGGAGTGCATTTGATCGAAAAAATTATTTTTATCCCGATCTCCCTCAGGGATATCAGATTAGCCAATTATACCATCCAATCGTGGGAGAGGGTGAGGTTATTGTAAATATTGAGCCCGGGGTTGCAAGAAGAGTTAGGATCGAGCGCATTCATATGGAGCAAGACGCTGGAAAATCGATCCATGATATGGATCCGGATATGTCATTTGTAGATCTAAATCGAACCGGAGTATGTCTGATGGAGATTGTCAGCAGACCAGACATTCGTGGCCCAGAAGAAGCAGCTGCATATGTAGGTAAACTCCGTCAAATAATGCGTTATCTGGGTACCTGCGACGGTAATATGCAAAACGGAAATTTGCGAGCAGACGTAAATGTCTCTGTATGCCGTTCCGGCACTTTTGAAAAATTCATGGAGACCGGTGATTTCAGCATATTAGGTACGCGCTGTGAGATAAAAAATATGAACTCAATGCGCTTTATTCAACAAGCCATAGAGGTTGAAGCAAGAAGGCAAATAAAAATTTTAGAAAATGGCGGAACTATAGATCAAGAAACTCGGCTTTACGACCCTGATAAAGGTGAAACCAGATCTATGCGATCTAAAGAAGAAGCCCATGATTATCGTTATTTTCCGGATCCTGATTTACTGCCATTGGAACTTGATCAAAGCTGGGTTGACAGTATAGCCTCTGCTTTGCCGGAACTACCTGATGATAAAAAAAATCGCTTCATTTCATTGTTTGGTCTGAGTGAATACGATGCAAGCGTTTTAACAGCGGAAGTAGAAGCTGCAAAGTATTTTGAAACAGTAACAGCCGGTCGAGACGGCAAAATGGCTGCTAACTGGGTGATCAACGAACTGTTTGGACGCTTAAAAAAAGATGATCTAGACATCCGTAACTCTCCTGTAAGTCCAACACAACTTGGTGAGATAATAGATTTAATTAAAAATGGCGAGATTAATGGAAAAATTGCGAAAGAGTTGTTTGAGATTGTTTATTCTGATGGGGGGAAACCATCGGAAATAGTAAACAAACGGGGAATGAAGCAGGTCACAGACACCGGTGCCATCGAAAAAGCCGTACTAGAAATTATTAAATCAAACCCCGACCAGGTTGAAAAAGCTAAACTGAATCCGAAGTTAGTAGGGTGGTTTGTAGGCCAGGTGATGAAGGTCACAGGCGGTAAGGCAAACCCAAAAACAGTTAACGAAATTGTATTGTCGAAATTAACTCTTTAGGCTTAAGTGTTCCATTATTTATTTCACTGCAGAATTTAGACTCATACTGCTTATGCATGCAGGATTAGTTAGATTTTAAATCGAGGGCAAGTGCATGGATGTCATTTAGAAGTTCGTTTCCCAGAGCCTCATGTACAGCTCTATGCCTTGCAATTCGGGACATAGACTCAAAACCTTGCCAAACAATTTTTATTTGATAATGGCTTTCTCCGCCTTCAGAAAATCCTGCATGGCCTCGATGGCTCTCACTGTCATCAATGACCGTGATTTTGGAACTTTTAAATGCGGTCTCCAACGCCAGATTAATTCTGCCCATTTTATTCATTTCCAGTAATTACCTCTTCAATTTACTTTCGATTACTGTATGATTAGATGCTCGAGTCGAAAAGGTGTAATTTATGACTGAAAAGCCTGATCCATTTGGATTTGATATATCTGTTTCTTCAGCAAAGAAGAATAAACCGCGCACGAGGCGCGGAATGTCTGGTGAGAGTGAGACATCTAGAAGGCTATGTGACCATGAGGGGTGTGAAAATGCAGGGAAATTTCGCGCACCAAAAGCACCAGATGTTCTGGACGATTTTTTGTGGTTCTGCAAAGATCATGTGCGTGAGTATAATCAAAAATGGAACTTTTTTCAGAACCAAACTGAAGCCGAACTAAATGCTCAAATGTCAAAAGATAAAGTTTGGGAGCGAGAGACTAAATCATGGAGAGATCCCGAATCTAGAGCATGGGCCAGGCTTGGGATAGAAGATCCACACCAAGTCTTGGGTGAGAATGCTACAAAAAATCCTGGCCGTTCGGGAAATAATCCTGGTCATACTAGACGATTACCAGCAACAGAAAGACGAGCAGTAGAAATACTCGAAGCAAAAGAAATCTGGTCAAAGACAGAAATTCGCAAGGCTTACAAGGCACTGATAAAAATTCTTCATCCAGATATGAATGGTGGCGATCGAAGCCAAGAAGAGCAATTACAGCAAGTAATGTGGGCATGGGACCAAATAAAGGATAGTAGAAATTTTAAATAAGTATGTTGTTATGCTTTCCTAAAAACTAAACTTATACCGTTTATGCAATGTCGCTTTCCGGTTGGCTCCGGACCGTCATCAAATATATGCCCCAAGTGTGAACCACAGTTGCTACAGTGACACTCTATTCGCAGCATAAAGAACTTTCTATCTCTTCTTGTGCTAACGGCACCTTCAATTTCTTTGTAAAAACTAGGCCATCCAGTGCCTGAATCATACTTATACTTCGATAAATACAGCTTTTGATCACAACCTTTGCAGTGATAAATTCCAACTTTAGAGTTGTTATTTAAGGGAGAAGTGAAAGCGCGTTCAGTGGCTTCTTCTCTTAAAACAGCAAATTCGAATGGTGTAAGTTTTTCTTTCCATTCGGCTTTACTTAATTGAAAAGGAAATCCAGAGGCCTGATCTTTTGCTACAGAATAATTTGCGGAAATGGCTAACGTGGATAAACTTAGTTTGAGTAACATGCGTCTGTTCATAAATATTCTCTTGTCTTATTTGCCTTTGGTTTTATCTGGTTCTTCAGGGATGAATTTCAACAACCGGCATTATGTTAAAATTTTAAAGCAGTGATTATAAAAATAGAACATAAGAAAATATTTTCTTTGCCACTCTTGAACCGCCGCTATTATTAGTGCACCAGTGACTTTCATAAGTCGAATATGAGGAAAGCATTATGGCCGATGGCTCTAAAATCATAGAAAAAAATCCTACTGAAAATATTTCAGTTAGGGAAGTTTTTGGTATCGACACCGATATGGTTGTGCAAGGATTTTCAGAACGCGCCTCTCGAGTTCCTGTGGTGGATGAAACGTACAAATTTGATCCCGATACAACCTTAGCCATTTTAGCAGGCTTCACCCACAACAGAAGAGTTATGATACAGGGATATCACGGAACTGGAAAATCAACTCACATTGAGCAAGTTGCCGCAAGGTTGAACTGGCCAGCAGTGAGAGTTAATTTGGACAGTCACATTAGTAGAATAGACCTCATAGGCAAAGATGCAATCAAGCTCAAAGATGGAAAACAGGTCACAGAATTTCATGAAGGTATTTTACCTTGGGCATTGAGAAATCCAGTTGCTATTGTATTTGATGAATATGACGCTGGTCGAGCAGACGTGATGTTCGTGATACAGCGCGTTTTGGAACACGATGGAAAATTAACTTTATTAGATCAGAACGAGATTATCACTCCCCATACTAATTTCAGATTGTTTGCTACGTCAAACACCGTCGGCCTAGGCGATACCACAGGGCTTTACCATGGAACACAGCAGATAAATCAAGCTCAGATGGATCGCTGGTCTTTGGTCGCAACTCTGAATTATTTGTCAGTGGAAGTAGAAAGCGCGATAGTTCTATCTAAATCACCGAGTTACGATACTGACAAAGGCCAACGTATAGTGAAGCAAATGGTTACGGTAGCTGATCTGACAAGAACAGCATTCATGAACGGCGATTTGTCAACGGTAATGAGCCCAAGGACAGTCATAAATTGGGCAGCTAATGCAGAGATTTTCAATGATGTTGGATATGCCTTTCGCTTAACATTTTTAAATAAATGCGATGAACTTGAGAGGCAAATTGTAGCCGAATTTTTTCAACGTTGTTTTGACGAGGAGTTACCAGAAAGTGCTGCGAGCGTGAGCCTGGAATAGATTTATATTATTATGGCTGATAAGTAGTTACCAATTGAAAACGAATTAGTTGATCCGACAAAGCTTAAACCTTTATTGAGTTTATTATGGTTTCAAAATCAGATAACCCCGCCGATCCATTCAAAAAAGCCTTATCTGAGGCAACAAAAGTGTTGGCAGACAACCCAGAGCTTTCTATTAATTACTCAGTCGACCCATCAGGACTTTCCGGCGATACGATTAGGCTGCCCCAAGTAAGCCGGCGCATGACGAAAGATGAAGTTCTATTGGCTCGAGGTACGGCTGATGCGCTTGCTATGCACCACAAATATCATAATTCTGACTTACATTCACGATTTGCACCTGACGGACCGATGGCAAAGGAATTATATGAAGCTATGGAGACTGCGAGGTGTGAAGCTGTCGGGGCAAAAGACATGCCAGGCACGACCGGCAACATTAATGCAAAAATAGGTGTTGAAGCAAAACGTAAGGGTTTTGATAAACTAACAGACAGAGCAGATGCTCCACTCGCAGACGCTGCAGCTTATTTAATTAGATCGCTTACTACAGATAAGGATCTTCCAACTTCAGCAAAGAACGTTATGGACTTATGGAAAGATTTCATTTTAGACCAGGCCGGAACTACTTTAGAAATCCTAACCGAAAATCTAGACAATCAGGAAGAGTTTGCAAAATTTGCCCGGCAAATAATTACTGACTTAGGTTATGGAGATCAATTGGGTGATGATCCAGAGGCCCAAGACGACGATAATGAAGATAGCCAAGATGAGGACAATGAGCAATCTGATGATCCAGAAAGCTCAGGTACAGATGAGGATAATGAAGATAATCTAGACGCAGAAGATCAACAAAGTCAGGAAGAGCAGCAGGATTCTGCACAGGCGCAAATGAGTAGTGATGAAAGTGCGGATGAAGACTTTGAAGATCAAGAGTTGCCTGACGGTGAAGCCCCACTGGATCCACCTCCACCTCAACCTATTTCGGACGCAGATCCAAATTATAGAGTTTTTGACGCAAAGTATGATGAAGAGGTCAAAGCAGAAGATCTTGCGGAGCAAGTTGAACTTGAGCGATTGCGAGCATATCTAGACCAGCAACTGGAACCACTGAAAGGAGCTGTAAGCCGACTTGCAAACAAACTTCAAAGGAGACTGCAAGCTCAGCAAAATCGCAGCTGGTTATTTGACCTTGAAGAAGGAATTCTTGACGCTGGTAGACTTGCCAGAGTTATCACTAATCCAACAACTTCTCTTAGTTTTAAAATGGAAAAGGATACTGAGTTTAGAGATACAGTCGTGACATTACTCTTAGATAATTCCGGATCGATGCGTGGCCGACCGATATCTATTGCTGCGATTTGCGCAGATGTGTTGGCCCGTACGTTGGAACGTTGTAATGTGAAAGTTGAGATTTTGGGATTTACAACACGCGCTTGGAAAGGAGGACAATCTCGCGAAGCTTGGTTGAATCAGGACCGCCCACAACAACCCGGCCGTTTGAATGATTTGCGTCATATCATTTACAAAGGAGCCGATGCCCCGTGGCGTCGTGCAAGGTCAAATCTTGGCTTGATGATGAAGGAAGGTCTCCTAAAGGAAAATATCGATGGGGAGGCTTTAGAATGGGCACATCGACGTATGACAGCTCGCCCAGAAGCTAGAAAGATTTTAATGGTAATTTCTGACGGAGCTCCCGTCGACGATAGTACTTTATCTGTAAATCCAGCAAATTATCTCGAGAAACACTTACGTGATGTCATATCAATGGTGGAAAAAATTAAAAATGTGGAGCTCTTAGCCATTGGAATTGGTCATGACGTCACCCGTTATTACGACCGTGCTGTTACGATAACAGATGTTGAGCAACTTGCCGGTGCGATGACCGAGCAACTCGCGGCATTATTCGATAGCGATCCAAAAGCTAGAGCCAGAGTTAACCAACTCAACAGAGGTTAATAATTTATGCAATCAGAAAAAACTTGTAAGTTTCAATCTTTCACTTCAATGGGAAACCCAGGATTAGGTCCAAAAAGGCTCGAAGCTTTACAGAACGAAATTGCCAAAAACGGACTGGACGGCTTCCTTATACCGCGTTCAGATGCTTACAGAGGAGAGTATGTATCTGAAAAAGATCAGCGTTTGAGATGGCTGACTGGGTTTGAAGGGTCTGCAGGAATCTGCGTTTTAGTTAAGCAAAGGATAGGTATTTTTGTCGATGGTCGTTATACTATTCAGGCGAAAAATCAAACTTGTCCACCAATAGAAATTATTAACTGGCCAAATATCAAAGTCACAGACTGGATAATGGAAATTACCAATAAGGGGAAAATAGGTTTTGACCCGTGGTTGCACTCAGTAGATGAAATTGAACAGTATAAACGTTCAATGGCAAATACTGATATTACCTTACAAGCGACACAGAACCTTGTTGATATAATCTGGAAGGATCAGCCATCAGCACCAACTGAAAAGTCTTTTCCTTACGAAGACGAGTTTGCAGGAGCAACACAATCTAGCAAAAGAAAAACATTAGCCAAAGAATTGAAAATTAACGGAAATTCAGCCGCGGTAATTACGCTTCCAGAAGGGATAGCCTGGTTGTTAAACATAAGGGGCGGTGACGTAGAACATTTGCCGATAGTCCAGGCTTTTTCAATTCTACATTCAAATAATGAAGTTGATATATTCGTAGATAAACGGAAAGTAGAAAATCTAAAAGAGCATTTTGGCGATGGAATTAACCTATACAATGAAAATGACTTTCTTTCCCAACTTACAAGGCTAACCGGTAGTATTTGCATCGACAAATCCAGTTTGCCATTTGCTGCTTACGAGGGCCTGCTCGCTTCAAAAGCTACTTTAGATCCAAGAGGCGATATAACGGCATTACCTAAAGCGTGTAAAAATGAGACCGAGTTAAGTAGAGCACGTGATGCCCATTTGATTGATGCAATTGCAATGTGTAAATTCCTTTGCTGGCTAAATTCACAAACAGCAGGAATATTAACAGAAATTGATATAGTAATGGAGCTAGAGTCGTTTAGATCAGCTAATCCAGAGCTATACGACATAAGCTTTGAAACAATTTGCGCAAGCGGACCAAATGCGGCCCTTCCTCATTATCGGGTAAATAATGATAGTAATCGAACGATTAAAAATGGTGAGGTCATCCTAATTGATAGTGGTGGGCAGTATAAAAGTGGCACAACTGACATTACAAGAACGACTGCCTTGGGCCAGGTTTCGAGCGAGATAAAGCAAGCATTCACGCTGGTACTTAAAGGAATGATTTCAATATCTAAGTTAAGGTTTCCCAAAGGAATGGCAGGGTGTGATTTAGATGCGTTTGCTCGAGTATTCCTGTGGTCAGAAGGACTGGATTTTGCTCATGGCACAGGTCACGGAGTTGGACAGTTTCTTTCTGTTCATGAAGGACCACAAAGATTAAGTAGGACTTCAAATGTTCCTTTCGAAGCTGGAATGATCATATCGAATGAGCCAGGTTTCTACAAAGAAGGACATTTTGGGATTAGAATTGAAAACCTTTTGACAGTGACAAAAGCTCCTAAATTGGAACACTCAGTTGTTGCAGAAATGTTTATTTTTGAGACTCTTAACTTTGTACCAATAGATAAAAGTTTGATAGAAAAGGATCTGATGTCAACGGACGAAATTGTTTGGCTCAACGAGTATCACTCACAATGTAGGGAAAAAATCAGAGCGCATCTAGATGAAAATGAGAGAATCTGGTTGGACCATGCAACAAACAAACTTTAGTAATTTAGATCTTTCAGCGCCCATCCACTAAAGTAGCCGCAGCATTAATTGCGGCGGGCGTTATTTTATCACCTGAGATCATGCGAGCAATCTCTTCAATTTTCGCATCTCCCTGGAGCTTTGTTACTTCTGTGAGAGTATTTTTGGAGTTTATAGATTTGACCACCTGAAAATGTGCGTCACCAAGAGCAGCGACCTGAGGAGAATGCGTAACTATGAGTACCTGTGCATTTTTTGAAAGTCTTACCAGCCTTCTTCCCACCGCATCAGCAGTAGCTCCACCGATCCCACGGTCAATTTCATCAAAAATCATCGAAACAGCAGTATAGCCTTTGGTTAGACATACTTTAAGTGCAAGTAGAAAACGGCTCAGTTCACCCCCCGATGCTATTTTGCCAATTGGACCTTTCGAAGTTCCTTTATTTGTCGAAACTAAAAAAGAAACTTCATCATATCCATCAGCTGACCTTGATGCAGATACTATGTTAGTTTCAAAATGAGCATTTTCCATTTTCAGAAATGGCAATTCCGCTGTCACTAATTTGTCTAATTCAGCACCAGCAATTAGTCTAGATTTACTCAGTTTTGAAGCGGCAACGTTATATTCACGATCAAATTCTCTAATCTTGGCTTCCAGTGAGGATAGCTTTTCAGCACTGAATGAAAATTCTTCTATTTTATTCTCTAGCTCTGCCTTAAATTGAGGTAGTTGATCCGAGGAAATTTTATGTTTCCTTGCTAGACCACGGATTTCAAAAAGCCGCTCTTCAAGCATTTCAAGCTCATGCACATCAAAATCCAATGTATCAACAAGCCCCTCAATAATACCAACTGCGTCACCTAACTCAGTCGATGCACGCGACAACGAGGCTAAAGCATCGTCAAACGGTCCATCACTTTTCCCAGATGCTGTTTCAATCCATCTCATTGCGTCCAAAATTAAACCTTCTGCACCATTCCCTCCAACAGCATTTTGAGCCTTTAAGATATCATCCTTTATTTTTTCCGATGACTGCATCATCCGTCTTTTGGCGTCTAATTCTTGTTCTTCGCCATCTTTTGGATCTGCTTTAGTCAACTCATCTAATGCGTAACGTAAAAACGACTCTTCAGTCTCGAAGGCTGAGAGTTTTTTTTGTTCTTCCTGATATTCATTGTTCACTTTTTTGAGTTTTCTCCAAGCTTCCTTTACAGCCTCTCGTTGGGAACTGTTGGCCGCAAACATATCAAGTAAACGAATATGTGAACGTTGATCGAGCAAACCCTTGTCATCATGTTGACCATGAATTTCAATTAAAAGTGTCGATATCCGAATTAATAATTCTCGTGGAGCTCTTCGTCCATTAATCCAAGCAGTCTTCCGCCCATCAGCACTTATAACGCGCCTAATTAATAGTTCTTCTTCCCAAGGGATGTTATTTTCATCAAGGATCTCTTTTACTGCATGGTCGGTTTCGACCTGAAACCAAACACTAACTTCACCAAAATCAGCACCTGTACGAACTATTTCTGTTTTACCCCGCCAGCCTAAGACAAATCCTAAACTATCTAAAAGAATTGATTTTCCTGCTCCAGTCTCACCAGTCAGAACATTCAATCCGTTTGTGAATATTATCTCTGCGTGATCGATAATTAAGATATTGCGTATGTCTAATCCAACAAGCATTTCATAATATCAACGAGTTAGAGCCATCGGCCTTTGAGGACCTGTCTATGAATTTTCCGAAGCCATCCTGAGCTTTTTGCAAGTGGTCTCAGATTTTCATCCTTCAATAAACTATAACTTCGTTGATACCAATCTGTAGCTTGATAATTATGTCCAAGTATTGCTCCGGCAGATTGCGCCTCATCAACCAATCCAATAGACAAATACGCTTCCACTAGCCTATGTAAGGCCTCAGCAGTATAAGAGGAGGTCTGATAATCCTCTACAACTATACGAAATCTGTTTATTGCTGCGGGAAATTGCTGCCGTTTTAAATAATATCTACCTACTTCCATTTCCTTACCAGCCAAGTGATCAAAAGCTAGGTCAAATTTTAATTCAGCAGGTTTGACATATTCACTGTCAGGGTAATTTTTGATTAGTATTGTAAAAGCTTCTAATGCCTTTGCAGTGACTTCTTGATCCCGGCCGATATCTTCAATCTGGTCGTAATAACTTAAAGCTATTATATACTGCGCATAGGCTGAATCTTCATCAGATGGATAATATTCAATATACCTTTCAGCTGCATCCCTGGCCTCTTCATATTGCTTAGCTTTATGATTTGCAAAAGCTTGCATAATCACAGATCTTTTTGCCCACTCAGAATATGGATACAGCCTCTCGACATCAGAAAAAAAAGCTATTGCATCTATCGGTTTTGACCGAGCCATTTCAAATTCTGCTCTATCAAAAATTTGCTTTGCAGAATAATTTTCAATTTCATCTGAACCTACTTCTGCAGTTTTACTACAACCAACTAGTAGGCCTAGCACCACCAGAGCAAATCCAATCAAATAGATTAATCTATTTACAATCATGAAAGACCTTCGCCAAGTAACATCGATATTTAAGTTAATAACTTTTTTTAGATTTAAAGTACATCAGGGCAAACTAGAATATTTAAAAAATGTGTATTCCTCAGTTAATTAGTTTTGTATCATGCCATTTGAATAGAACTTTTATGAATAGAGTTCATTTGTTTTATCAGGTCCAAAGTCTCTTCCTTTATTCGGCCAGGCATTTTCTCATCTCTGAGACAAAACAGTAAGTTTGGGTTAACTTTATCTTTACGAAACCATCGTAAAGATTCGATCAATCTCTTCGCTTCATCAGTATAATTAATCGGTGGATCAATATCATTCAGAATAGCCCAAAAACCAGCCCATAGTCTAGCAACAGACCATGGATTATATCCGCCACCACTGGTTAAAAGCACTTTAGGGGCCAAAAGATTAAGCCTCGCGAGAATACTCCATAAGCAATTATTTGTGATGTCCAAACGAGACAGTGGATCGTCCTTTAACATGTCGGCGCCCCCTTGAACAATCAATGCTTCTGGCTTGAAATGCTCTAGCGCAGGGAAAAATACATATTTAAATAGCGCCTCTATATCAACGTCCTGAGAACCTTTTGACATCGGTGCATATAAATTTTTATCTGGGTAATTTTCATCTATTTTACCTCGAAATGGCCATCTGTTTGCCTCATGTACTGACACTAACATGATATCTGGATCTCTAGAAAACGCAGATGCTACGCCATCGCAAAAGTGCGCATCTAGATCCACGTAGGCAATTCGACGAACTCCAAATTCTCTGAGTCTTAACATAGCAAATACTAGATCATTCAGATAACAAAATCCATTTGCTCTGTTTGCTAGGCCATGATGTAAACCACCGCCCAAATTAAAAGCCCGACCATTCAAATATGCATATTCTGCGGCCACAACTGCCCCGCCAACTGAGGTTGCTGGACGCTTATACATACCTTTAAAAAGTGGATTTGACGGCGTCCCTAATTTATATTTGCTGGACCGGTATTCATCAATTTCCTGCTTTTCATCCACTTCTAGAAGAACATTGATGTAATCGTTGGAATGAAATTTCTTCAGTAATCTTGGCTTAGCGATTGGTGCAGTTACAAATTTTTTATCGCTATACCATGACATGGCTTTAATCAAATCGAGTGTGGGCCCAACCCTTGGTATATTTAAGGGATGTTTTCCTCCATAGTGCGTGGTGCGATAGATATCTGAAGAAATAAGAACAGCGGTCATGAAGAAAGGATAGTGCTGTGGCACGAAATAAACAGCATCTTTTAAGAAAAATTCTTAGGGTTTTAGAAATTATTCAGCAGAGCTATAAGCCTCGCAACAGGAATGAGGAAAAGACCGATGCGCAAAAGTGAAATTACACGCGAAACAAATGAAACTAAGGTCTCAGTCTTTATCAATCTAGATGGCACAGGCAAATATTCGAACGAAACGAATGTTGGCTTTTTTGATCACATGTTGGACCAATTATCTCGTCACTCTCTGATGGACCTAACCATAAAAACGATTGGCGATACGGAAATTGATGACCACCACACTGTGGAAGATACGGGGATAGCACTCGGACAAGCTGTAAAGAATGCGTTGGGAAATAAACAAGGCATAGTTAGGTATGGCTCCTGCCATTTGCCGATGGATGATGCACAAATTCGGACTTCTTTAGATTTTTCTGCAAGGCCCTTCTTTATCTGGAATGTTAATTTTTCAACTAATAAAATTGGAGCTTTTGATGTAGAGCTAGTGCGTGAATTCTTTCAAGCTTTTTCAACGCATGCAGGATTAACTTTGCACGTAGATATGGTGCATGGGATTAACAATCATCATATTGCTGAAGCGATATTTAAATCCGTGGCAAGAGCCCTGAGACTAGCTATCGAAATTGATCCTCGAATGTCTGAAAGTTTGCCAAGTACAAAGGGAAAACTTTAGCAATAATGCTTACAGCACTTATCGATTATAAGAGTGGTAATTTACACTCTGCTGTTAAGGCTTTTGAAAAAATTGCTAATGAAAATTCTCTTGGATCCGTGGAAATTACGAGCGATCCTGATATAATAAGCAATGCTGATAGATTAGTTTTGCCGGGTGATGGTGCTTTCCCAGCATGTAAGAATGCCCTTGAAAGATCAGAAGTTTTTGAGGCATTAAAATACGCTGTTTGTGCAAAAGGCACGCCATTTCTTGGGATTTGTGTTGGCATGCAACTAATGGCAAACCAAGGTTCTGAATTCGAGCTAACTAATGGTCTTGGTTGGATAAACGGCGAGGTAGAAAAAATAAAAGTAGATGATCCAAAATTAAAAATACCTCATATGGGTTGGAATGACATAATAATAGACTGTGACCACCCAATTCTAAAGGAGATTAAAGATGGAGATCACTTCTATTTTGTGCACTCCTACCAAATGAAAGTTTTTAGCACAGAGCAGCGACTTGCACACGCCAGCTATGGGGGCGATATCACTGCTATCGTGGCTAAAGACAATATGGCTGGCTTGCAATTTCATCCAGAGAAGAGTTCCCACTCTGGAATGAAAATTATACAAAATTTTCTAGCATGGGCGCCATAAACGGCATTCAAATATTCATTTTATCCGCGTCCAAGTACCACCGTCGCGACATAAAATCAAAACACACCCTGATATTTTCAGCTGATCGTTTCCCTCTAAAACCATTTTAGAGCTGTAAACCTTATCACGATCTGGGCTCCAAATTTTTCCGCCACCATATTTTCCATCACCCTTGTTTTTCATAGCCCATATAATCTTCTTACCGATATTGTCAGACTCATATGATGCACCAGTGGAGTTAAAAGACTTAACAAGAGTACCGCAAATCTCTCCATCACACTCCTCTACATTTATGTGACCAAAATTTCCATTATCATCTGGAGTGGTTTTCCAAACACCGAGTACTGGATCCGCTAAAGCAGCCCCAGTCAGCAAGCATAAGGCGGCAGCTATTTTAAAAATCTTATTCATTGTAATCTCCCATCTTAACAACAGTGTGCAACCAAACTTGATTCAGGGCAAGTCCTAGACGAGATGAAGTTGCATTATTTAATTAAGCATGCTTTACGGATTTTTGAAACGGAAGGTTAAGTAAAATGATATTATATCCGGCTATCGATTTGAAAGACGGCAAAGCAGTAAGGTTGCTTAGAGGAGATATGAATAAATCTACCGTGTTCAATAAAAATCCAAGTGATCAGGCAATCGAATTTGAACGTGCAGGCTGCCATTGGCTACACTTGGTTGACTTAAATGGAGCTTTTGCTGGCGCACCCGTTAACTCTGTAGCCGTTGAAAAAATATTATCTCGAATTACGATTCCTACTCAGCTTGGAGGAGGCATCCGCAACCTCCAGACAATAGAAAATTGGTTACAAAAAGGCTTAGCACGGATTATTCTTGGAACCGTGGCAGTTGAAAATCCTTTACTAGTAAAGGAGGCTGCAAAGGAATTTCCTGGAAAAATAGCGGTAGGAGTTGATGCAAGAGATGGGCTAGTAGCGACTGATGGGTGGGCTAAATCTACGAATATTAAGGCCACTGAACTAGCAAAATCTTTCGAGGATTATGGAGTCTGTTCAATAATTTATACTGACATAAATAGAGATGGAGCGATGCAAGGACCAAATGTTAGGGCTACTGCAGAGTTAGCTAACGAGGTATCAATTCCAATAATCGCTTCGGGGGGAGTATCAAAGCTCGATGATCTAATTGCATTGAAAAGTTGTGGTGCTAAGCTAAACGGAGTAATTTCTGGAAGAGCATTGTACGATGGAGCTATTAATTTGCAAAAAGCCTTGGAAATTCTTTGATGCTTAAAACTCGCATTATCCCATGCCTAGATGTAGCAGACGGAAGGGTCGTAAAAGGTGTAAATTTTGTTGACTTAAAAGATGCAGGCGACCCGGTAGAAGCAGCATATACTTACGATCAAGCCGGGGCCGATGAAATATGTTTTCTCGACATAAACGCGACGTACAAAAGTAGAAATACTACATATGATATGGTTAGAAAAACTGCTGAAAAATGCTTCATTCCTTTAACCGTTGGGGGTGGGGTTAGAACTGTAGAAGATGTTCGGAAACTTTTGCTCGCAGGAGCCGATAAAGTATCATTCAATTCAGCAGCAGTTGCTAATCCAGAAATTATAACCGCGGCTGCCAATCAATTTGGAAGTCAGTGTATCGTTTGCGCGATAGATGCAAAAACTGTTGGCCCTCAAAAATGGGAATTATTTACTCATGGAGGAAGACAGGAAACTGGCATTGATGCTGTCGAATTTGCAAAAAAGATTGCTGATATGGGGGCCGGAGAGATATTACTGACATCGATGGATAAAGACGGCACCAAATCAGGATTTAACTTAGATTTAACAAAAAAAATCTCTTCTGCTTTGAAAATTCCAGTTATAGCGTCTGGAGGGGTTGGAAATCTCTCTCATCTTGTTGACGGAATACAATTAGGAGGCGCCTCTGCTGTTTTAGCTGCATCCATATTCCATTTTGGAGAATATACAATTGAAGAAGCCAAAAAGTATTTAGCATCATCAGGAATACCAGTAAGGATTTAATGTATGAAAATTGATGATTTATTTGCAGTTATTGAAGCTCGTTCGGGAAGCGATCCAGAATTCAGTTGGACAGCCAAGCTGTTATCACAAGGGTCAGACAAATGCGCTGAAAAATTTGGGGAAGAAGCAATCGAGACCATAATAGCGGCAACCAAAAAAAATAAAAGTGGGCTGATACATGAAACAGTAGATTTATTATACCATCTTGTTGTGATGCTTCATGCAAATGAGGTGAAACTTACCGAGATAACAGAGGAACTAAAGAGGCGTAAAAATATATCTGGAATTGAAGAAAAAAAATCTCGTAGCACCTAATGATAATCTATTCTTAATCAAATAAAATTTTTTAAACTTCCTACATTACTTACGTGAATTTCTAACTCGTCTCCAGTCCTTAGGAAGCGTTTTGGGCTAAAACTAGCCCCTGTCCCATCCGGTGAGCCGGTTGCTATTACATCTCCCGGGTTTAAGGTCATAATACTGGATATATAAGAAATTTGTTCCTGAACACTGAAAATCATATCCTTAATCGAAGCATTCTGCACGACCTTACCGTTAAGACACACAGTCAATTCTAAATCGCTTGGATCAATTAAATCTTCCACAGGCGTTATCCATGGCCCCCATGATCCAGAACCAGAAAAGTTTTTACCAGCATGGATTGAATGCGACTGCCAATCGCGTACTGAACCATCGTTGAAGGCTGAAAATCCAAGTATGAAATTATGTGCGTTTGATACAGATACGTTTCGCGCTGTAGCACCAATTACAATCGCTATTTCACCTTCATAATCAAAAGTATCGGCAGCATCCCCAAAAGGAATTTCTAAAGAACCTAGATGGGCCAGCATAGCCTCACTGTTTTTGCCAAACAGAATTATATTTTTTGGATTACTCATACTTTGTCCATCAATAGGATATGGTTTACGATAATTCATACCAATACAAATAATTTTGGTTGGGTTAATAATCGGAGGTAAAAACTTTATTTGACTATGCTTTAACTTCGAAGTTTTTAATGCATTCTCATACATTAATGGAAGTATTTTTTTCTCAACTACCTCTCTTAAACTGTTGTATTTATTTTTAAAATCATCAGTAACCGATTGTGCATAATTATCAAAAAATATTCCATAAGTTTCTTTTTCTGATGCTATGAAAGACCCAATATTCATTACGTCGCATCCATGAATTTTTTTTCCTTATTAATAACCAAAGCAGTCAGAGTATCATTAAACGGTGTGGGAATTCCTACTTCCCTTCCAAGCTTTGGCACTTTGCCGTTAATGAACATAATTTCCGATCTTTTATTTGCTAGATGATCCAAAAACATAGATGGACGAGCGTTGCGGAGGTTATCTCCAAAGGAAGAAACATATTCGACTGGGTCGTCGAAGCTAAAGTCAATATTTTTTGCTATTCCAATTTTATATGCTTCATACATTGCACCCAAAGCCACTGGCCAAGAGCTAGGATCATCCATCAGCTCACCAACAGTCTTTTCAAAAACTGTGCATGGAGCACTAAAAGTGACATTGCATAAAAATTTTTCCCAAATCAGTTTTTGTATATCCTGATAAGCCTGAACGTTGAAACCCGCTGTCACCCAATGGCTTGTTAATTGCTTAAGCCTTTCTGTAATTTCACCAGTTAGCTCACCAAGTCGTATGAGTTTCATTGCATTGTGATGGACATGACCAGGTTTTTTGACGGACGCTCCAAAACCCTCTGCCACACCTAATACAATATGCTCGCGCCCAATGTGTTTGGCTAATTTTTCTTCTGCGCCTAATCCATTTTGAATAGTAATGACAATAGTATTAGGCCCTAACAGTGGAGATATTTTTCTTGCTGCAGACTCAACGCCAGATGCTTTTGTGGCAATTATATACAAGTTACAATCGTCGTATGCTGTAAAAACTGAGGAAGCTTGAATATTTTTAACGACGTAATCACCTTTCGGACTATCAACTGAAAGGCCATTTTTATTGATTGCATCGACATGCTCAACCCAGGGGTCATATGCGATCACTTCATAGCCTTTGGCGGCAAACAAAGCAGCGTATATAGAGCCCATTGCACCTAATCCAATAATAGCTACTTTCATAATATTTCCCGTCTAAATACTAATCATAATGTCAAATAATTTTCGAATATGGTTATCGAGGTCTTTTGGAATGTATTTTGGTCTATGCACGTTTAAAAGCTCATCAACTTTTATTTTTGCATTTGAATTAATATTTGGTTGTCCATTAGCCACCCACGTCTCGTACGCCTGTCTGTCAGCATTTTCTGGATATAAAAAATCTGTACTCATTCTTTTAAAAGTTTCAGATTGCCCCAGAAAATGACCCTCACCCTCCACCACTTTTTGTATTGCTTGAAGTGACAGGGAAGCTTCACTTACCTCGATCTGCTTCCCAGAGCTAAGAATTGCTCCTAACATTTCATTATCAATTACATATGCCTCAAATGATGTCGCCATAAGGCCCGCTTGGGTCCCTGCAGCTTGTGTAATTAGATTAGCACCGGTTTGAACAGCCAACGTTAAATTAAGGGCTTTCTCATAACCAGCCTGGTTATCAGGAAGTTTACTATCAGTAGCCCCAGAAATTGTAGAATTAGGAAAGTTGTAATATTGACCAAGCTCCACAGCGGCTGCAGTCAATAAAGCCTGCTCCCCACTACCCCCAGCCATACCACCAGTCCTCAAGTCTGTAATCATCGGGCGTGCACCGTAGATCGCATTTACGTCTTTATTAGCCACCCAGGCTATTATCATACCCGCTAACGTTTCCGCATTTGTTTGAGCCAGGCAACCGGCTATAGTTACAGGACTAGAAGCACCCATTTGCCCAAATGTATTTACCATAACCGGAAACCCACGCCTTGATGCTTCGATTAGAACTTTGCACGATTCAGTGTCAAATCTGAGTGGTGGAACGACATGATTTATATTCAGGGACAAAAATGGTTGGCTGTAAAAATTTTCATCAGAACCAGCAATGACTGAACATAATTCATGCACATTTTTAATATTATTGATATCAGTGATGCTACTAATTACATGCTTTGACGTTCCAACTAATGCGGCGTAGGCAGTGTTCACGTCTAACATCAAGCTTGTATCCATATCATTGGCCACCATCGGTCGAGCAAAAAAATGAATATTATCTAATTTATCTACCAAACGAGATGAATCATATAAATCATTCAAGATTGATTGCCGAAAAGTATTAGTAGCCATATCAACGATCATCGGAGATGCACCACCGGTACCAGTGTGGACCCTATATTCGGATATATCTAAGTTTTGTTTTTTATCGCGAGCGTGCAAAATAAAGCTTTTTCTTAAACTAGATATTCCTTCATTCACTAATTTCTCCGGAAAGGTGAGCCGGCCACTGTCAGTCAAACTTCCACCGTTGTCACAGATAAGCTTTATTGCTTCTTCTGGTGCTTCGCTTAGACCTATAGAGTCCAGAATTTGCAAAGATGCATCGTGAATTGAGCGCAACTGGGTATCAGAGAAAAATTTCATCCTACCGGTATTTGGGCTTATTTTATCTGTAGCCTGGGGCTCTCTTCTATGCTGTCGCCTACGAGATCGATTAGACAACTTAATTTCCTTTTTTTGAGCTATTTTTAATCTTGAACTTATTTATTTTAATGTGAAAGAAATTTGGGTCAAAGAGGAAAATCTTTTATAGTGCCAATCATTTCAGAGCCATCCTGGACTTTAATTTTAACCCTCTGCCCTATATCCCAATAATCTTTATCTACCATACCTTGAGCCACATTTGCTTTAAGGCGCGGCGACCAAATTGCTGAAGTAATATTACCAACAGCATTCCCATTTGCATAAACAGGCCATGGTTTAGAGCAGGTGGGACAAGGAGTTTCACCAAAAATAAATCCCCTTATAATTTTTTGAACACCATTCTTATGGATAGCCTGCAATTTACTTTTTCCAATATATTCTATCGATCCATCTAAATCACAAAACTTTTCTAAACCAATTTCAAATGGATTATTTGCGATTGTCATTTCATTTCCGTAGGAAAAAAGACCACCTTCTATTCGCTCAATTAAATTTGGACACCCAGGCGCTATTTGATATGATTGCCCTCTCTCCCAAATTATATCCCACAAAAAATTTGCATAAGATTTATCCCGTAAATAAATTTCAAAACCACCCTGACGCGAATAACCAGAACGAGCTATTAACTGACTGGAACCATTGACGTCTATCCAGTCAAACTTAAAAAACTTAATATTTTTTATGTGAGATCCAAAAATTTCAGACAAAAGTTTTTCAGCTTTTGGACCTTGCACAGCTAGTGGATATACATCTGGCTCACTGATTTTAACATCAAGCTTTCTGCCGAAAGCGACCCCTTTAGCATACAATAATACATCACTATCCGCAATTGATAGCCAATATTTATCTTCAGAAAGTTTTAATAACACTGGATCATTTATTAACCCAGCATTTTCATCAATTAATGGAATATATAAACAATCACCGATCGAAATATTTCCAATATTTCTTGGCGTCATTAATTGAACCAACTTTTGAGCGTCTTCGCCCTGAATTTCTACTTGACGCTGGCATGATACATCCCAAATTTGCACATGTTTCTTTAAGTGCCAGTAATCTTCTTCAAGAGATGACTGGAAAGCTTTGGGTAAAAGCATGTGGTTTACAATAGAGAAACCAGAGACACCCAATTTTTCCACCTGATTGGTATAAGGTGTTCTACGAAGCCTTATTGACATATTTAGGCCATTCATTAACTCGAGATCCATGTAGAATAAGAATGAGGGTTTATTATCACGGGAAGATGATAAGATCTTTCGGATTGGTACACAGAAAACCTTAATGCAATTTCAGAAATTCCCCCAGTTATCTCTTTTAATTCCCAATACTTCGTAAGTGAAAATACTAACTCACAGGACATTGAAGGGTAAATATCTACTGATTTTATTTGTAGGGATAAACGTCCACCATCATCCGTTTCACCATGCACCAGAAGCTTTCGAGACTTTAATTCCATAAGCTTCGCTGGGATCTTCATAGCATGAGTTCCATCAGTGCCATTTAGGATATGAGATGTAATAATTGCCATTATTCAATCGACGCCTTGTCCCTTTTATCTGAAGTTGCCGCCACAATCGGGCTAATAACACCTCTGCACTTTACATTGATACAAGCAGTCTTTCCACTTTTATACGCTCTATTAAAAGCGCCTGAAAGCTGCTCACGCTTTGTAACAAGCTCCCCAAATCCACCAAGGCCTTCAAACATTTTATGAAAAGGAATATCACGAAAATCGGTTGCATAGTGTTGACCACTTTCAAAAAGCCGCTCCTGTTGCTGACTTATGCAGTCTAGACCCCCGTTATTATCTATCACAACGATTATTGGAGTAGCTTCTTGAAAACATGCTTCGACCGACAAACCACCAGAAAGAAAAGCCCCATCACCTGTTACCAAGACTACGTTATTAGTTGGATGGATACGTTTTGCAGACTGAGCAAACGATACTCCCACACCCAAAAGACTATAGTTACCTGGGTGAAGTATGCCACCAAGCTTTCTTCCACCTGCAGCGGCAATATTTGTAGCAATTTCATTCCAAAAATGCGTGTTACCTCCATCAAAAACTAGCCAATCACCATCAGACATCATGGACTGTATGTCTAACGCTAACTGCAGAGGATGCATTTTTCGATCAAGTTTAAGGTCATTTTCAGTTTCTTGTTCAATGTGTGCAACCCATTGAGAAACCCAGTCAGCCCTGCGCTGTTTTTGCAGGTGAAACCAATCCTCCCAAGTACGTTCAATTTTAATAAGCTCATTAAAAAAAGCCCCAGGATCTGATAATAATTGAATATCTGCACCAATATTATATTCCAGCTCTTCATGGCTTCCATTAACGCAAATAAGTGTAGTATCTTTCTGAATAAAAGGTGGATTCCCAAAATTCATTTGGTTATCAAGCTTGCAACCGACCATTAAAACAAGGTCTGCTTCTTGGATAGCGTCTTTAGATGGATGATATTGATGAAAATCCGCTAGCCCCATCATAGCGCTACAATCCTCACCCAGTAACTTTGTATGGTATGGTACGTTAAAGATTGGTATTTTTAACTTAGTTGCCGCTGATCCTAATAATTTTTCGTTGTGTGACCACCACACTCCATGACCACCTATGATCACTGGCCTGTCACTTTCTCTTACTAGCGATAAAATTTTTGATAATTTAACTGGATCAGGCCAGGCTTTTAATAACGGCT
Source organism: uncultured Rhodobacterales bacterium (assembly GCA_963999845.1). Lineage (GTDB taxonomy): Bacteria > Pseudomonadota > Alphaproteobacteria > Rhodobacterales > Rhodobacteraceae > Salinivivens. The sequence goes on along the minus strand of CAXEVV010000006.1, from coordinate 38,182 downwards.
TTTCGGTTCGATCAAAGGGACGCTCATTACGTCCAACATTTTTTTCAAACGAGGAAAACATTATATCTACAGGTAGTGAAATATGTACTGGTCCTGGATATCCATTAGTGGCAGCATGCCAAGCCCTATCCACAAATTCGCTTATTCTGGACCCATCTGCAATTTGAACAGAGTATTTCGTTAACGGTTTAGCAATCGCCACGTCATCTATTTCTTTAAACCCCCCAGCACCTTGACGTTTTAGTGTCGATGATCCAGTTATAAAAATTACTGGGGACCTCTCCCCCCATGCTTCCAGCATAGCAGGCACGGCGTTAGCGAAGCCCTCTGGTCCAACAAGACAAACTGTTGGTTTACGTGAAATTCTCGTATGACCATCAGCAAGGTGACCTGCTACTTGCTCGTGTGGACAATTTATGACTGGCATTTGGCATTCCATAAATCCTTCTAAAGCCGGATTACAAAATCCACCCGCCAGCGTAAAAACATGGTCAACACCTTTTTCCTTTAAAGCTCTGGCTAAAATAGCACCCCCACGAAGATTCTTTTTTTCTTCCATAAATATCAAGCTCCTGTTCTTTTCCTTTGGTGCCAAAGCAACCATCTGCTATTTTCTTAGCAATGCAATAAAAATTATTCTTAAAGATTCTTGGCAACTGAGTTACCATACGTAACTTTAATGACCCATATAATTGACAACACCATAAATCCCGTGTTCCATCTCCCGAAAGTCACCGAGCGGTAGTTTAAGTTTTATCCTCTATAGTTTAAATGGCGATCCGTAAGTAGGAGGTTTCTATGAACAATGTATGTTGTGGACCAGGTTACGCTTCACCTGGCGAGGCCATTAAGGCTCCAAGTGAAAAACTACTTTATACTATAGCTATATATACCGGTACTGGCATTCAGAAACCAGACTATCTGGCAACGGTCGACGTAGACCCCGACAGCCCAACCTACAGTCAGGTTATTCATCGGCTTGAAATGCCTGGGATCGGTGATGAGCTTCATCACATGGGCTGGAATGCTTGCTCTTCATGTCATGATGATAACTCAATGGCTCGAAAATATTTAATTCTTCCAGGTGTACGTTCGAATAATCTTCATATCGTTGATACAGCAACAGACCCTAAAGCTCCAAAGCTCTCTAAGGTTATTGAAGGGGCAGAAATTAAATCAAAGGCAAATTTGTCAGGTCCTCACACTGTTCACTGTCTTGGATCTGAAATAATAATTTCGTTTCTTGGTGATGCCAAAGGTGATGCACCTGGAGGGTATCTACATTTAGATAAAGATTTCAATATTATTGGCCGCTGGGAAAATTCCATGGGGGACATCAAGTTTGGGTATGATTTTTGGTATCAACCGCGTCACAATGTTATGGTAAGTTCAGAATGGGCTGCACCAAATACCTTTATGCCTGGCTTTGATCTCGAAGAAGTGGGTCACCTTAAGTATGGACGTGAATTGCACTTTTGGGATTTTGAGAAACGAAAACCAGTAGAAAGTTTTTATTTGGGCGAGGACGGTTTAGTTCCTCTAGAGGTAAAATTCCACCATAACCCAGACAGTACTCATGGGTTTTGCGGTGCTGCACTTTCCACTAATGTAATACATTGGTGGAAAGATAGTAATGAAAAATGGCAGTGGGAAAAAGTTATTGATGTAGAAAATGAGATGCACCCAGAGTGGCCAATTCCCCTCCCCGGCGTTATGTCCGCAATACTTATATCAATGGACGACAAGTATTTATACCTTAACAATTGGCTACACGGAGATATGCGACAATACGATATCACCGATCCTCATAATCCAGTACTCACAGGGCAGGTTTTCATGGGCGGCCTGTTAGGTAAAGCACCAAGAATAAATGGTGTTGAGGTTGCTGGTGGACCACAAATGTTTCAGCTAAGCTTAGATGGGAAAAGGCTGTACGTAACCACATCTCTATTTTCAACATGGGACAATCAGTTCTATCCTGAAATACGAGAAAAAGGTGGTGTGATGGTTCAGATTGATTGCGATCCAGTAAATGGCGGAATGAAAGTAAACCCAAATTTTATGGTAAACTTTGGTCAAGAACCAAATGGACCTAGCAGATGCCATGAAGCCCGCTACCCAGGTGGTGATTGCACTAGCGACATTTGGTTATGACAAAATTTAAGGTTAAAATTTCCAACCGTGGGAATGCAGAATATGAAGTGGATGACAAGCGACCAATATTAGATGAACTACGAAATCATGGTGTGGACCTTCCTTACGGTTGCAAATATGGTGGCTGTATAACTTGTGCCGCAAAGTTGACATCGGGAGCTATAGACCAGAGAAGGCAAGTAGCTCTTAATAATTGGCAACTGGATAACGGCTACGTAATTTTGTGTGTCGCGAGGGCCATGTCGGACATTACTTTGGAAATAGGCACCGAAAGTCATGACAAATTGTACCGCAATCCATTTTTAGAACCACTGAAATCATACCAGCTGAAGGCTGATATTGCGTCTAAGGAGGATACCTAATTGCCAGAAGCAGAGATAGATCGCATTTATGATTACGACCCAAGTTACCTCGCTGACATACTAAAATCAGTAAAAACGATCGCGATGGTGGGTGCTAGCGGCGATAAAACAAAATTTAGCTATGGAGTTTTACGACAACTAAGCGAAATAGGTTATGACATACTTCCCATTAACCCAAACCCAAAAATTACAGAAATACGAGGACTCCGAGTTTATCGCTCACTTAAAGAAATTGATAAACAAATTGATATGGTAGAAGTTTTTCGGCCCAAAAACGAACTCTATGGAATAGCAGAACAAGCTATAGAGGTTGGAGCAAAGGTTTTATGGGGGCAAATAGGTGTATATGACGACAAAGCTGCCGAATTGGCTGAGGCTGCAGGATTGAAAGTCATTATGAACAGATGTCCAAAAATTGAATTATTTAGGCCCTTCTGGAAACCAAGGCTGGATCTCAAAATATAGTATTGCAATGATTTTTGATGGCGATCTAAATACACACGGATAAAAGGTTTTAATATAAACACCAATCAAAAAGGCACCAAATGGGTCAAATTATCAGTAAGAGTGTAAAAAAAATTGTGAAAGAAGCTTTGGCTTCAGTTGACACAATTTCAGTTCAAGAAGCTAAAGCATTAGTCGACAACGAAAGATATCAATTTGTAGATGTTAGGGAATTATCTGAACAACAAAAAGTAGGCGTCATCCCAGGAGCTACTTTATCATCAAGAGGCATGATCGAATTTCATATTGATCCAGATAGTCCTTTACACAAAGCTGACTTTGCTCAGGAAAAAACATACATTTTTTATTGCGCGTCTGGCGCACGCTCAGCCTTATCAGCCGTAGCAGCAAAAGATATGGGACTAAGTCCTGTTGTTAATATGGCAGGTGGAATCACCGAGTGGATAAAAAATAGTGGTTCGATAACGGATAGATAAAATGACCGATATATTTATCTCTTCGGCCGTAAGAACTGCCATAGGATCTTTTGGCGGATCTCTTTCGAGCGTACCATTAATCGAACTGGCAACCCATGTGGGAAAGGAAGCGATTAATAGGGCAGGAATTACGCCAGATAAAATTCAACAGACAGTGTTTGGGAATGTCATTCACACCGAACCTCGAGATATGTATTTATCGAGGGTAGCAGCTATCAACTCTGGAGTACCGCAAGAAGCGCCAGCTTTAACGTTAAATCGTCTCTGCGGTAGTGGGCTACAGGCTGTGATTACAGCATATGAGCAAATCTTATTAGGCCGTTCAAACGTAAATTTGGCCGGAGGTGCAGAGTGCATGAGCCGCGTGGGCCATAATTTGCAGTCAGTTCGATTTGGTCAGAAAATGGGACATTTAAAAGCAGTTGATATGATGACAGGAGCACTTACTGATCCCTTCGGGAACGGTCACATGGGAATTACTGCCGAAAATGTAGCAAAAGAAATGAATATAACGCGACAAAGACAAGATGAACTGGCATATAATAGTCATCTGCGAGCTACTAAAGCAATTAAAGCTGAGTATTTTAAAGAACAAATTCTGCCAGTAGTGATCAAAACAGGTAAAAAACAAGACGTTTTTGACACAGATGAACATTGTAGAGAACAAGTAAGACTGCAGGATTTCAGTAAACTTAAACCTGCGTTTGATCGAGACGGTACGGTCACAGCCGGTAATTCATCTGGAATAAATGATGGAGCTTCAGCGTTAGTGCTTGCTAACAAGACTGCAATATCAAAGTACTCCATGCCTGTTATGGCTAAAATTATATCATATGGAGTTGGAGGAGTTGCTCCACATTTAATGGGCCTTGGACCAATACCCGCGGTAAAGGAGGCTCTTCTCATTGCCGGGCTAAATATTTCACAAATTGACTGTATCGAGTCAAATGAAGCATTCGCTGCTCAGGCTTGCGCTGTGGCAGCAGAATTAAATTTTGACCCGGCCAAAACTAATCCAAATGGCGGGGCAATTGCTCTAGGACATCCGGTAGGAGCGTCTGGAGCAATAATTTTGACCAAATTAGTTTACGAATTAAAGCGTCAAAATGGAAAGTATGGGTTAGCGACGATGTGCATTGGCGGCGGCCAAGGCATTGCAGTGATTATAGAAAATGTATAGATAATTTTTGTAAACAATAGTTAATTATTCTTGCTAATTTTGGAACTTAATTCTCACAAGATATTATTGTCTTGTGCCTTTTAATTTCACTCTAGAAAAGGTAATTGCAAATAAATCGAGTAAACCGCGAGAAATTTATGGCACTGGAAAAGACCTTCGACGCTAAATCAGCAGAAAAAAGAATCTACGAGAAATGGGAAAAAGAAAAATCCTTTAGAGCAGGCGCAAATGCATCAAGAAAGGAGCCATATTCTATAATGATCCCTCCACCCAATGTTACCGGAGTTCTTCATATTGGGCATGCATTCAACAATACCCTTCAAGATATACTAATTCGGTGGAAGCGAATGCAGGGTTATAACACTCTTTGGCAGCCAGGCACAGACCATGCGGGCATAGCAACGCAAATGGTCGTAGAACGTGAGCTTGCAAAAAACCCCACTAATAAATCTCGTCAAGAAATGGGTAGAGACGAATTCCTTAAAAATGTTTGGAAATGGAAAAAACAGTCCGGCGATACAATTATCAACCAGCTTAAGAGACTTGGTGCAAGCTGTGATTGGGAACGCACAGCCTTTACGATGTCGGGTGCTCCAGGATCACCGGCCGAAGATGGCGGAAATTTTCATGATGCAGTAATAAAAGTCTTTATCGAAATGTATAATAAAGGGCTTATCTACCGCGGCAAAAGGCTCGTAAACTGGGACCCACATTTCGAAACAGCTATCTCTGACTTAGAAGTAGAAAACATTGAGACTGAAGGAAAAATGTGGCATTTTAAATACCCGCTTCAAAATGATGAAACTTACCTTCATATCGAGCGTGATGTTGACGGTAATATTATGAAGGAAGAAACACGCGACTATATTTCTATCGCTACAACCAGACCAGAAACCATGTTAGGTGATGGCGCCATCGCAGTAAATCCTAAGGATCAAAGATATTCTTCAATCATCGGAAAATATTGTGAAATTCCGGTTGGACCTAAAAAAGATCGGCGGTGGATTCCAATTATTGCTGATGAATATCCTGACCCAGATTTTGGTTCTGGTGCAGTAAAAATTACTGGGGCTCACGATTTTAACGACTATCAGGTAGCCAAAAGAAATAGTATTCCACTCTTTAGGCTAATGGATACAAAAGGCCGAATGCGAGACGACGGACTTCCATACAGCGAAGCTGCGTCGCTGGCACAAAATTTTTCAAACTTTGGAGAGTTTACTGAGGCAGAAATCGATACTTTAAACCTTGTCCCAGAAGAATTTCGCGGCTTAGATCGGTTTGAAGCACGCAAACTAATTGTTGATCATATTACAAATCAAGACCTTGCAGTAAAAACTATTATAAAAAGCCAAGATGGGGAGAATAACGAAGAAATCCCACTTGTCGAAGAAAAGCCAGTAATGCAACCTTTTGGTGATCGTTCTAAAGTCGTCATTGAGCCCATGCTTACCGATCAATGGTTCGTTGATACATCAAAAATAGTCGGACCAGCTTTAGATGCTGTTAAATCAGGAAAAGTAAAATTAATTCCTGATAGTGAAGAAAAAACATATTACCATTGGCTTAAAAACATTGAGCCTTGGTGCATATCCCGACAACTCTGGTGGGGACATCAAATTCCGGTGTGGTTTGACGAAAACGGAGATCAGTATTGTGCAGAAGACCTACAAAGTGCGCAAGAATTGGCTGGTAATGGGGTTAAACTTACGCAAGATCCAGATGTATTAGATACCTGGTTTTCCTCTGGCCTTTGGCCGATAGGAACTCTTGGGTGGCCAGAAAAAACACCAGCGTTGGACGAGTACTTTCCAACAAGTACTTTAATCACAGGCCAGGATATTCTTTTCTTTTGGGTTGCTAGAATGATGATGATGCAGCTCGCAGTTGTGGGTAAAATCCCATTTTCAACGGTATATTTGCATGGGCTTGTCAGAGATGCAAAAGGCAAAAAAATGTCTAAATCAACAGGTAATGTAGTTGATCCCTTAGATATAATTGATGAGTACGGTGCAGATGCTCTGCGGTTTACGAATGCGGCAATGGCCTCTATCGGAGGTGTGCTTAAATTAGATATGCAACGTATTGTGGGGTATCGAAATTTTGGAACAAAATTATGGAATGCCGCCCGTTATGCGGAAATGAATGGAGCTCAGCCAAGTACAGGTAATTTACCTAATCCCAAAGAAAATTTAAATAAATGGATAATGGGGGAAACGTCTAAAGTATTGAATGAAGTCCAAATTTCATTTGAAAATTTCCGCTTTAATGATGCTGCTAACTCACTCTATGCCTTCGTTTGGGGAAAAGTTTGCGACTGGTATGTAGAGTTGTCAAAACCACTATTTAGTTCATCAAATAAAAATGTAATTACTGAAACTCAAGAAACCATGGGTTGGGTAATTGATCAGTGCTTAATATTACTGCATCCTATAATGCCATTTATTACCGAAGAACTTTGGGGCTCACTTGGCAAACGAAGCAGTTTATTAGTTCATCAGAATTGGCCAAATTATACTACAACCGATCTGGTTGAACCTGAAGCGGATCAGGAGATGAATTGGGTCATTTCTCTTATAGAAAATATCCGCAGCGCCAGGCAGCAGATGCACGTACCTGCTGGTTTAAAGATTCCCTTGATTTATCAAGAAATGACTGTAGGCGCACAAAAAACCTTTGAGCGTAATTCAATCATGATTATGAAGTTGGCACGTATAAGTGATGCAGAGAGAATTAATAATTTTCCTAAAGGGACTGTATCAGTGAGTGCGTCCGGGGCAATATTTGGCCTTCCATTAGCAGATGTCATTGACATCGAAGCTGAGAAAAGCCGACTGGTAAAGGCTGAAGAAAAACTAACGAAAGAAATCAATTCAATGGAAGGTAGGCTGAATAACCCCAAATTTGTTAATAGTGCCCCACCAGAAGTAGTAAATGAAACACGGGATAACGTTGTAAAGAGAAAAGAAGAACAATCACAAGTTACCAAGGCTTTAAAAAGATTGGAAGAACTTTAGAATTCGATTGAAATGAAATATGCGACGATAAAATATTAAGAGCTTGCAGCGCTTATTCTAAATTGCGACCCTCTGGCCCTGACATGTCAAATCCAAGGTGTCTCGCAACCGTAAAAATATCCTTATCTCCTCTACCGCACATGTTCATACAAATAATATGGTCTTTCGGCAACTTAGGGGCAATTTTTTCCACATGAGCAAGCGCGTGAGACGGCTCTAAAGCTGGTATAATCCCTTCGGCTGTACAACACAGTTCAAAAGCGCTTAATGCTTCCTTATCTGTGATCGAAACATACTTTGCCCTTCCAATTTCATGCAGCCAGGCATGCTCAGGGCCTATTCCAGGATAGTCTAAACCTGCTGAAATAGAGAAACCTTCTAATATCTGACCGTCATTATCTTGTAGCAGATATGTTCTGTTGCCGTGTAATACCCCAGGCCGTCCACCTGTTAAGGAAGCACAATGCTCCATTCGGTTATTTACGCCTTTCCCACCTGCCTCAACGCCAATTATCTCCACATCTTTATCATCAAGGAATGGATAAAATAAACCCATAGCATTAGACCCACCCCCGATTGCTGCAATTAACGTGTTAGGTAGTCGGCCTTCTGCCTCCATCATTTGATCTTTAGCCTCTTTGCCAATAATTGATTGGAAGTCTCTTACCATAGCAGGGTAAGGATGGGGACCGGCGACTGTGCCAATACAGTAGAAAGTATCATTCACGTTTGTAACCCAATCCCTAAGAGCGTCATTCATAGCGTCCTTCAGGGTGCCTCTTCCTGAGGTAACTGGAATAACCTCGGCCCCAAGTAATTTCATACGGAATACATTTGGAGCCTGACGTTCTACGTCATGCGAGCCCATGTAAACGATACATTTTAAACCAAATTTTGCGCAGACTGTGGCGGTGGCAACGCCATGCTGGCCAGCACCTGTTTCAGCTATAATGCGGGTTTTCCCCATTCTCCTAGCCAATATAATTTGGCCAAGAACATTATTAATCTTATGGGCACCTGTATGATTTAATTCATCCCTTTTAAGATAAATTTTTGCTCCACCCAACTTTTCCGTTAAACGCTCTGCAAAGTATAAAGGGCTGGGCCTACCGACGTAATGCTTCCACAGATCATCCATTTCGTCCCAGAATTCTGGATCTAGCTTAGCTTTTTCATACTGATCCTCCAATTCTAATATCAGTGGCATCAAGGTTTCCGAAACAAAACGTCCACCAAACTTCCCGAATCTACCTTTTTCATCGGGGCCAGTCATAAAACTGTTAAAAAGATCATTAGCCACTAAAATCGAGCTCCCATTAGAAATTTTTATATTAAGACATTAGGTGTTATATTAGTTACAGCCAAGTTCAAGAGATTTTATCTAAATTCTTTCAAAATTACAGTGCTCTAAAGCCTGCATGAAATCCTTTATCTTTTCCGGATCTTTTATCCCAGGGCTAAGCTCTATACTGCTTGATAAATCAAGCTGCCTCGCATTGGTTACTTTCACAGCCTTTTCAACATTGGCAGCATTTAATCCTCCAGCTAACATCCAAGGCTTTGACCACTTTTTATTTGCAAGAACTGACCAATCGAATTGCAATCCATTTCCTCCAGGCAACGCGTCCTTACTTGAAGGTTTTGCATCAAATAAAATTTGATCACAAACCTCACAGTATGTTTTTACTTTTTTTAAGTCACTTTCAGAAGAAATACCGATAGCCTTCATAACTGGTAGGCCATATCGTTTTCTAACATCATGCACTGTCTTAGGACTTTCGGAACCATGTAACTGGATCATATCTATTGGAACCTGACTTATAAGTTCATCCAAATATGAAAAAAGAGGGTTCACTACTAAAGCCACCTTAGCCAATCCAATTGGCGCCTCCAGTGCCAGTTTACGTCCCATTTCAAAGGTCAGAGAGCGAGGTGACTTATCAAAAAATACAAAGCCTGCATATCTCGCACCCATGGAAGCTGCCAAATTTATATCTTTAACAGAAGTCAGGCCGCAAAATTTTACAGCAATCGGATTGATTTTTTTCAAATTGAGAGTCATGAGTTTACTTTATTGTTGAGCAGCAACAAAACCTCATCGTCGTTATGCCCACTATCACGCTTTAACTGATTCAACTCGTTTTCTACTTTAGCAAGCTCTTTAGATTTTCTACTTGAGGCTGATCTATGTTTCATCTCCCTGATCCATTCCCAAACAAATCCTACAAATAGGCCAAAAATTACACCACAGAGAAACAAAACAAAAATTGGAATTGAAAATATCATACCATCACCAAAAAAACCCTCCAGTTCACTGGGTAGTATTCTGATATCCACAAGTTCTCTGTTTGCGACCGCTAAGGTCAAAATTATAATCGAAAGACAAGTTAAAAAAATAACTCGTATATAACGTGTCAAATATTAAGCCTTCCCATTTAGCCTATCACGCAAAAGTTTTCCTGTTTTAAAAAACGGAACCTTTTTCTTATCTACGCTGACAGCCTCCCCAGTTCTCGGGTTACGCCCAACTCTTGCATCCCTCGTTTTTACTGAAAAAGCGCCAAAACCTCTTAGTTCAACTCTATCACCATTAGCGAGTGCATCCGTAATCTCCTCAAATATGGTATTAACGATTCTTTCTACATCACGTTGAAAAAGATTTGGGTTTTCGTCGGCGATTTTCTGAATTAACTCCGATCGGATCATCGGTTTATCTCCCTGGCATTTATGATAATAGCACATTAACTATAATCACCACTCCCGCGAAATTAAAATCATTTATCCACCTAAAGCATTATTTTTTAACGAAATACTATTGTAAACAGAAATATTTTTCTGATTTCATGATTGTTAGAACTCTTATCGCCTTGATTAAAATGCAATTTGAGGACTAAACGAATCAAAAATTTGACCCCACACCAACGGTGCGGGGCAAATCACTTTACACTATTTTTTATATTATTCTTCGTCGCCTTTAAGTGCAGCGCCTAAAATATCACCTAGCGAAGCTCCACTATCGGATGAACCGTATTGCTCAACAGCTTCTTTCTCTTCAGCTATTTCACGAGCCTTTACAGAAAGACCCAGTTTTCTAGTCTTGCTATCTACACTAGTTACGCGAACATCGACCTTATCTCCAACATTAAATCTGTCTGGCCGTTGTTCAGCACGATCACGACTGAGATCTGATCGACGAATAAACGATTTCATCCCCTCGTATTCTACTTCTATACCACCATCTTCAATTGAAGTGACCTCTACCGTTACTATTGAGCCACGCTTAACTTTATCTGTGGCTTGAGAAAATTTATCTCCACCTAAGGCTTTTATCGACAATGAAATCCGTTCTTTCTCAACGTCGATTTCAGTAACTGCGGCTTTTACCATATCACCTTTACGGAAGTTTTGAATTACATCTTCACCGCGCTCATCCCAAGAAATATCACTTAAATGAACCATTCCATCAATCTCACCATCTAGACCTATGAAAAGCCCAAACTCGGTTATATTCTTTACTTCACCCTCTACTTCACTATTTACAGGATGGTTCTCTGCAAATACTTCCCAAGGGTTTCTCTGACACTGTTTAATGCCTAAAGACACTCTACGCTTTACGCCATCTATCTCAAGGACCATTACGTCAACTTCCTGGCTCGTAGATACGATTTTACCTGGATGAACATTCTTTTTAGTCCATGACATTTCTGAAACATGTACTAAACCCTCTACGCCAGCTTCAAGCTCAACGAAAGCACCGTAATCTGTTATATTGGTTACTACCCCTTTATGCAGGGACTCCAAAGGATATTTACCAGCTACTAATTCCCATGGATCTTCTTCTAGTTGTTTCATTCCTAGAGAAATTCTATGAGTTTCCTTATTAATCTTGATAACCTGTACCTTTATTGACTCACCGATAGTTAAGATCTCAGACGGATGATTGATTCTACGCCAAGCCATATCCGTAACATGAAGAAGCCCGTCTACACCTCCTAAGTCCACAAACGCACCATATTCGGTGATGTTTTTGACCACACCTTCTACGTCATCACCTTCAGCCAAGTTTCCGATAACTTCTGCTCTTTGTTCTGCACGACTTTCTTCCAATATAGCACGTCGAGATACAACTATATTACCTCTACGACGGTCCATTTTCAAAATCTGGAAAGGTTGCTTTAACCCCATAAGAGGACCTGCATCGCGGACTGGGCGAACATCAACCTGAGAACCTGGAAGGAAGGCTACCGCCCCACCTAAGTCCACTGTAAATCCACCTTTCACTCGCCCAAAGATGGCCCCATCAACTCTCGCATCATCTGCATAAGCCTTTTCAAGCCTATCCCATGCTTCTTCTCTACGAGCCATTTCCCTAGAAATGACTGCTTCACCTTTAGCATTTTCTACCTGACGTAAGAAAACTTCCACTTCATCGCCAACTGCAACTTCAGGCGCTTCACCAGGGTTGGCAAACTCTTTTAACTCTACCCTGCCCTCCATTTTGTAACCTACGTCAACTATTGCAAAGCCAGCCTCTATAGCTATCACTTTACCTTTAACAACGGAACCTTCTTGGGGGGTATCAATCTTGAAGCTTTCATTTAGCAGTGCTTCAAATTCTGCCATAGTTGCATTTTGAGCCATCTAGTCTCTATATCCTTTATTAAATATTTTCTGGCCAGATGGTTGGTTCCACCGGTCTTTAATTTCTTTCGTCTGGCTAATTATAACATCAAACAACCAACGTTGAGTTTGGTAGTTTTTTCTGCGCAAGACTGGCGCGGTTTACATGCTAATTATAAGTAAATCAAGGGCTAACTGTCCCGGTAATAATCAACACTTTGCCGAATAAACTTCACTTCTCCAATTTTGCGTCAATAATTAGACAAACTAAGTCATAAACTTCTCCAATATTCATATCAGAGGTATCAATTTTATTAGCATCTTCGGCTGGTAATAGCGGTGACTGTTCACGATTTGTGTCTCTCTCATCTCGTTCTTGAATTTCTCTCAGTACACTTTCATAAGAAATTTTGTGTCCAAGAACGAGCAATTCCGAGTGTCTTCTTTGTGCTCTGACCTCCGAGCTCGCAGTTATGTAAAACTTTAGGTCTGCATTAGGACAAATTACTGTCCCAATATCCCGACCGTCTAATACTGCTCCACCCGGCTTTGAAGCAAAACGCCTCTGAAATTCAAGTAATTTAGCTCTAACTGTGGGGTTTTTAGCGACTTCGGAAGCAGCATTTGACACTTGCAGTGTTTTTAGATCAAAGACTTCTGCTTGCTTAACATTTAACTGATTTGCAGCATCAATTGGATCAATGCCCTGAAGAACGTGGTAACCAACTAGTCTATAAAGCAGTCCGGTATCAAGGTGTGGTACACAATAATTTTGGGCAATTTTCCTTGAAATTGTCCCCTTACCTGAGGCCGCTGTACCATCAATTGCTATAATTAAGCCAAAAGAAGTCAAAGCTATAGATCTCGCACTTCCATATTTGCTCCAATTTCAAGCATAAGCTCAATAAAATTTGGAAAAGACGTTTTAATTGGCAAACAATCGTCTATTTCGACGTAGTTTTGCGATGATAAACCTAATACTAAAAAAGACATCGCGATGCGATGATCTAAAAATGTCTGACAAATAGAACCACCTTTTACAGATCCCATTCCATTACCTTTTACTACCCACCAATCTTCGCCCTCATCCACAAATACTCCATTAGCACGCAAACCTTTTGCCATTACGTCAATTCTATCGCTTTCTTTAACGCGAAGTTCCTTGACGCCTCTCATGATCGTCTTTCCCGTTGCATTTGCGGCAACGACAGAAAGAATTGGGTACTCATCGATCATCGACGCAGCACGCTCTGGCGGCACTTCAACACCTTTCATATCGGGAGAGAAACAGGCTCGAATGTCAGCAACAGGCTCTCCACTTTCTTCTCTTTCATTTTCAAAGCTTAAATTAGCACCCATTTCAATCAACGTTTTATACAATCCAGCTCTTGTCTCGTTCAGTGTTATATTCGGAACAAGTATATCTGAACCCTCAACTATAATAGCTGCACAAATTGGGAAAGCTGCACTTGATGGATCGCTTGGAACACAAATATTCTGACCATTTAATTCTGAATGCCCACAAAGTTTGATCGATCGGCGATTTGAGATATTTTCCACTGATATGTCTGCTCCAAACGAACTCAGCATTCTCTCGGTGTGGTCACGAGTGGTCTCTTTTTCAGTGATAATAGTTTCACCAGGTGCATTCAAAGCAGCTAGCAGCAAAGCAGATTTTACTTGAGCCGATGGTACAGGCACGTCGTATTTGACCGGGATAGGAGACCTGGCTCCAATTACCGTCATTGGCAAACGACCTTTACTTCGTCCAAATGTCGTTACTCCAAATTTGCTCAGTGGATTAGTCACACGTTCCATTGGGCGACTGTTCAAACTATGATCGCCAGTAAATGTTGCATTGATGGGAGTTGTCGACATTGCTCCAATTATTAATCTTACTCCTGTTCCCGAGTTACCACAATCAACTACAGTTGACGGTTCCGCAAAACCTCCCACACCCACACCATCCACGAGCCATTCACTTTGATCATTTTTTTCAACCACGGCACCAAATGCAACCATAGCCTTTGCAGTATCAAGAACGTCTTGACCCTCCAATAAGCCCGTAATTCTGGTTTGCCCTATAGCTAATGCGCCTAAAATAAGGGAACGGTGCGATATGGACTTATCGCCAGGAATTGAAACAACCCCCTTGAGAGAGCTAGATCTCAAAGCACGCATCACAGTTGGTTTAGGATTTAAAGACATTTGTAATACCTTTGTTTGTGCCTCGATAAACTAGACTTTGATCAAGGTCTAGGACTCTCGCTTTTCAAATGTTAAATAATATGGCTTACGCCCCTCTAATAGAGCTTTTTTTTCATATCGAGTCGAAATCCAATCACTCCAACACTCTCTCCAATCTCGAGCGTCTAAGGCCATCCAAGAAAAGTTATGTTTCATCAATTCTTGAAGAGATTGCCGAACGTAATCGGGAATATCTGTAGCTATCCTTAATATAGCACCAGTTTTCATGACTCGATTTAATTCAATTAAATACTCGCTGGTCACAAATCTTCTTCTATGATGGCGTTTTTTTGGCCAAGGATCGGGATATAGTAAAAATACATTTCCAATCGAGTCATTTGGTAAGACATCAAATAAATCTCTAACATCACCAGGATAAATGCGCACATTTTTCAAATCTAGCTGTGATAGTTTTCCAGCTAGCATCGCAACCCCATTTATATATGGTTCGCAACCGATGAAACCAATCTTTGGATTACGTCTAGCCTGATGAACGAGGTGCTCGCCCCCTCCAAATCCAATCTCAAGATTAATTGATACTAAATCAGGAAAGAGATCAGATATTTCTACTTGCTTCCGATCGGGATTAGAAATTTGACTTATAGCCGGTATTGACAACTTGTTTAGTTGGCTATTCAAAATTTCTTGTTGTTTATTGCGAAGTCCTTTTCCTTTTAACCTCCCATAGAAATTCCTGAAATTCTTGGGATTGCTTATTGTATTTTCGGTCATTTAATTTATGGCAAAAGCCCTACGCTGATAATCTTAATAAATAAAGCACTCATGGATAAATTTATACACAAAACTAGGATAGATTTCTTTGTAACTCTGAAATAAGATCCGTACGCTCCCAGCTAAAACCACCATCTTTTTCATGCGGCCTGCCAAAGTGCCCATAAGCCGCTGTCCTTTGATATATTGGCTTATTTAGCCCCAGGTGAGTTCGAATTCCCCTAGGCGTGAGATCCATGGACCGAGCTATAGCATTTTCAATTTCTTTATCGTCGACACCTCCACTTTCAAAGGTATCAACATAAATAGAAAGTGGATGAGAAACTCCAATTGCATAACTTAGTTGAATGGTACACTTTCTTGCTAGGCCAGCTGCGACTACATTCTTGGCCAAATATCTCGCTGCATAAGCAGCAGATCGGTCTACTTTCGTTGGATCTTTACCGGAAAAAGCGCCCCCACCATGCGGAGCAGCTCCACCATAAGTATCAACTATTATTTTTCTACCCGTTAAACCAGCATCGCCATCTGGGCCCCCAATTACAAATTTACCAGTTGGATTTACATGCCATGACGTAGAGCTATCAACCCAACCAGTCGGCAACGTTTCTAGTATATATGGTTCAACTATGGCACGAATATCCTCCGAGGACAGTGACGCATCTAAGTGTTGTGTAGACAAAACAATAGAAGTTATTCCGACAGGGAAGCCATTTTCATAACGAACTGATAGCTGTGATTTGGCATCTGGACCAAGACTAGGTTCAGCACCTGACTTCCTTACCTCGGCCAATCGTCTCAAAACTGCATGGCTATATTGTATTGGTGCGGGCATTAAATCGGGTGTTTCATCCGTCGCGTAACCAAACATTATCCCTTGATCGCCTGCACCCTCTTCTTTTTCACCGTCAGCATTTACACCTTGCGCAATGTGCGCAGATTGTTCGTGAAGCAAATTTGTTATTTCAACAGTTTCATGATGAAATTTTTTCTGCTCATATCCAATGTCTTTGATACAAGCTCTGACAATGTCATCAATTCTGCCCATTTGCTTAGACAACAACTTTTTATCAGAAAGACCAACCTCTCCACCAACTACAACTCTGTTAGTAGTTGCAAAAGTTTCACAGGCTACTCGAGCCTCTGGTTCTAATGCAATGAAGGCGTCTAAAACAGCATCAGATATTCTATCACAGACTTTATCTGGGTGCCCTTCAGATACAGATTCTGAAGTAAAAATATAAGATTTACGAGACAAGATTTTTGCTCCAATAGTTTGATCTCACGCGTCAGGAAGCCGTTGCGTGCAATACTTTGCCTAATCGTTTAAAACGTCTTGGTCAATAGTGTCTTTTAACTATTATGCCCAAAAGCATTAGAGATAAAAACATAATAAAAAAAATGTTTTCACCCCAATTATAATATACTGTAGCATTGAGCGCCTTTGGGATATTTAATTCTAAGGAACCTTGGGTTCCCAAAGGTAAACTTTCAATTATTTTCCCATTTGCGGAAATAACTGCAGAAATACCAGTATTGGCTGATCTTGCGACCGGCACTCCAGTCTCTATAGCTCTCATCTTCAATATTTGAAGATGCTGATATGGACCAGAAAAACGACCGAACCATGCATCGTTCGTAATTTGAAGTACAAGATCAGGGCGACTTGATGTTGCCCGTAAAATACTGGGGAAAATAGCTTCATAGCATATCAAAGGTTGAAAATAAAAGTCACTGTCAACTTCGATTAGATCTGCGCCATGACCTGGGGTGAAACCAGCGCCGTATGAATTAACCATAGAGCTTAGACCTAAATTACTCAGAAAATATGATAATGGTAAATACTCACCAAATGGCACAAGAATTGACTTATCATATATCTGCTGTTTCTCGTCCCTCTTCTGTAATATTAGCGAATTAAGTAACTTTTTATTTTCATCAAAGCGAAGAGCTCCAAATGCTATAGGTACTCCTGACGAGGCCTTGCTTATTTCCTTTACCAATTCATCTGCAAAATTAAGCGGATAATAAATAGCACTTTCTGGCCAAACTATTAAGCTTACTTTGTTAGCTTCTGCTGTGGATTTTATCATTCGATTGAAAAAAACTGGTGCTAAGTCCTCATTCCATTTCTCACTCTGAGGCGCATTTGGCTGAACAAGTAAAATAGTTTTATCAGTGAATTCAATTTCAAGGTTTTGCCGTTGCAATCCCCAAAAAAGCATTGAGGACAGAATAAATAGTCCTACAAAAGTTGATACGATTTTTCTACTCTCCAGTGAGGAAACTAAAAACATCACGATTGCAAAAACTAATAATCCAAAGCCGAAAGGGCCAACAACCGATAGTAACTGAGCAAACGGGGAACTCACGAATAATGATGCTATCGTACCCCACGGGAAACCTGTGAAGACAAAAGATCTGAAATACTCCGCTATCGCAATGCCGAGCACTAGCGCCCACCTTGCCCCCATTGGCGCAAAAACATAACTAAGAACAAACCAAAACAAAGACATTGCTATAGAAATAGAAAAAATAGCAAATGGAGCTATCCAAGCATGTAAAAGAAAATCGACAAAAAAAGGCTCAACTATCCAATTTAAAGTGACGATGAAATACCCTATTCCGAAAAACATTATGTATACCGCAATGCGCAATCGTTCTTTTTGTTTCTCAATCTGCGAAATGCACAAACAAATAGCGACAAAACTTAGGAACCACATGTTAAAAGGGGCATGACCTAAGGCTAACAGCACTCCTAAAGCCATAGGTTTAAAATAACCCAAATTTTCAGAGATCAAACTATCATCCTATTCGGCTGCTTCAACCGAAGGCTTTAGACGCAACCTAACACGCTTAATACGTCTTGGATCAGCATCGATAATTTCAAATTCGAGCCCTTGAGGGTGTTGAACTACCTCTCCTCTAACCGGCACTCTGCCCGCAAGAACAAAAACCAACCCTCCAAGAGAGTCAACTTCCTCGGCATCTATCCCTGGACCTTGCTCAAAATCTATAGAAAGCTCAGAGCCTAGTTCATCGAGAGAAGCTCGGGCTAAAGCAACTATCGTATTGTCGCTTTCCCAAGTCCACATTTGCCCTTCATCGATATCGTGCTCATCCTCAATTTCACCAATTACTTGTTCAATTAAATCTTCAATTGTAACAAGGCCATCCACGCCACCATACTCGTCAATTACAAGAGCCAAATGACGCCTATCCGACTGCATTTTTGTCAAAAGAATACCTATGGTCATTGAAGCTGGAACATAGAGAAGAGGTCGAAGAATGTCTTTTATTTTTAGAGTGTTTTTCCGAGCAAAAGCATATTTTAACGTAAAATCTTTAAGATGGACCATGCCAATTGGATTATCTAAAGTTCCCTCATAGACAGGAAGTCTAGTTAACCCACTTTCCCTAAATACGGTGACAAGTTCAGATTTTTTTATATCCGCACTGACAGATACAATTTCGGCCTTAGGAATGGCAACGTCTTCCACACAGAGCCGTCGCAAATTAAACATGCCATGCGAGTCGGTTGAGACTTTACTTTCTTGTGCTTCATCGTTGGTTTTTACACTATTTTCAGGTTTATTTCGATTAAATAGCCTCAAAAACTTTTCACTAAGATTAAAGTTTTTCACGGTATTTTTTGTAGGCGCGCTTTGCGCTGCGTTAGATGATCCGTCGTTATCTTCCATTTTACTATCCAAAAGCTCTAGACAATTTTGCCTATAGTTGAGTATGGGCATTTACACCCAAGTTGCCAAGTATTTGACGTTCTAAATCCTCCATGAGCGTTGCATCCGAGTCACTAGCATGGTCATAACCCAATAGATGAAGAATACCATGAACTATCAAATGTTGTACATGGAATGTAAAATTTGTTTTGGATTGCGTGGCTTCTTCTCTACAAGTTTCATATGCCAAAGCTATATCTCCCAGTTCAGCATCCACTTTTTGCTCTAGCGGTTTTGGTTTGCCGCCCTCTGTAGAAGACAGCCGATCTCTAGATGGCCATGACAGAACATTAGTGGAAGCGTCTTTGTTGCGGAAAGTAAGATTTAACTTCCTCATTTTTTTGTCATTACATGCTAAAACTGAAACGAAATAATCGCCTTTTGGATATCCAAGCTGATCCAATGTTTGATTAAAAACTTTGGTCACCATGTGCTCAAAGTTTATACTGGCCCATCGGTCATCTTCAAATATTATCTCTACTTGTTTCATAAAATTAACTAATTCGTGCCTACTTAGTATTTCTACTCTCATAAGCTTCAATGATTGTTGCGACTAAAGGATGTCTTACCACATCTTTTGACGTGAAATAGTTGAATCCGATCGTCGAGATTTTTGACAGTAAGCTTTCAGCATCAAGCAAACCTGACATAGCCCCTTTGGGTAAATCAATCTGAGACCTGTCCCCAGTGATGACCATACGCGATCCCTCGCCTAACCTAGTTAAAAACATTTTCATTTGCATTGATGTAGCATTTTGAGCTTCATCTAATACAATATAAGAGTGGGCTAGCGTCCTGCCACGCATGAATGCCAGAGGAGCAATTTCAATAGTTTTTTCCTCTATCAACTTAGCCAGCTGTTTTGCAGGCAAGAAGTCATTTAATGCGTCATACAGCGGCTGCATATAGGGATCCACCTTATCTTTCATATCCCCAGGCAGGTATCCAAGTTTTTCACCTGCTTCCACCGCTGGTCGACTTAGTATAATTTTATCAACCTCTCCGGCAATAAACTTGGAAACCCCGACTGCTACAGCAAGATAAGTTTTACCAGTACCAGCCGGACCTATGCCAAATGCCAGCTCATTATCGGTCAAAGACTGAACAAAATCGCGTTGAGCCTTGGTTCGAGGTTCAACTGTTTTTTTTCTAGTCCTTATTTCAAAATGTCCATTAGAGAACATTTCCATTTGATCAGTTGAGCTTTTTTTACCATGAAGTACAAATCTTATTTCACGGTCAATGTCTGAAAACTCAACCAACTTGCCACTTTCTAACCTTTGGTATAACGCGATTAGTACCCGACCAACTTTTTCTGCGGAGAATTTGTCACCAATTAAGTCAAGCAAGTTCCCTCGGCGCACTATCTGGATCGAAAATTTATTTTCTAGCTCAGCTAAGTTCCGATCGAACTCACCACAGAGATCTATAAGGAGTTTGTTATCTGCAAATTCTAATTGGGTAGATTTCTCAAGCTTTTCATTATCATGAATAGTTTGGGTCAAAACACTTTGGGCCAATCAGAACTCCTTCACCTTTAACAATGTCAAGCGTCACAATGATCGGATGAGAACGCAAGACTTTGGTTAGAACAATTAATATTGCGCAGTTAGCCACTAATCATAAAATTACAAGTCATGGACTAATAAATTATCGCAATAAATTCAACTTATACTATTTTTCCTTCTAATGAATTTGTATTACTTCCGATAATTAATACATTTTCCAAAAGCCCAACTTTATTTTCCTCACCTGGAACATGCACCGCATGCAGATAATCAGATTTTCCCACGACCTGACCAATTTGGCGCCCAGTTTTTTCAAATAAAACGCTTACCGTTCGACCGACCATATCCTCTTGAACCGTTTTTTGTTGCTCACTCAAAAGCTTTTGTAACTCCTGTAAGCGTATATTTTTTTTACCCTCAGGAACCTGCATACGCTCCGCCGCAGGTGTTCCTGGCCTGCCAGAATATTTGAATGAGTACGATTGCCCGTATTTTACCTTACGAATTAATTCCATTGTGTCAGCAAAGTCATGATCAGTTTCTTCTGGAAATCCAACGATAAAATCTCCAGAAATGAGTATGTCTGGACGAGCTTTTCTAACGCGACTAATTAAATCAACGTATGCTTCTGCGGTATGAGACCGATTCATTTTTTTTAAAATCTTATTTGACCCAGATTGTACTGGCAAATGAAGATATGGCATAAGTTTTTGGCAGTTAGCGTGAGCATCAATCAAATCATCTGTCATGTCATTAGGGTGGCTCGTGGTATAGCGAATTCTTTCCAAACCGCTAATTTTCTCGAGCTTCCAAATTAGTTGGGCTAAAGTAAATTGTGAATTACCGCTATAGGTTCCATGGTAAGCGTTCACATTTTGACCTAAAAGCGTGATTTCTTTTACGCCTCTATCAACGAGAGAGTGAACTTCAGAAACCACTTTTTCCACCGGACGTGATGCCTCTGCACCGCGTGTGTATGGAACAACACAGAATGCACAAAATTTATCACAACCCTCCTGTATGGTTAAAAATGCAGCCGGTGCTCGCCTAATATCAGTTCTTTTTGCCAGAAAATCAAACTTGTCTTCTGTTGGAAAATCAATTTCAACTTTTTTCTGACCATTATTGATTTGGCGCTCTAACAAAGGCAATTTATGATAACTCTGTGGCCCAACAACTAAATCAACTAATGGCTGCCTACGAATAATTTCTTCACCTTCAGCCTGTGCAACGCAACCGACAACCCCAATTTTTAAGTTTGGGTTTTCTGATTTTAAATGCTTAAACCTACCCAGCTCGGAATATACTTTTTCTGCTGCTTTTTCTCTAATATGACAGGTGTTAAGTAAAATCATATCTGCTTCTTCAGCACTATCTGTGGAAGTATATCCCTCAGCTTGTAGTGACTCAGTCATTCGTTCCGTATCGTAAACGTTCATTTGGCAGCCGTAGGTTTTTACGAATAGCTTCTTTCCGTTTTGCATTTGATATCTTTCGAATTGAGCGTTTAATATTTTGCTATATCATGTAAAATTAAACTTGCAATCATCTCGAGAATTTAAAATTAGTGAATTCGCTAGCCTTACCAATGCTACACATTGTCCGCTTGGGGCATTCCCAAAACATGGTAACCTCCATCTACATATATAATTTCACCAGTGGTATATGCGCCGGCGTCTGAGGCAAGATAAACAGCAGTCCCACCAACCGCTTCTAGTGTTGCATTTGCGCGTAAGGGAGAATTTATTTCAGTATGTTTGAAAGTTCTTCTGGCACCACCTATTGCGGCTCCAGCAAGGGTTCTCATAGGCCCTGGTGAGATTGCATTTACTCTGATACCACTGGGCCCCAAATCATTTGCAAGATATCTTGTCGTCGCCTCAAGTGAAGCCTTTGCCACTCCCATAACGTTATAAAACGGAGTTACACGATTTGATCCCTGGTAGGTAAGAGTTAATATTGTTCCACCGTTGTCCATCATTAACGGGTATGCACGCCGAGCGACTTCTATTAATGAGTAGGTAGAAATATCTAAGGTATTTTTAAAATTCTCGCGTGTAGTATTTAAAAAACGACCTGTAAGTTCATTTTTATCAGAATAAGCAATTGCATGAACTACAAAATCTAACGAATTCCAATGATTAGATAAACTCTTAAATGTACTTTCGAATGAGGCATCATTTGCTACGTCTAACTCATATAATAAGTTTGACCCCACAGAATCGGCTAAAGGCGCAAGTCGCGATCCAAATGCTTCACCTTGATAAGTGAAGGCTAACTGGGCCCCTGCATCTGACATAGATTTTGCTATCCCCCAAGCTATTGAGCGTTCATTTGCAACACCCATTATTAATCCACGTTTACCTGAAAGCTGATCTATCATTTTTACCTAGTCCGATTATCCATAGTATTTTGATAAGAGCATTGACCCATTTGTGCCACCAAATCCAAAGCTATTCGTCATAACAGTATCATGAGAGACCGCTTCGACCAAATCACAAGCTATCTCGCCAGGTTCAATAGCTGGGTCCAGTTCTTCAACATTAATGGAAGGTGCTATAAAATTATGCTTCAACATTAGTAAACAATAAATTGCTTCTTGGGCTCCGGTAGCACCTTGTGAATGACCTGTCATAGACTTTGTAGAGCTAATTAAAGGCATATTTTTATTTTCAAAAACCCTACGCACTGCTTCAACTTCTCCTACATCGCCAACAGGCGTGGAAGTTCCATGTGCATTTATATATGATATTTGACGACCCTCTGGTAAAGAACCCAATGCTAAACGCATCGCTCGTTCACCGCCCTCACCCGATGGTGCTACCATATCATGCCCATCAGACGTAGCCCCAAATCCTGTTACTTCAGCATAAATATCTGCGCCGCGGGCTTTAGCATGTTCCAATTCCTCAAGCACTACAATACCTCCGCCACCAGCGATAACGAAACCATCGCGGTTTGCATCAAAAGCACGTGATGCACGATGCGGGGTCTCGTTAAAATTAGAAGACATAGCTCCCATCGCATCAAATAAACACGATAACGTCCAATCCAATTCCTCTCCACCACCAGCGAACATGATATCTTGCTTATTAAGTAAAATTTGATCTACTGCGTTCCCCATGCAATGAAGCGATGTCGAACATGCAGAGGTAATCGAATAGTTAATACCTTTTATTTTGTAGGCAGTAGCTAAATTGGCCGAAATTGTAGATGACATACATTTAGGGACCGCAAATGGACCAATTCTCTTTGGGCTTAAATTCTTTAATACAATTTGATGTGCTGTCAGCATAGCGGAGGTTGACGGACCACCGGAACCAGCCACCAATCCTGTTCGAGTGTGTGATATTTCTTTTTCAGTAAGACCTGAATCCTTGATTGCTTGGTCCATTGCTATGTGAGCGTATGCAGCCCCCGGGCCCATGAACCGAAGAGTACGCTTTTCAACGTGCTCACTGACATCCAATTTGATACTACCTGCAACTTGACTACGAAAACCATATGAAGCCATATCTTCATTTTTTGTAATCCCTGACTTGCCCTGCAATAGGCTTTCATAAACTTCATTGGTATTGTTACCTATCGAAGATACTATACCTATACCGGTAACGACGACGCGACGCATAACTTAATCCTTTAGCTTAGTTTTCTGACAACGCAACTTTCATGTCAGTTACTTGATATATTACTTCCCCGTCAGCTTCTACAAGTCCATTGGCAACGCCCATTGTTAGACGTCGTGTTTGTATAGCCTTTGAGAAGTTTACCCGGTAGGTAAGTAATTTTCTATCAGGACGAACCATGCCAGTCAATTTGACTTCTCCCACGCCTAGAGCGTACCCCTTACCCAGCCATCCTCTCCAGCCCAAGTTAAAACCTGTCAATTGCCATAATGCATCTAAGCCAAGGCAGCCCGGCATGATAGGGTTTTCTGGGAAGTGGCAGTCAAAAAACCAGAGGTCCGGTGTAATATCAAACTCCGCGACAACATGGCCTTTTCCATCAGGCCCATTGTCCTCGCTTATCTCCGTAATCCTATCGATCATTAACATAGGAGGTGCTGGCAACTGTGCATTGCCTGGGCCAAATAGTTCCCCTCTGGAGCATTTTAACAATTCTTCTTTATCAAATTCAGTGGGATGAGTTGGCATAATTTCTCTTACTTTCTTTATAATTAATTTATTCATTAACACCCCACTTGCATTGCATGCAAGATCACATCAAGCCTTAACAAGCAGTTAAAGCAGAATACCGTTGAACTTTAAATGTAAAAAGATGTATAAACATATTACTTGGAGAGGTTAACCATGGTTTCTATAGCAAATCAAAGAGCAACAAACTGGCTACAAGAGGCAAATTTACGACCTACCCGTCAAAGACTATGTCTCGCGGAAGTTCTTATCGGTGACGGTCAAGATAAGCATGTTACTGCCGAAACCTTATTTGAGAAAGTTCAACAAACTGGCTACACGGTATCACTCGCTACAGTTTATAACACCCTTAAAACTTTTTGTGATGCAGGATTGATCCAAGAAATAATTGTAGATGGATCAAAATCTTATTTTGATACCAAAACCTATGATCATCCACACTTTTATTGGGAAGACGAAGCAAAACTTACCGATGCTCCTTTGGAAGATTTAGAGATCAAGCGCCTTCCAGACGCTCCAGTAGGAACTCGAGTAACTTCCGTAAACGTAGTCATCAGATTGAAAAACGAATTAGAATAAAGTGACCAAACAAGATGAAAGCCGTTACATATAATTCGTTCGGCTCTCCATTATCAGTACTTACTTACTCAGACATTGAAAAACCTGAACCTAAAGCTAACGAAGTTCTCGTGAAGCTCCATTTTTCTGGCGTAAATCCTTCTGATGCTAAAGCTAGATCAGGGGGACGTCCAGGGGTCAGTAGCCCACCTTACGACACAATAATTCCACACTCAGATGGTTCAGGAATTATAGTTGGGATAGGTAAAAATATAAGTTCAGAGAGACGCAACGAGAGAGTATGGATTTGGAATGGTGGTTGGAACCGTGCATTTGGAACTGCAGCAGAATATATTTGCTTACCAGCCGAACAAGCCGTAAAAATGCCACCCTGTATGTCATTTGAACATGGAGCTTGCCTTGGTATACCCGGTCTCACAGCAGCTCAGCTGATATGTACGCAATCTAAAATTGAGGGTAAAGCTATATTTATTTCAGGTGGCAATGGGGCGGTAGGACATCTTGCAATCCAATTGGCAAAATATCGCGGCGCTAAGGTTATCACTACTGCTCGACCAGGCAGAAATAATAGGTTGAAGGATTTAGGAGCTGATTTTGTTTTAGATTACAATGACGATAAGCTCGATCAAAAAGTCCTTGAATGCGCTCCCAGAGGAGTAGATTTGGCTGTAGAAGTCGAGTTTGGCAAAAATATAGGAATGATACCAAAGATAATGCGTCCCATGGGTACTGTTTTTATCTATGGCTCTGGTAAGAACATGACTCCCCAATTTCCATTCGGAGAATACTTATTTAAAAGTCTAAAATTGAATTTAGTGTTGGTATATCTTATGCCAATGCGCCTTCGAAAAAAACTTGTTAACGTACTTCACGATGCGTATGTGAATAACGCCTTAGTCCCTTCGATCGACATCATCTATGATTTTAGTGAATGCGCAAAAGCTCATGAACGCGTTATGAAGCCGGGCAGAAATGGGGCAGTTTTGTTAAAGATTGACTGAAAAACCCATTAATAGAGGAATTAGATTGCAATATAAATCAATTGTTTTTGATGCTTACGGAACACTATTTGATATCACTGCTGCAGCAAGAAAATCTGCATTGGCTTCATCAACTTTATTAATAAAGAATGACTGGATGGACCTGGCAGAAATTTGGCGTAAAAAGCAGATTGAATATACTTGGCTTCAAAATATTTTAGACTGCCATTCTGACTTTTCGGATATAACTAGCAAAGCCTTAGACTTTGCTCTGGAAGAGTTGGCTTTGGACCAACAACCAAAGCTGCGAGCCACATTGTTAGACTTATATTGGACGAGTGAAGCTTATCCAGAAGTATGCCAGACTTTGGAAAAGCTAAACGTGCTAGATGTTAAGTTGTCAATCCTGTCCAATGGAACTTCAGACATGCTATTTTCAGCATGCGCATCAACCGGAATAGACCAGCTTTTAGATTTCGTTGTCTCCGTAGAAGAGGTGGGGGTTTTCAAGCCAGATCGAAGGGTCTACGAGTTGGTTAACGCAAAAATGGGATATCAAACAAGAGAGACTCTATTTGTCTCATCGAATGGTTGGGACATTGTGGGGGCATCTAAATTTGGGTTTTCAACTGTTTGGGTCAATAGAAATAAAAAACCAGTTGAACGTCTGCCATGGAGGCCAAATAACGAATTCCCCAATCTCGAGCACCTCATTGATTTATTGAATTAGGTTTGTACGATATTAAATTTGCTTAATTCGATAAATACAAAAACTTTAGGATAAAAAATGAATTTTGACATGATTTTAGCCGCAAACGCTCGTTTATCTGGCAAAAAAAGGATCACTCCACTTTTAAATTCACCATTTATTGACGAATTGGTTGGTCGACGAACGTACATTAAAGCAGAATGTTTACAGCATTCTGGGAGCTTTAAATTTCGCGGCGCATTTTCTGCTATATCAGCATTAAAAAGTGAAGAGCAACAGAAAGGAATTATCGCTTATTCTTCCGGAAATCATGCACAGGGTATCGCAATGGCAGCGACCATGCACAATATTAAGTCTACTGTAATTATGCCCAAGGATGCACCAAAAATTAAGATTGAAAATACTAGAAAACTTGGTGCAGAGGTCATTCTATACGACCGATATACCGAAAGCCGTGAAAGAATTGGTGAAAAACTTCAAAAAAAGTTTGGGGCAGCTTTAATAAAACCCTTTGACGATCCAAACGTAATCGCTGGGCAAGGTACAGCCGGTCTTGAAATTACCGAGCAAGCAAAAGAACTTGGAATTGAAGAAGCCGACCTGCTTGTATGTTGCGGTGGCGGTGGACTTACAAGCGGAATTGCTCTTGCATGTTCAGAACAAGCCAAAAATTTTAAAGTCCACCCAGTGGAGCCCCATGGATATGACGACGTAGCAAGATCGTTGATTTCTGGAAAAAGGGAAAAAAATGAAAATAATTCAAACAGTTTGTGCGATGCAATAGTTACGCCTTCCCCAGGCATTCTAACGTTTCCAATTTTAAAAAATTATTGCCATTCTGGTTTGGTAGTGAGCGAGGATGAAGTTCTCAAAGCAATGAAAATAGCATTTGAAAGGTTGAAAATAGTCATTGAACCTGGTGGCGCGGTGGCTTTAGCAGCAGCACTTTATCATAGCGATTTGTTAGACAGCAAAACAATTGTAGTAGTTGCATCAGGCGGGAACGTAGACCCGGAAACTTTTGCTAAGGCTCTATCGTTTAATTGAAGCCCACTGCCAGGCAGTTGTAAGTCATATTGTAATCGGCTTTAGTATTTATTGAGATATAGCATTAAAAATATCATCCTGATCAAACTTCAAATATTACGATGTAAAGTCCATACTTCATATGTCGATAAGTCATTAGCTTAAGCAAGTATTCTAAAAAATTTTACTAATTATTAGTCATTTTCGAGAA
This sequence comes from uncultured Rhodobacterales bacterium, assembly GCA_963999845.1. Classification (GTDB taxonomy): domain Bacteria; phylum Pseudomonadota; class Alphaproteobacteria; order Rhodobacterales; family Rhodobacteraceae; genus Salinivivens. The sequence goes on along the minus strand of CAXEVV010000006.1, from coordinate 10,022 downwards.
TGGGGTTGACCCATATTTTTATTTGTTTAACTGAGGCTGCTGATGCTATTTCGTTAATGGGCCGTTAGAATTGTACTTTTCAATACAAAACTACTTTGACAGACTTAAAGTAAGCAACCTTTTGCCAAGATCGTAATTCATTATGACTAAGAATTCAAAGCTCCCCATACTAGTGATTTTTACTACTGTGGTTTTGGACTCTATGGGCATCGGGATCATAATTCCGGTAATGCCCGCTCTGTTTGCAGACGTAACAGGTACTGAGAAAATCTCCGAAATTGCCATCTGGGGTGGACTTTTAGCATCCACTTTTGCATTAATGCAATTTATTTTTGGACCGATTTTGGGAGCTTTGTCCGATAAATACGGAAGAAAACCAATACTGTTGTTGGCTCTTTTTGTTATGGCCGCTTATTACCTTGTTATGGGCTTTGCCCAAACTCTTTGGTTACTTTTTGTTGGTAGGCTCATAGGCGGCATTACTGCTGCAACCCACTCGACAGCGAATGCTTACATGGCTGATATTTCTTTACCGGAAGAAAAAGCAGCTCGTTTTGGTATGCTTGGAGCAGGATTTGGTTTGGGCTTTGTCCTTGGCCCTTTGATTGGAGGATTATTGGGAGAATGGGGTCCAAGAACCCCATTTTTTGTTGCTGCAATACTTGCCGCTGCAAACGGAATTCTATGTTTTTTTGTTTTAAAAGAAAGTTTAAATAAAAAAAACCGCCGCGAATTCATGTGGTATAGAGCAAATCCAATTGGTGCAATTTTGGACCTTCGAAAATTTGAAGGTATCTATCCATTACTTTTAGTATTTCTTCTTTTTAGCATTGGAACTTCAATCTATCCGGCAATTTGGCCTTTTTTTACGGTGGAACGCTTCGAATGGTCTCCCAGCATGATAGGAATTTCCTTAACCATTTACGGAATTTGCTTTGCGATAGTCCAGGGAGTGTTAGTTAGACCAGCAATAAAAATTTGGGGTGAGAAAAAAACAATTATAATAGGCTTTTGCTTTGAGTTATCAGCTATGGTCACTTTTGCTTTTTTAACTAATGGTAAAATCTTGGTTATACTGATACCTCTCGCGTCACTTGGGGTCCTTGCTCAACCTGCCATACAGGCCATTCTATCAAAGTCAGTTGGCGACGACAGACAGGGAGCCATACAAGGTGTAGCTTCTTCTCTTAATGCTATATCTATGGTTATAGCCCCATTAACCATGACTTGGGTTCTAGCGGTATTTTCTGATAAAACTGCAAAATATTACTTTCCAGGCATGCCTTTTCTACTCTCTGCGCTTATGGTTCTTTTGTGCTTGTTTATTATATCAAAGAGGAAGCAAGTTATCATTCCCTAGCTCTGAAAATTAATTGCATGTTTATACTTTTTGTATAGCGTAAAGTTGAGAAATAGTAATTTGTAGCGTTTGCATTAGAGGTAAAATGCCCAAAATAAAAGCCGCTGTAGCACATGAATTTGGGAAGCCACTAAAAATCGAGGAAGTAATACTACGCTCGCCCATGAATAATGAAGTGGAAATCACCTTGGGAGCTGTCGCTATTTGCCATTCTGATATCTCGTATATGGAAGGAGCTTGGGGGGGATACCTACCTGCAGTATATGGACATGAAGCCTCAGGCGAAGTCAGTGACATCGGAGATAACATCAAAGGTCTGTCAATTGGAGACAGAGTTGTGGTTACGCTTATTCGATCTTGCGGAGACTGCATAAATTGCAAACAAGGACAGCCAACACTTTGTCTGACCGAGTACGATGGCACTAACGGGCCTTTGAAAACTTTAAATGGCGACAAATTAATGCAAGCGATGGCATGCGGAGCATTTGCAGAAAAAGTAGTCGTTGATAAATCACAAGTAGTTAAAGTAAATAAAACAATTTCATATGAGACTGCTGCACTTATGGCGTGCGGTGTGATTACGGGAATTGGCGCAGTAGTAAATGCTGCAAAGATAAAGCCGGGCCAGGATGTGGTGGTAATTGGTGCTGGTGGGGTTGGGCTCAATGCAATCCAAGGCGCCCGTCTGGCCGGTGCCCGTAGAATAGTGGCTGTAGATCTTTCTGAAGAAAAACTAAAAATAGCGATTGAATTCGGAGCTACTGATGGCGTCTTAGCCACAAATAGTAGCCCATGGAAATCGGTGAATGAAAAATTAGGTGGTGGCGCCGACGCTGTATTTGTTTCAGTAGGCATCCCATCTGTTTACGACACAGCACCATTATACCTGGGTGCAGGCGGTCAGGTTGTTATGTTAGGAATGACAAAATCAAGCGACTTATCAACTTATAAGCCAGTCAATTTAGCAGCAGTATCTCAAAGAATGATTGGATCAAAAATGGGTGATACTGTCATCGAAAGGGATATACCCTGGATAGCTGATTTATATCAACAAAATAGGCTAAAATTAGACGAATTAATTTCCAATAGGTGGACTTTGGACCAAATAAATGAAGCGATTGTGGATACAAAAACTGGTTCAGCAAAGAGAAATTTGATCATTTTCAATTAGTGGATTAACAGATGCGTATAACTGATCTGGATATAATTGTCACAGCCCCCCCTGCACCAGGATGGGGAGGGCGGTATTGGATTTTGGTAAAATTAACAACCGACACTAAAGTTGTTGGGTGGGGAGAATGCTATGCTTCATCCGTTGGACCAGCGGCTATGGCCGCTGTTATTGAAGACGTCTTTCAAAGATATTTTTTGGATCAATCACCAGAAAATATAGAATTAATATTTAGGCGCACTTTTTCGTCCGGCTTTACACAAAGACCAGATCTTTCTGTGATGGGTGCATTTTCAGGGTTAGAGATTGCATGCTGGGATATTCTCGGAAAAGATCGCGACCGTCCGGTTTGGGCTTTACTTGGTGGGAAAATGAATGAACGTATTAGAGCTTACTCGTACCTATATCCCCTTAAAAATCATGATTTAAATTCTTTTTGGACTTCTCCCCAAAACGCAGCAGAAAGTGCATATAATTTGGTATCGAGAGGATATACCGCCGTCAAGTTTGATCCAGCAGGCCCTTATACGATGCGTGGAGGTCATCAACCTTCCCTGAACGATATTGAGCTTTGCGTCTCATTCATGAAGGAAATAAGAAATGCGATTGGTAATAAAGCAGATTTACTTTTGGGAACCCATGGACAGTTCACCACTGCCGGGGCTATCAGACTTGGGCGTGCCGTCGAAGCTTTTAAACCGTTGTGGTATGAAGAGCCAATTCCACCGGATAATTTACTCGAATTTCAGAATTTAGTTCGATCCGTCAAAATTCCTATCGCTGCAGGGGAACGACTAACAACAAAATATGAATTTGCCACATTACTTAGAAGTGGGGGAATTGCAATTCTTCAACCAGCATTGGGTCGTGCTGGGGGTATTTGGGAAATGAAGAAAACATCTGCAATAGCTGAAGTCTTCAATGCACAAATGGCACCTCATCTGTATGCTGGGCCAATCGAATGGGCGGCAAATATTCAATTAGCTGTATCTATTCCAAATATCTTAGTTCTCGAAACTATTGAAACAAAGTTCCATGATGAACTTATAAAAGGCACGATAAAGGTAGATGAAGGATTTGTAAAAGCGCCCGAAGCTCCCGGGTTAGGCATAGAGGTAGACGAGGATCTGGCCAGGCAAAACCCTTTTGAAGGAGATGGCCTACACCTTATGATGCAAGACGAGCCTTGCGATTATAAAAACGGCAACTTTTTCCTTGGCGGTGCTCCGCCAATAAAAAATTAAACTAGCGCGTTATGCTTTGACCCAAGCGCCCACAAAATCCTGAAGCGTGGCACCTATTTCCTCATCTGATGCATTACCCTCAATCTTCGCTGTGAGGCCCAGTTTTTTATCGTCTTCAACGGAAACAACCTTTGCGTCCATTTGTTTCGCCTCAAATGTTTCATTATATACCCGAGCTATAGCCATTTTCCTAAGCTCCGGTTTAAAAACCTTTCCAACAGCTGTTTTGGGCAACTCGTCTAATACTTCCAAATATTTAGGTTTTGCAGCACGTTCGGAGATGTGGCTGTTAGCAAATTCCAAAAGCGCCGCCTCCGAGATATCTGCTCCATCAACTAGTTCAACATAGGTACAAGGAAGCTCGCCAGAGTGAGCATCTGGCTGACCTATGGCACCGGCGAATGCAACTGCGTCATGACCTAGTAAAGCTTCCTCAATAATAGCAGGGTCAATATTATGACCACCTCTAATTATGAGATCTTTTGCTCTTCCAGTTATCCATAAAAATTCATCTGCATCGACACGACCCAAATCGCCAGTTCTAAGATACTTTTTCTTATAATAAAGGTCTTTGTTTTTATCTTGATCAGTGTAAGTATTTCCATCAAAAACACCCGGGTTTGAGATGCAAACTTCTCCGATTTCATCAACAGCGCACTCTTTCAGTTTGCCACTACTTTCTTTGACTATTTTTACTTCTGTATATGGAAATTGGTACCCCACGGATCCTATTCTCTTTGATCCCAAAGGAGGATTGCACGAGACTAAGCAGGTTGCTTCAGTTAAACCATAGCCCTCAATAACCTCAACTCCTGTAGCTTCCTCAAAGCGCCTAAATAATTCAGTTGGCATAGGAGCTGACCCTGAAAAAGCTGTTTTTATCGTAGAGACATCAGCATCTATAGGTCTTTGCATTAATTGAGAAACCGCCGTGGGCACTGTAATAATAAAAGTTATTTTCCACCTCTCGATAAGTTTCCAAAAATTATCAAAAACGCCCTCACCTCTGTAGCCCTGGGGCGTCGGAAAAACTACGTGAGCACCAGAACTGATTGCCCCCATTATGATCACATGGCTGGCAAACACATGAAATAAAGGCAGAGGACATATTATGTTATCTTCCTCTGAAAATATCAATCTTGCACCAAGCCATCCATTATAAACTAAACCAGAATACTTGTGCTGAGCTACTTTTGGCATGCCGGTCGTACCGCCAGTATGAAAATATGCAGCAACCCTATCCTTCTGTATATCCTCAAAATCTAGAGTTGATCTTTGCTCTTCTAATAATTGATTAAAATCAATAATTTTTGCAGAATGTTGGACCTTATATTTTGGCCTGATTAGCGGAACAATCCAAGACTTTGGAGGGGTTAGATATCTAAGTAAATCCACTTCAAGCACGGTGTGAACATTGGGAGCTAAAGCTAAGGCTTCCGCTGTCTTTTGACAAACGTCAGTTTTTGGAAATGCCTTGAGAGTCACCACAACTTTAGCGTTTGTTTCCCGCAGGATGGCTGCAATCTGGTCTACATCTAAAAGTGGATTTATTGGCGCAACAATACCTGCAATTGCACCCCCAAGAAGAGATAAAAGAGTTTCGTTAGAATTAGGCAGCACATAAGCTACCACGTCCGTCTCTTCGACACCTAAACCACGAAACATGTTTGCAGCCTGCGTTGTTTTATCAAACAGATCTTTCCATGATAAAGTTTCTGCTTTGTCTTTTGGTCCAGAAAAAATCTGATAACTTACCGCGTCATGGTTTGGAAAATTTTGAACAGTGCGCGATAGCATTCCGTATAAAGTCTTTGGATTATCTCTATCACCCCAAGCTGCCTCATTTTCTATGTTTTTTAGATCACCTGGTAAAGCATAGCCCATTCTTGTCCCCGTTTCTAAGAAATCCCATAAATCATTTTGGTTTGAAAATACCATCCTTGCAAGCGATAAGATTCAAATCACATATAAAATTCAAAATTTTGATATGCTATGCCGCCAGATCGTTACCATCTGAAAATTGTAATTTTGCCAATCGAGCATAAAGGCCACCATTGGCTAGCAACTCCTCATGAGTGCCATTAGCAACGACTTTACCTTCGTTTAAAACGATTATTCTATCTGCCTTCTTAACAGTGGCCAAACGATGCGCAACAATTAAAGTCGTTCGGTTTTGGGAAAGCGCCTCAACCGCAGTTTTAACAGCTAGCTCATTTTCAGAGTCTAGAGCACTCGTTGCTTCATCTAAAAGTAATATCGGGGCATCACGCAAGATTGCTCTTGCAATCGCTATACGCTGCTTTTGCCCACCCGAAAGCATCACGCCACGCTCACCAACGAAAGTTTTATAAGATTCTGGGAGGTTTTTTATAAAATCGTGCGCAGATGCTGCTTTAGCCGCCGCAAAGACATCTTCGTCTGAAGCAGACGGCCTGCCAAACCTAATGTTTTCAATAGCGGACATTGCAAAAATAATTGGATCTTGAGGAACAACAGCAATATTATTCCTAAATTTTTCTCTTGATAGCTCTTTTAGATCAATACCATCTATTTTAACCCGTCCAGACTTTGGGTCATAAAAACGTAGTAGCAATTGAAATATGGTGGACTTACCTGCACCAGACGGACCGACAAATGCCACCGTCTCTCCCGGCTCTATCTTAAAATCTAACTCCGACAATGCCAGATTGTCAGGCCTAGACGGATACTCGAAATCAACCAAATCAAATTCAATTTCACCTAGTACTGGGTCTTTAAATTCCTTTGTTTCCACAGGATCTTTTACAAAATCCCTCAAATTTAAAAGCTCTACAAGCCGTTCTGTTGCACCTGCAGCTCTTTGTAATTCCCCCAGTATTTCTGATAGTGCAGCCACTGCGCCCGCAACCATAACCGCATAGATGACGAACTGAACCAAAACCCCAGTCGAAATCGCACCTGATCTTACATCTCTAGCGCCAATCCATAAAACACCAACAATTCCAGAAAAAACAAAAAATATGACAATTGCAGTCATCCACGCTCTTGTCGAAATTCTTCTGCGCGCTGAATGAAAGGCCTTCTCGCTTACCTCGTTAAAAGCCTTTATACTAAGTTTCTCATGAGTATAGGCTTGAATTGTTTGGACAGCTCCCAAGGCTTCGGACGCATTTCCTGAGGAAGATGCAATCCAATCCTGATTTTCGCGGCTCAATCTTCGAAGCTTTCTACCTAAAGTTAGAATGGGTATTACAACAGCTGGAACAATTAGAAGTACCAAACCGGTTAATTTTAAAGAAGTAAAAAGCATAAGAGCAATTCCTCCCAGAAATATTAGTATGTTCCTAAGTGCGACGGAGATGGAAGACCCAATAACTGATAGAATGAGAGTGGTATCGGTAGTTATTCTGCTAATTACTTCACCTGTCATTATTGTCTCATAAAACTGTGGACTCATCTTAAGAACCCGCTTGAAAATTGTCTCCCTAATATCAGTGACCACGCGTTCACCTAATTTTGTAACAAGCGCATAGCGTATTGCAGTACCAGCGGCCAATAATGCTGCCACTACCAAAATCGCAGCAAAGTACAAATCTAACATACCTTCGTTTTCAATGTTGAAAGTATCGATTACCCTTCTTACCGCCAATGGCAAAACCAAAGATAAGCCAGCAGTCAGGATGAGCGCTAAACAGGCTGCAGCTATTAAGCCTTTGTAGGGAAGTAAAAAGGGCAGAAGGCCTGATAGGCCACCTAGTTTTTTGGAAGGTGTCCTTTCTTTTGTCCTAGTAGCTTGCGACATTCCCTCTCCCTGGTGTTAGTCGTGGCGTAATTAAGAACAACGAACCTAACAGACGTCAAGCCACCGAGTAAAGATTTATGTAGTAAAAAGCTTTTACATAAATGAAAAGGATATTTTTTTACACCAGTTTTAGTTAAATTATTACTCCTAAACAAATGTAATTTTTTAACGAAGACAGTTTCTTTAACAACGGGTTTTTCGTTACAAAACTATGCAGAAAGTTCACCTTGGAAAAAGAAACTCAGAAATTAGACTATATTTCATCGGCTAAAATCAAAAATTTCTAGGAATTTCAAAATTAGTGTTGCAATTACTTTCAGTGCTTATAGCCCGCTAGGCTCAAAGTATTCAAAAGCTTTTCATGGGTTGAGGTTTCTTCCCAATAAAGTATCTCCTCAAACTTTTCCTGATTTCTTAAAAGCTGTATTTCAGTGAGTGATAAGCTGTAAGGGTTATTCTCAAACCGCTTTTTAAGAACCATATCATTCCAAATTGTTTCTATCAGCTTTTTATCATCCATGGAAACTGAAACGACAATTTGAAAAATTATTTAGAAAAAACTCTTTAAAAATTTATGGGAACTTTTTTACCTTTCCTAAAAAAAAAAAAATGCTAATGCTACACCAATTAATCACCATAATAATAGCTAACTTATCGAGATAGTAATGAAATTTATACATATTTCCGATATTCACTTAGTCTCTCAAGATGGGCCGCTTAATGGCTCTGTTCCGTCAGATCGCTTACAGAAATGCCTGGATGATATAATACAATGGCATTCGGATGCAGAATTTTGTGTTATCTCTGGTGACTTGTCGGAATTCGCAGAAATAGAGGCTTATCAATCATTAAAAAAGAGATTGCTAGAATTTCCAATTCAATGTTTTCTTATGATTGGCAATCACGATGATCGAGATCTATTTCAATCAGTTTTTCCGGATAATCCATGTGATGAAAATAACTTTGCGCAATCATCATTCGAGACAAAAGTTGGAACGTTTTTATTCCTTGACACAAAAAAACATGGCAAAAATGTGCATGATGGAGAGTTGTGCGAGAAACGCCTGAATTGGTTAAAGAGACAACTAATAAATGCTGGAAGTAAACCAACATACTTATTCATGCACCATCCTCCGTTTGAGATAGGGATCCCGTATCTGGATAAAATTCGCTTATTTGGTTCTGACCAATTTTTATCCACTCTTTCACATGGAGAAAATATCCGTCATATCTTTTATGGGCATGTTCACCGTTTAACCTTTGTAAAGTGGCATGGATATACCTTCTCAAGTTTATCAAGCCTGAATCATCAAAGTCCATTAGTCGCTGAAAGTGTTGAGGGTGAATTTTGCGATGAACCACCTGCATACGGAGTTGGTTTAATTGATGGGGAACAACTAACCTTACACTTCAACAATTTTCTTGATCGTATGCCTCTGCACCAGACCTGAAATGGAATTTCACTGGATATCACTGGTTATTGTATCTGCAGCAATCCATCCATACAGAGAACTCTCACTTAAACATACTCATAATCCCCTAGCTAGTTACTTGGGTGTATCAGTAATTTGGTTAATTGTTGCGACATTTCAAAACGTAATAATGAGCCACGAACTTCAAATACCGATAACATCTTTTCCGCTAGTTATTACTTCCGCTGCTGGATTAATTTTATACTACTACGGAACCCTCACAGCTATGAAACTGGGACAGGTTTCAATATATTATCCGATTGTTCGATCTTCCCCAATAGCAATTGTGATTTTTAGCTGGTTTTTTTTAGATGTAAAATACACAAATTTGACAGTTATTGGGATAATTATCATATTTATTGGCGCTATTATGCTTCAGAAATCAAGGTTAAGTTTTCTTGGCAACACCAAAGCTTTATGTTTGGCAATTATGGCGATGATTGGGTCAGCCGGCTACTCGATAAGCGATGCTATCGCCGTTCAGAAAATAGCGCCCTCCGTTCTTTTATTTTACTGTTATATATTGGTATCATTCATCTTATTTTTCATTTTCGTATTTAATAATTGGAGTAAAAAAAATACTTTGAATTGCTTATTACACCACTGGAAATTAGACCAACACAAGATATTATCTGCAGGGTTAATTTCGTATTCTTCTTATTATTTAATATTGGTTGCATTTGAACTGGGAGCAGACGCAGCAGCAGTTAGCGCTGTTAGGCAGGCTTCTATTCCAATATCTGTTTTATTGGCTGCTTATTTCTTGAAGGAAAATGAAACTTTTCGGCGACTTGGGTGGGCTTCATTAATAGCATTAGGAATAATTGTCTTGGCTGGAAATGACTCAAGCATGTTATCATAGCTGTTGCTAAACTTTTCTTTGAAATACCATTTGGACGAAGTCTCACCTTAGACCTATGGCGGCTCAGTGATTGTTACAACTCTCAGTCTCGATTTTATTAAATAAAAGTTGGAGCGGGTAGCGGGAATCGAA
>CAXEVV010000005.1:0-76735 GCA_963999845.1 uncultured Rhodobacterales bacterium | reverse complement strand
AAAATAGACTTGCCTAAAAAAATTCAAATAGTAGAACCCGAACTGTCTTCCGAGCCTGAGCAACCGGTGTTGAGTCAAGATAATCCATCAATCTCACCACTTCCTGAAACCAGTGACGCCCAGTCGCCAGTGATCGCAGATCGGGTTGCATCGGCTCCAGTCATCCCGCAGAATGAAGACGCTTTTACTGACGATTTATTTGATAGTCAAAGTCAAGCTGATGTAGGGCAGGAAAACCTAGATTTGCAGTTGGAACAAGAAAAGAAATCTAAGCTTGCAGCAACAACCGAGATAATTACTGAACCGAAGAAAAAGCCATCTGGTGCACCGAAGAGATCACTGCGGCCGAAGGGAAGACCTCAAATCCAGACTGCATCTGAAGAAAAAGAGTCTCGAAGTGAAGACGTTGTCGATGCTGTAAGTTCAGCTTTAAGTAGCATTGCAAATGAACAGGAGAGCTTAGAAAGTGCAGATGTCGTTTCCAATATATCGCAAAATGCAACAGCTAATACCGCTTCAATAGGGAGTGCATTACTGAAACAAATTGAGCCTTGCTGGAATGTTGATGTTGGAAACCAAAATGCCTATGTTAAGGTCACGGTAGCTTTTTCGTTGGATAAAAATGGTAAAATTGAACGCAATGAAATAAAACTTGTCGCAAGTGAAGGAGGAAATGGATCAGCAGCCCGAAGTGCATTTACAAATGCAAAGAAAACAATTTTCAAGTGTCAAAAGAAATGGGATGGATTTAATTTGCAAGATTTTGATTATGAGCAATGGCAACAGATTGTCCTTACATTCAACCCAGACCAGATGAGGAATAGGTAATGTTTCGGTTTATTTTTGCAGCTTTCATAATTTTAAATGGCGGAATATTATCTGCAACTCCGCTAAGAATAGAGATAACACAAGGGGTGATTGAGCCCATGCCGTTTGCCGTGCCGGTGTTTATTGCTGAGACACCAAATGCGGTTGAAGTCGCTCGTAATTTGACCAGCGTGGTTCGTAATGATCTCACTGGAACGGGTTTGTTTCGAGAAATCCCAAGTTCTGCGCACGTAAGTAAGATTACTAGTTTCTCGTCGCCCGTCCAGTTTAGTGATTGGCAAGTCATAAATGCAGACGCGTTAATTACTGGTTCAGTATCTGTGAATAATAGCGGTAAAGTTACGGTAATGTTCAGGGTCTATGATGTATTTTCCCAACAAGAGTTAGGGTCTGGTCTTAAGTTTTCGGGGAGTGCCAATAGCTGGAGGCGGATAGCTCACAAAGTAGCTGATGAGGTGTATAGCCGGATTACTGGCGAAACGGGTTATTTTGACAGTCGTATTGTTTTTGTTTCCGAGACTGGTGGTAAAGCACAGCGTAGAAAAAGGCTTGCTTTAATGGATTACGACGGCGCAAACGTAAAATATTTGACGGATAGTAATTCGATAGTGATGGCCCCCAGATTTTCTCCAAAGGGGGATCAAGTGCTATATACGAGTTATGCTTCAGGATTTCCCCAGGTTCAAATACTGAATGTTAGTAATGTTCGAAGTAGAGCATTAATAAACCAAGCTGGCACAATGACTTTTGCGCCTAGATTTTCGCCAAGTGGCAAGACAGTTCTATACTCGTTGGAGAATGGTGGTAATGTTGATTTATATCGAATGCAATTATCTAATGGCGCAGTAAAACGTTTAACAAGCTCCCCAGCTATAGAAACGGCGCCTAGTTTTTCGCCTGATGGTAAACAGGTTGTGTTTGAGAGTGATAGATCTGGATCTCAACAATTATATATAATGTCTGCAAATGGGGGCGATGCCAGGAGAATAAGTTTTGGCTCTGGTCGCTATGGGACACCAGTTTGGTCACCTAGAGGTGATATGATAGCATTTACCAAGCAGAGTAAGGGTCGCTTTCACATTGGCGTAATGAGATTAGATGGTAGTGAAGAAAGGTTGTTAACCGCATCATTTTTAGATGAGGGTCCGACTTGGTCTCCAAATGGCCGCGTAATAGTATTTAGCCGCTCTACTCAGGGTAGAAATGGCACCTCCTCATTATATAGTGTAGATATTTCAGGTAGAAACTTGAAACCTTTGATTACCCCAGACGGAGCATCTGACCCTTCATGGTCGCCTTTAGCGCGATAGAAATTTATAGCACTTTTCAGATACTGATTTACAATGTAAACTAGCATTATGGAATTTGGTAGGTGATGTATGAAAAAGCTTAAAAACGCAATATTATTGAGTGCACTGGTATCGGTGTCAGCGTGCTCTAATTCCGGTAACCCCTTTGGTGGAAGTTCAAATGACCCAATATTTGGAAATAATATGGGTGATGTTTCAAACCCGACATCGCCGGCGTATTTTCAAGAGGCAATAGGTGATCGTGTACTCTTTGCTATTGATCAATCTAGCCTTGGTCCAGAAGCGATGGATCTCTTGAATAGTCAAGCAACCTGGCTAATGACCAATGGCGATTATGAAATTATTGTTGAAGGTCACGCAGATGAACAAGGCACTAGAGACTATAACGTCGCATTAGGTGCTAGGCGGGCTAACTCAGTAAAAGAATATTTGAATTCGCTAGGTGTAGCTGCAACTAGAATACAAACAGTCAGCTACGGTAAAGAGCGTCCGATTGAAATTTGTAGCAAGGAAAGTTGTTACTCGGTAAATCGCAGAGCAGTTACGGTTTTGAATAACCTGGGATCCTGATTAAGAGTTTTGGAAAGCTTCATGCGGCTTTTATACATAGTTATCTTTGCACTATTAAGTACAGGTGCCTATGCTCAGAATAAAGAGCAGACACTAGCGGATGTGCGTCAAGATTTGACCATACTTTACATAGAGATGCTCAAATTAAAGCGAGAGCTTTCTACAACTGGAGTGGCTTCTCCCCAAGTTGTTACAAGCGGGTCTAGCTTCGTAAGACTTGAGGCGATTGAGAGCGAACTGCAAAGGTTAATCGCTCAAACGGAAGAATTGCAGTACCTAGTTGATCGAGTGGTCAGGGATGGAACGAATAGAATAGAAAGCTTAGAATTTCGTTTGGTGGAGCTAGAAGGAGGAGATGTTTCGAATATATCTGAAACAAGCACTTTAGGGACACTATTTAACCTCGATGATCCTATTGAAACAACAATCAATGCTGTGGCGCCTGAGCCCGAATTGGCCGTTGGAGAAAAAGCAGATTTTGACGCGGCTTCTGAAGCACTTGAAAGCGGTGACTACGAGGGTGCAACTAATTTATTCGAGCGTTTTACCAATACTTATCCGGATAGTCCCCTTAACGCACAAGCATTACTCTCTAGAGGAATTGCTTTTGAGGAATTGGGTGAATTGAAGTCTGCTGCAAGAGCTTTTTTAAATAGCTACACGGATTTCCCAGAGTCTGATGTTGCACCTCAAGTAATGTTTAGATTAGGACAGTCATTAGTGGATCTTGGTCAAATAGATGCTGGTTGCCAAATTCTATCGCAAGTACAGATTAGATTTCCGGATGTTCAGGAGACAGATTTAGCATTAGATGCCATGAATGAATTACAGTGCCAGTAAGGTCTGCCAGTGAACTATGATTTTGATGCAATCTCCAGTATATTCAACAAAAAAATTGACAGTTTTCTCGATACACTTTGTTACAGACCTGCCTCCCTCGGCATTGCCGTTTCGGGTGGCAGTGACAGCTTAGGCCTTTTATATCTGATAAACTCCTGGCCCAATCCAACAAACTTAAAAATTTTAGTACTTACTGTTGACCATGATCTAAGGCGTGGATCAGCTAAAGAAGCAACATACGTGAGTGAGTTATGTAAAAAACTCGGTTTTCAACATACAACTCTGATATGGGGTCATGAAGATATGACAGGAAACTTATCTGCCAACGCCCGCGAAGCTCGATATAAATTGATGAAAAAATCCCTGCCTTTGAACTCAATTCTAATGACAGGACACACACTAGATGATCAAGTAGAAACTTTCCTGATGAGATTGCGAAGAGGATCTGGAGTGGATGGTTTGGCTAGTATGACAGAGCAGAGCTACTTACTTCTTGACGACCATAAGATGACGTTATTCAGACCTCTCTTAGAGTTTGAGCGGCAAACGATGAGGGATGTGTTAAATCATAAGAAAGTAAATTGGATTGATGATCCAACTAACAAGGATCAGAGTTTCGAAAGAGTTAGAGTGAGGGAGCTGCTGTCTAGTTTTGTTGAATTAGGCATAGACAAAAACACAATAGGTAAAACAGCATTTTTGATGCAAAGTGCTAAAATAGCATTAAATCAATTTGCATTAGATTGTTATGAAAAGTTTGGATCTTGCAATTATGGGGATATCGTATTGGATTTTGATGAGTTTGCTAGTCAACCTTTAGATATCAAACGACGTTTGATAGCCGCAGCACAAAAATGGATCTCAAACCTTAAGTATCGTCCCAGATTAACCCAAGTAGACGCGCTGATAAGCTCTATTGATGAAAAGGTAACTTTTTCGGGGTCAGGTACAATTTGTTATGTTCACGGCAAGAGTATTAAAATCACAAGAGAAGTGAACGCATGTGATAAAGCAGTAGGTGCGTCAAATGGTATTATTTTTGATAATAGATGGAAATTAATAACTTCAGAAAGTAGCGACGGACTTACTGTTAAATGCTTAGGTGCGAACGGATATAAGCTTTTGGATCCAAATCTTAGGAAAAAGATCCCATATAAAACTATAATTGCTCTACCTGGACTATTCAAAGACAGAAATTTAATAAATTTTCCGTTTTTAGATCCTAGCTCAAAATTTAGGTTTAGTTTTTGCAAACAGCCCTTTAATCAATTCTTACTAGACCATTGAACATAGTGAACTAATGTCTATGTATAAATTAAGAGGTCGTCCACACACGAGTGGTAATTAATAAGGAGAGCTCTCTTGAGCAACAATCGCAATATAGCTTTTTGGCTGGTTCTATTTTTACTTATCGTTGTACTATTTAACGTTTTTAGTTCAGGTACTTCATCATTACAATCGAGAGAAATTAGTTATTCTGACTTCGTTGCATCTGTGGAGCGCGGGGAAGTTGCGACGGTCATCCTTGATGGCGAAAATATTCGGTTCAAAGGTGGCGATAATGTTGAGTATGTTACGGTAAGACCAGCTGATACGAATGTAACTGATCTTCTTATCGAAAACCAAGTAGTGGTGCGAGCAGAGAAACAAGAACAATCATTGTTTCAGTCTTTCATAATGTCGATATTGCCATTTCTGTTGTTGATTGGGGTTTGGATTTACTTCATGAACCGTATGCAAGGGGGTGGCCGAGGTGGCGCAATGGGCTTCGGTAAAAGTAGGGCGAAACTTTTAACCGAAAAACAGGGAAGAGTTACTTTTGATGATGTGGCTGGTATTGATGAGGCAAAAGAAGAGCTCGAAGAAATAGTAGAGTTTTTGAGAAACCCACAAAAATTTAGCCGACTAGGCGGTAAGATACCTAGAGGTGCATTGTTAGTCGGACCACCAGGCACTGGTAAAACTCTACTTGCCCGAGCAATTGCCGGAGAGGCGGGTGTGCCGTTCTTTACAATATCGGGTTCTGACTTTGTTGAAATGTTCGTTGGGGTTGGTGCTAGTCGAGTTAGAGACATGTTCGAACAGGCGAAAAAAAATGCTCCCTGTATTGTATTTATTGATGAGATAGATGCCGTAGGTAGAAATAGAGGTGCCGGCTATGGTGGCGGAAATGACGAGAGAGAGCAAACCTTAAACCAGCTTCTGGTAGAAATGGACGGCTTTGAGGAAAATGAAGGTGTTATAATCTTAGCTGCAACGAATAGACGTGATGTTCTTGATCCTGCACTGCTGCGTCCAGGTAGGTTTGATCGACAAGTAAACGTACCTAATCCGGACATCAAAGGAAGAGAGAAAATACTGAATGTGCATGCAAGAAAAACGCCGCTTGGGCCAGATGTTGATCTTCGTTTGATAGCTAGAGGGACTCCGGGTTTTTCTGGGGCTGATTTAGCAAATCTGGTTAACGAAGCCGCATTAATGGCTGCACGAATAGGTAGAACCTTTGTCAGCATGATAGATTTTGAGAATGCAAAAGATAAAGTGATGATGGGAGCAGAACGGCGATCTATGGTCCTTACAGATGACCAAAAAGAAAAGACTGCTTATCACGAAGCAGGACACGCGATTGTGGGTCTCGAGCTTCCTCAATGTGATCCGGTATATAAAGCAACGATTATTCCACGGGGTGGGGCTCTTGGAATGGTAGTGTCCTTGCCGGAAATAGACCGATTAAATTGGCATAGAGCTGAATGTGAAGAGAAAATGGCGATGACTATGGCTGGAAAAGCAGCTGAGATCATTAAGTATGGTGAAGCCAACGTTTCAAATGGTCCGGCTGGAGACATCCAACAAGCATCAGGTTTAGCTCGCGCGATGGTGCTTCGTTGGGGCATGTCAGAAAAGGTTGGAAATATTGACTACGCAGAAGCTCATGAAGGCTACTCTGGCAACACAGCCGGGCTGTCAGTGTCGGCTAATACAAAAGAACTTATCGAAGTCGAAGTGAAAAGATTTATTCAAGAAGCATATGATCGCGCCTACAAAATTCTCAGTAAGAAGAAAAAAGAATGGGATAGGCTTGCTCAAGGATTATTAGAATACGAAACTTTAACAGGTGACGAGATCAAGAGGGTTATAAAGGGTGAACCGCCTCACGGAGATGACGATCCTGACGGTGATGCTACTAATGCTGAAAGTTCTGTTAAAGATTCAGTTATGGCAGTCCCAAAAACGAAGGCTCGTATTAAAGGCAAGAGTGGAGGAAAGATGACCCCTGAAGCAACCTGACCTTTTCCACTTTAAATAAAGAGTTATAATGGAAATTATCTTGGAGCTTTCACAACATCAGGCGTGAATAGGGCCATCTCCGCAGGCCATTGCAGCCTCTCGAATAGCTTCTGAATAGGTTGGATGTGCATGACAGGTCAAAGCAATGTCTTGTGCAGCAGCTCCAAATTCCATTGCCATGCATAATTCGTGAATAAGATCGCCAGCAGCAGGTCCAACAATATGGGCGCCCAAAATACGGTCGGTGTCAGCGTCAGCTAAGATTTTAACAAAACCGTCTGTAGCGAAGTTAGCTTTTGCCCGGCCATTTCCCATAAACATAAATTTTCCTACTTTATAATCTTGTTTTAACGACTTTAACTCGTCTTCAGTTCTTCCTACCGTGGCCACTTCTGGCGAAGTGTAAATCACTCCGGGGATTACTGAATAATTAACATGGCCATGTTTCCCAGCTATAACTTCAGCGGCTGCGATTCCCTCATCCTCAGCTTTATGCGCCAGCATTGGTCCTTGAATTGCGTCCCCTATTGCATAGATTCCATCAACATTTGTTCTCCATTTATCATCAGTTTCAATATGGCCTTTCTCAGAAACTTTTACACCTAATTCTTTAATTCCCATCCCATCTAAGAAGGGCTTTCGACCAGTCGCGACCAGTACAATATCACTTTCTAGGGTATGTTTACTGTTGTCTGAATTTTTTTGATATAAAATACTTGCTTTATTGTTTTTGCAAGTTGCAGATTGTACTGCGGCACCCATTATAAATTTAATTCCTTGCCTTTTTAATATACGATGGAAAGTTTTTTGAACCTCTGTGTCCAAACCCGGTGTAATATTATCCATGTACTCTATCACAGTCACTTCGGATCCAAGTCTTGAGTAAACTGATCCTAGCTCCAAACCGATCACTCCAGCCCCAATAATAACCATTTTAGCTGGGATTTTTTTTAGTTCGAGTGCGCCCGTAGAGCTAACAATTATCTTTTCATCAATCTTTATTCCGGGAAGTGATGCAGGTTCGGATCCAGAAGCAATAATTATATTTTTCGTTTCATAATTTTTGTCATCTACTTTTACATTTCCGCTTGACGGAATTGCGCCCCAACCCCTAATCCAGTCGATTTTATTTTTCTTAAATAAAAACTCAATTCCTTTAGTATTTCCTTCTATCACTTCTTTTTTATAAGTTTGCATCTGGCTCCAATCGACTGAAAATTTTTCAGAATTGAGACCCATTTTTGAAAAATTGTGTTGCGCTTCATGTAATAGATGTGAAGCATGCAACAAAGCTTTGGATGGAATACACCCGACGTTTAAACAGGTTCCACCAAGAGTTTCTCGACCTTCTACGCAAGCCGTTTTCAGTCCAAGTTGAGCACAACGTATTGCCGCAACATATCCTCCAGGCCCACTACCAATAACAATTACGTCGTATGACATTTCTATCCCTTTAATTTTAACCTAAGATATCACGTTCTAATGCTTAGATCGGCTATAATGATTTAATTTATAGATCCATCAGTAACCGTCTTGGATCTTCTAGGGCTTCTTTTACCCTTACTAAAAATGTTACCGCTCCTTTTCCATCCACAATACGATGATCATAGCTCAAGGCTAAATACATCATAGGCCTGATTACTATTTCTCCATTACTTGCAATTGGCCGGTCCTGTATCTTGTGCATTCCAAGTATTCCAGACTGTGGTGGATTTAGTATTGGTGAGGACATTAACGAGCCGTATACACCTCCATTTGATATCGTGAATGTGCCATCTTGCATATCAGCCATTGACAGATTTCCGTCTCGCGCCCGCAAACCTTTTTCTGCAATTTGCTTCTCAATTTCTGAAAATGAAAGTTCGTCAACATTACGAATAACTGGCACTACTAACCCGGTCGGCGTGCCAGTAGCAATTCCCATATTAACATAATTTTTATAAACGATTTCATCTTCGTCAATTTCCGCATTTACTTCTGGTATTTCTTTCAGCGCCTGGCAGCAAGCTTTTGTAAAAAATGACAAAAAGCCCAAACGCACTCCATGCTTCTGCTGAAAAAGTTCTTTATATTCTTGTCTCAAATCTATAACAGCGGTCATGTCTACTTCATTATAGGTCGTTAACATTGCGGCAGTATTTTGACTATCTTTTAACCTTTTTGCGATAGTTTGACGAAGTCGCGACATTTTTATACGTTCTTCGCGTATATTTATATTTTGACTTGTAGATTTAGAGCCTACTGGAATGGATACTTGTGCTACCTTCTCAAGTGATTGGTTTTGTTCCCTACTTAATATGGCATTTTTAACATCTTCTTTCATTATTCTGCCGTTACGCCCGCTACCAGTAATCTCGTCCTGAGCTATGCCTGCTTCGACAATAGCTTTTTTTGCAGACGGAGCTACTTCCACGCTTAAATCTTTATGCGATTTGTCAGTCTTTAGACCATTCTCTTGATTATCATTATCGGATTTTTGTTGTGTCTTCGATGTTAGATTATTACTCTTAGCGGTTAATACTGCCAATAATGCATTTACTGCGACCGTTTCACCTTCGTTGGCAATAATTTCAGATAAAACACCTGAAATTGGAGCAGGCACCTCCACAGTAACTTTATCAGTTTCAAGTTCACATATCATTTCGTCCGTAGAAACATTTTCACCTGGTTTTTTAAACCAAGTTGCGACCGTGGCTTCAGTAACAGATTCTCCTAGGGTTGGTACTCTAATTTCGGTCATAATTTAATGTCTCCCAAAACTTAGTGCTTCGTTTACAAGCACTTCTTGTTGATTTTTATGAGTTGAAGCTAAGCCCGTGGCTGGCGATGCGCTTGCTGCTCTACCAACATATTTTGGACGTTTAAACTTAGCTTTTATTCTAGTGAGTACCCACTCAAGATTTGGCTCCATAAAAGTCCAACTGCCTTGGTTTTTTGGTTCCTCTTGGCACCAAACCATTTCAGCGCTTTTAAATCTTTCCAATTCTTTTACAGCTGAAATTGCTGGAAACGGATAAAACTGTTCGAACCTCAACAGATAAATATCGTTTATATCTCTTTTATCCCGCTCCTCAAGTAGATCAAAGTATACCTTTCCGGAACACATTACTACTCTCTTAATTTTCTTATCTGGTACAAGGTTTGTTTCACTTAATCCACTTTCTGCATCGTCCCATAAAACTCTATGAAAACTGGAACCATCTATAAAATTGGATTTATCTGATACACAAAGTTTATGACGGAGTAAGGACTTTGGTGTCACTAGAATAAGTGGCTTTCTAAATGATCGATGTAATTGACGGCGTAAGATGTGAAAATAGTTTGCAGGAGTGGAGCAATTAGCCACAATCCAATTGTCCTGACCGCACATTTGCAAAAATCTTTCTAATCTAGCTGAGCTGTGTTCAGGTCCTTGACCTTCAAACCCATGAGGAAGCAAAATGACTAGGCCGGACATTCTCAGCCACTTACTTTCACCAGAACTAATAAACTGGTCGAACATGATTTGGGCACCATTAGCAAAATCACCAAATTGTGCCTCCCAAGCTACCAGCGCGTTAGGTTCAGATAACGAGTAACCATACTCAAAGCCCAATACTGCATATTCAGATAGCATAGAGTCTATTGCTTCGAACTCTGCCTGCTCTTTGGTAATATGATTTAGTGGATAATATCTATCCTCGCTGTTTTGATTAATAATTCCAGAGTGCCTTTGACTAAAAGTTCCCCGTGTCGCATCTTGGCCAGAAAGTCGCACAGGAAAACCCTCGGTTAAAAGGGAGCCAAATGCTAAAGCTTCGGCTGTTGCCCAGTCTAAACCGGTGCCATCGCTAAACATCTTGTTTTTATTATCTAGTAGTCGTGAAATTGTTTTGTGTACAGGAAAGTCATCAGGCAATTTTGAAAGTGCGGCGCCAACCTTATCAAACGTATCCTCAGAAATAGCCGTTTGTCCCCGTTGATAGTCATCTTTATTTCGATCTAAATGAGCCCATCTTCCATCAAGCCAATCAGCCTTATTTGGTTTATAATTTTTCCCAGCATCAAATTCATCATTTAAGAACGACTGAAATCCAGTTTTCAAATCTTCAATTTCTCCTTCGGGGATCAGACCATCTCGAACAAGAAGGTCTGTGTATAAGGTCAAAGTCGTTTTTTGTTTCTTTATTTTTTTATACATTATCGGATTTGTGAACATTGGTTCATCGCCCTCGTTATGACCAAATCTCCTGTAACAAATTATATCTATGACCACATCTTTCTGAAATTTTTGACGGAACTCTGTCGCAACCTTTGCAGCATGAACCACTGCCTCTGGATCATCCCCGTTCACATGAAAAATTGGTGCTTCAACCATAAGGGCTATATCCGTAGGATATGGAGAGGAGCGGCTGAAGTGCGGTGCAGTAGTGAAGCCGATTTGATTGTTTACGACGACATGTATTGTGCCACCAGTCTTATGCCCAACTAATCCAGATAGCCCAAAACATTCAGCTACGACTCCCTGGCCAGCAAATGCTGCGTCCCCGTGAAGAAGTAATGGTAACACGGAGATTCTATTTTTATCATTTAATTGCTGTTGTTTGGCCCTAACTTTGCCTATTACTACTGGGTTTACTGCCTCCAGATGGGATGGATTGGCTGTTAAAGATAAATGAACATTATTTCCATCAAACTCTCTATCTGACGAAGCTCCTAGATGGTATTTTACGTCGCCAGAGCCATCAACATCCTCTGGCTTGGATGATCCTCCTTGAAATTCATTGAATATTGCCTTGTATGGTTTACCCATAACGTTAGCGAGTACTGACAATCTCCCTCTATGTGGCATTCCTATTACTATTTCCTTGACGCCCAAAGCACCGCCTCGTTTTATAATCTGTTCTAATGCCGGGATTAATGCTTCTCCCCCGTCAAGACCAAATCTTTTCGTGCCCATGTATTTGACGTGCAGAAACTTTTCGAAGCCTTCAGCTTCAACCAACTTATTTAAGATGGCTTTTCTGCCCTCCCTAGTAAATTTTATCTCTTTTCCGTAGCCCTCTATTCTCTCCTTTAACCAAGCAGATTGCTCTGGGTCGGAAATGTGCATATATTGAAGAGCAAACGTTCCGCAGTAAGTCCGTCGCACTAAATCAATTATTTCGCGCATAGACGCAATCTGCAGTCCTAAAACGTTATCAATGAAAATAGGTCTGTCTAAGTCCTCTTCTGTGAAGCCATAAGATTTAGGGTCTAACTCTGGATGGATGGCCTCATCTCTCAATCCTAGGGGATCCAGGTCAGCGACAAGGTGCCCACGAATTCGATGTGCACGAATGATCATAATAGCTCTGATGCTATCAAGTACGGCTCTTTCTACTGCTTCGTCACTTAAGGTAAAATTCGCGGCATTTGCTTTTGCATTTATTGCCGCATTTGCCCGGATCGCAATTTCAGAGTCATCGCCCCATTCACTGGTGAGAGCACCAGTGAATTCGTCATTTGGTTGTTGGGGCCAGTCTTGTCTTGTCCAGCTAGGTTTTTGGGAACTGTTTCCATTATCTGCTGCATCAGTCTCAAGAGATTGGAAAAATGCCTGCCACGCTGAGTCTACGGAATTTGGATTTTGTTTAAAAGTTTGCTGTAAACTTTCCAAGTATTCTGCATTCTGGCCCTGCATAAATGAAGATCCATGAAAGAATTCGTTTGAAGATTGTTCGTTCATTTTAATACCCATTCAATCCAATTATAATTTATGTGTTCTAATCTTGATTCAGTCTTTTTTTTCTATTGCCTTGAGTACAGCTTCACCCAATCCGGCAGGGCTCTCCGCAACAATGATTCCGGCAGATCGCATTGCTTCTATTTTGTCTTCTGCGCCACCTTTTCCACCGGCAACTATTGCACCGGCATGCCCCATTCTGCGACCTGGTGGAGCTGTTCGACCAGCAATAAAACCTGCGACCGGTTTTTGTCGCCCGTGCTTAGCCTCTTGTTTTAAAAACTCCGCAGCTTCTTCCTCGGCAGAACCTCCAATTTCACCAATCATTATTATACTTTCCGTTTCGTCATCTGAGAGAAACCATTCTAGAACATCGATATGTTCAGTTCCTTTGATTGGGTCACCTCCTATGCCCACACAGGTTGACTGGCCTAATCCTACATCTGAGGTTTGTTTAACGGCTTCATAAGTTAGTGTACCTGATCTTGAAACAACGCCAACGGATCCTTTGCGATGGATATGGCCAGGCATAATGCCGATTTTACAGGAGCCAGGGGTTATTACACCGGGACAGTTTGGTCCAATTAAAATTGATTGTGAAGTTTCTAATGCTCTTTTAACTTTCACCATGTCCAGGACCGGTATCCCTTCGGTAATAGCAACTATCAGTTCGACTTCAGCGTCTATAGCTTCTAGAATTGAATCTGCAGCGAATGGTGGTGGGACGTATATGACACTCGCATTTGCCCCAGTAACATCTCTTGCCTCATGAACTGAGTTAAAAACAGGCAATCCTATATGTTCTAAACCTCCTTTACCAGGAGTAACGCCCCCAACCATTTTTGTACCGTATTCAATCGCCTGCTCACTGTGAAATGTTCCTTGCGATCCGGTAAATCCTTGGCAAATAACTTTCGTGTCTTCACTAACTAGAATTGCCATTGCCTCATCCTTTTACTGCTTTTACTATTTTTTCGGCACCATCTTTTAAGTTCGCAGCTGCGATTACATCTAATCCTGACGTGTTGATGATTTCGTTACCTGTCTCAACATTTGTTCCCTCTAATCGAACCACTAGCGGTACTTTTAAACCTACCTCTTTCACGGCAGCTACAACTCCTTCTGCAATAACATCGCATCTCATAATCCCACCAAAAATATTTACTAAAATACCTTTCACATTGGGGTCAGACGTAATTATTTTAAAAGCTTCTGTGACTTTCTCTTTCGTGGCGCCGCCGCCTACGTCGAGAAAGTTAGCTGGTTCTGCACCGTACAGTTTAATAATATCCATTGTGGCCATTGCTAACCCGGCACCATTGACCATACAGCCAATTTCTCCGTCTAACGCAATGTAATTTAAGTCATATTTTGACGCCTCAAGTTCCTTTGGATCTTCTTCTGTTGTGTCGCGCAGTTCTGCTATATCTGCATGCCTATATGTTGCATTGCTATCAAAACCCATTTTCGCATCTAAACACTTTAGATTTCCAGAGCCTGATACGATTAATGGATTTATTTCTAACATCTCCATGTCTTTTTCAAGAAAGAGTTTATAAAGCGTTGTCATCAATGAGACACACTGCTTCAATTGTTTGCCTTCAAGACCCAACATAAAAGCTATTCTTCGACCATGATATGGTTGGAATGATGTGGTAGGATCGATTGAAAATGACAAGATTTTCTCTGGGGAACTCTCTGCAACAGCTTCAATATCCATTCCGCCTTCGGTCGAACAAACAAATGAGACTCTACTTGATTGACGATCTACCAAAATAGCTAAATATAATTCTTTTGTAATCTCTGAGCCATCTTCTATGTATACACGATTTACCTGTTTCCCAACGGGACCAGTTTGATGGGTGACTAGGGTGCGACCAAGCATTTTTTTTGCCTCTGACGCGGCTTCTTCAACTGATTTAGTTATACGCACTCCACCTTTGGTACCTGCGTCTGCTTCCAAGAAAGTTCCTTTGCCTCTTCCGCCAGCATGAATTTGGGCTTTTACGACCCACATTGGGCCGTCTAATTCACCAGCCGCAGTTTTAGCATCCTCTGATTTAAGCACTATTCTTCCGTCTGAAACAGGAGCCCCATAGCTCCTTAGCAGTGCTTTTGCTTGATATTCATGAATATTCATAATGAGAATCCTATTATTTTAGCAGTTATAAAAAGCCATTAACACACTGAAGTTTCTAGTAATTTTTAATGTATAACATAAAATATGCAGTTATTTAGTAAAATGTGATCACATTGTAAAATTCGTGATCACATTTTGATCAATAAAAAAGATCTTTGGGCTCGACTGCAAGTCATACGGATACCAAGATAATAGGAATTTGATACTTTACTAAGTATTATGCGAGTGAGCTATCAATAGCTTTACATGCAGCAACCAAGCTTTTGACTGACTCCACTGAGCTGTTAAACATGTCCTGCTCTTCTTTAGTGAGCTTTATATCCACAATTCTCTCGACACCGTTACTACCAATGATAGTTGGTACTCCGACGTACATATTTGAAACTCCCAATTCACCATTGCAGTGAGCCGCACACGGCAGTAGCCGTTTCTGGTCTTTGAGATATGCTTCTGCCATTTCTATCGCCGCTGTTGCAGGGGCATAATAGGCAGATCCGGTTTTCAGCAATCCGACTATTTCAGCCCCGCCGTCTCGCGTTCTTTGGACGAGTTTATCCAATCTATCCTGTGTAGACCAACCCATTTCTATTAGGTCCGGTAAAGGTATCCCCGCGACTGTTGAGTATCTCGCTAACGGCACCATCGTATCGCCGTGCCCGCCCAATACGAAGGCGGTCACATCACGCATTGACACGTTAAACTCAACGGACAAGAAGTGACGGAAGCGAGCACTGTCTAACACTCCCGCCATGCCACAAACTTTACTTGCGGGTAACCCAGAAAATTCTCTCAAAGCCCAAACCATCGCATCTAACGGGTTCGTTATACATATAACAAAAGCATTTGGTGCATAAGTCTTAATGCCTTCGCCAACCGACTTCATGACTTTTAGATTTATGCCTAGTAAATCATCACGGCTCATGCCGGGTTTCCGTGCTACGCCAGCAGTGACAATGCAAACATCAGCACCGGCTATATCTTCATAAGATTGGGTGCCGCTTAAAGTGGCATCGAAACCTTCTGATGGTCCAGACTCTGCGATGTCTAGTGCTTTGCCATTTGGTACTCCTTCTGCGATATCAAACAAAATAACGTCGCCGAGTTCTTTTATTGATGAAAGGTGTGCGATTGTTCCACCAATTTGTCCTGCCCCAATTAAAGCGATTTTAGATCTAGCCATAGAAAACTCCGATTGTGCCTTTTACTAATTCATCAAAAGCCCTAGACTTTTTCAACAAATTTCGCAAGGCCACTTCAAAGGGAGCTTAGTTTAATTTTGAGACAAAATTCGCCAATTTCATCTTTACAGACCTGTATGTAAATTCTATTCAATGTTAATCATAAATTCAAATAACCCGAAGACTGAAAATCTTAATGATATCTTTATGGTATAAAAAATTTTAAGATATTAAAGTGGTCTCGGCAAAATACCGAATTAAGCAATTAAGTTTTAATTTAGGCAATGTAGACAGCTTATGACACTTTTAGTTATTGGAAATATTCTGTGGGTCATTGCACATTCGTTCAGGCGTGTATTACCAAATTTACGCAACTCTTTGGGAAATATCGGAAAGGGTGCAGTAGCAATATCATTGATTATTGCACTGGTATTAATCGTTATCGGCTACAGATCTGCTGAGTATGTTGCCGTTTGGACTCCTCCAAATTTTTTGGTGTATGTTAATAATATCCTCATGGTAACCGCTATATTTGTATTTGCATTGGGGCATACCAGAGGTCGCCTTAGAGGCCGTTTACGCCATCCAATGCTAGCGTCTGTAAAAATTTGGGCTGTGGCACATCTATTAGTGAATGGTGATTTGGCATCTTTGATATTATTTGGCTCTATGCTCGCTTGGGCTGCCTTGGCTGTCATGTTAATAAATCGCTCTGAGACACGGATAGCACCGAAACCTGGGACTGCCAAACGAGATATAGTTTTGGTATTTATGGTCGTTTTCATCTTCCTTTTAATTTCTGCTTTTCATTGGTTTTTTGGGGTTTGGCCTTTTCCTGGAGGTCTTAGTGACAAAATTTTATAGCTCGCTCAATGGTGAAGACAGTTCTTTATTTTGTCACAAGTTAAGTTTTGCGCTAGCGAAAGGTTGGACACTACATGGGGATCTTCAGTATAGTTACGACAGTCAAAGTATTAAAATGCTTTGTGCTTAAGCAGTGGTTAAAAATATTAGTAAGGCTTATCATACTGATAAGAAATTGGGAGATCAGTAAATTATAATGTCGAGCTCTGGTCGTGACTTGCAACTTGAACTAAGTACATGTTCGTAGTTAAAGAGCATAAATTTTTTTCTAAAACACATGGATGATTTTAAGATGTCTAAGTCAAAAAGTGATCAACGGCCACTTTCGCCCCATTTATCCGTTTATAAATGGCAATTACATGCTATAACTTCTATCCTTACCAGAATTACCGGTAATGCGCTGATTGTAGGGGTAATTTTATTCATTTTATGGTTGATTGCAGCAGCAACTTCTGAAGCTAACTTTTTGATAATGGATGCAGTAATTTCTAGCTGGTTGGGTCAGCTTGTGTTACTTGGTTCTCTCTGGGCGCTTTGGTATCACACCTTGGCTGGAATTCGGCATCTGATCTGGGATCATGCAGTATGGCTAGATATTAACACATCAAGGCTTTTGGGATGGGCAGTAGTTTTGGGCTCGTTTGTTTTAACTTTTTTAACTATTTTATTTTTGTAAAAACTTTTCAGGCCGGGGACGGCTAGGAGTGATATTTGATGGCATTTGACATAATAAAAACAGGCACGTCACACTTTAAAGCAATGAAAATTAGCTCAATGGCACTCGTTGCTCTGGTCCCTATATTTATAATCACAATTGGACCTCTATTTGGCGAGCAGAGAGTTGTCGTGTTAGCTAAACTTGAACAGCCAATTTATGCGCTTATAGTCGCAGTGACATTTACAGTTGGGCTTTTACATTTTAAAAGTGGAGTCCAGGTATTGATCGAAGATTATGTGCACGGAGTCATGAACAAGGTGTGGATAATTTTTACGATCGGTTTATCTTATTTATTGATAGCCGTGACACTCTTAGCGTTGATTAAAATTTTGGTATAGGGACTTTTCATTGGAAGCATATTCTCACGAAATTCACGAGTATGATGTTGTGGTGGTAGGTGCTGGTGGTTCAGGCTTGCGAGCTACTCTAGGTATGGCTGAGCAAGGACTTAAAACGGCATGTGTCACAAAGGTATTTCCTACAAGGTCTCATACTGTTGCGGCTCAAGGCGGTATAGCGGCTTCTTTGGGAAATATGGGGCCAGACCATTGGCAATGGCACATGTACGACACAGTTAAGGGATCAGATTGGCTCGGCGACACTGATGCTATGGAGTATTTGGCTAGGGAAGCACCTAAGGCAGTGTATGAACTCGAACATTATGGTGTTCCTTTTAGTAGGACTGAAAAAGGCGACATATATCAGAGACCTTTCGGCGGCCATACCACGGAATTTGGTGAAGGTCCGCCTGTTCAGAGAACCTGCGCAGCCGCAGATCGAACTGGCCATGCCATCCTGCATACTCTTTACGGTCAGTCGCTGAAGCAGAATGCAGAGTTTTACATCGAGTACTTTGCCATTGACCTGATTATGTCAGAAGATGGACAATGCCAGGGCGTCGTTTGTTGGAAGTTGGATGACGGCTCATTTCACGTTTTTAATGCTAAATTAGTTGTTTTAGCGACAGGTGGGTACGGACGAGCCTATTTTAGCGCAACTTCAGCCCATACATGCACTGGTGATGGTGGTGGCATGATAGCTCGGGCTGGTCTGCCGTTACAAGATATGGAATTTGTCCAATTTCATCCAACGGGTATTTATGGTTCAGGTTGCTTGATCACAGAAGGTGCTCGTGGTGAGGGTGGGTATTTGACAAACTCTGAAGGCGAGCGTTTTATGGAAAGATACGCGCCACACTACAAAGACCTTGCTCCTAGGGATTATGTTAGTCGTTGCATGACTATGGAGATCCGGGAGGGTAGGGGAGCTGGAAAAACGGGTGACCACATCCACCTAAACCTAAGTCATTTGCCAGAAGCTGCACTTGCTGAGAGACTTCCAGGAATATCTGAGTCTGCAAAGATCTTCGCTGGAGTAGATGTGACCAAAGAACCGATTCCAGTGTTACCAACGGTGCACTACAACATGGGCGGTATTCCAACCAATTATTGGGGCGAAGTACTAAGCCCGACTGAGGAGAACCCTAACCAGATCGTACCGGGTTTAATGGCCGTTGGCGAGGCAGGCTGTGCTTCAGTACATGGTGCAAATAGACTAGGATCAAATTCGTTAATTGACTTAGTGGTTTTTGGTAGAGCATCCGCTATAAAGGCTGGGAAGGTCGTAGATGCTGATGCGCACAATCCTGATTTGAATAAGCTCTCTGTCGATAATGCTTTTGATCGTTTTGATGGACTTCGGTATGCCACAGGCGCAATCCCAACAGCAGATTTGCGTTTGCAAATGCAAAAAACGATGCAGGAAGATGCTGCTGTATTTAGAACGGCTGAAACTTTAGCAAACGGTGTCGGAAAAATGAGTAAGATTGCTGATGGTGTAAATGATCTTTCCGTCGTAGATAGGAGCCTTGTCTGGAATAGTGATTTGATGGAAACGTTAGAACTTACAAACCTGATGCCGAATGCGCTGAGTACAATTTGTGGAGCTGAAGCACGCAAGGAGAGTCGTGGGGCGCATGCTCACGAGGATTTTGAAAATCGTGATGACGTGAATTGGCGCGTTCATACTATCTCGCGTTTCTCGGAGAATGCAAAGTCTGTGAAACTTAGCTATAGACCTGTTATAACGGACCCACTCTCTACTGAAACTGAGGGTGGAATAAGTTTGTCCAAGATAGCACCAAAAGAACGCACTTTCTAGGAACTATGAAATGGTACAGTTAACGCTACCCAAAAACAGTAGAATAACGAGAGGTAAGACATGGCCAAAGCCTGAAGGTGCCAACAATTTGCGTGTTTTCAATATATATCGTTGGTCTCCAGATGACACTGAGAACCCTAGCTTGGACACGTATTTTGTGGATATTGATAACTGTGGACCCATGATTTTAGACGCATTAATCAAAATTAAGAGCGATATTGATCCGACTTTAACCTTCAGAAGATCTTGCCGTGAGGGTATTTGTGGATCCTGTGCGATGAGTATAGGTGGTATAAACACATTAGCATGCGTTCATGGCATTGATGATGTCAAAGGTGATATAAATATTTATCCGTTACCCCATATGCCCGTAATCAAAGATCTTATACCGGATTTAACACATTTTTATGCACAGCATGCTTCAATTATGCCATGGCTAGAGACTAAGACAGACCGGCCAAATACAGAGTGGAAACAATCCATTGAAGACAGAAAAAAATTGGATGGATTATATGAGTGCGTAATGTGTGCGTCTTGTTCGACTTCATGTCCGTCATATTGGTGGAATAGCGATAAATATTTGGGTCCCGCCGCTTTGCTTCATGCTTATCGTTGGATTATTGATAGCAGAGATGAGGCTACTGGAGACCGTTTGCGCGACCTTGATGATCCGTTTAAAGTATATCGGTGCCATACAATAATGAATTGTACCAATACCTGTCCGAAAGGACTTAATCCTGCCAAAGCGATCGCAGAGGTTAAAAAAATGATGGTTGAAAGAAGTGCTTAGTCACTTACTTTATCGGCGGCGTTATTTGGTTGGAAACGCTGCAGCAAGGGCCACCTCTATCATTTGAGCAAAAGTCTTTTCTCTTTCATCAGATGGCAAGGCTTCTCCTGTTTGTAGATGATCCGAGACTGTTAAAATTGCGAGTGCTTTTCTCTTAAAACGGGCAGCTAAAGTGTATAGTTCAGCGGCTTCCATCTCCACAGCAAGGACACCATGTCTAACCATTTGCTCATTAAGGTCCGCTCTTTCGTCATAAAAAGTATCGGATGAATAGATATTTCCAACGTGTGTTTTAAATCCCTTACTTTCTGCAAAAGAATGTGCATTCTTTAGTAGTTCAAAATCTGCACAAGGAGAAAAACTGACTTCTTTCATTACAGTGGAAGAAGGGGTTGTTACGTAAGTCGTGGTTTGTGCAAGTATTATATCGCGAATATCGATATTTGGTTGCATACCGCCGCAAGACCCAATTCTAATTAAAGTTTGTGCATTATAATCCCTAATTAGTTCATTTGCATAAATTGACAGAGAGGGCATTCCCATCCCACTACCTTGTATGGTTACGTGATTACCGTTAAACGTCCCTGTGTAACCAAACATCCCTCGTACCTGATTTACAAGACGTGGAGAGGTTAAAAACTGCTCCGCAGCCCACTTTGCACGCATTGGATCTCCAGGTAAAAGCACTGTGTCCGCGATTTCGTCAATTTTAGCTCCGATATGAATAGTCATTTCTTACCTTTGGTATTTTATGAATGGGGTTAATGATGCAACTTGATCGTATAGCTTCCGCGCTCCGAGATTAAAGTCTTGTGTCATCCAGTAGACTGAGGAAGTTTCGTTTGCATCGGCTGCTTCATAAACAGCTTGGATTAAAGCTTTAGCAATGCCCTTCCGGCGCTGTTTTTTAAGTGTAAATAAGTCTTGTAAATAACATACGTCATCGGTTCTCCAGTTATGAGGGTGAAAGATATAATGTACCAACCCAAATAGAGTTTCGTCACTGTACGCAACTAGACAGTTTTGGTGTCTATTATTTGTATCGATAAGCCGAGAGAATGTTTCAGAGTAGATTTTAGATGGAAGCTCTGTTTCATAAAATTTAAGGTATTCGCCCCAAATATAATGCCATTGTTCTTGGTCTTTTTTTTCTAACGGTCTAACATCGTAGTCTTTTATCATCCCTTGGCCTATATTTTTGAGATATGCTAACTTAATATATTTGAATACTGCGTAAAGCTTTTCTTACACGGTCTACAAGATTAGACTTATTCTGCTGCCACTTTTCGCGGATCTGCTAATTCTACAATATCCATCATTATTGAGTTTAGCTCGAAGTCCTTTGGAGTGTATACTTTAGATACACCCATTGCTCTTAGTGAAGTAGCATCTTCGTCTGGTATTATTCCTCCCACAACCAGTGGAATATGGCTTAAATTTGCCTCAGACAATCTTTCCAACGTTTCTTTTACAAGTGGTATGTGACTACCTGAGAGGATTGATAACCCTATAACATGCGGGTGTGTTTCTAATACTGCATCGACCAATTGCTCAGGGGTTAGCCGAATACCTTGATATTCTATTTCCATACCACAATCTCGAGCACGAAAAGCAATTTGTTCTGCCCCATTTGAGTGACCATCGAGGCCTGGTTTTCCCATTAAAAATTTTAGCCTACGGCCCAGTTTATCTGAAACAATGTCTACAGATGAGCGTATTTCATCTAATCCTTCAGTTTTATTTGATTTAGATTTTGACAGGCCAGTAGGCCCGCGGTACTCGCCATACACGGATCTCATAATTTCGGCCCATTCCCCAGTTGTAGCACCCACTTTAGCGGCGTTTACTGAAGCAGGCATAATATTTGCCCCATTCTTTGCAGCATCACTAAGTTTATCAAGCGCTACTTTTACAGCTTCAGGGTCTCTCTGATTACGCCATGCATTGAGCCTGCCAATCTGTTCAGCCTCAACCGCAGGATCAACAATCATAATTCCTTTATCACCAGTGGTAAGTGGTGAATCTTCGCTAGTTGTAAATTTATTCACACCAACAACAACAGTTTCATTTGTCTCAATTTTGTTAAGTCGATCTGCATTTGAGTCTACTAATCGAGATTTCATATACTCAATTGCTTGAACTGCTCCTCCCATACTGTCGAGGTTGGCTAATTCGTGACGAGCACCATCTTTTAAAATGGTTACTTTCTTTTCTACTGCGGGATTGTTTTCAAAAAGATCGTCATATTCGAGTAAATCTGTTTCGTATGCCATAATTTGTTGCATTCGCATTGACCACTGCTGATCCCATGGCCGAGGTAAGCCCAAAGCTTCATTCCAAGCCGGTAACTGCACAGCACGCGCTCTAGCTTTCTTAGACAGGGTAACAGCTAGCATCTCAATTAAAATGCGATAAACATTGTTTTCAGGTTGTTGCTCCGTCAATCCTAGCGAATTTACTTGGACTCCATATCTAAAGCGGCGATATTTTGGATCAGAAACCCCGTATCTTTTCATACAGATTTCGTCCCACAGGTCTACAAATGCCCGCATTTTGCACATTTCTGTTACAAATCGTATGCCCGCATTTACAAAAAATGAAATTCTGCCTACTAGAATAGGAAATTCCTTTTCAGAAACCCTTGGACGCAACTCATCCAAAACAGCTGTTGCTGTTGCTAATGCGAAAGCAAGTTCTTGTTCTGGAGTAGCTCCCGCTTCTTGTAAATGATACGAGCACACATTCATTGGGTTCCATTTTGGAACTTCTGAATAACAGTATTCGGCAACATCACCTATTAATTTAAGGGAAGCTTGAGGTGGGCAAATGTACGTTCCTCTACTGAGGTATTCTTTTATAATGTCATTCTGCACAGTGCCTTGTAATTTTTTTACTTCTGCGCCTTGTTCCTCCGCTACAGCGATATAAAGAGCTAACAACCACGGAGCAGTAGCATTTATCGTCATTGAAGTGTTCATTTGATCTAAAGGGATTTGGTCAAATAAAGCTCTCATATCTCCCAAATGGCCGATAGGGACGCCAACTTTTCCAACTTCACCGCGAGCTAATAAGTGGTCACTGTCATATCCTGTTTGGGTTGGGAGATCGAATGCAACAGAAAGGCCGGTTTGTCCTTTAGCCAGATTAGATCTGTAAAGCTTGTTAGATGCAGCCGCCGTCGAATGTCCCGCGTAAGTTCTAATGAGCCACGGGCGATCTTTGCTAGTTTGTGACATTTAAAAATCCTTAAGTATTCTTCGCGAAATAATCTTAGATACAGAGGTGTGATAATGAAATATAATGTCTGAGTCAATTCGCTGCGTCGCGGCAAAGTGTAATGATAACTTTTTAATGATAAGTGCTTTTATACTAATCACATACTTGTGAAATTTGCCGTTTCCAATATCTGGCGTCTTTATAGAGAAGCAATAAAATTACCAATTAGATATAAAAAAAGTTGCAATCTTTCGCTTAGAATAATAATGATTTCGCGACATATGATTCTGCGTTGCGGCAATCATTACAAAATTAATTTGGAGATAGTGATGGCCTTAGACGCTGACGTTGCACACCCAACCTATGATGCGCCGGAAAAAGACTTGTATGAATTAGGCGAAATGCCACCATTTGGCTATGTGCCAAGGCAGATGTACGCATGGGCTATCCGTAGAGAGAGACATGGCGAACCTGAGAAAGCCTTTCAAGTAGAAATTGTAGACACACCATTACCGTCGGGTAACGAAGTATTGGTATTGGTAATGGCTGCCGGTGTTAACTATAACGGCGTTTGGGCAGGTCTGGGTGTTCCCATTTCACCTTTTGATGGCCACAAAGCAGATTATCACATTGCTGGGTCAGACGCCTCTGGCATTGTTTGGGCAGTAGGTGATAAAGTACGAAATTGGAAGGTTGGTGATGAGGTGGTCATCCATTGTAATCAAGACGATGGCGATGATGAAGAATGTAATGGTGGAGACCCAATGTACTCGACAAGTCAGCGTATATGGGGATACGAAACCCCAGATGGGTCCTTTGCTCAATTTACCAGTGTTCAAGCTCAACAACTTTTGCCAAGACCTCGTCATTTAAGTTGGGAAGAAAGTGCCTGCTATACTTTGACCCTTGCAACCGCTTACAGAATGCTGTTTGGACATGACCCACACGAATTAAAGCCGGGACAAAATGTTTTAGTGTGGGGTGCATCTGGCGGACTTGGCTCTTATGCCATTCAGCTGGTTAAGGCGGCAGGTGGAAATGCTATCGGTGTCATATCAGATGAGAGCAAGAGAGATTTTGTCCTTGGGCTAGGAGCGAAAGGCGTTATTAATAGAAATGACTTTACGTGTTGGGGGCAACTGCCTACCGTAAATACTCCAGAATATGCTGATTGGTTTAAAGAAGTTCGTAAATTTGGTAAGGCTATCTGGGAATTTACTGGCAAAGGTAATAATGTCGATATAGTTTTTGAACATCCCGGGGAAGCAACCATTCCTGTTTCGACATTTGTTTGTAAAAAAGGCGGGATGGTAGTGATCTGTGCAGGCACAACTGGGTACAATTGTACGTTTGATGTGAGGTACCTGTGGATGCATCAAAAGCGCATCCAGGGAAGTCACTTTGCTCATTTGAAGCAAGCAGCATCTGCAAATAGATTAATGGTGGAACGCCGCCTTAATCCATGTATGTCAGAAGTTCTTCCGTGGGATCAAATACCACAGGCTCACACCAAAATGATGAAGAATGAACACAAGCCAGGCAATATGGCTGTTTTAGTGCAAAGTCCACGGGTAGGATTATCAACGTTTGAAGAAGTACTGAAATAAATAACCCACGTTGGGTCGACTTAACTTGTAGATGTTCTTGCAGTATTTTTACAGCAAACCCAAATGTTGGGACGGTTTGCTGTCAATATCTTATAGCTACTTTAATTGACCATGTTTAGCTGGTGAACAGCTAGCATTAATATATGCTAGCTGCATGGACAGTAACTCTATTCCACTATCGCTTGATCAAGAGCAAGCCTTTAAAACCGTCTCAATTATTTTGGAGCGGGCTGGAATAAATTTTACCACTGGTAAAATCTCAAACCAGATCGCTGAAAATAAAACAGTGCATGCACTGATAGGAAGAGCAGGCTCTGGGAAAACTGCTTTATTAAGTAGTATAACTGAAAAAATGCTTAAAGTCGGTGTTGAAATTATATCTGGTGACTTTGAAGTTAATAAAAATAAAAATAAACGTACGCTTTCAGTTTTAGCTCCGACGAATAAGGCTGCAAATATATTGAGAATGAGAGGTGTACCTGCGACCACTATCCATCGAATTCTATATACGCCTGTGTATGACCCAGATTATGAAAAAATAGTGGAGTGGCTTATTGGCGAGCGGGATGAAAAGCCCAGTATAGAGGGTATATCAGAAATTTCATTGAAACGGGCATGGGAGTTTTATAGTTCTAATAAGTCTATTCCTGGAGCCCTTGCAGCAGCCGGTTTAAAGGGATCTGATTTTATCAGTGGCTGGAAACGGAGAGAGGAACCTTTAGATATCGGATTTATTGATGAGTCGTCGATGCTTGATGATGACCAACTAAATGATTTAAAAGAGATTTTTTCAACTTTAATATTATTTGGAGACCCCGCCCAGCTCGCACCAATAAGTCAATCAGGACAAATGGTTTTCGATAAATTTAGCCCTGACAAAAAATCAATATTATCACAAATTCACAGGCAAAAATCGGATAACCCAATTTTAAAACTTTCAAATGTTTTGTTAGATCCTGAAATAAATTTTACAGATTTTGAGATGATAATAAAAAAAATTTCAACTGAAGATGATAGAATTGTATGGGCTCAAAGGGTGGATGTAGATTTGATGTCAAGAAGTCCAGTTTTGGTTTGGCGTAATGCTACACGTATAAGGTTAATAAATGCCTTCCGCGCTGTCTATAACGCTCCAAATGATAGACTATTGGAGGGAGAACCATTGATCTGCGACGGCTTAGAATTACCCCTAAAACATAGAAAAAAAAGGATTGACCTTGAAGCAAGGGGTCTAACCAAGGGGGCTAATGTAATCTATCTAGGGCCTGGTAAAAAGACTGGTTTCTCAAGACTTTTTGTGGTTGGATCGGAATCTCCCAGACTTTCGGCAGCGTCAATAATAAAAATTGAACTACCGAACGAAGGTCAGCCATTTATTCCGTTTGCAGCTAAAATGGGAGCTATTTTTCTGCATGGCTCTGCTGTGACAATTCACAAAGCTCAAGGTTCTCAGTGGGAAAATGTGCAAGTCTTTGCACCAGACATCTATGCTGCAGCCCAGACTAATAGGGTTGAGTCAGATTTGCCACTTTGGAAGAGGCTTGCATACGTCGCTATTACACGTGCGCAGGAAAAACTATATTGGGTTATACGCAGTCGATTGTCGAAGCCGAGCGTTTCTCTAAGCACTTCAGACCTAAAGTAACTAATCAAAAATGTTGACTTTTAAAATAAATAATTTTTTTCTATTGGCCTTCGCTAGCTATCAAAAATGTTGCAGATAAGCCCCTTTGTATTGGTGCGTTAATTAATGATTAAACCTTCGGTTCTTAGAAACATTACGAGTGATTGAAACCTTATCCTTATTTTTTGTTCTTTTTCCACCAAAATTTCCTTTCTGGTTTTCTTTCATTTTGCGATTATCCACCTCTTTTTTGAATAGAGTTTTTAATCTGCTTGAACGCACTTCTTCAATTTCACCCTTTTTTAATTTGCCTAGTTCAAAATCTCCAAAGCTTATTCTTATTAACCGATTTACGGATAGACCCAGAAAACTAAGTGCTTTACGGATTTCTCGATTTTTACCCTCACGGAGTCCAATACTTAGCCATGCGTTTGCCCCTGTTTGACGGTCAAATGAAACTTGCATTGGCTTAAATTGTGTACCATCTACGGAAATACCTTGTCTTAAGGGTTCAAGCATATTTTCATTTAATCTGCCTTTTACTCTCACACGATAACTACGTAACCAGCCAGTTGAAGGTAATTCAAGCCGTCGTTTTAGCTCTCCGTCATTAGTAAGCAGTAATAGTCCTTCAGAGTTTAGATCTAGCCGTCCGATTGATAACACTCTAGGCATTTCGCTTGGGAGTTTATCAAAAATAGTTGGACGATTTTTTTCATCTTTCGAAGTAGAGATTAGGCCAACAGGCTTATGGTACATCCAAATACGTGTTTTTTCAGGTGGTGATAATAATTTACCATCAACCTCTACCACATCGTCACTGGATAGATTAAGGGCCGGACTACTTATAGTCTTACCGTTGACCTTAACTTTTCCATCAAGAATTAATTTCTCAGACTCTCTTCTACTTGCCAAGCCAGCTCTAGCAATTATTTTTGCGATACGTTCGCCTTTGTTAGCTTGGTCTTCCATTAACGAGTGTTTATGTTATTAATAATAATTTAGGAAGTACCAATTGGACTCTTTAAAAAATAACGGCTTCACTCATTTTATGAAGTTAGCCATTGAGCAGGCTGAAGTGGCACGCGTTTCAGGAGAAATCCCAGTCGGAGCAGTATTGCTAGCTCCCAACGGTGATATTTTGGCAAAGTCTGGAAATAGAACTAGAGAACTCAAGGACCCCTCTGCTCATGCAGAAGTATTAGTAATTCGAGAGGCTTGCCGAATTATGGGAAATGAGAGATTAAGTGATTGTGATTTGTATGTTACTTTAGAACCTTGCGCAATGTGCGCCGCGTTAATCGCGGCTTCTAGAATTCGCCGCTTGTACTATGGGGCTAGCGATAAAAAATCAGGTGGCGTCGAGAATGGTGCATGTATTTTTTCTCATAGCCAAACACATCACCGACCTGAAATATATCCTGGCATTTGTGAAGATGAAGTTGCCAAAATGATGACCAGCTTTTTTGGTGGGCTAAGGCGGTATAATAACTAAAAAACATAGAAAAAAGGGAGCTTAGTAATTTAGGCTCGTCCAAAGATTATTGAAGTGCTGAACTACATCTTTCGCACGTGCTTGGGTGTCTGTAAGTGCCGACATCTGGTAAAATTTTCCAGCACCGTTCGCATTTTGATCCAACTGATTTTTTGAAATCTACTGCAGCACCAATAATTTCGTCCGATATGTATGCACCTTTGGGGGGATTTGTATCAGTGAGTTTTATGTCTGATGTTATACAAATGTCTTGAAAAGGCACAGTTTTTAGAATTTCAAGCGCATCTTTGTCCGTGATATGAATGATTGGAGCTGCTTCCAAACTAGATCCGATTACTTTATCAGCTCTCTGTAATTCTAAGGCTGAGGTGACCAGTCTTCTATAGCTTCTTACGATTGCCCATTTTTTTGCAAGTTTATCGTTTCGCCATTCAGATGGAGTATTAGGGATGTCCAGAAGATGAATCGAACTTTCTTTATCCGGATTACGTTCAAGCCACACCTCTTCCATCGTAAATACTAAAATAGGTGCCAACCATGTTGAAAGGCGATGGAAAAGCAAATTTAACACGGTTCGTGCTGATCTACGCTCGGTTGTATTCCCGTCACAGTAAAGTACGTCTTTTCGGATATCAAAATAAAAGGAGGATAAATCTACTGTCGCAAATGTAAAGATCGCTTGGAAAACACCCTGAAAATCGTATGAGCTGTATCCGTTTCTTACTTTCTCGTCTAACTCAGAAAGTCTATGCAATATCCAACGCTCTAATTCAGGCATTTCATCTGCACTTGTTTCATCAGATATATCGTAATCAGAGAGTGAGCCAAGCATAAAACGCATTGTGTTTCTCAATCTTCGATAGCTATCTGCTACTCCCTTTAAAATTTCTGGTCCAATTCGTAAATCTGCAGTGTAGTCAGATTGTGCAACCCACAAACGGAGAATGTCAGCTCCGTACTGCTTTATTACTTGTTCTGGAGCTATCGTATTTCCTATAGATTTCGACATTTTCATGCCTTTTTCATCCAAAGTAAATCCATGAGTTAAAACACCGTGGTATGGAGCGCGTCCTTTCGTTCCACATGACTGGAGCATCGAAGAATGGAACCAACCTCTATGTTGATCTGTTCCTTCCAAATAAAGATCAGCAAAACCGTCCTCTGATCCATCATCTCTGTCTCTGAGTACAAATGCATGTGTTGACCCACTATCGAACCAAACATCTAAAATATCAAAAACTTGATTGTAGTCATCAGGGTTTTCTAATCCCTCTAAAAACCTTTTTTTCGCATTATCTTCATACCAAGCGTCTGCGCCTTCTTTTTCAAAAGCCTCCACAATGCGTTTATTGACTTTTTCATTCCGAAGTAAAAAATCGGCATCAGTAGGTTG
Organism: uncultured Rhodobacterales bacterium; assembly: GCA_963999845.1. Classification (GTDB taxonomy): domain Bacteria; phylum Pseudomonadota; class Alphaproteobacteria; order Rhodobacterales; family Rhodobacteraceae; genus Salinivivens. The sequence continues at coordinate 47,010 of CAXEVV010000005.1, read as the reverse complement.
TGCACCTTTTTTAGTAAAGCAAGTAAGAGGTACCCCCCAAGCACGCTGCCTTGACAAAACCCAGTCTGGCCGTCCCTCAATCATCGAATAAAGTCTGTTACGCCCACTTTTTGGCGTCCATTGAACTAGTTTATCGATGGACTCCAGAGCTCGTTGTCTAATTGTATCTCCATATTCATCAAATTTGTCATCCACCTTCTTATCGATAGCTGCGAACCATTGTGGAGTATTTCTAAAAATTATTGGTGCTTTTGAGCGCCAAGAATGTGGGTAGCTGTGCGTCAACCGTCCTCTTGCAATTATATTACCTGCCTCGACAAGTTTATTAATAACTTCAGAGTTTGCTTTCCCCTCTTTGCCTTTTCGGTCAAAAACTGTGAGCCCTGCGAAGAACGGGACATGTTCCAAAAACTCACTATCCTCACCCACGTTATGGGTCATTCTGTCAAGCCAATTTCTCTTTAAAAAACAATCATAGTCGTCTGCTCCATGACTTGGTGCTGTATGCACAAAACCGGTTCCAGCATCATCGGTCACATGGTCACCGTCTATCATTGGCACATCATAAGTCCAAAATTTGTCTAATTCAGATAGGGGGTGCTTACACATGCAGCCTTGCAGTTCAGCACTAGAAACTTTGGTCATTCTTGTATGTTTGAGAACCCGAGCCTTTTCTAATGTTTCCTCAGCTAAATTATCAGCCAAAATGTAGAGATCATCTTTCTCTGTCCAACTTTCTTCTTGGGTTTCATCAACACGGTATAGACCGTAAGAAATTTTTGGATTGAATGCGATCGCTCGATTTGAAGGAATAGTCCAAGGCGTAGTTGTCCAAATAACTACTCTGGCGTTTTGAATTTTTTCCAACGCACTTTTTATTTTAAAGGCGACCCAAATGGTATGTGACTTATGATCATGATATTCTATCTCAGCTTCAGCTAATGCGGTCTTTTCAACGGGCGACCACATAACAGGTTTCGACCCTTGATATAGTGTTCCAGACATCAGAAACTTCATAAACTCTTCCGCGATTACTCTTTCTGCATGGAAATCCATCGTAAGATAAGGATTTTCCCACTTTCCCATAACGCCTAGCCTTTTAAATTCCTCCCGTTGCGTCTCAACCCAGCCGGCGGCAAATTTCCGGCATTCTTGTCTGAAATCTATAACGGGGACATCGTCTTTGTTTTTTCCTTTGGCTCTATATTGTTCTTCAATTTTCCACTCAATTGGCAATCCGTGACAGTCCCATCCAGGAATATATCTTGCATCTTTGCCCATCATTTGCTGGCTACGCACGACCATATCTTTGAGAATCTTATTGAGCGCGTGGCCAATATGCAAATGGCCGTTCGCGTATGGAGGCCCGTCATGCAATATAAAAGAGGATCTACTCTTTTTTTCTCGTAAAGTATCGTAAACTCTAATATTTTCCCATTTTTCAAGCCACTCTGGTTCCCGTTTTGGTAACCCAGCTCTCATTGGAAACTCTGTTTTTGGCAGGTTCAATGTATCTTTGTAGTCTGGTATTTCAGCACACATTACGAATGTTCTCTAATTTTTTCAGTATTTTACGAATTGATTGACTTTGTAGGTGATTTGCCCCGGCCACTTTTAATCAATAAGCGCCGGGCGAATAATTGGGATGAATGAAGTCCTCGTTCTACACATAAAACACGTATAGCGAAATCAAACTTTCTCGTCCAGAGCAAAGCTTTAGCCATTAATATCTCATATTGAGTTCAAATATTTTTCAACTACTGACCTCACGTTGGATGAACCGCTGTCAATTTCTGAATTCAAGATATTGCTTAGCTCTTGAAGATTTACTCTCCTAAGTAGGTGTTTGACCGGCCCAATTGAGGCAGGCCTCATAGAGAGACTCGAAAACCCTATGGCACAGAGGCAAACCGCTTCCAGTGGCCGTCCGGCATCTTCTCCGCAGAAGGAGAGAGGTGTTTTATTTTTGGTGCAGCGGTCGATAACAAATCTCAGATATTCGAGATAGCTAGTGCTGAGAGTATCGTACTTTCGCCTTACCAGTTCGTTCTCCCGATCTGCTGCAAAAAAGAATTGCTTCAGATCGTTGCCTCCAACCGACAAGAAGTCCACTGCATTGAGAAATTTCTTTGGAGCGTAAGCCAAAGATGGAGTTTCTAGCATTGCTCCTACCTTGATTTCGTTCGGAGTATTATGTCCTAAACGTTTTTCGCCGGTCAAAACTTTATCAACCAATGCTCTTGCCTCGTAAAACTCGCTATCTTGCGAAATAAGCGGAAACATTATTGATAAATTACGTCCATCTGAAGCGCGAATTAGGGCTTCGATTTGCATTCTCAATATGCTCGGTCGGTCCAGGGCAATTCTAATCGCCCGCCAACCTAGTGCAGGATTGGCCTCACTGACATTAGGCATATATGATAAAACTTTATCCGAACCTATATCAAGTGTTCGAAAAACAACTTGTTTGCCTTTCGCTGCGTCTAGGACCCTAGAATAGAGTTTTTTTAACTCGGATCTTTTTGGCATCTTATTTCTTATTAAGAATTGCAGTTCAGTGCGGAATAATCCTACTCCACTAGCACCTGAGCTAGTTAGACTTGGCAAATCTGCCATAAGGCCAGCATTCATGCTTAAATCAATTATCTGCCCATCGGTAGTTTTTGCTGCTTCATCTCTGAGTGCATGGTAACGCTCTTGGTTTTTAGCCTCCATTGCGATCTTTTCCGAAAACGCATGAACAACATTATCATCAGGACGCAAATGTACTATTCCTTGCGTGCCATCAACCAAAATAGGGTCCCCATTTAAAGCTTCAGTGGTTACATTTTTAGCATTAATTACCAAAGGAATACTTAAGGCACGTGCTACTATCGCAGCATGGCTGCCGACGGACCCTTCTTCGAGGACAATAGCTTTAAGTCTTCGACCATAATCCAACAGCTCTGCAGGGCCGATATTACGGGCAATCAAAATAGGATCTTTTGGAATTTCTGCACCAGTATTTGTGCCTTGTCCAGTCAGGATCCGTAATAATCTATTTGATAGATCATCCAAATCATGGAGCCGCTCTCGCATGTAACTATCCGCCACCTGACTCATGCGAGCTCGTGCAGAAGATTGTTCTTTCTCAACCGCTGCTTCCGCGGATAGACCCTGATCGATATCAGCTTCCATACGTCTAAGCCACCCTCTCGAGTTTGCGAACATTCGGAAGGTTTTTAGAATTTCTGTTTGCTCTTTATCTCCGTCGGCAATCTTATCGACTATTTCATCTACACCTTGTCTCAGAAGGTTCACGGCATTTTGAAGCCTGGTTTTTTCTTCTATTGCATCATCGGAAACTAAATTTGTAACAACAACTCGTGGTTCATGAAGCCAAACACTGCCTTTCGCAGCACCGTCTTGGCCATTTGTACCGCGGAATAAAACTGATTGCTGATGTAATGCTGTAAGTCCTGTTTCATCGCCGACAAAAGCTCCTAATTCAGTCATTTCTGCTAGTACCATGGCTACAACTTCTAAAGCATAGATTTCTTCGCTACTAAATTTTCGTGAGTTTTTGGACTGAGTTACCAGAACACCAAGGGTCTCGCCTAGTCTCTGTATGGGCACACCAGCAAACGAAGAAAAAATTTCTTCTCCTGTTTCTGGCATAAACCTGAACCCCTGTGCGGAGGGAGCATCTTCTGTATTGACTACTTTCTTTGACTTAGCAACTTTACCTACGAGACCCTCACCAATTCTAAGCCGAGTTTGGTGAACAGCCTCAGTTTTGAGGCCTTCTGTTGCACATAGTTCAAGTGTTTCGGTATCCCGAAACAAATAGATTGAACATACCTCAGTGCGCATGGAGTCAGCGATTAAATGAGTAATTTTATTTAACCGCGCTTGCCCTTTTTGTTCTTCAGCCATTGTATCGCGCAATCTGCGCAGTAGTTGTTGACTGTCGGTCTGAGTACGTTCTGGCACGCTTGATCTCTCTTGCTTTAAGGAGGAAATCTAATTTAATTCAAATGCATCATGCAAGGATTGCACTGCAAGCTCCAAATATTTCCGATCTATCAAAACAGATATTTTAATTTCTGAGGTCGCAATTACTTTAATATTTACTCCCTCGTCGGACAAAGTTTGAAACATTTTGGCTGCAACACCTGATTGAGATCTCATTCCGATTCCAACTGCTGAAATTTTTGCAACATTTGTATCGGCAATTAGTTCTTGGAAATTAATAAGCCCCGCCTCCTTTGCATTGTGTAGTGACTTTTCAGCTTTATTAACCTGATCAACGGGACATGAGAATGTCATATCAGTCCGTCCACCTTCGGCGATGTTCTGAATTATCATATCGACGTTTATTCCTGCTTCTGACAGTGGAACAAAAATAGCAGCAGCAATTCCAGGTCTGTCGGCAACTGATAATAATGTCATCTTGGCTTCGTCGCGTGAGTAAGCGACTCCTGAGACCACATTTGATTCCATAATTTCCTCCTCATCGCAGACTAGTGTTCCTGCTTGTTCATTAGGCTCTTCAAAGCTAGATAAAACTCGCAATTTAACTTTAAACCGCATAGCCATTTCGACAGATCGTGTTTGCAATACTTTTGCACCGAGCGACGCAAGCTCAAGCATTTCCTCATATGAAATTTTATCCAGCTTTTTGGCTTTATCGCAGATACGTGGATCAGTGGTATATACTCCATCAACGTCAGTATATATATCACACCTATCTGCCTTGAAGGCTGCAGCAAATGCCACAGCAGTGGTATCGGAGCCGCCCCTTCCCAATGTGGTAATTCGGTCTTCTTTGCTAATTCCTTGAAAACCTGCAACGACTGCAACCCTCATTCCTTGTTCAAACTTTTCATTAATAGCTTCGGACGAAATACTCTCGATCCTTGCTGAAGAATGAGACGAACTAGTGCGAACAGGGACTTGCCAGCCTTGCCAGCTTCTGGCTGGTATGTCCATTTCTTGAAGTGTAAGTGCCATCAGCCCTGCAGTTACATTTTCACCAGATGAAACTACAGCATCATACTCACGAGCATCATAAAATGGTGAAGTATCATTCACCCAATTAACTAATTCGTTTGTTTTACCTGACATTGCTGAAACGATAACAATGACGTTATTACCATGCGCCACTTCAAGCGCAACGCGTTTAGCCGCGCGCTTTATTCGGTCAACATTTGCGACAGAAGTACCCCCGAATTTCATTACTAGTAAGGACATGCTTTTCCAATTTACTCCATCGCTGGCGGTGTAGATGGTAATACCATAACATACAAGTCACATGATACGGTTATCTTGTGTGTAAAATAGGGGCATTTATATTGAAGATAAATGGTTAGTTAGTTTTTTTCACGGGTAGAAATGGAAGTGGCATCACTGGGATACCATCATCTATAAGCTTTTTCGCATCATCGGCCTTAGCTTCCCCATAGATTGCACGTTCTGGGGACTCTCCGAGGTACATTGATCTGGCTTCATTTGCGAAATTGTTTCCCACATATTCAGAGTTAGCTTCTATTTTCTTTTTTAATTCCAAAATATCATTTTTAACTTTTGATTTTTTTGCAATTTCTTGAGATTTATTTTCTTTTTTTCTGGCGGTGCTTACGCTAGGCGCCATGATCGCTTTGCTTATATTAGTTGAACCACAGTCTGAACATACAACCAGTGATTTTTCTATCAGCATGTCAAAGGCCTCAGCTGATTTAAACCAACTGTCAAATCTGTGTTTTTTTTCACATTGTAAAGTATAATTAATCATTCTGTCTCAAAATCAACCTTCCCTTTACTTACGTTAGTTCATTTCAAATTCAAGTAATTTAAATTTTTAAAATTCGATAAATGGAAACCAATCAGTTCGAAGTACCTGGTTCTCTTCCATATTATGTTGTGGAAACGGAGGAGAAGTTGGGCCAGGCCTTTCTGTGTAACTTGTATCGTCACCGAGCAGTCTTAAGGAGAACGCGCGTCTTCGTTGGTCTGCTGTTGCTCCACGAGCGCCATGCAGAATATTGAAATTAAATGCAACAGCATCTCCGGGTTCCATCTTGAATTCTTTAATATCCATATGTTCTTTTTCGGGATCTGGAACAGGTAAATACTCATCCGTAGTCGGGTAGAAATTTTCATTCGATAACCATTTAGTTGGAAGTACAGGCTTTGGCCACTTGTGCGAGCCTGCGACCATTCTTAATGTGGCGTCTTTGACTGGATCCAATGGCACCCAAAAACTTAACGTTTTAATTCCCTTGATAAAATAATACGGCCCATCGGTATGCCAGGGCGTTGATGTTAACGTCCCCGCTTCTTTAACTAAAACATGATCATGAAACATCTGGATAGTTTTCGATTGCATTAGAAGTGCTGCTGTTTTAGCAACATTTTTATCGAAGGCCGCATTTCGAAATTCATCAATACGTTGCCAGTTACAATAATCGTCAAAAAAGCGACCCTTCTCACCTTCTTTCGTATTTTCTGCAGCAAATGGACCGGGTTTTTCAATATTTTTTTGAACACCAATTCTCAAACTTTCAACGTGTGCCTTGAATAGTCCAGGTATAAAGGCAATGCCATCTTCCTGGAATGTGTCGATAGTTACTTGGTTCAACATTTCTTCACTTAATTTGTTTATTGTAAATAGACGAACTTTTTGGCGTGTCTTTGTCAATGGCTTTGTTTAGAAAATAAAAGTAAACTAAGATTACACAATTGGATTTTTTTATGAAGGCATCTGTTTTACATAAATTTTGTACTCCGCCGAACTTTGAGGAAGTAGATGATCCAGTGTGTAGGCCAAAATCCGTAGTCGTTGAATTAAAAGCATGTGGGGTTTGTAGGTCAGATCATCATGCATGGTCAGGACATGATCCAGACGTTGAACTGCCTCACATTATGGGGCATGAGTTAGCAGGCGTTATAGTTGAAATTGGATCTGAAATTAAGGAGTTTTCTGTCGGTGATCGTGTAACTGTTCCATTTATTCTGGGATGTGGTTTGTGCTCTGATTGTCAGACAGGTAATTCTACAATATGTGATAATCAGGAAACAATTGGTTTTACCATACGTGGTGGTTTTGCTCAATTTGTTGAAATTCGGTTTGCTGACTTTAATCTGGTAAGCCTCCCAGGCTCACTTAGTTTTGAGATAGCGGCGGCAATGGGGTGCCGAGTTACAACCGCATTTAGAGCGCTTACGGACCGCGCGTGTCTATCAGCAGGAGAGTGGTTGGCAGTCTTTGGGTGCGGTGGTGTAGGCACATCTGCTGTTGTGATTGCAAAAGCTATGGGTGCAAAAGTCATTGGCATCGATATTAATAGTTCTGCACTAAAAAAGGCCACTGATCTGGGGGCTGATATCGTTTTAGATCCAGCCAAATTTAAGAATATCTGGCAAGAGGTCAGAGATCTAACAAACGGTGGAGTCCACGTTTCGTTAGATGCCCTTGGAGAAGAGGTTACTTTCCAGAATAGTATTCGTTCACTTAGAAAACTTGGCAGGCATATTCAGGTAGGAATGCCCACTGCAGATAATGCTATTGTGTCTCTTGCTCTGTTAGATTTGATATACTCCAGACAATTGAAAATTATTGGAACGCGGGGTATGACGTCGTCCGGTTTTGAGCCACTAATAACAATGATCACTGACGGCTCTATTAAAATGGACAGTCTAATAACCAGAAAGTTAAAACTGAGTCAGGTGCATGAAGCTATGTTACAATTTCGAACCAGATCGGAGTCTGGCATCACAATAATAAATAATTTTTCCATGTGATGATTTGCTTTTGGTATATATCTACTGCTAATTATCATATGCAGATGATTTTTAAAATCTGGTAATAGTTATTCCACTTTTTTCAAGCGCATCTTTAATTTCTTTAGCTATGTTCACGGCATTGGGTGTATCACCGTGAAGGCATACTGTATCAATTTTAGTTTTTATTTCTTTGCCGGTATGGGTAATAATCGCACTTCTGGAAATCATTTCAGCAACGCGCGCTCCGGCAGCGATAGGATCAGCTATAACGGCACCTGGCATTGATCGGTCCACCAATGTTGCATCGTCATTGTAACTTCGGTCTGCAAATATTTCTCCAACCCAATTAGCTTTAAGGTTTTCTACGGCGTCTTGTTGTTTTGTTTTTACTAAGGCCATAATTGGAACTTCTTTGGTTACCGACATCACTGCTTCATAACATGCTTTAGCGAGCTCGTAATCTTCCGAACACATATTTGAAAGGGCACCATGTAATTTAACATGCGTTATTGTTGTGCCTTCTGCATTCGCCATAGCTTTAATTGCTCCAATTTGGTATCGAATTTGGTTTTGGATAGTTTCAATAGGAAGGTTCAAGCGTCTGCGACCAAATCCAACTAAATCGTCGAAACCGGGGTGTGCTCCAATTCCTACACCTCTGTTTTTTGCCAATTTTATAGTCTTTGCCATTACATCGGGATCTCCAGCATGAAAGCCACAAGCAATATTGGCAGACGATATTATATCCAGCAAAGCTTCATCATTTCCCTTGACCCAGGATCCAAAACTTTCACCCAAATCCGCATTTAAATCTATATGCATAAAATATCCTTTACACTAATCTTTTGCCCATATCGCACCACCGATCAAATTTAAATCCATTAAATCTGTAATTTTTTGGGGGTCAAGAATTGGTTCTGAACATCTTTGTGTGATTGTTTCTAATTCTTTACCATCCTCTGAGACAATTTTATTTGCATCATCTCTTGATATGAACTTAAACCGAATTTTTTTTCCAGTTTTTAGCTGGGCAATAGCTGGAATGTCAGGGGGAATAATACATCCTATTCTTGGATACCCTCCCATTGTTTGACAGTCTCCTAATAAAACAAATGGCTGCCCAGAACCGGTCATTTGGATATCGCCGGGAACTATCATATCCGATACAATTTTCAATTGGTTAGAAATAGAAAAACCTGATCCAGTGTGAGTTAATTTTATTCCGCTCCTATTGGATTGATTATCAATTGAAAACTCCGTTTCTGTAAATCTTTCTACTGTTTCAGATGTAAAAAAATGAGTTTGAAAAGACTCAATTAATCTAAAAGTAGTTGTGTCAAATCTGTCAAATGCTTTAATTGCTTGGCACTTGATGGTCTCTAAATTTTTTTCTGACGGAGCCAAGATGTCTGCTTGAAGAGAGTACTTGCCAATACCAGCAGGTGGCTGAGCCGAGCTAGAGTTAAATATTCTTGGCGCCGTAAAACCTCCCCGTAAATGCAGATAACTATAGCGACCGTTCTGAGGTGCTCCCAAATTGAGTATGCCACCTTTAAATAAATAATGGCTAGCATTCCAATCCAAAGGTTTTTGATCCAAGCTGGCCGGCATAGTTGCGCCTGTCAACGCTACCATACAGTCTTCTAAAATATTAAATGTTCCTCCATTTCCAATAAGTTCAAGTGCAGTACTGTTTGGATCTTGATCAAGCAAGGCAGCGCCCTCAAAAAGTGCATAATAATCCGCCGCACCGGACCGTGATATACCCTTAGAGTAGAAGCCACTTCTTCCAAGATCCTGAAAGGAGGAAAAGCCTGAGATTGATATTACTTCCAACATATCAATTCCTAATCTCTGAAATTTTTACACCACCAAGTCCGTCAGCGTTATCGTTATTGATTTGATATAATTCGCTTGAATTAATTTCTACAAAAGTTATTTCGTCGCCAGGTTTTAGTAAAATTGGTTTCTGTCTATTAGAGTTAAAACATTCGAATGCAGTTTGGCCTATGTGATGCCAGCCAGTTGGGGTGCTATTTGAAAAAATAATTAACTGTCTTATTGCGCAAACAAGCGCGCTTTTAGGTACACTTTTCGCGACTTCAGCCAATCTTGGTATGTCCCATTTTTCAGAGAGCAAGCCAGCATAAGGCTGCCCAGGGGAAAAGCCAATAGTCATTACTCGTGTTCGAGTGGTAGTAAACTCCAGGATGGCCTGAGATCGGCTAATTCCTGCTAGTTCTATAACTTTTTTGAACTGAGGGGCTAATTCAGTTCCAAATACGCAAGGTATTTGAAAAAGCTTGCGATTTGTGGGCAGGGTTGAAGTGTACCAGTTTTTTTCTCTCAGTATTTCGTCAAAAAAGCTAAGGATCGAATTTACTGATGCTAACTTTGTATCGATCCTGAAATATGCAGCTGTCAACGAGTTAGCACTTTCTAGAATAGCAGGTTGATTTTGTTGCTCCACTTCATGTCGCAAAGCCAAGGCGGCTGAGTTAGCACTTTCGCAAATCTCATCGGAAAATTGTACCAAAATGCCATCAAGTCCTACAAAATTAATTTTTGGAAAATTATCTGTCATGTATCTTTCATTTTTATGCGTTTTATTTTTAGCAATTTATCATGTAGAAAAGCAACTTATGTGATCAGTTGACCTGGAATTTTTGATACGGTGCAAATAACGTGAACAGCTACTTGCAGTAAACTCCAATGAACGTTAAATGGATCTAGCCTGAACAATGGAGTTTTTTTATGTCAATCGACAGAGCGACAGCGGCAAGAGTTGCAAAGTTAGCACGAATTAAAGTTGATGAGAATTCGTTAGATAGCCTAGCAAACGAATTTAACCAAATTCTTAAGTTTATTGAACAATTGAATGAAGTTGACGTTGAAGGTGTTGAGCCGATGACTTCCGTTTCCCCGCAAAAGTTAAAACGTCGTATTGATCAGGTCAGTGACGGGGATCAGCAAGATAAAGTACTTTCTAATGCCCCAGATGCCCGAGAAGGATTTTTTGCTGTTCCTAAGGTTGTAGAGTAATGGCGGATACTAACACCTGGACAATCGCAGAGGCGAGAGACAAGTTGAGGGCTAAAGAAATAACCTCTGAAGAGCTCACGCTATCATGCATTTCGGCAATTGATGCTGCGGATGCCCTTGGTGCGTTCGTTCACAAAACGCCTGATGAGGCGCTTGATCAGGCAAAATCAGCAGATTTACTATTAAAACAAGGAGACGCCCACTCCCTGTGCGGGATACCTCTTGGCGTTAAGGATCTTTTTGCTTGCGAAGGTGTTCCAACTCAAGCTGCAAGTAAAATTTTAGACGGTTTCAAACCAGGATATGAGAGTACCGTAACGCAAAATTTGAAAAATTCGGGTGCCGTCACTCTGGGTAAATTGAACATGGATGAATTCGCTATGGGCAGTTCAAATGAAACATCTGTGTATGGTAATGTTATAAACCCATGGAAAATTTCAGATAAATTGCTCACTCCAGGAGGATCTTCGGGTGGATCAGCATCAGCTGTTGCAGCTGACTTATGTCTTGCAGCGATAGGAACTGATACTGGTGGGTCTATCCGCCAGCCTGCAGCTTTTACAGGCATTGTTGGCGTAAAGCCGACCTATGGTAGATGCTCCAGGTGGGGCATAGTTGCTTTTGCAAGTTCACTTGATCAAGCTGGGCCGATGTGTAAATCCGTGCGTGATACGGCTATTATGCTAGAACCAATGTGTGGTTTCGATAAGAAAGACAGTACAAGTTCTGATAATGCTGTACCCAACTTTGAAGCAATGCTTACTGGTGATATTAAAGGAAAAAAAATCGGAATACCGCGCGAATATCGATTAGATGGCATGTCGTCTCAAATTGAAAGCTTATGGCAAGATGGGGCTGAAATGTTACGGGGTGCCGGTGCTGAGGTGGTGGATATTTCATTACCACATACCAAATATGCGCTTCCGGCTTATTATGTGATTGCTCCAGCAGAAGCTTCCTCAAATTTAGCAAGATATGATGGAGTAAGGTTCGGTCGCAGAGCCACTTTAAGTGCAGGTGAAACCATCACGGAAATGTATGAAAGATCCAGATCTGAGGGTTTCGGAACGGAAGTGCAAAGACGGGTAATGATTGGCACTTACGTGTTATCAGCTGGATTTTACGATGCATATTATAACCGTGCTAGAAAAGTTAGATCTCTGATAAAGCAAGACTTTGAGAACGTTTTTTCCACTGGTGTTGATGCAATTCTCACTCCTACAACACCATCAGCCGCCTTTGAACTTGGTAAAATGGAAAGTGTGGATCCAGTTGAAATGTATCTAAATGATGTGTTTACCGTGACTGTCAATTTGGCGGGTTTACCAGGTATATCCATACCTGCTGGCCTAAGCAGTGAGGGGCTACCCTTGGGTTTACAGCTAATTGGACGTCCATGGGAGGAGGGAGATCTATTGAATATCGCCTATACCCTGGAAAGTGCCACTGGATTCGTCGATAAACCTGAAAAATGGTGGTAAATAATTGGGATTAAAGTTTTTATCGTCTGTGATAGCGCCTTACTGCATCATGCTTTCTTTTCTATTTGTCTCTGCATGCGTGCCTGGCAATGATATTGGTACAAAGATACCCCTGGTGAATGAGGACGTATTAGCGGAAGAAACTGTAGAAGTAAGTAAACCCACATTAGATAACCCTGGTTTGTCTGATGAAAACGACTTTGACGCTGTAGCAGAGCGTCAAACTATTGAAAGTGATGCTGAGCGTTTAAAGCGTAACCAAGAGGTTTACACTGTCATAAAGCCCACTAACGTTCCTCGAAGGACTAATACTAATATACCCAACGTGGTGGCATACGCACTTAAAACTGATAACCCCTTGGGCACTATGCTTTATGAACGGCGTTTCAAGTCACAGGCAAGGTTTGAGCGCAATTGTAATAGGTATGTGTCCGATAGTTCTGCTCAAGAAGCCTTTCTACTCACTGGAGGTCCAGAAAGAGACCAGTTCGGAATCGATCCTGATGGTGATGGGTTTGCTTGTAGATGGGATCCCACGCCTTTTCGACTGGCGGTAGGAAAATAGTGAATAAATATTGACCAATTTCTAACCAGAACTTACATAGGTTTGTATGCGGGAGGCTGAATGGTCGCGGAGTTAAATTACTTCGAGGAAAGTCCGGACTCCACAAAGCTACGGTGCCGGGTAACGCCCGGGCGGGGCAACCCGACGGAAAGCGCCACAGAAAAAAAACCGCCTGAGTACATTTCTTGGGTAAGGGTGAAAAGGTGGGGTAAGGGCCCACCGGGTTCATGGTAACATGAACTGCATGGCAAGCCCCACCGGGAGCAATGCCGAATAGGAGCCACGTGCGGTGAGTTTGCTTTATGCGCTCAATTCGCGGATTTGCTTTGAACTAGTGGTTCGGGTAGGCAGCTAGAGGTTCGTTGGTAACATCGAACTTAGATGAATGGCCATTCATGAAGGTTTATCCTTTGGGACAGAATCCGGCTTATAGGCTTCCCGCATACTATTATTATCGAAATAATTTATGATATTAGCGTATTAACGTTGACACAGACGAAATCTTCATTACAAGGCTAGCTCAATTAGAATTTGATGGTTATCTTATCAGGAGAAATCACATGGCTAAACCAACTACAGTTAAGATACGTCTGAATTCAACAGCAGATACTGGCCATTTTTATGTGACCAAGAAAAATGCTCGTACGATGACTGAAAAAATGGTTGTTCGAAAATATGACCCGATAGTACGAAAGCACGTTGAGTACAAAGAAGGTAAAATCAAGTAAAAAAAACCGCGTCAAAGACGCGGTTTTTGTTTAACGTGCTAGTTTTTATTCTTGATTACCCATGAATAACAACAAAAATTGAAACATATTTAGGAAATCTAAGTACAGACTTAACGCCCCATGAATGGCTGACTTATCCAACCATTGCTGATCTCCATGGTGCGCATGTTGCAGATATTGGATCTTTATGTTTTGTGTGTCGTAGGCAGTCAGACCTGCGAAAACTAATAAACCAATAATCGAAATAGCAAACATCAGTGCTGGCGACCCCAAGAAAATATTAATGATTGATGCGATGATTATCCCAATCACGCCCATAATCAGAAATGCACCCCATCCTGAAATGTCTCGTTTTGTGGTGTATCCCCACAATGATAAGCCTGCAAAAGCTATAGAGGTCACTAAAAATGTTTGGACAATTGATACTGATGTATAGACGATAAAAATCGAACTCAATGAAACACCGATCAGCGACGCGAACACGAAGAAGAGTAACTGAGCTGCTGCTGCTGATGATTTTCGCATCACATGACCAAAGCCAAAGAACAAAATCCCAAGTGGAGCGAGCATCACTATCCATCTTAAGGGAGATAGATAAAGCGCTGAACCCAGCGAGGTTAAAAGCGTCCCATTAGCCATTTGAGCTGTTGCATAAGTCGGATCTGTAGTAGTAGCTAATCCGGATATAGCCCATGCAGCTAACGCTGTAATGAGCATTCCAACTGACATAGTGCCGTAAACTTTATTCATGTGGGCGCGAAGTCCACTATCAATCACCTCGCTTTGCGCCCCCGCGGATGATCTTATTGTTTTATAGTCTGCCATTTATGCCTCCAATGAACAAATCTAATTAACCTTAATATTGGCTGAAATGTATGATTTTTCAAGCTTCCAGGATAAAAAAATAATAATGTAGTAAATATTATATTTTTACAACAACTTTGCCTGTAGATTTTCTATTTTTGATACACTCTAACGCCGCATTTGTTTCGGAAAATGGAAAGATGTGCGAGATATGCGGTGTCAATATCTTATCAGTGTATAGCTTTGTGAGTTCACGCACGCTGCTTGAAATAACTTTTGGGTTAAATTTTAGATAGGCTCCCCAATTTAACCCAATAACTGAAAGGTTTTTAACTAATAGATAATTTGCCGCTATAACCGGGATATCCCCACTTGCAAAACCTATAGTCAGTATTTTCCCTTCCGGCTTACAAGCTCGCACTGCTTCCTTAAAAAGGTCTCCCCCAATCGGATCGTAAACAACATCAGCACCCCCCAAGGATTTTACCACGTCTCGAAGGTTTTCTTTGTTTGTATCTATTAAAACATCGGCGCCGAACCGTTTTGCTATGTTCAGCTTTTCTTGTCCGCGCGCTGCCGCAATTACTTGGGCGCCAAAGTGCTTCCCTAATTCCACAGCTGTAAGGCCTACCCCCCCAGCAGCGCCAAGGACCAACAGTGTATCGTTCTTCTTTAACCTTGCGCAATGTGTCAATGCAATGTGGCTGGTTCCGTAAGCTACTTGGAAACCTGCTGCTACCTCACTTGGCATACTATCTGGAATTTTTATCAATCTTTCAGCTGGAAAATATCCATATTCTGCCAAGCCGCCTTGACCTGCAAACACGGTTACGCGACTGCCAACTTCAGGTGATTGTGTATTTGGTCCAATAGCACTAATCTCACCGGCAATTTCCATTCCTAAAGTAAATGGCACATTCGGTGTATCTTGATATTGATTTTGTTGCATTAACAGATCTGCAAAATTTAAGCCGCAAGCGTCAATTTTTACTTCCACTTGGCCATCTTTTGGTTGTTCGCGAGGTATATTACAAAAAGTGGCTGGCTTATCAAAATCTATTACTCTAAAGGCTTTCATGCTGAGCTTCCTATTTTGCGCAAACTAATACCATGATGAATTTAGAGTCAAACCTTCGAGAAATAGACACTTTTAGAAAACTTGTTTTTATATATCGATTAGTTTAGCTATTTTAGTAGTGAAGGGCGCCTCGATGACTAATTTTCCAGTTCTGTCGAATAAAGAGAAAAAGGGATTGGTAGAGTTGGCCAATGAGGCTGCAGATCTTGCTCGTAAAGCTATCCTTCCTTTTTTTCGGCATGAACTCGCAGTAGAAAATAAGGATAAAAACTCGTTTGATCCTGTGACTGAAGCAGACAAAGCGGGAGAAGATGCAATCAGACAAGTTATTTCGTCTTCGCGCCCAGATGATGGTATATGGGGCGAAGAACACGGAGAAAGTGAAAGTAAATCTGGCTACAGATGGGTAATAGATCCGATTGATGGAACGAGGAGCTTTATTTCTGGTACTCCAACATGGGGCGTTCTGATTTCACTAGAACAAATAGGCTTTGGGCCAATCTTTGGCATAATTGATCAGCCATATATCAATGAACGATTTATAGGTGGTTTTGGCACTTCTGAAGTTCGAGGACCATTAGGGGTTCGTCCCCTTAAGACCGCTACTACGCAATCATTGTCGGAAAGTAAACTTTTCACAACATTTCCTGAAGTTGGTACGGAAACAGATAAAATGGGGTTCGCTGCAGTTGCGCGAGAGGTGAAGCTGGTCAGATATGGCCTAGATTGTTACGCTTATGCTTTGGTAGCTGCAGGTCAAGTGGATTTAGTGATTGAGGCTTCTCTGAATGCGTATGATATTCAGGCCCCTATTGGCGTCATTGAAGCGGCTGGTGGCATTGTAACCTCTTGGTCCGGTAAGCCTGCCTATCTAGGAGGACAAGTTTTAGCAGCTGCTAACCAAAGATTACATCAGCAAGCGTTAAATATTCTAAATTCATATTCTGATGACTAAAAAAGAACGTACAGTTATAAAAAACGCTGATTTAGTTATTTCAATGGACGACACGCGGCGAATTCTTAGCTGTTGCGATATTGTTATTTCTCAAGGTGAAATTCACAAAGTAGAGAAAAATACTCACCTTACTGGTGTTGACGAAATTATTGACGCCTCTGGATGTGTGGTTACTCCTGGGCTGATCAATACCCATCATCATCTGTTCCAATCTTTGACAAAAGCAGTACCAGGTGGCCAGAATGCACTTTTGTTTGGATGGTTGAAAACGCTCTATCCAATTTGGTCGCGCTTTGGCCCGGACGAAATTCGAATTTCTACCATATTGGGCCTTTCAGAATTAGCTCTAAGCGGCTGCACTATGAGTTCAGACCATCTTTATTTATTTCCAAATGGTGCGACCTTGGATGATACAATTCATGCGGCGCACGAGGTGGGCTTGAGATTTTATCCGACAAGAGGTTCTATGAGTATCGGTGAAAGTTTGGGAGGACTGCCCCCGGATAATCTAGTTGAAAAAGAGCATGATATTATCAACGATTGTATCAGGGTAATTGATAAATTTAATGATGTGACGCCCGCGTCTATGATCAGGATTGGACTTGCTCCCTGCTCACCTTTTTCAGTAACGCGAGAGTTGATGAAAGATACTGCACTTCTTGCTAGAGATAAGGGCGTTACCCTGCACACTCACCTTGCAGAGAATGAAGAGGATATTGCTTATTCTTTAGAAAAGTTTGGTTGCAGACCTGGACAATATGCAGAAGATCTAGGTTGGACTGGAAAGGATGTATGGCACGCGCATTGTGTTAAATTAGATACTCAAGAAATAAATCTTTTTGCTAGTACTCGTACAGGTGTTTCGCATTGTCCGTGCTCAAATTGCCGTCTGGGTTCGGGCATAGCACCCATTCGTGACATGTTAAGTACTGGTGTTAATGTAGGGTTAGGTGTCGACGGATCTGCTAGTAATGACAGCGGTAGTTTAATAAGCGAGGCCCGTCAGGCTATGTTACTTCAGCGGGTTAAAAACGGTGCAGATTCAATGTCAGCTCTGGATGCACTAGAACTTGCCACAAGAGGTGGGGCGGATATTTTAGGTAGACCAGAATGTGGTCGCATCCAAGTGGGAGCACGGGGCGATCTAGCAATTTGGGATATTTCTGGGATTGAGTCTGCTGGAAGCTGGGACCCAGCTTCTTTATTGCTTGCTGGGCCCAAGAAAGTTAAGCACTTACTTGTAGAAGGACGCATGATAGTATGTGATGGAAACTTGGTAACAGTTAATGTCGCTGAAACGCTTGCCGAGGTAAAAAGGCTTGTTACAAATTTGCAATCTTATTGAACTCGATATTTAACGGCCCAGACCCGAAGATTAATATTTAATTTATATCTTAGTTGAATGAACCAAGTTGCCAGCTATAAAGGTTGCTGCAATTGCTCGATCATCACCCATCATTAGGGTTGGAAAAATTGCTTCCCATATATCATTAGCTAAATCAGCTCTTTGAGTGATAACGTCTGTAGATTTAAGATCTATCGCTATCACATCTGCAATATAACCTACTTTGAGATTGCCAATTTCCTTCTCTAAATGCAGCGCTTTGGCTGATCCCATTGTCGCCAGCCATAAGAGCTGAGCAGGGTGCAGGGCATTATTGCGTAATTGCGCAATTTCATAGCACGATGCCATTGTTCGAAGCATAGAGAAACTGGAGCCGCCTCCTGTATCAGTTGCTAGTCCAACTGGTATTTTTTGTTTTTGCAAATGTTCCATATCAAATAGGCCTGAGCCGATGAAAGTATTAGACGTGGGACAATGAACGACACCTGCACCAACATCCTTTAACCTATCTATTTCTCTTTTTTTGAGGTGTATGGCATGACCAAAAATAGCATTTGCACCGAGTAGTCCAAATTGTTCATAAGTATCCAAATAGTCTCTACTATTCGGAAACAGAGATTTAACCCACTCAATCTCGTCGACTTGTTCACTTAGGTGAGTTTGCATAAGGCAGTCAGGGTATTCAGCCCATAATTCTCCAAGCATAGATAGCTGTTCTGGGGAGGAAGTTGGTGAGAAGCGGGGAGTAATAGCGTAACGAAGCCTTCCGGTCCGATGCCACTTGTGGATTAGTTTTTTGGATTCGTCATAGGCGCTTTGAGGAGTGTCTAATAATGCTTTGGGCGCGTTGCGATCCATGGCATTTTTTCCAGCAACCACACACATATTTCTTCGTTGGGCTGTGGAAAATATTGCGTCCACACTTTCTGGATGTGTTGTGCAATAAGTTGATACTGAAGTTGTTCCATTTGAAATTAAAAAATTTAAATAAAGTTCCGCTATATTTTCTGCATACTTTGAATTGCCATACTTTTCTTCTTCAGGAAAAGTATAAGTATTCAACCAGTCGATTAGGCGCTTTCCCCAACTTGCTATTATTGGAGTTTGTGGATAATGCGCGTGCGCATCGATAAAGCCGGACATAAGCAATTTTTCTTGAAAGTTATAAACCTCGGCATCTGGAGCACTAGCAACAAGCTGATTAGGGCTTCCTATTTTTTTGATTTTATTTCCGTCAATTAAAACTGCGGTATTTTCAGCAATATTAACACTATCGGTTAGTCTGTAATGAAATGGATTTTCTGTGAAACTTAAAACCGTTCCAATCAGAATTTTTTTTTTATTTGCTACGTTATTAATCAAAAGTTTGGCTCCGATGCATTTGATTTCCATATCAATATTTTACAGAAATAATGCTATTTGCATTGTTTTTGCAATAAAGTTCCTATTATGCACTTAAACAATTATGTTTGGAGGTTGCAGATGCTTAACGATAAAGACACACATGCCAGCAAATTGAGTTCGAAAGAAGCGTCATATTTTATTGGTAAGGATAAAATGGCAGTTGTCCTTTCTGCTCTTGCCAGCGGAAACCGGATAAACCTTACCGAAGCACTCGAACCACTACATCCAGCTGACATTGCGGATCTAATTGAACAATTAAGTACAACAGACCGAGCGCGGTTCATAAGATTATATGATAATGAATTTTATGGTGATATTTTATCGGAAATTGATGAGCATATCAGAGAACAAGTTATTTCAGAATTAAACCCAGATGTTCTAGCGGAGGCTGTCAGGGATCTTGAGAGTGACGATGTTGTCGATCTAGTAGAGGATTTAGAAGAAAAGCAGAAAGAAACCATACTGAATGCGCTAGAAGAAGGCGACCGCGTTGCCGTTCAAAGCTTGCTTAGCTACCCCGAACAATCGGCTGGTCGCCTAATGCAGCGAGAAGTGGTGATGGCTCCAGAGCATTGGTCTGTGGGTATGGCGATAGATTTTCTAAGAAACAATGCTAATTTGCCGGAACAGTTTTATCATATTGTACTGGTAGACCCCCGCTTGCATCCCGTGGGCAATGTTTCACTTGGAAAGTTAATGTCATCTAAAAGATCGGTCTTGTTGAAAACGATTATTGAGGATGCTTTTCAAGTAATACCTGCTGATCAAGACGAAGCCGATGTGGCTTATGCTTTTAACCAATATCACTTAATTTCGGCGCCAGTGATCGACAGAGAAAACAGGGTTGTTGGGGTCATAACAATAGATGATGCGATGGTTGTCTTAGATGAAGAGCTCGAGGAGGATATTTTGTTACTGGCCGGTGTCGGAGGGGATAGCAGTGTTAGCGACACTATTCTTGAAACTGTACGTGGGAGGTTGCCCTGGCTTGCAGTAAACCTGGTGACCGCTATCCTCGCGTCTATCGTTATAGCACAATTCGAGGAAACGATTGCCCAATTTGTAGCACTCGCAATATTGATGCCAATAATTGCATCAATGGGTGGCAATGCTGCAACCCAGAGTTTAACTATGGCAGTCCGCGCAATTGCAACAAAAGATATTTCAAGCACAAATATTGGAAGGGTTATTCGCCGTGAAATCGGAGTTGGTGTGCTTACTGGATTGATTTTTGCTTTCTCGATGGGACTGATTGGAGTGATTTGGTTCGGTACCGCTATGCTTGGCGTTGTAATTGCTCTCTCTATGTTGATAAATTTGATAGTTGCAAATCTTGCGGGAACAACAATTCCAGTTCTTCTGGAAAAATTGGAAATTGATCCGGCTCTAGCATCTGGTGCTTTTGTTACAACCGTAACAGATGTTGTAGGGTTTTTTGCCTTTCTAAGCATTGCTGGGATATTATTATTATGACGAATACCCAAGATCTAAAAAATGATATACGCAAAAAAATATTTGAGAAACGTAAATTGGCTCATAACGCCCGAGAGGCCACCGAGTCAGATCAATTGTCATCCTTTTTGAAACATTTTCAGGGCTTACCTATGGCAGGATACATGCCAATTAGGACTGAAATTGATCCATTGCCCTCAATGGCAAAGATTTCTTTTTACGGTAAAGTTGGCGTGCCAGTTATTCAGGGAGCAAATGAACCATTATTATTTGCCGCATGGACGCCACGTAGTGAGATGATCGACGGGCGGTTTGGTGCAAAAGTACCGTTGTCAAAGAATTTTTTTACTCCAGAATTGTTAATTGTACCTTTGGTGGCATTTGACCGACAAGGTGGCAGGGTAGGGTATGGTGGTGGGTTCTATGACAGAACGCTTGAAAAATTAAAAATGGACAAACCAGTTTTGGCCGTAGGATTTGCGTACAGCTGTCAAGAGGTTGACCGAGTTCCATTAGAAAAAACAGATCAGCGTTTAGACTTTGTGGTCACAGAGAAGGATGTGTTAGACCTGCGCCTTCAGCTTTGATTTGGCTTTCCGATAAACGGAGTTAATGTTAGGCGAGCTGACAGTTTACCTTTTTAGGATAGGAATTAAAAATGAGAATTATGTTTTTTGGCGATGTAATGGGCCGGGCAGGACGGTCTGCTATTACAAACGACCTTCAGGATTTACGCTTAAAACATGGAGCTGATTTTGTAGTTATTAACGCGGAGAATGCTTCTAGTGGGTTAGGGCTTAGTGCGCAACACGCAGTAGATATACTGAATGCAGGTGCCGATTGTATAACCCTCGGAGATCATGCGTTTGATCAAAAGGATATGATGCAGTTTATTGAGAAAGAGCCCAGAATAATTAGGCCTCTAAATTTTGCTAAATCTGCACCCGGTAAGGGAGCTAATATCTTTAGTGATTTGAGAGGACGGAAAATTTTAGTGTCACAAATTCTAGGCCAAGTGTTTATGAAAAGGACTTTCGATGATCCATTTTCATCCATAGACTCAATTTTAAAAAAACACACCCTTGGTGGTACCATGCAAGCAATATTTGTTGATATCCATTGCGAGGCTACGTCTGAGAAAATGGGCGTAGGTCATTTCTGTGATGGCAGAGTGAGCGCTGTAATTGGTACACACACCCACATTCCAACAGCCGACTCAATGTTATTACCGAAAGGCACCGCTTACCAAACGGATGCAGGTATGTGTGGCGACTATGATAGTGTTATTGGAATGGAGAAAAGTGAACCGTTACGCCGCTTTGTAACTGGAATGGCCAAAGGCAGATTTTCGCCAGCTAGTGGTTCCGCAACTTTATGCGGCGTTTTAGTAGAAACGGATGACGCTTCAGGAAAGGCTGTTTCTATAGATCCATTTAAAATTGGTGGCAAAATAGCGGCCTAATAAATGAAGGTTTCATTACTCCCTTATTTTGTACTAATTTTTATGGGCGCCGCCTGGGGTTTAGGTATCGCACTAACAAAGATTACTGTAGCCACTGGGTATGGCCCATTTGTACTTATTTTTTGGCAATTTGTTCTTGGCACAATATTTCTTGGCTTTATTAGCATCATGCGCCGTAAGCTGCCAATTTTTGGCAGAAAAACTATTTTTCTCTTTACTGTTCTAGCACTTTTGGGAGCAATCTTCCCTAACTCTGCAAACTATGTAGCAACCTACTACTTGCCTGCAGGTTTTATAGCAATTCTGATTGCAACAGTACCAATGTTTTCCTTTCCAATAGCGATGTTAATGGGTCTAGAAAAAATAGATTTCAGACGAATTGCTGGAATAATTGTGGGTTTTTGTGGGGTGCTCGTATTAACTGGCCCAGATGCCGGTATTTCAGAAAAGGTCCGCCTAATTTTCATACCTTTAGCTCTTGTCGCACCGCTGTTCTATGCACTTGAAGGAAACTATGTAGATAAATATGGCACATCTGGCCAGGATCCAATTCAGACATTTACTGGTGTATCTATTTTGGGCACTTTGATGATTTTACCAATTGTCTTTGCAACCGGGCAATGGATAAATCCTTTAGAGCCATGGCCTCTGCAAAATTTTACACATGTCATTTCATCTTTTTGTCACGCGGTTGCTTATTGCGCTTATGTTTGGTTAGTTTCTCGTTCTGGAGCTGTGTTTGCGGCTCAAGTAGCATATTTCGTCACGGCGTGGGGAGTTTTCTGGTCAATTTTTATCCTGGATGAGGCTACCTCGCGATATCTTTGGTATTCAATATCTTTAATGTTTGTGGGAATGTTTTTGGTGTCACCAAAAAAAAGCGATTGAAATAAGGACTTGTGGTGAAGCTTATGGATAGTAATGCATTGAATTTGTTCTTGCCCTAACATCACGCAGTTATTAAACAAAAGACGTTTTGATATGGAGGAATACATGGCTGGTCACTCAAAGTGGGCAAATATTCAGCACCGTAAGGGTCGCCAAGATGCTGCTCGGTCAAAATTATTTTCAAAGTTAAGCCGAGAGATCACGGTTGCAGCAAAAATGGGTGATCCTGATCCGGAAAAGAATCCACGTCTGCGGTTAGCAGTGAAAGAAGCAAAATCTAACTCAGTTCCAAAAGATGTAATAGAAAGAGCTATTAAAAAATCTCTGGCTGGCGAAGGTGATGAGTATGAGGAGATTCGTTACGAAGGATATGGGCCAAATGGAGTAGCTGTAATTGTTGAAGCTATGACCGATAATAGAAATCGCACTGCTTCAAATGTACGCTCTATATTTTCTAAAAATGGTGGTAATTTAGGTGAAACGGGTTCGGTCGGGTTTATGTTTGAGAGGAAGGGAGAGATTTTATACCTCCCTGAAGTTGGAGACGCTGACACTATAATGCTGGCTGCCATCGATGCGGGCGCAGAAGACGTGGAGAGTATAAGCGAAGGCCATACTATTTGGTGTGCTGATTTAGATTTAAACGAAGTAGCTTCATCTTTGGAAGCAGAATTAGGTGAAAGTGAGGCCACTAAACTTATCTGGAAGCCTACGACAACTACTGAACTTGACCTAAATGATATGCAAAAACTTATGCGACTGGTTGACTCTCTAGAGGATGACGATGATGTCCAGAGGGTGACAACAAATTTTGAGGCATCTGATGAAGTTATGTTAGCTCTGCAAGAAATATGAGTGTAGTTCGAAAACTTCAATCACACTAGATTTTTAAGTATGACTATAAATTTTGGCTTTTAAAGGTTCAAAACCTCAAGTAGCGACTTTGAACAGCAGGAAAAAATAATTAATCGGACTCGCTGTAGCGAAGTCTCAGAATAGGGTGATAAGTTTCTTGGAATTTTTTTTATCAGGGTTTCTCCTGGGTTTATCACTAATACTTGCTATAGGTCCGCAGAATGCTTTTATTCTCAAAGCTGGGCTAGTGAAGCGATTTGTTCCTTTACTTTGCTTCATATGTGCAGCTTCTGATGCGATTTTAATTATCGCTGGTGTTTTTGGTTTTGGAGTTATTTTCGAAACATTTCCAAAGTTAACAACTTTTATTGCTTATTTAGGTTCGGCGTTCTTATTTTTTTATGGATTTTTTGCAATCAAATCAGCAGTAAAAGGTGGGAAAAGTTTAGAGGCAGATGGTGTGCTCGAGACACCGTTAAAGGCGGTAACTTCATGTCTACTGTTAACCTGGCTAAACCCACATGTTTATCTTGATACGGTGGTTCTTCTGGGATCTGTCGCAAATCAAAGCCAAGATCCATTGCTATTCTGTATGGGAGCTGTTGCTGCTAGTTTTATTTTCTTTTTCAGCCTAGGATTTGGTGCCAGCCTTCTTAGGCCACTGTTTCGTAATGAGAAATCGTGGCGCATACTAGATATTTTTGTGGGTTTAGTCATGTGGTCTATTGCTATGTCACTAATACTGGGAAACTATTGAGCTGTGGTAAACCAGAAAAAACATGATTAATAAACTTAAGCAGCCTGAAATCCGTGGAATACTTTGGATGGTATTAACGGGCCTACTTTTTCTTGGTGTAACCGTACTTGTAAAAATTTTGGGTCCCAGAGTGCCGGCTCCCGAAGCAGCATTCTTGCGTTACCTGCTTGGTCTAGTTTTGTTGGTCCCAATGCTAAAGACCTCACTCAAAGATAAGTTAGATCGCAATTTGTGGATAAACTTCATGGCTAGAGGGGTTTTCCATACCTTTGCTGTTGTACTTTGGTTTTTTGCTATGACACAAATCCCAATAGCTGAGGTTACAGCGATGAACTATCTTTCCCCGGTTTATGTAGCACTAGGTGCTGTTATTTTTTTGAAGGAAAAAATGGCAATTCGAAGAATTCTTGCTGTTATTTTTGCACTAGCTGGTGCCATTGTTATTCTTAGGCCGGGTTTCAGGGAAATAAGCATGGGGCATGTGGCAATGATGGGTACGGCATTATTTTTTGCGGGCTCTTATCTTTTTGCAAAGCACCTCACAAACAGGGTCAGTGCCGAGACAGTTGTAATCATGCTTTCTATATTTGTTACAATAGGTTTGTTTCCACTCGCATATAAGGTTTGGGTGCCCCCAAGATTAGATGAGCTGATAATACTTTTTGGAGTAGCAGTTCTGGCTACTCTCGGTCACTACACGATGACTAAGGCCTTTATGGCGGCTCCAGTTACAGTGACACAGCCAGTGACCTTTTTACAGTTAATTTGGGCAATTTCAGTTGGAGCATTATTTTTCAATGAAAATATAGATCCTTTTGTTATTGCCGGTGGCATAATAATAGTTTCTTCCGTAAGTTTTATGACTTGGAGAGAGGCAGTATTAAAAAAGAAACAACTTACGCCAGTTACGCATGAAACTAAATTATGATAATTAGCGCGTCGCACAGAGACCGTTTCAGTTAAGGAGTGATACATTATTATAGAAGCCGATTACATAATTGTTGGTGCTGGAAGTGCAGGCTGTGCTACTGCTTTTAGGTTATGCGAAGCAGGTCACAAGGTAGTAGTTCTTGAATATGGTGGGAGTGATAGGAGTGCTCTAATTCAAATGCCAGGAGCCTTAAGTTACCCGATGAATATGCCAAGATACGACTGGGGTTTTACGTCGGAACCAGAACCATTTTTAAATGGTCGAAAGCTTGCGTGTCCACGTGGAAAGGTTGTTGGTGGTTCTTCAAGCATAAATGGGATGGTTTATGTTCGCGGTCATGCACTAGATTATGATACATGGTCAGAAATGGGCGCTGCAGGATGGGCTTATGCTGATACGTTGCCATATTTTAAGAAACTCGAAAATTGGAATTCAGCAGGTCACGGTGGTGATCCAACCTGGCGGGGAAATTCAGGGCCACTTCATGTAACTCGCGGTTCACGCTCAAATGAATTAGTAAAAGCATTCGTTAATGCCGGTCATGAGGCAGGTTATGAGATAACTGAAGATTATAACGGACAAAAACAAGAAGGTTTTAGTCCTATGGATCAAACAATCTTTAAGGGTCAACGTTGGTCAGCTGCAAAAGCATATTTGCGCCCAGCAATAAAGACTGGTCGATGTCGCTTGGTGTCAGGGTTTGCTCGAAAAATTCTTATAGAGAAAGGGAGAGCTACTGGCGTCGAATATGATGCAAAGAATAAGACCAAAGCTATCTTGCATGCCCACAAAGAGGTTATTTTATCTGCTTCCTCAATAAATTCTCCCAAATTGTTAATGCTTTCAGGTATTGGGCCTGCTGCACACTTAAAAGAACACGGAATTAAAGTTTTGGCTGACCGCCCTGGTGTAGGCAAGAATTTGCAGGACCATCTTGAGTTGTATTTACAAATGGCGGCAAGTGAACCCATAACTTTATATAAATACTGGGGTTTGTTGGGGAAAGCTTATGTCGGTTTAAGATGGTTGATCAGCCGAACTGGACCGGGAGCGTCTAACCAGTTTGAGAGCGCAGCTTTCATTCGTTCAAAGGCCGGTGTTAAATATCCAGACATTCAGTATCATTTTCTGCCTCTGGCCGTGCGGTATGATGGTAAAGTTGCAGTAAGGGGTCATGGCTTTCAAGCCCATGTTGGCCCTATGCGGAGCCCATCTCGTGGCTCCGTTACCTTAAAATCAAACGATCCATATGACCAGCCAGCTATCATTTTTAATTATATGTCTAGTGAGAAGGATTGGGAGGATTTTCGGCGTTGCATCAGGTTAACTAGAGAAATCTTTAGGCAGCCTGCGATAAATAAATTTGTAAAATATGAAATACAACCTGGTGAAACTTTACAAACTGACGATGAACTAGACAATTTTATTTCTCAAAATGTTGAAAGTGCATATCATCCATGTGGAACATGTAAGATGGGTGACATAAACGACCCCATGGCCGTAGTCGATAAATTTACACAAGTCATAGGTGTCAAAAATTTGCGTGTGGTTGACAGCAGTATATTTCCGCAAATTACAAATGGAAATTTAAATGGTCCTACCATTATGGTCGGTGAGAAAGCTAGTGACCATATTTTAGGAAAAGAGACCTTGCCAAGGGCCAACGACGTCGCTTGGATTCATCCAGGTTGGCGAAGCCAACAGCGGTAACCAAATAAATTTTACTCAAATTCTAAGCTCCTTATTACGTTTTATGACATAAAAAGTGCACAAAAGACCCAGAAAAGCTGAGATCAACATTAAGCTAATCAGTGGTATCTCAGTTTTACTTCCATCTAATAAAATACCTGCCATCGCTGAGAGTATAGAACCAAGGCCAATCATTATTGACCCTCCTAAGCCCGATGCTGTGCCAGCTAATTTTGGATTTATTGATAATAAACCTGCATTAGCATTTGGCAGAGAAATTCCATTTCCTAAACCCACAAGTGTCATCGTACCAAAAAAAGTCCATTCCGAGCCAAAGCCAAGCATACTTAAGGCGATTGATAATAATAATCCTGACACGTTTATAAGCATGCCAATCGATATCATAGGGTCTATTCCAACTTGCGTTGAATATCGACCCGCCAGAAAATTACCGACAAAATAACCGATTGCGGGTGCTCCAAAGAAAACTCCTAATTTCTCTGGTGGCAAGTAAAAGACTTCAGATGCTACGTAGGGAGCCCCTCCTAGATAAGCGAAAAAAGCACCAGCGCCGAGGCCTGAAGTTACTGAATAAGCCCAAAAGCGACGTGACTTTAGTAAAGTAGGATAATCTCTGAATTGCTCAAAAATTGATGAACTTCGATCAAGAGCAGTTTCACCCAAGTCAAGATAAACTAGCCCAAAAGTTATAATCCCAGCCAGTGTTAACGCCCAAAAATTATACTCCCAGCTCAGGTATGCATCAATAAAGCCTCCAATGCCGGGTGCCACCATCGGGACAAGTGCCATGCCCATTGTTACATAACCAATTTTTGAGCCTGCTAAATTTGCTTCGGTTGTGTCTCTTATAACCGCTCTAGACAACACAATCGTTACTGCTCCACAGGCTTGGAATACTCTTGCAGTTAAAAGCCAAAAAACAGTAGGTGCGTAAATGCACCAAACGGAAGAAATAATGAAAATTGCAAGTGAAACAAGGACGACTGGTCTTCGCCCATATAAATCTGATATTGGTCCTACAAATATTCCTATTATGGCGCTTGCGGCCAGATATATACCTACAGTCAGGCCCAAAGTCGCTGTTGATGTATTAAAGTGATTAGCCATAGATGGAAGGCTTGGCAAAAAAATATTCATCGCCATAGCAGAAATGCTTGCAAGAACTACAAGAGTAAATGTGTGAGGCTGTGATTTTTTGTCTAAAAACCGTGCAGGTTCAATTTTTGTCATTCAGTCCCGATATACTTGAAGTTGAGAATTGTCCAGCTGTCGGAAAGCATTAACATCCTTGTTAGTTTTTGATGAATATGAAGGCTCTATCCAACTAACGTTACGGAAATAAATCTTTCATTTATGATAAGTTATGTCTACAAACTAGCGAACTGAATTTCGAGGTTTTTTATGAAAGACGTCTTGTTAGAATTGAGAAAACGCCGTGAAAATGCGCGTTTAGGTGGTGGCAGTAATCGCATAGAGGCTCAACACTCTAAAGGAAAATTGACAGCCCGAGAACGAATTGAAATTCTTATGGATCAGGATAGTTTCGAAGAGTTCGATATGTTTGTTTCGCACAGATGTACCGATTTCGATATGGAAAAATCTAAACCTGCTGGCGATGGCGTCGTGACGGGCTGGGGCACTATTAATGGTAGGATGGTGTATGTATTTAGCCAAGACTTTACAGTTTTTGGAGGATCGCTGTCTGAAACTCATGCACAAAAAATTTGCAAAATCATGGACATGGCGATCCAAAATGGTGCTCCAGTAATTGGCCTGAACGACTCTGGAGGCGCTCGTATTCAAGAAGGTGTGGCATCTCTCGCCGGCTACGCTGAAGTTTTTCAAAGGAATGTCATGGCGTCTGGAGTAATCCCCCAGATTTCTGTGATTATGGGGCCTTGTGCCGGTGGTGCTGTTTATTCTCCAGCAATGACAGATTTTATCTTTATGGTGAAGGACAGCTCTTACATGTTTGTTACTGGCCCGGATGTTGTGAGGACAGTTACTAACGAAGTAGTTACGGCCGAGGAACTGGGTGGAGCATCAACCCACACAAAGAAATCATCGGTAGCAGATGGGGCGTTTGAAAACGATATCGAGGCCTTATTTGAAGTGCGCAGGTTAGTCGATTTTCTCCCCTTGAATAACCGTGAGAAAGCACCCGTACGGCCATTTTTTGACAATCCCAATAGAATAGAATCTTCTTTAGACACCCTAATACCTGATAATCCTAATACTCCGTACGATATGGCCGAACTGATTGAGAAGTTAGCTGATGAAGGTGATTTTTACGAAATACAGGGTGAATTTGCAAAAAATATAATTACCGGTTTTGTCCGCCTAGAAGGCCAAACAGTTGGTGTTGTAGCAAATCAACCAATGGTTTTAGCAGGGTGTTTAGATATTGATAGTTCAAGAAAAGCTGCCCGGTTTGTAAGGTTTTGTGATGCATTTGAAATCCCCATACTAACATTAGTTGATGTTCCAGGATTTCTACCAGGAACTTCGCAGGAATATGGTGGCGTAATCAAACACGGCGCGAAATTATTGTTTGCCTATGGCGAGGCAACAGTTCCGAAAGTTACCGTTATAACCCGGAAAGCCTACGGTGGCGCTTACGATGTTATGTCATCTAAGCATTTAAGAGGAGATTTTAATTATGCATGGCCAACCGCTGAGATTGCAGTAATGGGTGCTAAAGGTGCTACTGAGATAATTCATCGTGCAGATTTGGGTGACGATGAAAAGATTTCTAAGCACGCAAAGGAATACGAAGACCGTTTTGCGAACCCTTTCATAGCTGCCGAAAGAGGTTTTATAGATGAAGTAATTCAACCACGCTCTACCAGAAAAAGGGTATCTCGCGCTTTCGCTGCTTTAAGGAATAAGCAATTGAAAAACCCTTGGAAAAAACATGACAATATTCCGCTTTAGGTTGAAAGACACAAATGTTTGCTAATTTTTTTTACTTGGGATCTTCTACGCTATGATGAAACACAGAGGGTTTCCATCACGATTGCCTGGAACTGATTATCAGTTCACGATCCGCCGACCTAATCCAAAGGGGGTCACTCCTATAATAGAGCGAGAACGTTTCAGAGATCGTAAGCCAGCCGATAAAAGGGCCGACAACGGTTTCGTCAGAGCTTTACTTGAACAGTTTTGGGATCAACCTTTCGAACGAGGTAATTTGGACGCTGGTCGCTTGAGTTGGCTATTTGGGAGAGAAGTAAAAGCATATGAAGATCAATTTGATGCTAGATCCTATGAGGAAAAGCTTATTTTGGACCTAAATGTGATAAAGATTAATTTTCCAGAAACCTTTGATTCCGGTCAGAGAGGATGAACAATGTTTGATAGACTATTGATAGCAAACCGTGGAGAAATCGCGTGCCGCGTTATGAAAACCGCAAAACAAATGGGTATAAAAACGATAGCTGTTTTTTCTGATGCGGACAGGCAAGCTCTTCACGTGCAAATGGCAGATGAGTCAGTAAGTATCGGTCCACCTCCAGCCAATCAATCCTACATTGATATTGAAAAAGTGATCTCCGCAGTTGAGGAAACTAAAGCCAATGCTGTTCATCCTGGATATGGCTTTTTATCTGAAAATGCCAAATTTGCGAAGGCTTTATCTGATATAGGCGTAACATTCATTGGGCCACCTGAGCGTGCTATCAAAAGTATGGGTGACAAAATTACATCGAAGAAGATTGCTCAAGATGCTGGAGTAAATACGGTTCCTGGTTACATGGGTATAATAAATGATGACAAAGAGGCAGTCCGCATAAGCAAGGAGATTGGCTATCCAGTAATGATAAAGGCATCAGCAGGTGGCGGTGGTAAAGGAATGAGGATAGCCTGGAACGATACCGAGGTGA
Source organism: uncultured Rhodobacterales bacterium (assembly GCA_963999845.1). Classification (GTDB taxonomy): domain Bacteria; phylum Pseudomonadota; class Alphaproteobacteria; order Rhodobacterales; family Rhodobacteraceae; genus Salinivivens. The sequence continues at coordinate 15,908 of CAXEVV010000005.1, read as the reverse complement.
AGGAAGGGTATGAATCTTCAAAAAATGAAGCTGCCAGTAGCTTTGGAGATGATAGGATTTTTATAGAGAAATTTGTTACCCAACCTCGACACATCGAAATTCAAGTATTAGCAGATACTCAGGGTAATTGTATTTATTTAGGTGAGCGTGAATGTTCAATACAACGCAGAAATCAAAAAGTAGTCGAAGAAGCGCCGAGTTCTTTTCTAGATGAAAAAACCCGGCGAGACATGGGTGAACAAGCCTGCAAATTAGCGAAAGCAGTTGGCTATCATAGCGCTGGAACTGTGGAGTTTATAGTAGATAAAGATAAAAACTTCTATTTTTTAGAAATGAATACTCGCTTACAGGTTGAACACCCAGTTACTGAGCTCATAACTGGTGTAGATTTAGTTGAACAAATGATATCTATAGCGGCTGGCAAACCGTTGTCTTTATCCCAAAAAGACATAAAATTGAATGGGTGGGCGATAGAAAGTCGCCTTTACGCAGAAGATCCTTATCGCAATTTTTTACCATCAATCGGGCGCTTAACCCGCTATCGGCCTCCCACTGAAGTAAAAGAAAAGGCTGTAATAGTCAGAAACGATACTGGTGTTTTTGAGGGTGGTGAGATTTCCATGTACTACGATCCAATGATTGCAAAGCTCTGTACTTGGGCTCCAAACAGAGCAAAGGCTATTGAGCAAATGCGCACTGCCCTTGATCGCTTTGAGTTGGAGGGTATTGGGCATAACTTACCTTTTTTATCTGCTGTCATGGATCATGAAAGGTTTGTCTCTGGTAATATTACTACGGCTTTTATTGCAGAAGAGTACCCAGACGGTTTTAATGGTGTTGATCTAAGTGACGATAAAATCATAGATCTTGCCGCTTGTGCTGCTGCTATGAACCGGGTTGCTGAAATTAGGCGCACAAAAATTTCTGGTAGGATGGATAACCACGAAAGGCGTGTTGGAGACGATTGGGTAGTACAAATTTCCGGGAAAGTATTTTCTGTGAATGTTTCGGCTGATACTAACGGCGCAAATGTGATTTTTGAGGATAAAACGTCAATTCGTATTACTGGAGACTGGTTCCCAGGAAAAAAAATAGCGAATATGAATGCCAATGGTAACAAGCTTGTCATTAAGATGAGTAAGTTGACTGGTGGTTTCAGAATGCGTACCAGAGGAGCTGATTTGAAGGTCCTAGTGAGATCTCCCAGGCAAGCCGAACTTTCGGAATACATGCAAGAAAAGCTACCGCCTGACACATCAAAAATGCTACTTTGCCCAATGCCAGGATTGATTGTAAAGATTGACGTAAAAGCAGGGCAGGAAGTTCAAGAGGGTCAGCCATTATGTACCGTTGAGGCGATGAAAATGGAAAATATCTTAAGAGCGGAACGTACAGGCACAATAGCTAAAATCAACTCAAATGTTGGGGATAGCTTGGCAGTTGATGATGTTATTTTAGAGTTTGATTGAGCGAATTATGTTCACCACAAAATATATTTTTAGGAGATTGTAATGTCGCAAAGTAGAGTGGACTGGCAAAAACTAGCAGAAAAGGAACTTCGTGGAAGACCTATTGAAGAGTTAGATTGGAAAACTCTTGAAGGCATAGAGGTAAAACCTGTCTATTCTGAAGAAGACCTTAAGGGGCTTGCACACCTGGGTAAATTACCAGGCTTTGAGCCTTATGTAAGGGGTGTGAAGGCGACAATGTATACTGGTCGACCTTGGACAATCCGCCAATATGCTGGTTACTCTACGGCAGAAGAGTCTAATGCCTTTTACAAACGTGGATTGGCGGCTGGACAGCAAGGCGTTTCAGTTGCTTTTGATTTAGCAACGCACAGGGGTTATGATAGTGATCACGAACGTGTAATTGGCGATGTAGGTAAGGCTGGAGTTGCAATTGATAGCGTAGAAGATATGAAAATTCTTTTTGATGGGATCCCTTTAGAAAAAATTTCTGTTTCTATGACTATGAATGGCGCAGTAATTCCAGTTTTAGCGAATTTTATTGTTGCAGGAGAAGAGCAGGGGCATAAGAGGTCAGAACTCTCTGGGACAATTCAAAATGATATCCTGAAGGAATTTATGGTTAGAAACACCTATATCTATCCTCCTGAACCATCAATGAGAATAGTAGCTGACATCATTGAATACACGTCTAACGAAATGCCTAAATTTAATTCAATATCCATTTCGGGCTATCATATGCAAGAAGCTGGTGCGAGCCTCGTTCAGGAATTAGCCTACACTTTGGCTGACGGTAAAGAATATGTTAAAAAAGCCATTGAGAAAGGTTTAGATATAGATGCTTTTGCTGGGCGTTTATCATTCTTCTTCGCAATTGGGATGAACTTCTTTATGGAGTCAGCAAAATTGCGAGCTGCACGGCTTCTTTGGCACAGAATTATGACGGAGCTAGGTGCTAAAAATCCACGTTCTAAAATGTTGAGAACTCATTGTCAGACATCAGGAGTATCACTGCAAGAGCAAGACCCCTATAACAATGTTATTCGCACTGCCTACGAGGCTATGTCCGCCGTTCTGGGTGGAACTCAGTCACTACATACAAATGCGTTGGACGAAGCTATGGCGCTTCCCACAGATTTTAGTGCCCGAATTGCTAGAAATACGCAGTTGATTTTACAAGAGGAAACGGGTGTGTCCAATGTTGTAGATCCTTTAGCTGGTTCATATTATGTCGAAAAGTTAACCGCAGATTTAGCGGATGCAGCTTGGGAATTAATAGAAGAAGTTGATGAAATGGGTGGTATGACAAAAGCCGTAGCGGCTGGGATGCCAAAATTGCGAATAGAAGAAACGGCGGCAAGGCGTCAAGCTGATATCGACAGGGGCGATCAAGTGATAGTGGGCGTCAACAAATATCGTCTAAATGAGGAAGATCAACTTGAGATCCGCGACATAGACAATGATGCAGTAAGAGAAGCACAAGTTACTCGCTTAGAAAATATAAAAAAGCACCGCAACGAGAAAAAATGCTCTGAAGCTCTATCACATTTAGAAAAGGTTGCAGCTGGAGGTGGTAACTTACTGTCAGCTGCAGTTGAGGCATCGCGTGCTCGTGCGACTGTGGGAGAAATTTCAATGGCAATGGAAAAAGTTTTTGGTCGTCATCGTGCTGAAGTTAAAACTTTAGCAGGGGTGTATGGAGCAGCGTATGAAGGCGATGAAGACTTTATTGCCATTCAACTTGAATTAGAAAAATTTGCGAAAGATGAGGGTAGGCGCCCTCGAATGTTGGTCGTAAAAATGGGTCAGGACGGGCATGATCGAGGAGCTAAGGTTATTGCAACTGCCTTCGCAGATATTGGGTTTGATGTGGACGTAGGCCCTTTATTTCAGACCCCTGATGAGGCTGCACAGGATGCAATTGACAATGATGTGCACGTTATTGGTATTTCTTCTCAGGCTGCAGGGCACAAAACCCTCGCCCCAAAACTGATCGAATCTCTCAATCAGCGCGATGCTGGGGATATTTTAGTGATTTGTGGGGGAGTTATTCCTCAACAAGACTATGAGTTTCTTTACGAAAAGGGTGTTAAAGCAATCTTTGGCCCTGGAACTAATATTCCTCAAGCTGCATCAAAGATACTCGACCTAATTAGGCTCGCGAAAGCCTAATTAAGTCATTAAATGAAGTAGGCTTTTGAGGGCACTAATGTTAAAGTTAGATCATATTGTGATTTCTTCAGAGAGCTTAGACGATGGCCAGGCATTTATTGAAGATAGGCTTGGTATAAAAGCTGAAACTGGGGGTGAACATCGGCTTTTTGGTACCCACAATAAGTTAATTTCTTTAGGTACTTCGTATCTTGAAGTGATTTCTATCTCTCCAGATTTGATAGCTGAGAGAACTCCAAGATGGTTCAATTTAGATAATTTCACTGGCCATCCAAGAATAACAAACTGGGTTTGTAGTGCTGACTTTAGTAGCTTTGTGCCACATGATTTAATGCCTGAAATTGGAGATATACTAGATCTTTCGCGGGGATCTCTAAGATGGAATTTAACTGTACCTAAAAATGGTATACTTCCATTTGAGGGATTTGCGCCTGCACTTATAGACTGGGGTGTCTCAAAACATCCCAGTAAAACGCTTAAAGAAAATGGATGTAGTTTGAAAAAGTTAGTAATAAAACACAAACATGCTAACAACTTGTGTTCATTATTAAGTGGATTATTATCTGACCAACGTATCGAATTTGCTTATACGTCTGGAGCGGGGTCTTATGAACTATGGATAGAAACTCCAACAAATGGTATGGTGATGATCAAATAGTTATTCGCGGTGCATCTATTGAAGATGCAGTGGCCATCATGCAAATTTGGAATAACAATATCAGCAATACCTTCAACACCTTCAATAGTAGAATTAAAACTGAAACCGAAATTATAGAAAAAATTCTGGAAAGTACTAAAAAAAGATTTGGTTTTTTTGTAAGTGAGTGCCAAGGCGAAGTAATAGGATTTGCCACATATTTTCAATTTAGAAATGGCGTTGGTTATGAAAAAACCCTAGAACACACTATTGTTATTTCTGACAATAAGCAGAGATTGGGTTTAGGTAGAGCACTTATGAGCAAGATATTAGACGACGCGAAAACAAAAGATTTTCAATCAATTTTTGCTGGAGTTAGCAGTTTAAATAACAAAGCGGTTAAATTCCATGAATCTCTTGGGTTCAAAGTTGTGGCTGAACTCCCCAGAGTTGGATATAAATTTGGTACTTGGCTCGACTTAACGTTAATGCAAAAATTTTTACAAACTGATTAAAGAAATAACTTACAAATGTCTATTTGGGCAAAAATAACTACCGCTATTTCGATGCTCGCTAAGGGTGAACCATTAGCGAAGATTTTTTCAAAATTAAGAACTCCACCAGAAAAATCAGTTGCTTTCACAATTGCTGTAATTGCTCTGGGTGCAAAAATGGCTAAGTCGGACGGCAGTGTGAAAAAGGAAGAGGTAAAAGTATTTAGAAGGATTTTCCATATTCCTGAATCTGAGGTGGCTGCAGCTGGAAAAGTATTCGATTTGGCTAGGCAAGATGTTGCTGGTTACGATGTGTATGCTCGTAGAATTAGAAAGATGTTTGGGGAGCGGCACCAAACTTTATTAGATCTTATGGAGAGCTTATTTCATATCTCACTTGCTGATGGCGAGTATCATCCGAAAGAGGATGAATTTTTACAAAATGTGAATGAAATATTTGGCTTTTCTGGCAGAGATTTTTTAAAATTAAAAGCGCGATTTGTAGAAGTAGAAATGGACGCTCACGAAATTCTAGGTGTTGAACCCTACTCGAACATTAAAGAAATCAAAAGAGCATACAAAGACAAAGTCCTTGAATGCCATCCCGATAAGCTTATTGCGAGGGGTATGCCAGAAGAAGCTATCAAATTAGCTCAAACCAAGTTAAGCCAAATAAATAATGCCTACGAACAGCTTGTCGAAAATTTGTAATTAAATGTCAGAAACTTCTGATACTGCTCTAAGTGATTTAGCTAGTGACTCTAGTCTAACAAGCGAAACCTCGCCTAACCGCTTTTTATCCAGTTCACTTATTTTAAGTGATAATTTATTTTTCTTTTTGGAGTACTTCAAATAAGTTTCAGTCTTTGTTGAAGCTACCCAAAGGTTTGCACCCAAACGCATAGCTTTACCTAGTATTTCGGCATCTTTAATTTTCTGCGCACTAAGCAGGCGTAGTAATGGATCAAAAGAAGTGCGAGAATGACTATTTTTATAGCGAAACAAAAGAGAAAGTCCCAAAAAAACACGCTCAGAGTGTTTCAACCCACCTAGATTAGCCCTCGTTATATAATCAAAGCAGGCTTCGTGCCTATAATCAGGGTGAGCGCGCCAAGACACATCATGTAATAAACAAGCCGCCTGTATTAATCGAGTTTCACTGTCTTTAGCATTTGAAAAAAGCGGTTTCACGAAATTAAAAAGTGCTTTTCCGGCTCCTGGCACTCGTGCGTCTTTTGCTTCAGCAAATCGGCAGGCTTCAATCAAAGGATCTCTGTCTCGTAGCATCTGTGGCATTTTTTCATACAACATACCTTCTCTGATTCCATAGCTTGATATGGCGATATCCTTGGATCTAAAAATATTAGATAGTTTTTCAAGCACTTCGATCGCGTATGGAATAAACATTATTCTGTTCCCCGAAATTGAACATTGTTTTGCCACATTTTCCAGGCCTTGATCCTTAATAAAGTGTTTCAAGTCCTTGATGGTTTTTTTTTCCATTCGATACTCGTGCAAAACTCTCAATGGGTGGTCGCATCGCTCCATATCTATGCGAGCGAGTGCGCGCCATGATCCGCCAACTAAGAATAATCGGTTATTTCTAGGACTAAAGGATTTAGCTAAATCGGATAACTCGGACTTTATAAATTCAAGACGTTCCTTTTTTTTGCTGATATCCATTAATTTTAAAGGACCTAGCTCAGAGCTTGCACATTTTCCGACTTGGCCGTTACTGATCTCTGCCAGCTCTAGTGATGTCCCTCCCAGGTCGCATACTAATCCATATGCTCCTGGCCAACCTGTGAGTACGCCTTGAGCAGATAATTTGGCCTCCTCTTCGCCAGAAATCACGGCAATAAACTGCCCAGTTTTTTCCAAAACTTCTTTACAGAAATCTTGTCCGTCTGAAGCCGTTCTAACCGCTGCAGTGGCTATGGCCGTAAGTTCTTGAATTCCCATGGATAATGCCAAGTGTTTAAAGCGTGCTATCGCGTCTATTGCTCTTACACGTCCAGATGGATTTAGTTTGCCGTTCAGAGATAGGCCTACACCAAGCCCACACATTATTTTTTCATTGAAGAAATATGCCGGTGATCGGGCGGCGCCATCAAATACGACTAAGCGTACTGAATTGGAGCCAATATCGATTACGCCTACCTTCGATAGATCTCGAATAGATGGATCATCGAAGACTGTCTCCTTGAAAAGAGGGGGGGTTACGGCAAGGTCTTGCATTTATTATAGTTACCTTTGCACATTTTTAACAACACCTGTCTCGCATTCAATTATTGTTGGGTCAACAATCAATTAGTGGTTACAAATCATTAAACTTACATAGATTTGATGCAGTAAATTTAAGGCTGATTTTCTTCCCTTCACTGAGAGCTACTTTATCTAAAAAGTCTACCAAATGACTTGCTGTGCTAAAACTTCTTTCACTATGACGGGTAATGTACTGTAGGACTTCTGGTTTTGGGAAAATTTGCCGGTCCGCAAAAAGTTTGGCGATCAAGGCTAAAAATAAGTTATCGTCAGGTGGAAGTAATCGTGCATTTCTCATTCCCAAAACTCGTGAACGAAGGTCTGGTAGATCTATTTTCCAATATATTGGATCTTTCTTGCCTGTAAGAAGTAAGTAACAACCGTTCGCGAGCAGCATGTTGAATAAATGAAAAAGCCTATTTTCTAATTCTACGTTTTCTGGTTGCTCGTCCATATTTTCTATTACAAAAGATGCTGAGGGTGCCTTTTGAAGATCGATATTAACAACGTCGGAAATATTTATAACATTCGCAGACATGGACCTCGCCCACACAAGTGCTAAATGAGTTTTGCCAGAACCGGCTGGTCCAGATAAAATATGTTGTCGGTTAGGCCAATTTTCCCAGTCTTCCATTAATTTTACAGCCATCGAATTGCAGTCAGAAATGAAAAAGTCACTTTTCCCTAGTGCCGGGCGTGAGGGTAAATCAAATGCTAACTGCTTAGTCATCCGGTTTGTTGCCATTGTTGCCCAAATAGAGCCTACTCACTTTATAGTTCTTTACTAAAAAGCGCAAAATTACGCCAGTGCTTGCTGCTAACGGTACCGCCAATAGCAAACCAATAAAACCAAAAAAGGCACCAAACAGGGAAAGAGCGAGTATTAACCACACCGGATGTAACCCTACTGAATTACCCACTAATTTTGGGGTTAAAATATTACCTTCAAATATTTGACCAACAATAAATATCCCAATAACTAAAGCCACTGTTTGAAATTCTCCCCAGAATTGCAATAGTGCTAGTCCGATCGCTAAAATGCCGCCTAACAAAGCACCGACAAAAGGAATGAAGCTCACCAAACCTGCTATCAACCCAATTATAAGCCCAAATTCTAACCCGATGATTGTCAGGGCGGTTGCATAGTAAACGCCAAGTATCAGGCAAACTGTAATCATGCCTCGGACGAATGCGGACAAAGTGCTGTCTATCTCTGCTGCTAAACTTCGAACAACTGGAGCGTGATCGAGGGGAAGTAGATCATTAATCTTTAATAAGATGCGATCCCAATCTACTAAAAGATAAACGGCCACGACTGGGGTAATTATCATCAGCATTATGATATCTATAATTGAAATAGCGGAAGCCATTAAACTTCCAAATATTAGTCCTAATTTTTCCTGAGCTATTGTTGAGAAATTTGACAAGGTGGAATTTAACGCCTCAGATCCTGGAGATATGGATGCTAATTGATTAACTACAAGCTTTTGTACCATGATAAGAAGATCTGGTGCAGCTGTAGCAAAGAGTCTCATTTGATCAAATGCCAGTGGTATAAGAAGAATGAATATAAAAAAGATGACAAGAAATGCTGCTGCTAATACCAGTGTAGTCCCAAGAATCCTGCCGGTTCCTAAGCGTTCCAGTCTATCAACAATTGGATCAAGTAAGTATGCAAGAGCGGCTCCTAAAACAAATGGGAGTAAAATATCCCCCAAAAGCCATAAAAATATAAGCAATAATGCTGCAGCAACTGTCCAGTATTTGATCTGATCTTTAACCGGCAGAGCCATAATTTCCTCCTAGATACTTATTATATAATTCGCGCATACAAGCATTTGATTCAAGTTGTATTTTTATCGTGCAGCTCTTGTTTGTGTCTTACACACTCGTTAAACCTTACTTATTGCTCTTACATCTATCCACAAAGGTTTTGTTTAATGAAGCTTTCTCGTTATTTTCTACCAGTTTTAAAAGAGACCCCAGCAGAAGCACAAGTGGTTTCTCACAGGTTAATGTTGCGAGCCGGAATGATTAAGCAGCAAGCGGCTGGTATTTATTCATGGTTGCCACTTGGGTTTAAGGTTCTGCGTAAACTTGAAAATATTGTTCATGAAGAGCAGATCAAGGCTAATCACATACCAATACAAATGCCAATTATACAATCTGCAGATTTGTGGCGTGAGAGTGGTCGATATGACGATTATGGTCAGGAAATGTTAAGGATAAAAGATAGGCAAGATCGTGATTTATTATACACTCCAACCGCAGAAGAAATGGTGACTGATATATTTAGATCGCATGTCTCAAGTTATAAAGATCTACCCCTCACATTATACCAAATTCAATGGAAATTTCGTGATGAAATTCGGCCTCGTTTTGGAATTATGCGAGGCAGAGAGTTTTACATGAAGGATGGTTATAATTTTGATTTAACAAAAGAGGATGCATTACATTCATATAATAGACATCTCGTTAGCTACTTAAAGACTTATGAGCGCATGGGATTACAAGCTATCCCCATGAGGGCTGATAGTGGTCCAATTGGTGGTGACAACACGCATGAGTTCCTTGTACTTGCTGAAACAGGAGAGTCAGAGGTATTCTATGACACCAGGGTAACAGATTTGACTTTTGGCGACCGTGATATCGACTACGCTGATAAATCTGCATGTCAGGCTGTTCTGGATGAATTTACATCGCTATACGCTCGAACTGATGAAACACATGATCCAAATTTATTTGCCAAGGTTCCAAAGGAGAGGCAAAAAAGTGCGCGTGGTATTGAAGTTGGCCAGATTTTTTATTTTGGAACGAAATATTCAGAAGCAATGGGAGCTTATGTTACGGACGACGCAGGAAATAAAATGCCTGTACATATGGGATCTCATGGAATTGGTGTATCGAGATTAATCGGTGCTATAATTGAGGCCTCACATGACGATAACGGGATCATTTGGCCGGAGGGGGTTACTCCTTTCCATTGCGGCATTGTAAATTTAAAGCAGGGTGACCCGGAGGCGGATGATGCGTGCGAGGCACTTTATAGATCACTTAGTGCATTAGGTTTGGAACCTCTTTACGACGATCGAAATGAAAGAGCAGGTGGAAAATTTGCTACGATGGATCTAATAGGTTTGCCTTGGCGCCTTACGGTTGGACCACGGGGTCTGAAGAATGGAGTGGTGGAGCTAACAAGTAGAAAAAGCGGTCACTCAGAAGAACTCCCGCCAAAAGATGCGGTAGAAAAACTAGCAGCTATTTACAGATCAATAAATGTCGGTGACTTTCTATTTAATTAATTTTTGCTGGGGTTTGGTAATTAAGACCTAACTATCTTGGCATTTCTTTAATGTTTCTAAAGGGATGATGTCTAAAGCCTTTTTGTGTGTTGAGCTTAAATTGACTTTTGGAGCGCAACCTTCGTCATATGCCTGTAAGAAGCGACTTGCACAAAGACACCACTGATCTCCCGGCTTAAGCCCCATAAACTGAAATCCAGGATTAGGCGTTGAAAGATCATTTCCCACATATTTTGAAAAAGCTAAAAACTCTTCTGTCATTATCGCGCAAACCGTATGGCTGCCAAAGTCTGCCTTGCATGTGTTGCAATGGGCATCTCGGAAAAAACCGGTTAAAGGGTCCTGCGAACAAGGAAGCAATTCTTCGTCTAAGACATTTAGACTTTCCACCATATCATAGTCATTATTCATTTATTTGCCTTTTATTTATTTGTCTCATTGAAACTAGACTGTACTTTTAGATAATCCAGGTAGTATTCAGAATATGCCTAATTCAGGTTTTGAGTTCACCGGAATTTTTCAATCAAACGCTCTAGAGCGCTTTTCTTTTTATCATCATTTTTATCCGAAACGGGATTTCCAGAAGAATGGTTTGTCGCCACTTTTTTGGTATCTGATAATTTTTTTGTTGAATGTCTATTTCTATTTATGATGTTCAAAAAGTTTTCTTGCTTTCCTTTGATCAGCTCAGGAAAACCTTCTGAGATGCTTTGCAGCAAAATACTTAAATCAGTTTCATTGTTTTTAGGAAAATTGTTTAAGACGTAAGAAGCAACCTGGGACTTTTCTCCTGGATGCCCAATTCCCACGCGTACTCTGAAATAATCAGGGCCTAAGTGCTGCTGAATTGAACGCAGACCGTTATGCCCAGCATGCCCACCGCCAATTTTTGTTTTTAGCTTTAAAAAGGGTAAGTCCAGCTCGTCATGGAAAACACATATCTCAGAGGGTTGAATTTTATAAAATCTAGAGGCTTCACTTACTGATTGACCGGATAGGTTCATAAATGTCGATGGTTTTAAAAAAATGATTTTTTCTTTTTCTAATGTGACTTCGCTTACCACACCTTGAAATTTTTTTTTCCAAGCTGATCCTCCGTAATGGTTTACGATCGCATCAACTATCATGAAACCAATATTATGGCGATTTTTAGAATAATTTTCGCCTGGATTTCCCAGCCCAACAAATAGCTTCATGGTGCAACCCTGCAAATAACTAATTTCCATTAGCATAGACGGAAGGTTTGCAAAGAAAAAGGGCGATACCCAGTACCGCCCTTATAAAAAACATACTGTTGTTAATTATTCTTCTGTTGCTGTTTCTTCTGTGTCAGTCGACGTCTCTTCTTCTGGAGCGTCTTCATCATCATCACTTCCTGATGACCTTAAGCTAGAAGGCGCAGATATGTTTGCAATCACAAAGTCACGGTCAATTGTAGGTTTCGCACCATCTGGTAATGTTACTGATGAAATGGAAATAACATCGCCGATATCAAGTCCATCAAGATCTACCGTAATTTTTTCTGGTATTTCTGCAGCGGTAACGACGAGCTCAACCTCTGGTCGCACAACGGTTAAAACACCCCCTCGTTTCAGACCTGGTGCGCCTCCTTCGTTGATAAACTCGACTGTTATAAATAAGTTAATTTTTGTGGTCCTGCGAAGCCTCATAAAGTCCAAGTGAGTAGGGAGATCTTTTACTACATCACGTTGAACATCTCTGCAAATGACCCTCACATCATCTTGACCATCAACTTTTAAATTATAAAGTGTGGACTTGAAACGTCCAGCTTTCAAGCGTTTCAGCAGTTCATTGAAGGGAACTTCAATAGGCAGAGGATCCACACCTCCACCATAAACTACTCCTGGTACCATTCCGTTGCGACGAGCTTGACGAGCGGCGCCCTTGCCTGTCCCCGTCCGCGCAACGGCAACTAAATCTGGGATTTCTTTTGCCATTTCTATTCTCCTGAAATTTGGGCTCCTCCAAGGCTGTAGCCCACTGAAAAAGTCCTTATATCAAAAGAAAATGGATTGAAAGTCGAAAGTTGAAGCTATTAATGCTCTAGTCTATGCCCAGCGCTTTCCAAAATCTTTTGGTAATAAAATTGTGGACCTATCCACATCTCTAATATTTTTATATCCACATAATGCCATAGAAATGTCCAACTCATTGCGAATTATTTCTAAAGCTAATGTGACCCCTTTTTCGCCATAGGCTCCCAAACCGTAAACATATGGACGTCCGATGTAAGTTCCCTTAGCCCCCATCGCAATCGCTTTTAAAATGTCTTGACCAGACCTTATTCCTCCATCCAAGTGAATTTCGATCTTATCTCCTACTGCTTCTAGGATAGAAGGTAATGCCTCTATGGAGCTTATGGCACCATCTAATTGTCGACCGCCATGATTGGAAACAATGAGTGCATCAGCTCCTACTTGAAGAGCCATTTTAGCATCCTCCGAGTCTAGAATGCCCTTTAGAATTACTTTGCCACCCCAATATTCTTTGATCTTTGAAATTTTGTCCCAGTCTAAGGCTGGGTCGAACTGAGTATGGGTCCATTCTGACAAGCTCGAGGTATCACTTACCCCAGAGACATGCCCTATTATATTACCAAACGACCTACGTCTGGTTTGTAACATCTCAAGGCCCCAACCCCATTTAGTTGATAAATCAAAAATATTTCTAAGTGTTGGTTTAGGGGGAGCGGATAAACCATTCTTGAGGTCTTTGTGCCTTTGCCCCAATATTTGTAGGTCAAGCGTAATCACAAGTGCTGAGCATTTAGCTGCTTTTGCTCTATCAATTAGACTATTTACGAACCCAGTATCTTTCATTGTGTACAATTGAAACCAAAATGGTTTGTCAGTATTTTGTGCTACATCTTCAATAGAGCAGATTGACATTGTAGATAAAGTAAAAGGCACGCCAAATTTTTCAGCCGCTTTGGCTGCTTTAATTTCACCGTCTGCTCTTTGCATCCCAGTAAGTCCAACCGGTGCCAAAGCCACTGGAATTTCTACCGGCTGTTCAATCATTTCGGAATTGGTTTTCCGATCTGTCATATCCACCGCTATGCGTTGGCGTAGGCGGATTTTTTTAAAATCAGATGAATTATCTTCAAGAGTTTGCTCGTCCCAACTTCCAGACACCGCGTAGTCATGAAACATTTTTGGAACGCGCTTTTTATAAATACGCTCAAGGTCTGAAATGTTTGTTATTACTGGCATAAAGAACCCGGTTTGATGTTATTACAATTATAATAAGTCTGTATTTAACAAATAGTAACTAAACGCTGTTGTCGTGAGCTCCATCTGCCAAGCTTTTAACAAACGAACAAATTTCACCAATGGAGGTTCCGTCAGCAAACTTCTCAACAATTGCGGATCCTACAACTGCACCATCTGCAATTGAGGCAATTTCACGGGCATTATCAGGGGTTTTAATACCGAATCCCACGACCACTGGTAAATCGGTTTTCGATTTAATTCGTGCTACTTCTGGTCCAACATTATTTGCTTTTGCCGATGCAGCACCCGTAATTCCAGTTATTGAAACATAATAAACAAAACCTGATGTGTTTTGTAAAACTGTGGGTAGTCTTTTGTTGTCTGTGGTAGGAGTTGCTAGTCTAATAAAATTTATGCCCGCCGCTTGTGCAGGGATGCAAAGTTCATCATCTTCCTCCGGCGGAAGATCGACCACTATTAAACCGTCGATACCTGACGATTTTGCATTTATAAGAAATTTCTCTACGCCATAACTAAAAATTGGGTTGTAATAACCCATGAGAACGATCGGCGTGACATCGTCTTTTTTTCTAAACTTTTTTGCCATATCCAATGTTTTTTGAAGCGTCATTCCGTTTTTTAAGGCTCTTTGTCCGGCTAATTGAATCGTAGAGCCGTCTGCCATTGGGTCCGTAAAAGGAAGTCCTAGTTCAATGATATCAACACCTGAGGCAGGTAAACGTTCCATCAATTCGTAAGACAGCTCTAAGTTTGGGTCACCTGCCATTATGTAAGAAACAAAGGCTTTTTTGGAATCTGCTTTAAGTTGAGCAAATTTATTATCAATACGGGTCATTCGGTATCCTTCCGCCCATCCTATATTTCAGTCTTTTGAACCAAAATTTCTTGTTGGGCAAGAGATAGTCCTAATAGTTTATTGCAACTCTAAAGCTCTCAGCTTAAAAGCTAGACCAAATCATAGTCAAGGTCGTAGCTTATGGGCTTTAAAATGGGCATAGTCGGTTTACCAAATGTTGGTAAGTCAACATTATTCAATGCATTAACAAAAACAGCAGCTGCGCAAGCAGCAAATTTTCCTTTTTGTACAATTGAGCCAAACGTTGGTGAGGTCTCGGTTCCCGATGGGCGGCTAGACAATCTGGCAAAAATTGCCAGTTCCCAAAATGTTATTCCCGCAAGAATGACGTTTGTAGATATTGCAGGTTTAGTCAAAGGGGCTTCAAAAGGTGAGGGCCTCGGAAATCAGTTTTTAGCAAACATCAGAGAAGTAGATGCAGTCGCCCACGTACTGCGTTGCTTTGAAGACCCCGACGTGACTCATGTTGAAGGCAGAGTGGATCCTCTAGCTGACGCTGAGACCATCGAAACTGAATTGATGTTAGCCGATATAGAGAGTATCGAAAAGCGTTTACAAAACCTTAGCCGCAAAGTCAGGGGCGGAGATAAGGAAGCTGTACAGCAAGAAAATCTCCTAAATTCTGCGCTAAAAAAGTTAGAGGAGGGTCTTCCAGCAAGATCTGTTGAAATAGCAGAAGAGGATCAAAAGGCTTGGCAAATGCTGCAGCTACTCACTGCGAAGCCAATATTATTTGTATGTAATGTTGAGGAAAATTCTGCGGCAACTGGAAATAGCCATTCGGATAAAGTTGTAAGTATGGCCGCCTCACAAGATGCCGGCGTGGTAATTATAAGTGCTCAAATTGAAGAAGAAATTAGCCAATTGGAGGCCGATGAAGCTTTGATGTTTCTAGAGGAGATGAACCTAACGGAAGCTGGTTTGGACCGACTCATTAGAGCAGGTTATGAGCTTCTTAATCTCGAAACGTATTTTACTGCAGGTCCTAAGGAAGCTAGAGCATGGACCATCAATAAGGACACAAAAGCACCTGCAGCAGCAGGCGTCATCCATGGTGATTTCGAAAGAGGGTTCATTCGCGCTGAAACCATCTCATATAACGATTATATCAAATTTGAGGGTGAGGCTGGCGCCAAAGACGCAGGAAAAATGCGTGTAGAAGGTAAAGCGTACGTCGTGAAGGACGGCGACGTGATGCATTTTCTATTTAATGCCTAGCTTTTTCAGTTAATTTCAAAACTTTTATTCCAACTGAATTAATTAAAATGCTGGGATATATATAAAATATCGGCACCTTTTCGCAAAATTCAATTTGCTCTTGTCAACAATAGTTCAACCGCTTAGACACATTCTCGGAGATGTGGCCGAGTGGTCGAAGGCGCTCCCCTGCTAAGGGAGTAGGCGAGGAATCGTCTCGAGGGTTCGAATCCCTTCGTCTCCGCCACCATATCCTTACTAT
>CAXEVV010000004.1:0-82624 GCA_963999845.1 uncultured Rhodobacterales bacterium | reverse complement strand
TTGGGGGTAAATTAGCCCAATTAGGCAGTCGTCTAATTCAAGGTACAGCAAAGAAATTAGCTGCAAAATTTTTTAAATCATTTTCAGAAATTGTCGTGGAAGAAGGCGCATGATTAGCGCAACCATGGCCTTAGTAAAAAATTAAGTTTAAATACTCTGCTCATTGATGAATGTTTCCGATATTTTTTTTGAGATTGAACTTATAAATTGATTACTACGAACCCATCCAAAACTAGTGACAATTTAGCGGGATGCTGCTGGATGATTTTAGCAATGCTAGGTTTTGCCATTGAGGATAGTTTAATCAGACTAATCTCCTTAACCATACCCTTTGGTCAACTTTTGTTTTTTTTTGGTTTTGGAGGTGCGTTAATTTTTACACTTTTTTGTAAAGCGCAAAAACAGCGGTTATTTATAAAAGAAGTACTTTCGCGTCCGATGATAATAAGAATGCTTTTTGAACTAATAGGTCGTTTGTTCTATTCGCTTTCCTTGATTCTACTGCCAATATCTTTGGTAACATTAGTACTTCAGGCGACACCGATCTTAGTTGTTGCAGGCGCGGCTTTCATTTTTAGAGAACGCGTGGGTGCCTTTAGGTGGATAGCAATTATTTTTGGATTATTTGGTGTGATTTTAATTCTAAAGCCTACCGGTGATGGGTTTTCTCCTTATGTCTTATTTGCTGTATTAGGAATGCTTGGTTTTGTGGGAAGAGATTTAGGAAGTAGGGCTGCTTCGCCAAGATTGTCCGATTATCACTTAGGTTTGTATGGTTTCATAGCAGTCATATTAGCAGGAATTTTATTTTCTGTTTGGTCTGGTTCAGCATACGTATCATTAAGTGTGTGGACGTTGACTTATATTTTACTCTTAATTCTAGTCGGTTGTTTTTCTTACATTGCTCTAATGAAAGCAATGCGAAAGGGTGAGGTCTCATTTGTTACACCTTTTAGATATACTCGTATATTATTTGGTGTTGGCGCTGGCGTGTTATTATTTGGGGAGACGATAACTACCTTGTTGATCTTAGGTTCTATAATTATCGTTGGATCAGGTTTTTTCTTACTTAGCTCGCAAACTAAGTATAAAAACCAACCTGAATAATCACTTCAATGCTGCCACGCGGTCATCTTTTGATTGCACTAAAAATGATAAAACTAATAAAATTTTTATGTTTTATGTTTCTCATTTTAGGTTTTTAAAAATAGATAGATGCATTAGATAAATTGTTTTAGTCTTGAAAAATATGTAAGAACGCGTTACGGCCGATCGAACGACAACCATTAACGGAGCACTAAATTGGGCAAATATATTACAGAAGCTATAGGAGCTTTTTTTCTAGTACTTACAATCACTCTATGCGTCATTACTGGTCAAACAATGGCTCCTCTGGCGATAGGTGGGATGCTTGCAGTTATGGTTTTCATGGGAGGGCATATTTCAGGGGGGCATTATAATCCAGCAGTATCTCTTGCCGCTTTTTTGAGAGGTGCTCTTTCAGGTTCAGACCTCCTACCATATATGATTTTTCAAATTATCGGCGCTACTTTAGGTGCTCTAATAGGTAATATAATAGCTGGTGGGTCAGTGCCAATAGCACCGGCGCCTGGCACGCCTTTACTATCAGCAATATTAGTTGAGTTTTTATTTACCTTTGCACTTGCTCTTACCGTCTTGAATGTTGCAACGGCACAAGGAACAAAAGGTAATTCATTCTATGGGCTGGCAATTGGTTTCACAGTAATGTGCGGAGCATTTGCTGGTGGAGGCATTTCAGGTGGTGCATTTAATCCGGCCGTGGGTATAGCTCTATCTCTCGGTGCATTATTGAGTGGTACTGGTGGCGCATGGATGCTGCTATATATTTTAGTGCCACTTGCAGGCGGTGCGCTGGCAGCTCTCGTGTTCAAGTTACAAGGGAATGAAGTTACAGATTAACAAAATATAAAAAATTGTTTTCAGGGTCCTTATCATTCAATGTAAAGGTAATGAATGCAGTTCGATTTAACCAATTGTTGAATATTTTAAAGAGCGTAACCTAATCCATGAGGATTAATCTGATGGATTAGGTGTAAGACTAATAACTTACGTATGTTATTAGAAAAAGGATATAGCGTTCCACAGCTTCCTAATATTAAAGTGGTCTTATGAAATTTCGACTATTCGTTTTCTACATTATCTACACTGGGCTACTTTTCTTATGTTTTCCTATAATCATAGGATATTTCATATTACGATCTAAGAAGGATCCTCGTTACCGCAAGAATTTTGCTGAAAGATTTGGTTTTGGGCAGTCGATTGCAGATTGTATCTTAATCCATACAGCGTCTATTGGAGAGTTCCGTGGCGCCTTTCCATTTATTCAGCAGTTACTTAATCGTAAAGAAAGGTTAGTAATTTCCTGCCTCACTCCTGTTGCGCGAAGTTATGCCTATGAAAAACTTTCTCATGAAATAGAGATTGGCTCAGTTGTTGTAAGGTATCTGCCTCTAGAATATTTCACAGCCTTCCAAAATTTTTTCTCAAGAAGTAAACCTAAGTTGGTTTTAATTTGTGAACTTGAGACGTGGCCAATATTTATTGCTTCGTGCTATCGAAGGAAGATTCCTATTTATTTGATTAACAGTCAGATAACGAAGGAAGCAATGCGGCGCGTAAGTTTTATAACAAAATTATTTGGTCATCCATTAGAATTAGTTTCGGGGGTAGCGGCAAAATCTAGTGAGCACGCCGTAAACTTTAATTTAATGGGTCAACAAAATGTTGTTCCTGTTGGTGAATTTAGGTTCGATCAGCCAATCCCTGAAAGCCATACACGGGCAGGTGAGTCTGCGCTCTCATTAGTCAATCCAAAAAAAAGACCAATTGTTGGATTTTCATCAGTTATATTTGGCGAAGCAGATATCTACATAAACTCCATGAAATCGCTTAAACTATTTAGTGAAGAAAAAGGTCTCTTGAAACCCATGTATGTATTTGTGCCAAGGGCGCCAGAAGCATTTGATGATTTATTTCGGAAAATTGAAGATTCTGGTCTGTCTGTAATTCGGCGGAGCCAGGGATTTTCAGATGATCTACAACCAAACGTGTCAAACGATTGGAATAATATCGATGTAATTTTAGGTGATAGTTTTGGTGAAATGTATTTTTATCTAAAAATGTGTGGCCAGGTAGTAGCTGGAGGTGGATTTTGGCATACGGGTGCACATAATATAATTGAACAATTGCAGTTGCATAAAAATGTTATAGTCGGCCCTGAAATTTGGACAATAAAGTTCCCTGCGTACCAAGCGCAGAAAGCTGGCCTATTAAAAGTTGTTAAAGACCCCTCAGAACTTACAAGGAACCTTCGACTTTTTTTAGAAGGAAATGACACTGATAAGATTGTAAAGAAAAAATTTGATGAGTTTCTTAATGACTACGCAGGGGCTAGCAATAAGACAGTGGCGATGCTTGAAAGTGAAGGAGTGATCTAGCTGCCTGATACTGTTAAAAAACCATATTCCTCGAAAACTTGAAGTGTTTCATGCCTCACCAGATATTTAAAGAAAAGGTCTGCCTCTAGTGAGCTAGGGTTTATAAGTGAAGCAGGATAGATTATTGGATCATGTGTAAAATCATCAAAGACACCAAGAACTTTTAATTCTGGAAATAAATATGCATCACTGGCGTAAACAATTCCAAAATTTACACTTTCTGAGATAAGGTATTGAAGTGCAGTCCGAACATTATCTGCTTGAACTACCTGTTTTGATATCGCATCCCATTGGTTTAAATAGACAAGTGCTTGTTTACTGTAAATTCCAGCAGGAACAGAGGATACCATACCCATCGCTACCCTTTCGTTTCGAAGCAAAATAGAAAAATCAATAGATCTAACTTCTTTTATTTTTGGAAGTGTTTGATCATTAGTTATTAAAACCAATTTATTTCTTAAAATAGGTTTTGTATTTGTAGCCTGAATTATTCCTTTCTCAATAAGATGATCCACCCAAGGTACGTTAGCACTAAGGAAAATATCAGCTGGAGCGCCCAACTCAATTTGTTTGGCTAAAGTCGCTGAACTTGCATAAACGGGTAAAATTTTTATTTCTTTTTGGGTGCTATAGTCTTTGATGACAGCATCCAGAGCATTTTTTGTGCTAGCTGCAGCAAATATAAGTACTTGCTCTTTATCGCTTAATGCCAAAGTAGGGGTTATTAGCATTGCAAAAAATAATATTTTTATTAACCTGATCATTGATATGTATGTACAACATGCCAACGTATGATCAAGTGATCTTATAAGTTTGCATTTTTCAAAAGAAATTTTAATTCAATATCTGGAGATCATTTATAGCTGATACAAGTAAATTTGTCTTATTTGCCGTTTGTATTCCAGGATTGGAGAAGGTCCTCACTGAGGAATTACGGGAGCTAGAATTCCAAGATTTGGTGCCGATCATTGGTGGCGTTGAATTTAGTGGTGACTGGTATCAAGTTTGGCGCGCAAATGTTTATTTAAGGACAGCAACTCGTATTTTGGTGAGGTTGGGCGAATTTCCTGCCGTTCATCTTGCTCAGTTAGACAAAAGGGCCCATAAATTCCCTTGGCAGGACTATCTTAAAGCACAGCATCCAGTACGTGTAGAAGTGGTTTCCCGCAAATCAAAAATATATCATGCACGCGCTGCTGCAGAGAGAATTGAAAATGCTATAGTTCACACGGTGGGTAACAGGATTTCCAAAGAGTCTGATATTTGCATTAAGGTGAGAATTGAAAAAAACTTAGTAAAAATAAGTATCGATAGCACGGGTGAAGGCTTACATAAAAGAGGTTACAAACTTTGTACTGGAAAAGCACCAATGCGTGAAACATTGGCGGCAGCATTCTTGAAAATGTGCAATTTTGATCCTTCAGAGCCATTGGTGGATCCAATGTGCGGATCAGGCACGTTTGTAATTGAGGCTGCGGAGATTTCAGTTGGTATGGCGCCAGGACGAAAAAGAGTTTTCACTTTTCAAAAGTTAAAGTCATTTGATTCAAAATTATTCAAAATGCTTACTAAGGACTATAAAATAGTTCCAGAACTGGAATCCACTTTTTTTGGTTATGATCGTGATAACGGTGCAATAAAAAATTCAATGCAAAATGCGCATGCAGCAAATGTAAGTCATATAACAAATTTTATTTCTCAATCGATTAGTGACTTGGTTCCTTTATCAAACGACTGTGGGCTGATAATTCTTAATCCTCCATATGGAGCGCGAATAGGTGATAAAAAAGAGCTCTACCCATTGTATTCTAAGCTAGGCACGGTGCTTCGTACTTACTTTTCTGGTTGGCGAGTTGGGTTAATCACCTCAGATCGCTCACTTGCGAGGACAACTGAAATAAAGTTTTCTTTCGTAAGCGAACCCATTAATCACGGTGGCCTGAGAGTGAAATTATATCAGGCCACTTTATAAACTGTATTTAAAGGCTTCTATCAATATGAGTAAGCTGACAAAAATCAGTAAGTACCCAGATAGGATATTGAGTTTTCTCATAGCCGCAGAAGAGCTTAATATTTTTTGAGATTTTTCGATCATAACTGATAAGGCAACATTTCCCAGAAATGGTATCAATGCTGATATTAATGCAATTGCTATACAGTCGA
Source organism: uncultured Rhodobacterales bacterium (assembly GCA_963999845.1). Taxonomy (GTDB): domain Bacteria; phylum Pseudomonadota; class Alphaproteobacteria; order Rhodobacterales; family Rhodobacteraceae; genus Salinivivens. The sequence continues at coordinate 76,982 of CAXEVV010000004.1, read as the reverse complement.
TCAGAGTTAAAGCGACAAGATTGAAAAACCCTGGTAATATTCCTAAGTAAAAGATTGCAGCTTTGGGGTTGCCTAAGATAACCAAAAACCCTGCATAAAACCCAGACCAATCGCCACTTTTAGTTAATTTTGGCTCTTGAGGCTGAAATTGTAAATTTTGATTTTTAATCAAATTTATGCCCATTACTAGGAAGATAATCACTGCTAAATATTTTAGGTACATTAACAAATTGGTATAAGAAGCTACCAACGCAGTACTGCCTGCTATTGCAATAGAGGGCCATATTAAATCTCCAAGAGCAACACCGGCGGCTAATGGTATTGCTCCATAAAAGCCTCTCGATATTGACCTTGAAATGATTGCGATCCAGACTGGCCCGGGTGTAAGAAAAAGAACAAAAATACCAAAAGCGTAAAACGTTAGATCATTGATCGATATGGACATTCCAAGGTCTATAAGACTAGCTTTTGGTGCTATCAATGGAAAAATCTTTTTCTGTAATACCAGAAACACCTGAGGTCTCGCTAACGCTGAAATGTTGGGCATCTTTGCCCAGTTCAGAGAAAAGATTTTTATCAGTGCCGGTCATCCACGCTTGGACTTTAAGAGCATTTATTTCAGCATATAAAGCCGACCGTCTATCTGCGTCTAGATGAGCCGATACTTCATCTAGAAGCATTATCGGAGGATATCCAAGCTCTAATTTTAAGGCTCTAGCATTTGCCAATATTATAGATATGAGCATTGCTTTTTGTTCGCCAGTAGAGCTGTCTTTTGCAGGAATTCCTTTAGGAATATAAATGGCTTCCATATCTGATCGGTGGGGCCCAATAAGTGTACGCCCTGCCAATATGTCGAGATGGCGGCTTTCCGATAGTGACAGTATAAATTCACCTTCATCTGTTGGCATATCACTGTCTGTGTGTGATAATGACAGCTCAGCCGCCGGAAACATAGTTGTTGAGCTATTCTGCGATGCGCAAATTTTTTTCAAAGCAGCTTTACGATTTAATTGAATTAAAAGGCCATTTTTAGCCATCTGGCTTTCGAGCGCCTTATACCACACACCATCAGTCATTTTTTCTTTTAACAGACGGTTTCTTTCTCGCATCGCTTTCTCATAATTTAATACACAATCCGCGTGTTTTGGAAAAAAACTCAGAGTAAGACGGTCAAGAAATTTACGTCTACCCTCTGCGCCCTCTATCCAAAGGCGATCCATAGACGGTAATAACCAGACTACCCTCACTAATTTTGCCAAATCGTTTTGTCTAGCAAGTTTATCATTAATTTTGACTGTTCGAGATGAGGTGGCTTTCCAAGAGGTTTCAATCAAATTAGAATTTGTACCGGATACTACTTCCGCATTCAATTTCCATCCAATATTCTCAGGACTTTTGCTTAAGTCGGCCGCGTTAGCCCGTCTCAGACCCTTTCCAGGTGAAAGCAAGGAAATACCCTCAAGTATATTTGTTTTTCCTGCACCATTGCTTCCAAATAACGCTATTGGACCATTGCCAACTGAAACTTGTGTAAATTTGTGAGATCTAAAATGTGATAATGTCAGCTGACTAATATGCAAGACAAAACCTTATTTCTAAATAAATTTATTACACTCGCATTGGCATTACGACGTAAACTGCTGATAGATCATTACCCTCTCTTATTAAAACAGGGTCTCCAGATGAGTTGAACATGAATATAGCATTTTCCTTATCAATCTGACTAGATATTTCTAGTAAATATTTGGCGTTGAAGCCTATTTCTAAACGCTCATCGTTATAGGCAACTGCTACTTGCTCTTCAGCCGCTCCACTGTCCGGAGAATTAACAATCAATGTAAGTTGATCATCCTCTAAACACAGTTTTACGGCCCGAGATCTTTCTGATGACACAGTAGACACTCTGTCAACAGCCTTTGCAAATTCGGCTGCATCAACTTCCAATTTTTTTTCGTTTGATGCAGGAATTACGCGAGTATAATCAGGAAATGTTCCTTCAATTACTTTAGAAGTTAAGGTAATGTCGGGTGTCGCAAAGCGGACCTTTGTCTCTGAAACTGATACAGCTATTTCAACTTCATCGTCATCCAAGAATTTACGTATTTCTGCTACAGTTTTCCTAGGAATAATGACCCCTGGTAAGTCTTCTGCTCCCTGCGGTATTGCAGTATCTACTCTTGCTAGTCTGTGACCGTCAGTAGCTACGCACCGCAGTACTTTTGAACTTTCAAAAGTAGCAGAATGCATATAAACACCATTTAAATAGTATCGGGTCTCCTCGGTTGAAATAGCAAATCTAGATTTATCAAATAACCGACGTAGATCGCCAGACTTTGCAGAAAAGTTTGCCGCATACTCTGATGATGCCATAATCGGAAAATCTTCTTTAGGAAGCGTCGCTAAAGAAAAATTCGATCGTCCTGCTTCTACTGTTAACCGGCCAGTAGATGTATCAGCTGTTAGCTCGATTAAAGCCCCATCTGGTAATTTACGAGCAATTTCATGCAATAATACAGCAGAAACTGTGGTGGAGCCAGTACGCTCAACTTTAGCCTGCACCCGATCAACTATCTCTACATCGAGGTCCGTGGCCCGAAATTGAACTTTACCATCTTCTGCTTCAATCAGTACATTAGCAAGAATAGGAATTGTATTGCGACGTTCGACTACTGATTGAGCGTGAGATACAGCTTTTAAAAGGGTATTTCGCTCTATGCTTAATTTCATTCCCCTTGCTCCTATACTGAACTAATCGGAATATCAGGTTAAACCATTTTTAGACGTGCTCAAGTGTTTTCTATAATTTAACGTAAATTGAGGTTTAGGTTAAAATAGCAATATTTATTCTTACTTGATATTCTGCCTTACGCTTCGAGTGCGCGGCGCAAGATTTCGACATCTTCCGCGACCTGGCCATCTTGGCTTTTCAATTCTTCTATTCGCTTAACACCATGCATTACAGTTGTATGATCTCGGCCTCCAAATCTTCTGCCTATTTCAGGAAGGCTGCGACTCGTTAGGTATTTTGCGAGATACATAGCAATTTGTCGGGGACGTGCATAAGTCCGTAATCTTTTTGGTCCAATCATATCTGAGAGGCGAATATTGTAATGGTCAGAAACCTTTCGTTGAATTTCCTCAATTGTAATTTTTCTTTCTGAGGCTCTAAGCACATCCGCAAGACAGTCTTGTGTAACTTCTAAAGTTATATGGCGGCCAACTAAAGACGCAAAAGCAAATAACCGTGTCAAAGCACCTTCAAGAACTCTAACATTTGTTGATATCCGAAGTGCCAAAAATTCTAAAACTTCAGGATCTAAGCTTAGATCTGGATACTGTTTACTGTATAACTCAACTTTTGACTGCAAAATTCCTAGCCGCAGCTCGTAATTAGTTGGGTGTAAATCTACAACTAACCCACACTGCAATCTACTTTTAATTCGCTCCTCGAGTCCTTTTATTTCACCTGGGGCCCTATCCGCTGAAATAATAATTTGCTTTCCTTGATCTACGAGTGCGTTGAAAGTATGAAAGAACTCTTCTTGAGTGCTATCTTTCCCTGCAATAAACTGAACGTCGTCGACCATTAATATATCAACGGATCGAAAAATTTGTTTAAAATCCATCATCTTTCGTTCTCTTAACGACTGAACGAAACGGTACATAAACTGTTCAGCAGATAAATATAACACATTTAAATCAGGTCTTTTCGTTGATAATTCCCATGCTATAGCATGCATTAAATGTGTTTTACCTAACCCTACGCCCCCATATAAAAACAGAGGATTGAATGTGACAGCCGTGCCATCTGCCACTCGTCTAGCAGCTGCATGAGCCAGTTCATTAGGTTTTCCGACTATAAAACTATCAAAAGTGAACCTTGGATCTAAAGGAGCGCCGGGTATAACTTCAGAACGCTTAATTGCGGATTTAATGGTTTTTACTTCATTTTTCTGAACAGACTTTTTTACTACACCTTCAGCATTAACCTTAAATGAAACTCGGTTAATACTTTTATCAATACTATTAAGTTTAAATAAAATTGCCTCACTAAAATTTTGTGAAACATAATTACCTAAAAAGGTTGTGGGAACGTAAAAAACTGCTACGCCATCGACTACTTCTGAGAAGTCCAGTGGTGATATCCAGTTGGTAAAGTTATTTTTGCCTATTGTTTCCTGAAGTTCTTCTTGAATTTTTCCCCATAAATCTTTGTTCATCTTTTAATTCCCAAAACTTCAGTAATATTCCAGCCCAACAGTTTAAAGGCGTTACTACCTGCTAAAGATGTACACTGATCTAGCTAAGTGAATTTACATTTCACCAGCGATGTTACAAATTTTAAATTGGCCAGCATTAGACGGAGCGTGGCATGCCCCAAATAATAAACTGAACCCCCCAGGCGAACGACTCGCTAAATTGAACTTAACAAGTGTTTCCTGAATCATTCAACACAACTTAAGACTTGACTCAAAAAAAAATACAGAGAATCTCTCAGTATGGTAAAAAGTACCCATTAAAAACAAAAAGGACGCCCATGGCGTCCCCCTTAAAATCTAATTTTTTTTATTATCAAGCCATGCTTTTTACTCTAGCAGAAAGCCGTGACATTTTTCTAGAAACAGTATTTTTCTTGTAAACGCCTTTAGTAACCCCTCGCATTAGCTCAGGTTGAGCAGACTTTAACGCCGAAGCAGCCACAGTCTTATCGCCCGAAGTAATAGCTTCTTCCACTTGCTTCAAAAACGTTCGAATGCGTGATCTCCTAGCTTTATTTACTTCCAATTTGCGGTCGTTTTGTCGAGCACGCTTTTTTGATTGAGGCGTATTAGCCATTTACAAACCCTTGTTTTACTAAATTTTATTGTTCTTTAGGCGTCTCTTTAATTCGAGTCAACACATCCAGTAACAAATTATTTGATTTTTATTATCTATCTCGGAACTGAGCATCACGTTTTTCACTAAATGCTTCCATACCTTCTTTTTGATCTTCGGTCGAAAACAATGCATGAAAAACTCGGCGTTCAAAAAGTAGTCCCTCGGACAATGGTGTTTCATAAGATCTATTCACCATTTCTTTAACCGCCATTGTTGTTAACATTGATTTTTCAGATATCTTAAGTGCTGCAGATAAAGCTTCATCTAACAACTTCTTAACTGGAACAACTCTGCTAACTAACCCACATCTCTCGGCTTCATCTGCTTCCATCAATCGACCTGTTAGGTTCATTTCCATCGCTTTGGATTTACCAACATACCGCGTTAATCTTTGTGTGCCTCCCAACCCAGCAGATACACCCAAATTGATTTCAGGCTGGCCAAATTTAGCTGTATCTGAGCAAATGATAAAATCGCACATCATTGCTAATTCACACCCTCCCCCCAGTGCATAACCAGATACTGCGGCAATTATTGGTTTTCTGATTCTGCCAATTCGTTCTGACTCATTGGTAAACATATCTTCCAAGAACACTTCAGAAAAGTTTTTCTCGCACATCATTTTTATATCAGCACCTGCAGCAAATGCTTTTTCAGATCCTGTTAGTACTATGCACCTTACCTTATCATTTTTTTGACAATCTTCTAGGGCTTCCGCAAGCTCTCTGAGAAGCTGGTTGTTAAGTGCATTTAACGCTTCAGGACGGTTAAGTTTGATAACACAAACATGATCTTCAACGTCAACTATGATTGTCTCATAAGCCATTTTTCAGGTCTTTCATTGAATTTCTAAGTTGTTTTTTTATCATTTCTTTCAGAAGACACAAGTTATCTTTGGCAATTACTACAATAAAAGCTTGAGCGACCTGCCTGAATTATACGTCTTATTTTCGTCTTGCAGTCTGTATTACAACACTCTTGGCCTTCTCTGCCATAAACATCGAAACGATGTTGAAAATATCCTAAATCCCCCGATGCATGGCGAAAATCTCTCAGCGAGGAACCACCTGCTGATATTGCCTCCATGAGAATCTCTTTGATTATAGGTACTAGTGAACTGAGTTTTTTGTGTGATAAGCGATAAACCTGATGTTTTGGGGAAATCCCTGCTCGAAATAATGCTTCGCAAACGTATATGTTACCGAGGCCAGCAACAATTCGCTGATCCAGTAGGGTGGCTTTTATATTTGTTTTTTTAGACTTTATAGTGTCCGTAAAATACGCTTCATTGAAACTATTACTTAATGGCTCGGGCCCTATGTGTGCTAAAGTAGCACTTGTTTCTAATGATCCTGTTTCAAGCAAATCTATCACGCCAAATCGTCGCGGATCATTAAAAGTCAACTGATGACTGTCTTTCAAATGTAAAATAAAGTGATCGTGTTTTTGGCTTTGTGCCTTATTGTGATGAAAAGCCCCTTGAACCTCTTGAGAGATTAAAATTCGACCTGACATTCCTAAGTGTATGAGTAAAGTTTCTCCCTCAGACAGATCCATGAGTATATATTTTGATCGGCGGTGTAAAAAATTTATCTTGCGATTTTTTAAACGTTTCGCAAGATTTTGTGGAAAAGGTCTTCTTAGGTCAGGCCTATTTACCTGAGCGTATTCAATTTCGTTGCCTTCTAAAAATGGAGAAATACCCCGTAAAACGGTTTCGACTTCTGGTAATTCGGGCATAATTATGTCTCATAATTGCTTGAGCGCATTGTATCGCGCCATAACTAATCTATAAGTAATATAAAGTTATTTTTGGCTTGGAGCAATGTCAGATAAAAAAGAAAATACAACTCACTTTGGCTTTGAAACTATTCTAGAGAAGGATAAGGCTGAGAAAGTCCAAGGTGTTTTTAGTTCTGTGGCATCTAAGTATGATGTGATGAATGATTTCATGTCGCTTGGAATACATAGGTTTTGGAAGGATGCAATGATGGACTGGTTGGCGCCAAGAGGCGGCCAATTATTATTAGATGTTGCAGGTGGGACGGGTGATATTTCGTTTCGGTTTCTGAAGCGTGCTAGAAATGCACATGCCACGGTTTTAGATTTGACAGAACCAATGCTAGCAGAAGGTAGAAAGCGTGCAGCAACGGCTGGCATTTCCGGTCAACTCGACTGGGTTGTGGGTGATGCTATGGCTCTTCCCTTTGAAGATCAGACCTTTGATGTTTATACTATCAGCTTTGGGATACGAAATGTTACTAATCCAAAAAAAGCTCTTGCTGAAGCTTATCGCGTTTTAAAGCCGGGCGGCAGAATTATGGTCCTTGAGTTTTCTCATATTCCAAACGATTTACTCCAATGGTGTTATGACAAGTACTCATTTAATGTGATACCCAGGTTAGGGCAAATAATTGCAAGAGATCGAAGCAGTTATCAATATCTAGTTGAAAGCATCAGAAATTTTCCAAATCAGGAAAAATTTCTGAATCTTGTTAATGAGGCTGGTTTTGAGAATACTAAATACCGCAACTTAACGATGGGAGTGGCCTGCTTGCACTCTGGATGGAAAATTTAAATGCGTGGGCCCCATAATATTCTGCGATTAATTCGTACTGGTGCAACTCTTGAGCGTACTGGTGCCATGCCAGTGATATTAAACGCTTTGGATGCGCCAAAAACTATAAAATTTGCTGCGAGGTTCATTGTTTGGCCATTTCAGTTTTTGGGTCGAAAGGGAGATAAATCACTACTGCCGGCTCCCAGAGCTTTAACAGCGATGGGACCTGCGTACATTAAATTTGGTCAAATACTATCTACGCGACCAGATGTTGTCGGTCCAGAACTCGCTGAACAGCTGCGTGTTCTTCAAGATAGGCTGCCACCATTTTCTACTTCTGTTGCAAAGCAAAGTTTTAAGTTAGAGACTGGTTTAGATGCAGATGATGTATTTAGCCATTTTTCAGAGCCTGTCGCAGCGGCATCTATTGCCCAGGTCCATCGAGGGCAATTGCGAGAGTCAGGTCATAGTGTTGCTATAAAAGTCTTGAGGCCTGAAATAGAGCGAGCTTTTCAAAGGGATATCGACACTTTTTATTTTGCTGCTAGATTGGTCGAATTCGTCTCGCCAAAGTCACGGCGTTTGAAACCAATAGATGTAATCACTCATTTTGATGGTGTTGTTCAGGGAGAACTGGATTTACGCTTAGAGAGTGCGTCGGCATCTGAATTTTCGGCAAATATTAGAAATGATAAAGGATTTTCTGTCCCGTCTATAAATTGGAGTTTGTCAAGTCGCCGAGTGATGACTTTGGATTGGGCGGATGGACTTCCAATGGGAGATACGGATGCACTGACGGCAGCCGGGCATAATCTTAGTGAGCTTGGTGATAGGGTATTACATATGTTCTTAAGCCATGCTTTGCGAGATGGGTTCTTTCACGCCGATATGCATCAAGGGAACCTTAAAGTATCTAGTAATGGAGATATTGTCGCATTTGATTTTGGTATAATGGGACATATTGACGAATATACAAGGCGGGTCTATGCGGAAATCTTGTTTGGCTTTATAAAGCGAGATTATAAGCGAGTTGCTGAAGTACATTTTGAGGCTGGATACGTGCCGCAAGACCAAAATGTTGATGAGTTTGCTCGAGCTCTGCGAGCCGTAGGGGAGCCAATTTTCGGTATGGATGCATCCAATATATCCATGGGAAGGCTTCTGAGTTACTTATTTGAGGTAACTGAACGTTTTGGAATGGAAACACGCACAGAACTTATTCTATTACAGCGAACTATGGTTGTCGTAGAAGGGGTGGCTCGATCATTAAATCCTCAAATTAATATTTGGGAAGTAGCACGGCCAATTGTAGAGGGTTACATAAAGTCTAATTTGGGTCCGGCGGCAGTGATAAATGATCTTAAGACTACATTCAAAGTTTTAGCTCGTTTCGGACCAAGATTACCAAGCTTGGTTGAGCAGGCGTTAATTAAACAGTCAAATCCGCAACCTCAAGTCTTGCAAAGAAAGTGGTCAGCCAATTTTAAGCCATTTGCACTAGGATCTATATTTGCATTTTTGATTTTGTTTATTTTGTTTTTCTACATGCGTGTCTATTTTAGTTGATGAAAACGTATTATTAGTAACTATGTTGATCAAAAACTTTAGAAATATCGCCGCACCAATCGTTGTGGTATAACTCGATTAGTTTGTCAGCAGCAGTACGCTTACTGTCAACTACCTCCTTAATTTCATCAAGAAAATGAGTTTCATCAATGTATTTGGAGTTATAGCTTGGTATCGAGCGAGCTTTAAGTCCTTCATTGGCAATTTCGACTACTTCTTTGGCCAGTTCGCTAATTCTAATGTTACCAACTTTGCCATTAAGCCCTTTATCAGCGGCCTCTACCCTAAGTTTTTCACGTGTTTCTCGTGTCCACGTTTTTACAAGATCGTATGCCGCATCAAGAGATGATTGATTATAGCACAAACCAACCCAAAAAGCAGGAAGTGCACAAAGACTTCGCCATGGACCTCCATCTGCCCCGCGCATTTCTATGAATGTTTTTAAACGCGCTTCCGGAAATATAGTCGTTAGATGATCGGCCCAGTCATTCAAAGTGGGCAACTCGTTGGGAAGCGCTGGTAATTTTCCTTTCAGAAAATCTCGAAACGATTGACCCAACGCATTTATATATTTTCCATCGCGGTATACAAAATACATTGGAACATCTAAGGCATAATTAACCCACCTTTCAAATCCAAAGGTTGGCTCAAAAATAAATGGGATCGTGCCAGTGCGCGCGGCATCGAGATCTCTCCAAACGCGGCTTCGCCAACTTTTGCAATCAGTAAGTTTTCCCTCAAAAAACGGTGAATTGGCAAACAGTGCGGTACTTACAGGTTGCAGGGCAATCGCAACCCTCATTTTAGTAATCATATCGATTTCAGATTCAAAGTCTAAATTAACTTGAACAGTGCATGTTCTATACATCATTACTTTGCCCATAGTACCGACTTTATCCATGTAATCTGTCATAAGTCGGTATCTGCCTTTTGGCATTTGTGGCATTTCATGATGTTTCCATGTGGGAGCTGCACCTAGTCCAATGAAGCCAATACCGATCTTATCGGCAATGTCCTTGACTTGGCTCAAGTGTGTGTTCACCTCATGGCAGGTCTCATGTATACTTCCCAAAGGAGCTCCGGATAGTTCTAGCTGTCCTCCAGGTTCCAATGAAACGTTTGCTCCATCCTTTACTAGCCCTATGATGTTACCTGCTTCAAAAATTGGCTCCCAATCGTACTTATCTTTTAAACCGATTAATATCGATTTTACAGACTTTGGACCCTCATATGGTATGGGCTTCAAGTTGTCTTTACAGAAACCAAATTTTTCGTGCTCTGTTCCTACTTTCCAGTCTGACCTCGGCTTACATCCGTCAGATAGATAATGTATTAATTGATCATAGTGTTCGACAGGACCACCGCCGGACTGTGGAATCGACATAGTTAGGCCTTTATTACTTTCTACAAAACTTACACGTTAATTAAATGGTTCAGCTCGTTGGTTTGGTGAAAATCACCTTAGTCTTATTTTTGCCAAAGAACAGTCTTAATACTTTCAGAAGAAGATAACGCTTCTAACATTTTTTCAGTTTGAAAACCTTTTAGATTATTAAAAACATCGAATAACACTTCGTTACCTTTCACATTTGTTGGTATTTCTACTTTATTACCTGCTGTAATTTCTACTATCCACTTACTATAAGAATTCGACTGATCAAGAATAAGACAATTTATCTCATCAATCGAAAAAATAGCACCAGTTTTTGGTCCAAAGTAGCTGATTTGCCCTTCTGTGAAGTCAATGAGTCCTCCGCCTGTCTCAGCTCTTTTGAATCGTATGCGCTGATAGCCCGCATACGCCAAAGTTGTTCCAGTTATTAAAAACCCAAAACCAATCGTGTACAGTATCCCGTGTGAATTTATTATCCAGTATAAGCCTAGTGCAGCCAAGACAATTGCAGTAAGGGGTTCCCGCCAGATTAGTAGGCTGTTTATTAAAGTATTTTCTTTCATCACCAATCGCCAAGGTAGTTTTGCCATAGAGAAATTGCAGTAACTACTGCCGTATCGGCCCTCAAAATCCTTGGTCCAAGACTTATACTTTGAGTAAATTTTAGTCCTCTGAGATGATTTCTCTCTATTTCAGAAAAACCACCTTCTGGGCCGACCAATATAGCCCATTTTCCTTTCTCAAGATTCTTTAATTTAACCTCTGATTGTTTTAATTCTTCATCACAGAATAAGATTTTTCTATCTGTTGGAAAATTATTAAGTACGTCGTTAAGTTTTTGTAATTCGACTATTTTGGGAACGTATGTTCCACCACATTGCTCTGCAGCCTCTCTTGCGTGTGCCCTCAGTCTATCGATGCTTATTCGGTCTGAGTTTGTATGTTCCGTTCGAACTGGTATTATCTTTCTAACTCCGAGCTCAGTTGCTTTTTCAACTATAAAGTCAGTACGGACCTTCTTTAAGGGAGAAAAATAGAGCCATAGGTCGGGAGGTGGCATTTGGGGGTTTGTTTGCCTTACACAAAACAACAATCCCTTTTTCTTTGAGATCTCTTCAATAGAAGCTATCCATTCCCCATTAATTCCGTCAAAAATTAAAATTGAGTCACCGACACGCTTGCGCATCACAGAAAAAATATAATGAGCTTGATCCTTGTTTAAAGGAACGGATTGCGCTTCCCTTAAAGAGTGATCTACAAAGAGTCTAATTTTATTCATATTGGATGATAGTGTATGCCCCATTTGGAGCCATTACCAGAGGCGAAAGATCAAATATTTGATGCGGTTAATAACAATTGGGTGGACATGCATGCACCAAACTGGTCGCAGCCATTTTTAAAGTTATCAAGAATGGATCGTCCGATTGGAACATGGCTTTTATTGTTGCCGTGCTGGTGGGGACTGCTGATGGGGATGCTAACCAATGGGACTCCAAATTTGCACGATTTATGGATTTTCATAGCCTGTGCAGTTGGAGCTGTTTTAATGAGAGGGTCGGGGTGTACGTGGAATGATATAAATGACCGTGAGATCGATGGTAAAGTTGAGCGCACAAAACGCAGGCCAATTCCTAGCGGTTCAATAAGTGTGAGAAACGCCGCTCTTTGGATGGTAATTCAAGCTCTTTCTGCCTTATTTATTTTGTTGACCTTTAACACTACCGCAATTGCCTTAGGCTTTATAGCAATATTACCGGTTGCTATTTATCCTTTTGCAAAAAGATTTACCTGGTGGCCACAATTTTTTTTAGGAATTGCATTTAACTGGGGTGTGCTACTAGCCTTTGCCGCCTCCACAAATTTTTTGAATTGGCCGTGTATTATACTTTATTTCGCAGGAATTTCTTGGACTTTATTCTATGATACAATTTATGCGCACCAAGATAAAGAAGACGACGCACTGCTTGGTGTAAAATCAACAGCAATTTTGTTCGCAGATAGAACTAAAATTTGGTTATTTTTGTTTGCTTCTTTAGCAGCGGGCTTAATGATCATATCATTCATTATTTCAATAAACGGCTTTCAAATGTTTATCGCAATTATAGGTGCTGTATTTTTTTACTTTCACATGGTTTGGCAAGTCCTCAAACTAGACATCCAAAACAGTCAAAATTTGTTGAACAACTTTCGTTCTAATAGGAACACAGGGTTGATCGTGGTTGTGTTTTTAAGTATTTCAATTCTGGTTTAACTTCCTTAAATTAATTCTCGATAGTTTTAAGATACCGTGTCGGCTAAATGTTCAATTCCTCGATCAAATTTAAATATTTAATTTTTGGTTTAGCTGCTTGTGTTTCAGTATTGGCTGCCATGGTTTTTGCTATTTTTATTGAAACTATGTCTAAAGATCAGCTTAAGTCTGCTCTCGATAAAGCCGAATACTCCTGGGCAAAAATTGATCCTGATGGGTTGCAACTATTCATTCATGGTAATGCACCAACAGATTCTGAAAGAATAGGTGCCATGGAGGTTGCTCGCTCCATAGTTGCTCCAAAACGGTTAATTGATAATATATTTGTTGAAGATAGGACTAACACAAAACAAAAAGTTCTGAATTTAAAAATACTTAAATCGATGCACAAAGTACTTATAATTGGTACTTTCCCAACGGGGTTTGGTCCTTTTGAATTTGAAGAGATTCTAAAGAAGCGTTTATCTCGCAGTGATGATTACGATATTATTGCTGATCAAACAGAGCTGGCTCCTCCTGTGAATTGGGAGGCAGTTACTATGTACGCTGTTTCTTTACTAGATACGATTAAGATTGGGAAAATTGAGACAGACGGCAACCAACTTTTGGTTGAAGGTATAGCTAGTGACAATCGGTATAATGGGAACTTAAAAGAATACATAAAATCAAGGGCTCCACCCAGCTTCCCGGTTGAAATATCTTTTCAACAACCTCGTAAATTGATTTCCCCTTTTACTTTTCAAGTAGAGATTAAAAATGGATCATTGGAGTATTCAAATTGTGTAGTATCTGATGAAAAAAGTAAGGGTCAAATCATAAAAATGGCCAAAAAACTTAATGCTAAGGCTCAGGAAGAATGTTTAGTTGGCCTTGGAGAGCCAAGTCCCCAATGGACTGAAGCATTAGAGAAAGCCTTTTCCGTTTCAGCACAGCTAGTAAATGCTAAAATAATATTCGATAATCTCAATGTTTCTATTATCCTTGACCATTCGTTCTCCAAAAAGGAATATAGTGAACTTACAAAGTCTTTATCAACTACTTTTCCACCAGAGTTTGTTTTATCTTTAGTAAAGCTTTCAAACGAGGAAAATAATAATCTTCCTTCTAACAAAGTTGTAGCTACTTTAAGCCCGGAGGGTCTTGTGAAAATTACGGGCCCTGTAAGCGAGAGGTTTGATAAAGAACTTATAGCCAATTTTGCCAAAGCACGCTTCGGTTCAGAACAAGCGTCTACTTCACTTTATAATGTGGAGTCGCTTCCTGTTGATTGGGGCTTTAGAATTATTGCAGGTTTAGAGGGGCTTCGTGAGTTGAAGAATGGAATATTAGAGATTACTCCAAATTTGATAGAAATCAAAGGTAAAACACACCAACAATTTTCTTCAGCTAAAATCACAAAAATCATCGGTGATAAGATTGGTTATAATCAGCGTTTATCCATTGAAATTGATTACGTTGCAATGCCAATACCTGTCGATAATAGTTTAACTGCGAGGCAGTGTGTAGATAAAATTAACGATGTACTTCAGTCAAGAAAAATCAATTTTGAACCTAGTTCAGACAGAGTGGATCTTAGAGGACAAAAAATTCTTGATGATATAGCAAAAATTTTGTTCAATTGTGGTGATAATATTTTGGAAATTGGTGGGCACACTGATAGTCAGGGAAGAGAGCAAATGAACCTAAACCTGTCTCAGGCGAGGGCAAATGCTGTGTTGTTTGAATTACAGAGGCGGCGAATTTTAACAAAAAATATTGTAGCTAAAGGTTATGGCGAAACTCGTCCGATTGCATCAAATGATACGGAGCAAGGGCGAGAACAAAATAGAAGAATAGAATTTAAACAAATAGATCTATCATTGGATGCTAATGTGTCCTCTGAGGATTAAATTGATAATTAGTGTAGGCAAACCATGAGCCAGATCGATTTAATAATTTTTACCTCAATTGTCCTCTTGATTACTTTTTCTTTAGGATGGTTGGCGCATGTTTTAGTAGTAAAGCTTTACTATAAATCTGAGAGAAAACAGACAAATGACCAGGTTATAGCAGAGGCTTTTCTTAACGCTGAGTCCGAGCACGCACTGATAGTAGACAAGTTAAAAAAAAGTGATGCAGAATTAACAAATAAACTGGCCCAAACTCAAGCTGAGTTGAAAGCAACCATGGATGGTTTGCACATCGCTAGAGTTGAAATAGAAAGTTTGCGCGAGAACTCACAAAAAACTCGAAAAAGAAAAAAATAAATTAGTAGGATGCTACCATCGCTCTAAAGCCTTTTCGTCGTCTACTATGGGCTCAACCCAATGATAGCCATCCTTTGTAACTTCTTTCTTCCAAAAAGGTGCTCGACTTTTAAGATAATCCATCAGAAATTCGGCTGACTGGAAAGCTTCGTGACGATGCATAGCTGCAGTGGCGACCATCATTATCCGATCGCCGGGAAAAAGTTTTCCATGTCTGTGTATTACTAATGCGTCATTTAGTGACCACCGCTCCATCGCTGTCTCGACATAGTTAGAAATGGCGTTTTGGGTCATGCCAGGATATTGCTCAATATCCATGTGAAGTAGTGAATTTGTACTATTGTTCCTTACAACTCCTTGGAAAGATACAATTGCGCCATTATTCCTACCGCTATTATTTAAAAATTCTAATTCTTTACCAATATCAAAATCATTGGATTGCACAGATACCAGCACCTTACCCTCCTGTCATAGGTGGAAAAAATGCTATTTCCGAAGCCCCGCTCAATTTTGTATCAAAATCACAGAGTTCTTGATTAACTGCCACTTTTAAGGCGGAAAGATCTGCGAATGCGATTTCGTATCTTGGCTCTCTCTGCCTTAATTCATCGACAAGTCCGATGATTGTTTCAGATTCTGTTTCTACCATCTCATAAGAAATGCCTATGCGTTCTCTAACCCAAGCGAAATATAAAACTTTTATCATTTGCCCTCTCTGAGTGTGGGTATTGCTTTTTTGAAGTATTCAAAACCTGTTATAAGTGTTAAAATGGCTGCTATCCATAGCATAACTAGGCCAAAATTTTCTAACCAATATAAAAAATCGAAGTCTAGTTTTGTACTTTGATCTGTCTCGGAGCTCTGTGAAATGGCAGTACTATTACCGTCTTTTCTTGAGGAGAATTTGAACGCATAATGCTCCACCACACCCTGTGCAAATAGCAAAGCAATGGATAGCATTTGTGAGGTTGTTTTCCATTTAGCTAAGATGGTGACTTTTAAGTCTATTGAATTATTACCAACAAATTCTCTAAGTCCAGAGATGAAAACTTCTCTAAATAGGATAAATGTTGCTGGCAGGACGAGCCAAGGAGACATGCTCGAATACCCTACAATTACCATAAGAGCAATTACGACCATTGCTTTGTCTGCAATTGGATCCAACATAGCGCCAAATTTAGTCTCTTGACGCCAGATACGAGCGAGATAACCATCAAACCAGTCAGTGATGGAGGCGACTAAAAATAGGAGTAAGGCAAACCAATCTGCGTAAGGCCTGTCGAAGTATAGAAACATTACAGCAACGCCTGGCGCAGCTAATAATCGTGTCATGGTTAAAATGTTGGGAATCGTCCAAATCATCGAGGTTTTAACCTATATTTTTATTCTATTGTTACAAATCACTATTATTTAACGGAAAATTACCCGTAGTCTTAAAAACGTTGCATGGTATTTCGAGCATGCTAATAAAGTGCTAATTTTCTATAAAAATTCGAACTAAGCGCAATAAGGCTAACTCGTAACCCTGTACCCCACAGCCGACAATTACACTATCGGCGCGCTGCGAAACATACGAATAATGACGAAAACTTTCTCTTTTGTGAATATTTGATATATGAACTTCAACGATGGGTCCTTCGAACATTTCCAGTGCATCAAAAATCGCTACAGAGGTATGTGAATACGCACCAGGGTTTATGATTATTGCATCTGAAGTCTCCCGTGCTTCATGTATTAACTCTACGAGCTTACCCTCATAATTAGTTTGTTCAGAGTTAAGTTTCATTCCATGTTTTTCTGCAAGCTCTTCACAAGCTGCTTCAACTTTTTTTAAAGTGATGTCTCCATACAATACCGGATCTCTTTTACCCAGCATGTTAAGGTTTGGTCCGTTAAGAAGCAGAATGTTTTTGGCCATTTTGGTCTCCTATCTCGTTTTAATTATATTTGGACCTCTTAAAGGTCACTTGCAAGTGCTAAGTTATCGCCCACAAAATAAGGCCAGCACCAAGCAAAATTCTGTAAACAATGTACGGTAAAAACCCGAAAGAGTTCAAAAAGCGCAGCATAACTGCAATAGCCAGATATGCTGCTAAATAAGAAAAAATCAAAGCTGTAACTATAATTTTAAAGTCAAAATCATTACCGTTTAAATGATTTTCTACTGCGGACAGAGCAGTCGCTGCAATGATTACTGGAATGGACATTAGCATAGACACTCGAACAGCATGTTCACGGCTATAACCCATTATCCTTGCTGCCGTGATAGTTATCCCTGATCTTGATGTGCCCGGGATTAATGCCAGAGCTTGCCAGAAACCAATTTTTAGGGAAAGTTTTAAAGACCACGATATTTCTGTTTCATTAGTAATTGGATTTGGTTTCTTATCTGACCACCAAAGGAAAATTCCAAAAACAATCATTGTAATTCCGATTAACAAAATACTATCACGCATAAGCATGTCATAACCAAGCAACTTAATGAAAAGGCCGAAAACCATAGCTGGGACTGTCGCAACGACCAGGCATAGTGCTACAAAACTATCATTTGATACAACTTTGCCTTTCAGAAGTTTGGTAAGGCCAGACCAAATATGCTTACTGTCATCCCAGAAATACGTAATTACTGCTAAAAGTGTACCAAAATGTACCGCAATATCTATCAGTTGCCCTTGATCTGGTAATTCGCTCAAATGGTGCAATAAAATTAAGTGTGCACTTGAGGAAATAGGAATAAATTCCGTTAAACCTTGGATGATTGCCACCAAGGCAAGGTGAGTTAGTAACATTGGCTGGTCCAAATAAGTAATATCGATGACTTTAACTTGCGAAATAAAAATTAAAAAGGAGCAATTTAAATCCGGACCGGACCTAAATCCGAATTAAGTGATGGGATTTTTTGACCACTGTCAAAAATAATGTAAAATTAAGTCAACAATTCTTACTTTTATTTTTGTTAGAACTGATGTATACGCACATTTCTTAAGTGTGAAGGATAAGAAAATGCCTACTCAACCAATGCTAAAATTTGTGAAATTAGATCGTGATATGCCCACGAAGCGCATTGCTGGCGAGCGGAAAAAGGATTTTCAAGAGATTTATTCTGAATTTGCCAAAGAGAAAGCGGAGGAGCAGTCAAGCAGATGTAGCCAGTGTGGAGTGCCTTTTTGTCAATCTCACTGTCCTCTGCATAACAACATACCAGACTGGCTTCATTTAACCGCTACGGGTAGATTAAGGGAAGCTTATGAGGTCTCGCAACAAACTAACACTTTTCCAGAAATTTGTGGAAGAATATGTCCTCAAGATCGTCTGTGCGAGGGCAATTGTGTTATTGAACAGTCAGGTCATGGCACAGTCACTATTGGGGCGGTAGAAAAATATATTACGGATCTAGCATGGGAAAATGGCTGGGTTGAGCCCACTAAGCCAACTGTCGATCTTGATCTAAGTGTTGGCATAATTGGAGCGGGTCCTGGCGGTTTGGCTGCGGCAGAGCGTCTGAGAGGCGCTGGTTTTAAAGTTTGTATTTATGATCTTTACGATCGAGCAGGGGGATTATTAACTTACGGAATACCAAGCTTTAAATTAGAAAAAGATATTGTTGCCCGCAGGATCGATAACTTAGAGAAATCTGGTGCTGAGTTTAATATGAATTGCAAAATTGGTGAGGATTTATCGTTTTCTGCTCTGAGAAAAAAACATAATGCAGTAATCATAGCAACCGGTGTGTATAAATTCCGAGAAATAAACATTCCAGGTAATGGTCTGGACGGTGTTGTTGATGCTCTAAACTACCTAACCGCTTCAAATAAGGTAAACTTTGGAGATAATGTTCCATCATTTACAGATGGTACTTTGAATGCCGCAGGGAAGAGGGTTGTGGTAATTGGTGGAGGGGATACAGCGATGGATTGCGTAAGAACAGCAATTCGTCAAGGCGCAAAATCCGTTAAGTGCATGTACCGAAGAGATCGTGATAATATGCCGGGGTCTCAGAGAGAGGTCAAAAATGCGGAAGAAGAGGGTGTAATTTTTGAATGGCTCACCACGCCTCAAGGTTTTACTTCTGACTCTAAAAATAAAAATGTCGTTACGCTTGGCGTCGATGATGGTCCCGTAAAAGGAGTAATCGGGCGCAAAATGCGCTTGGGTGCTCCCGACGCAACTGGACGTCGTGTTCCAGAAGAAATTCAAAACAGTGATTACAACGAGCCAGCCGATTTAGTTATAAAGGCGTTAGGTTTTGAACCAGAAGATCTACCAACACTCTGGGATCAATCTGAACTCCCAGTGACTCGTTGGGGTACCATTAAAGTAGAGGTGGGCAGTGGCAGAACGGCACTCGATGGCGTTTATGCAATTGGCGATATCGTTAGAGGAGCATCGCTTGTAGTTTGGGCCATCCGTGATGGAAGAGATACAGCTGACGCCATAGTTAATGATTTAACTGGTCAATCGGTAATTGCCGCAGAATAAGAAAAGTGAATTTGAGCTATTAGCCACTAGACTAAGGTCAATTTTAAAGGAAGCTAAGATGAAAAAAATTGATAGAAACTGGGCGACAATTGAGGCTGAGAAGCGGTCTTGGATGCATGAAAACAGCCTTTATCGTGAGGACTTTGAACACGCATCCTGTGGTGTTGGAATGGTTGTGTCAATTGAAGGAAAACCTAGTAGAAAAGTTGTTGAGCTTGGTATCGATGCCCTAAAGGCTATCTGGCATCGGGGTGCAGTAGATGCAGATGGAAAAACTGGCGATGGAGCCGGCATTCATGTGCAAATTCCAGTATCTTTTTTCTATGACCAAATCGAAAGAACAGGACATAAACCCAAGAAAGATGAATTAATGGCTGTGGGTCAAGTATTTCTTCCCAGGGCAGATTTTGGCGCGCAGGAAACATGTCGAACAATTGTCGAAACTGAAGTTCTGAGGATGGGTTATTATATTTATGGTTGGCGCCATGTTCCTGTGAAGATTGATTGTCTGGGTGAAAAAGCGAATGCTACGAGACCAGAAATTGAACAGATCTTAATTTCTAATTCAAAGGGTGTTGACGAAGATACTTTTGAGCGTGAATTGTATGTAATAAGGCGCCGCATAGAAAAGTCGGCATCACTGGCAGGAGTGTCTCAACTATACTTGGCATCACTTTCCTGCCGCTCGATTATTTATAAGGGTATGATGTTAGCAGAGCAGGTTGCTGTTTTCTATCCTGATTTATGTGATGAAAGATTTACTTCTTCCTTTGCTATATACCATCAGAGATATTCTACGAATACATTTCCTCAATGGTGGTTAGCCCAACCGTTCCGCATGTTGGCGCACAATGGTGAGATAAATACTCTAAAGGGCAACGTTAATTGGATGAAAAGCCATGAGATTAGAATGGCATCCTCAGCCTTTGGTGAAATGGCAGATGATATTAAACCTATAATACCAGGAGGCTCATCAGATTCAGCCGCTTTGGATGCTGTATTTGAAGCGCTAGTCAGGGCTGGAAGAAGTGCTCCAATGGCAAAAACTATGTTGATCCCAGAGAGTTGGTCAAAACAAGCTAAAGAACTCCCACAATCATGGCGAGATATGTATTCATATTGTAATTCTGTAATGGAACCATGGGATGGCCCGGCCGCTTTAGCAATGACAGATGGGCGGTGGGTATGTGCTGGGTTAGATCGCAATGGTTTGCGCCCGATCCGTTATGTAATAACAGGAGACGGGTTATTAATTGCAGGTTCTGAAGTTGGAACGGTTCCAATTAATGAAGCTAATTGTTATGAAAAAGGTGCGCTTGGGCCTGGGCAATTAATTGCTGTCGATTTGGCAGATGGAAAATTGTATCATGATGAGGAAATTAAAAATAAACTTGCGGATGCTCATCCATTTGGTGAATGGACAACAAAAGTAAAAGAATTGGACACCAAATTATCCAAGGTTAAAGAGAAGCAACTCTATTTTGGAGAAAATTTACGTAAGCGGCAGATTGCTGCTGGTTATACCATTGAGGAAATTGAGCAAATCCTTGTACCGATGGCAGAAGATGGTAAAGAGACCTTAGCGTCGATGGGTGATGATACCCCTTCTGCAGTTTTGTCGGAAAGATATAGACCGTTATCGCATTATTTTAGGCAGAATTTTTCCCAAGTTACAAACCCACCGATAGATTCACTCCGTGAATTTAGAGTCATGTCCTTGAAGACTCGTTTTGGTAATTTAAGAAATGTTTTAGATGAAGGTAGTAATCAAACAGAGATTTTAGCGTTAGAGAGCCCTTTTGTTGGTAACTCACAGTGGGAAGAATTAATTAAAAATTTTAAGGCTGACGTGATCAACTTAGATTGTACTTTCGAAAAGAGCGCTGGAAAAGAGACACTTCAAACTCAATTGGGTCGAATTAGAAAAGAGGCAGAAGACGCAGTTCGTTCTGGCGCAGGTCATATTGTTCTTACAGATCAAAATATTGATGAAAGTAGGGTGGCGATGCCGATGATTCTCGCTACTTCTGCAGTGCATAGTCACTTAACAAGAAAGGGGCTGAGGACTTTTTGTTCGATAAATGTAAGATCGTCTGAATGTCTTGATCCACACTACTTTTCTGTATTAATCGGTGCTGGTGCTTCTGTTGTAAACGCCTATTTGGCGGAAGATACTTTAGCTGATCGTATTGAAAAAGGTTTACTGAATGGGCCTTTAACTGAAGTAATTTCTCGATATAGGGATGCAATTGATCAAGGATTGCTCAAAATAATGTCCAAAATGGGAATTTCTGTAATATCTTCGTACCGTGGTGGTTTAAATTTTGAAGCAGTTGGCCTGTCCAGAGCGATGTGCGCAGAGTTTTTTCCAGGTTTGATAAGTCGTATATCAGGTATAGGTGTCAGTGGTATTCAGCAGAAATCTGAGGAGATCCATAATCTAGCTTATGGATCTAATTCTGCTTTTTTGCCAATTGGTGGTTTTTACAAATCAAGAAAGTCGGGTGAAACACACGCATGGGAAGCTCAAACAATGCATGTGATGCAAGCCGCATGCACTAGTGCAAGTTTTGATCTTTGGAGGCAATACTCTAACCGGATTAAATCTAACCCTCCGATTCATTTGCGTGATTTACTAGATATTAAGCCAATTGGACCAGCTGTACCCATCGATGAAGTGGAGAGTATTACCTCAATACGTAAGAGGTTTGTTACTCCTGGCATGTCTCTCGGAGCGTTAAGTCCTGAAGCTCATAAAACTTTAAATATTGCTATGAATCGAATAGGAGCAAAATCTGACTCTGGGGAAGGTGGTGAAGATCCGGCTCATTTTACTCCTGAAGCTAATGGCGATAACCCTTCTGCAAAGATTAAACAGGTTGCATCTGGAAGATTTGGTGTGACAGCTGAATATTTAAATCAGTGTGAGGAATTAGAAATCAAAGTTGCGCAGGGTGCAAAGCCTGGAGAAGGTGGTCAATTGCCTGGTATGAAGGTGACGGACTTAATAGCGCGGTTAAGGCATTCCACCAAAGGTGTAACTTTAATATCACCTCCACCTCATCATGATATTTATTCAATCGAGGATTTGGCACAGCTCATTTACGACTTAAAACAAATTAATCCTAGATGTAAAGTTACCGTAAAATTAGTTGCATCGTCAGGAGTTGGAACAATCGCAGCCGGAGTGGCTAAGGCTGAGGCAGATGTGATCCTTATATCAGGCCACAATGGAGGTACAGGCGCATCCCCCGCTACTTCGATCAAATTTGCTGGATTACCTTGGGAAATGGGTTTGACCGAAGCGCACCAAGTTCTTTCGATGAATAACCTCAGAGAGCGAATAACTTTGCGAACGGATGGGGGATTAAGAACAGGTCGGGATATTGTTATGGCAGCAATGATGGGTGCTGAAGAGTATGGAATTGGTACTGCGGCGCTAATTGCTATGGGGTGCATAATGGTGCGTCAGTGTCAGTCTAATACATGTCCAGTTGGTGTGTGTACGCAGGACGAAAATTTGCGTGCAAAATTTACTGGTAATGCTGATAAAGTAGTCAATTTAATTACATTTTATGCGCAAGAAGTTCGAGAAATACTTGCTCAAATAGGGGCAAGGTCAATTGATGAAGTTATTGGACGGGCAGATCTATTATCTCAGGTCAGTAGAGGCGCGGATCATCTCGATGACTTAGATCTAAATCCACTTTTGATTTCAGTCGATGGTGCTGACAGAATAAATTATAACAGAGATCGTGAGCGTAATACTGTACTTGATACTTTAGATAAAGAAATAGTCCGTGACGCAGCGCGTTTCCTAAATGACGGTGAAAAGATGCAACTGTCATACGCAGTTCAAAACACTCATAGGACTGTTGGAACCAGAACTTCGAGCCATATCGTCCAGAATTTTGGTATGCGTAATAACCTCCAGCCTGATCATTTAACTGTGAAATTGAAGGGATCAGCAGGCCAATCTTTAGGAGCATTTGCGGCGCCTGGTCTGAAAATAGAAGTCTCTGGTGATGCTAATGATTATGTCGGTAAAGGATTATCGGGCGGAATCATAGTGGTCAGACCACCAATGGTGAGCCAACTCAAAGCTAGTGAGAATACTATCATCGGTAATACGGTATTATATGGAGCTACTGACGGTCTGTTGTTTGCTGCTGGACGGGCAGGCGAGCGCTTCGCTGTAAGAAATTCTGGGGCGAAGGTTGTGATAGAAGGCTGTGGATCGAACGGTTGCGAATACATGACCGGTGGAGTGGCGATTATTTTGGGGACAATCGGTGCAAACTTTGGTGCTGGTATGACTGGTGGTATGGCGTATATTTATGATCCAAACGGAACTGCGCTGGAATTATTAAACGTGGAGTCTCTGGTTACCGGTAAAGTTGAAGTTTCTTTTTGGGAAGAACAACTATTCTCGTTGATTAAAATGCATCATGAGGAAACATCAAGTCAAAAGGCTGGAGAAATATTACAACATTGGGATACGGAGAAATATAATTTCTTGCAGATTTGTCCCAAAGAAATGCTGGATAAACTGCCTCATCCTTTATCTTCTGAAATGAATTCTATTCCAGCAGAATGATACAAATAAATTCGTTAGTTCTGTAGAGACTTTACTTTAATATCACCGTCGTTCTGACTTTGAATTGCTAGCGCAGCAGCGTGGGCGGCGGCGGCTGTTGTGAAATAGGGTATTTTGTCATGAAGTGCCACGGATCTAATTTCACGACTATCTTTTACAGCTTGTGCCCCTTCTGTAGTATTCATCACCAAATCTATTTCACCATTTTTCATTGCGTCCACAATATTAGGTCGCCCTTCGTACACCTTATTTATTTGCTTGCAAGGTACATTTCTTCCTTTGAGAAACACTGCAGTTCCTCTTGTTGCGGTTATATTGAAACCTAGTTTGACGAGCCGTTGAGCAGTCTCAGCAAGATTGTCGTTCTTATCTTTATCTTTAATTGAAAAGAAAACGCATCCTTTTATTGGTAATTTCATTCCTGCACCGATTTGGGCTTTTAAAAAAGCTCTACCAAAGTCACGATCCCATCCCATAACCTCACCAGTTGAGCGCATCTCTGGCCCTAGGATAGTATCTACTCCAGGAAACCTTGCAAATGGCATTACAGCTTCTTTTACACTGAACCAAGGCAACATGGGATCCGCTAAACTCATCGGATCCGCTAATGGTATCGTCTCTCCATAAGACACTGATTCATAACTCTCTCTTTTGGTGAAGTTGTCTAGAGTTTCGCCAGCCATAATTCTTGCAGCAATAGATGCTATTGCACTATCCGTTGCTTTTGCAACAAACGGGACTGTGCGTGATGCTCTTGGATTAACTTCAATCAAGTAAACTTGGTCATCTTTGATCGCAAACTGTATGTTCATTAGACCTACGACATGTAGTGCTTTAGCCAGTTTCTCAGTTTGTTTAGTTAATTGTTCAATAATCCGTTTATCTAGTGAGTAAGGAGGGAGGGAACAAGCACTATCACCTGAATGCACTCCTGCTTCCTCTATGTGCTGCATGATGCCGGCCACATGTACTATGTTTCCGTCAGATATTGCATCGACGTCGCACTCGATTGCACCCTCTAAGTAAGAATCTAAGAGAACAGGGCTTTCACCAGATACTTCAACGGCCTCTGCAATATATCTTCTCAAGCTCTCCAAATCACTCACAATCTCCATGGCGCGGCCGCCGAGAACGTAGGATGGCCTTATTACTAATGGAAACCCTATCTCTTCGGCAATTTGAAATGCTTGTGCGTCAGACTTAGCCACACCATTATTTGGTTGTTTTAAATTCAGTCCATGCACTAATTTTTGAAATCTTTCTCTATCCTCTGCTAGATCGATCGCATCTGGGCTAGTACCTAAAATAGGGATGCCTTCCACTTCCAATGCATCTGCTAATTTTAATGGTGTTTGTCCGCCGAATTGAACAATAACTCCAACCAGGTATCCATTTTTTTGTTCTGTTTTTAAAATTTCTAAAACGTGTTCTAAAGTGAGTGGTTCAAAATATAACCTGTCAGAAGTATCATAATCTGTAGAAACTGTTTCTGGATTACAATTGATCATAATGGTCTCAAAGCCTGCGTCAGAGAGCGCATAACAAGCGTGGCAACAGCAATAATCAAATTCAATTCCTTGGCCTATCCTATTGGGCCCACCACCTAAAATTACAATTTTCTTTCGATCAGATGGTTCTGCCTCACATTCAACATTTCCCATCATAGGAGCCTCATATGTAGAATACATATATGGAGTTTGAGCTTCAAACTCAGCCGCACATGTGTCTATTCTTTTAAAAACAGCATCCACCTTCGCCATTTTTCTCACATTACGGACTTGTGTTTCAGTTTTCCCCGTTAGGTTGGCCAACCTCAAATCACTAAAGCCCATACTTTTTATTTGCCTTAGTTGGTTTTCATCACTGGGAAGACCATTTTCACTTAACTTTAATTCTACCTCAACTATTTCTCTTATTCTTTCGAGAAACCAAGTGTCATACATCGTTATTTTGTGTATTTCTGAGTTAGAGAGACCAAACCTCATGGCTTGAGCAATTATTCTTACTCTATCTGGTGTTTGCTCACTCAGGGCTTTTACGATAGCACTCTTTTCTGGTGCACCAGGTATTTCAATTTCATCAAAACCTGAAAGCCCGGTTTCTAAGGAGCAAAGAGCTTTTTGGAGGGACTCATGAAAAGAACGTCCAATTGCCATTACCTCCCCAACGGATTTCATTGCAGTTGTTAAATTAGGCTTTGCACCAGGAAATTTTTCGAAAGCAAATCTTGGTATTTTTGTCACGACGTAATCAATTGTTGGTTCAAAAGAAGCGGGTGTAACCCTAGTAATATCGTTTTCTAACTCATCTAGAGTGTACCCAACTGCAAGCTTTGCAGCTATTTTTGCAATAGGGAAACCAGTAGCTTTGGATGCTAAAGCAGAAGATCTGGAAACTCTTGGGTTCATTTCAATAACCACCATACGGCCATCTGATGGATTAACTGCCCATTGTACATTTGAGCCTCCAGTTTCTACTCCAATTTCTCTTAATACATCGATAGATGCGGTTCGCATCATTTGGTATTCTTTGTCGGTTAAAGTTAACGCAGGGGCGACCGTAATAGAGTCTCCTGTATGAACTCCCATTGGATCAATATTCTCAATCGAGCATACAATTATTGCATTATCCTTTACGTCGCGGACAACCTCCATTTCAAATTCCTTCCAACCTAGAAGGCTTTCATCAATAAGAATTTGGTTTGCTGGAGAAGCATCCATTCCAGATTTGCAGAAATATTCGTAGTCTTCACGGTTATACGCCACCCCTCCGCCGGTACCTCCTAAAGTGTATGCAGGTCGGATAATCGCAGGCAGACCTATATCATCTAAAACTTCTAGGGATAGCCTTACGCCCTCGGACAGATCTGCCTTACCGTCTGCCAGCAATGGAGCTGTAACAACTTCTGCTTTTGGATTTTCTAAACCCAATCTTTCCATGGCTTCTCGAAATAGAGATCGGTCCTCAGCCATTTCGATTGCATCTCTTTTCGCGCCAATCATTTCAACACCAAACTTTTCCAGAACGCCCATTTCTTCTAACTCAAGTGCAGTGTTTAATCCTGTTTGCCCGCCCATGGTCGGTAGCAGAGCGTCCGGACGTTCCTTTTCAATAATTTTAGCAACAATTGTTGCTTCGATTGGCTCTATATATGTAGCATCAGCCATACCAGGATCTGTCATTATTGTTGCAGGGTTAGAATTTACCAGTATTACCCTGTAACCCTCTTCTCTTAGGGCTTTACAGGCCTGTGCTCCGGAATAATCAAATTCGCAAGCCTGGCCAATTACGATGGGGCCAGCACCAATAATCATTACAGATGATATATCTTCTCTTTTGGGCATATGTTTGACTCTCGATCAGCCGTAGGTTTTTTTAAAGACCTATAAAAATCACGCAAACTGTAGCGCGTTATAATGATACTTCCGAAGTCCGCAAGTGGAATCGCAGCAATTTGGATTTCTTTATGGGAGAAATAACATACATTATATAAATAAAAAAAATTTAAGTATTGAGGCGGCAATTTAATCTGATTTGATCTATAACTCTTGACATCTGCGTCTCAAACTTGTGTATCCACGCGAGTTGTTATTATTCTTTGAAAGGCTTAATGATGCACGACTATCGCAGCCACACTTGCGCAGAGCTAAATATAGAGGATGTTGGGAGCGAAGTACGCCTTTCTGGCTGGGTGCACAGGATACGAGATCATGGCGGCGTTTTGTTTATAGATCTACGTGACCATTATGGGATGACCCAAGTCCTCTGCGATCCAGATAGTCCAGTTTTTACTGAGGTAGAAAAGGTACGATCAGAGTGGTGTATCCGTATCGATGGTACAGTAAAAGCTCGCGATAATGAGCTAAGAAATTCGAAAATTGCTACCGGTGATATTGAAGTTTTTGTTCGAGATATTGAGGTCCTCGGAGCTTCAGCTGAATTACCTTTGATCGTTTTCGGTGATCAAGAGTATCCTGAGGAAACAAGACTACGCTATAGGTTCTTAGACTTACGCCGCGAAGTCATGCAGAAAAATATTAAATTACGGGCAGATGTAATAGCGTCGATACGACGGAGAATGTGGGATATCGGTTTTAAAGAATATCAGACACCCATAATTACAGCTTCATCACCAGAGGGTGCAAGAGATTTTCTAATTCCGTCTAGACTGCATGAGGGTAAATTCTATGCGCTTCCACAGGCCCCACAACAATTTAAACAGTTAATCATGGTATCAGGGTTTGATAAATATTTTCAGATTGCTCCCTGTTTTCGTGATGAAGATCCAAGAGCCGATCGCAGTCCAACAGATTTCTATCAATTAGACATGGAAATGTCTTTTGTAACTCAGCAGGATGTTTTTAATACGGTTTCACCAGTAATTGCAGATATTTTTAAGGAGTTCAGTGAAGGAAAAGCTGTGGATGCCCCTGAAAACTGGGAAATAATTTCATATCGTGATGCTGCCATTTGGTATGGGACAGATAAACCAGATCTCCGAAATCCAATAAGAATGCAGGATGTATCTACGCACTTCAAAAATTCTGGATTCGCAATTTTTTCTAATATTTTGGAAAAAGACGGGACTGAAATTAGGGCCATTCCCGCACCAGGTGGCGGATCGCGTAAATTTTGTGATCGAATGAACTCTTTTGCCCAGAAAGAGGGACTTCCAGGGATGGGATATATATTCTGGCGGGATAATGAGGGGCAAATGGAAGCTGCCGGCCCCCTTGCTAAAAATATTGGGCCAGAACGAACTGAGGCAATTAGGAGTCAATTAGGTTTGAGTGTTGGGGATGCAGCATTTTTTCTTGGTGGGAGCCCAAAAACTTTTGAGAGAGTTTCGGGTAAAGCTCGAGACGTTATAGGGCATGAATTAAATTTAATAGATACCAACAGATTTGCATTTGCTTGGATTGTCGACTTTCCGATATTTGAGAAAGACGATGAAACAGGAAAAATTGACTTTGAACATAACCCATTTTCAATGCCGCAAGGTGGCTTAGATGCTTTAAATGGAGACCCTTTGAATGTTCTGGGTTATCAATACGATTTAGCGTGCAATGGATTTGAACTCGTATCTGGAGCAATTAGAAATCATCAACCAGAGTTAATGTTCAAAGCCTTTGAAATCGCTGGATACAACAAAGATGAAGTAAGAAGACGGTTCGGTGGAATGGTCAACGCCTTTCAATACGGCGCCCCACCTCATGGTGGTTGTGCCGCTGGCATTGATAGAATTGTAATGCTTTTGGCAAATCAAGAAAATATTAGGGAAGTAATCATGTTCCCAATGAACCAGCGAGCAGAAGACCTCATGATGGGAGCTCCATCAGAACCGACTTCTGAGCAACTAATGGAGTTGAATTTAAGAACAATAACCAAAAGTTAAAAGTTTTATGGGTTTGAGAATTTAATATAGGAATTTACATGATTGGTCGATTAAATCACGTAGCTATCGCAGTACCGAATTTAAATGCTGCTGCAGAGCAGTATCGTAGTACTTTAGGTGCAAATGTTGGAGATCCAATTGATGAAAAAGATCACGGTGTAACCGTAATTTTTGTTGAATTGCCCAACACTAAAATTGAATTATTGCACCCACTCGGCTTAAATAGTCCAATTCAACGTTTCTTGGATAAAAACCCAGACGGTGGCATACATCACATATGCTACGAGGTGGCAGACATAATAAAGGCTAGAGATCAGCTGTTAAATTTTGGTGCGCGTGTTTTGGGAGATTCAGAGCCAAAAATAGGTGCCCACGGTAAGGCGGTAATTTTTTTGCATCCCAAAGATTTCAATGGAACATTAATCGAGCTCGAGGAAATATAATGTTTAGGCCTTTCGGTTAGCTTTATGAGTGTAACTTCAGCAATTGTTCTATTCGCAGTGATTTGGTTTCTAACCTTCCTAATAATCATTCCTTTCAGAGTAAAAACACAGGGTGACTTGGGAGCCATAGTCAAGGGTACTCAAGCGGGAGCGCCTGAAATTCACAACTTGAGTAGTAAAGCAATAATAACCACCGGTATTTCTTTTGTCTTATGGTTGGTTATTACTCTCATTATACTATCAGAGGTTATTACAATCCAAGACATAGATTTTTTTGAGAAAATGGTTGTAGATAGCGGCTAATCTTAAAGCCACTCAACAATTTCATCAAGTGGGGGTCGAGGTCTTTCGGGCGGGGTTATTGTTGCTGTACCCAGATAGATTAAGCCCGCTATCGATTCGTTATCCTTTAGTTTAAGGCCATTTTTAAGGAAACTTTTATTGTAAACGTGCCATCCAGTCAGCCAATTTGCACCCCATCCAGCAGCTAATGCCGCGTTTAGTAGCGCTAGGCAAACTGCCCCTGCAGAATATGTTTGCTCAATATCTGGTATTTTATCAGAGGGCTTTTGAACTTCAATTACAGCCACTGCCAAATGGCCACCTTCTAATTGTTTTCTAGCCTTTGCAATTTTGTCCTCCGGAATAGAGTCTTTCAAACCTATACTTTCCACAAGTTTTCCAAGGTTTGATAGTGTTTTTTCTTGAAGAACTATGAAACGCCAAGGAACTAATTTACCATGATCTGGAGTTCTTGCTGCTGCATTTAATATTTCCAGAAGCCCCTTTTTGTCTGGTACTGGCGCGGAAAGTGTTTTTGCTGGTTTGGATCTCCGGGTCAGTAAAAAGTGCATAACTGCATCATTTCGGGAAAGCATTGTTAATCCTCGTATCTTCTAACTCTAATTTTAATGCTTAATCGCTTATCGTCTCAGCAATCAAGTCCATTATCCTTACAAGTTCGGAACTGATTGCTGGTTCTGACATTGCGTGGCCGGCATGGTCAACTATGCGAAGGTCGCAGTTTTCCCAACATTCTGCCAAATCCCAGGCGCTTTTTGGAGGGCAAATCATGTCAAACCTACCTTGAACAATAAATCCTGGGATCGAATCAATAGTCTCCATATTTTCCAAAATCTCATTTGTATTTTTTAGAAAACCGTCATTTAAGAAATAGTGATTTTCAATTCTGGCGAATGCTCTTGCATATGGTCCCGGCATTGATGCCGTTCGACCATTTGTCTGGAAAGAAGCTAAGGCATTTTCCCAGTTCGACCAACTTTGGCCATACTTTGTTTCCACTGATACGTTGCCACAAAAAAGTCGTTTATTATAGGCTGCGATTAAATCTTGATGTTCGTCTTGTGGTATTGGGTCCACAAACTTTTTCCATTGCTCAGGCCAAAATTTTCCGGCACCCCCACCATAAAACCAGTCTAGTTCTGGTCTAGTCATTAAAAATACACCCCTCAATACTAAGTGGCTCACTGCAGTTTTGAAAGCTTGTGCATAAAGTAAAGCAAGAGTCGCTCCCCAACTTCCGCCAAATACAATCCATTTATCTATTCCCAAATGGGTGCGGATGGCTTCAATGTCGCTTATCAAATCTCGAGTAGTATTATTTTCAACACCAGCGTAGGGTCGTGACCTTCCGCAGCCCCGTTGATCAAATAAGATGACTCGATAAATTTTTGGATCAAAATATCTTCGCATCGAAGGGCTGCATCCACCGCCAGGACCACCGTGTAATACCACGACAGGTATGCCATCCGAGCGTCCACACTGCTCGAAATATATCTGGTGTCCGCCATGTACATGCAGTATTTGCTGGTCAAACGGGTCAATTGTTGCATACAATTGTGCACCTGCGCTTTTATGTCCCGAGTATCTATCCATTATTAATCTATATAATCCTTAAATTGATAAAAGCCATTTGGAGCCAAAATGCAAGTCTCTCAGTTAAGTATCGACCCAGAAGAAATAGCAAAATTTGAAGCAATGGCAGATGAATGGTGGGACCCAAACGGTAAGTTCAAACCATTGCACATGCTAAATCCATGTCGATTAGACTATATCATAGAAATGATTAGGACAGAGTTTGGTTGTGATCCCCAAAAGATCAAGCCATTCGACGGCTTGAAAATCCTTGATATAGGTTGTGGAGGGGGTTTGCTTTGTGAACCAATGGCTCGGCTTGGGGCAAATGTTGTTGGAGTAGATGCGGCGCAGCGTAATATCCCCATAGCTATTGCACATGCAAAACAAAGTGATCTTGTGATTGATTATCGCCATGGTACGGCAGAAGACATTCTTACTGGTGATGAAAAATTCGACGTCATATTAAATATGGAAGTTGTAGAGCACGTAGCTGATCCTCTGAGTTATATAAAAACCTGCGAAGCGCTATTGAAAAATGGGGGAATGATGTTGTGCTCAACGATAAACCGCAACACAAAAAGCTTTATAATGGCAATAATTGGAGCTGAATATGTGATGCGTTGGTTGCCCAAAGGTACCCATGAATGGTCAAAATTTTTTAAACCGAGTGAATTAGAAAATATTATTGAGCAAGCTGGTATGGAAATGGTTGATAAGAAAGGTTTTGTGTTTAACCCTATTTCCTGGCAATGGAGTATTTCAGATAAAGATCTCTCTGTGAATTATGTTACTACCAGCGTTAAAAGACCAGTTTGAAATAAAAAATTATTCCGCTGTAAGCATGTAACCAATACCTCTTACCGTTTGCAGGTATCTTGGTTCTTTAGGTTTTCTTTCAATCTTTCGCCGTAACCTTGTTATCTGGACGTCTATTGCCCTATCGTTCATATGCTTTCCATCACTTCTCATCTCATTTATTAGCTCAAGTCTTGTAATTGCCATACCTAAACTCTGGGAAAAGACTTGCATAATTTTTGTTTCAGATGCTGTCAGATAAACAAGATTTTCATTATCCCATAATTCACTTCGCTCAGTATCAAAACTAACTTCTCCAAATGATAATATTTTATTAAAGTTATTTTTTTGAATAGAGTTCTCGCCAGTCCTTCTTAGGATAGCTTTTAGTCGCAGAAGCAATTCTTTAGGCTCAAACGGTTTTGGTAGGTAATCGTCTGCTCCGGCTTCCAGCCCGGAAATTCGATCTTCTGGTTCGCCTCTCGCAGTTAATAATAGTATAGGCGTTTTATTTTTTTTGCGGAGGTGCAATGTTAATTCAATTCCACTTTCTCCAGGCATCATCACATCAAGTATGATTAAGTCAAACGCCAAGCCTGAAAGAAGGCGACGTGCTTTCTCAGCACTATGAACGGAAGTTGTTAGATAGCCATTTTTTTTCAGGAATTTTTCTAAAAGCTCGCAAATCCTTGTATCGTCGTCTACTATGAGTATGTGGTTTTGCACTTTCTTCATTTAACTGTTTCGTAATTTTTTGTAGGTAATTTGTAATTTGGGATCCATCATTGCCTCAAGTACCTGTTTGAAGCCCGCAACAGAATCAGGTCCAACTTGGCGATACGCTTCTCGCATTCTATGACTTTGTGCAGTTGACAGCTGTTTTTCAAGTGATTTTCCGATATCCGTGAGGTATAAATGTCGCTCTCGACGATCTTTGGACCCAACTTTTAAAATAACTAAATTATCTTCAATCAAAGTTCTTAAAACTCTGTTTAAAGATTGTTTTGTAACTCCTAATATATTGAGCAAATTGTTTACATTAGTTCCGGGTACGCGGTTGATGAAATGCATAGCTCTGTGATGGGCACGACCATATTTGTATTTTTCAAGAATTCTATCTGGGTCTGCGGTAAACCCACGGTAGGCAAAAAACATAGCTTCAATTCCTTGCCGCAGCTGTTCATCAGTCAAGAAAAGCAGACTTTCTCCGGTTCGATCATTTTGCATTTGTGTAATTTACCTTTCCTTGATCAAACTATACATTTGTTTTAAGTCAGTCTTGTTGACATTCCAATGCTAAACTGTTAGCGACCATCGATTTAATTGATTTTTTATATCCGTATCGGCCCTTAAATTATGTGGGATAATACAGACTTTGACTTCTAAGTTGAGAGGTGGGAATTATGTCAGGAAGCTACGACGATCGTGATGGCAAAATTTGGATGAATGGCAAGTTGGTGGAATGGCGAGATGCAAATGTCCATATTTTGACCCATGCAATGCACTACGCAAGTTCAGTTTTTGAAGGTGAACGTGCATATGGTGGAAAAATATTTAAAAGTAGGCTGCATTCGGAGAGACTATTGAAGTCAGCAAAAATGGTAGATTTTGAAATTCCCTACAGCGTTGACGAAATTGAAAAGGCTAAATACGACGCCTTGCGCGCGAATGGTTTAAAAGATGCTTACGTAAGACCAGTGGCTTGGCGCGGAGCTGGCGAAGATATGGGTGTTGCATCATCTAGGAATCCGGTGAACTTGGCTGTTGCGACTTGGTCTTGGGGTAACTATTACGGTGATGCAAAGAAGAAGGGTGCTAAGTTAGATGTAGCAAAGTGGCGGCGGCCTGATCCTCACACAGCCCCCTTTGAAGCTAAAGCAGCCGGCTTGTATATGATTGCAACAATGTCTAAGCATACTGCAGAGGCTAACGGCTGCTCAGATGCTATGATGATGGACTATAGGGGTTACGTAGCAGAGGCTACTGGTGCAAACATATTTTTTGTAAAAGAAGGTGAGGTTCACACACCGACACCGGATGCATTCTTGAATGGATTAACGCGCCAGACTGTTATTGAAATGTTAAAGACGATGGGGGTCCGAGTTCATGAACGGCATATTTTACCAAATGAACTGGAGGATTTCAGCCAGTGTTGGCTCACTGGGTCTGCAGCAGAAATAACTCCGGTTGGGCAAATAGGTGATTACAATTTCGAAGTTGGAGAGCTTACTCGAACAGTATCCAGAAATTACGAGCAATTAGTTCGTGAATAGTCATTAATTTGTGACGCAACCCTATTCACTTGCGACACAACGGCGCTAAATCTCAAAAGTATGGGTAGGAATGCTGGACGAAGGCTCATTTCGACGGTAAACAAACAAAAATATTAGCGTGATTCCAGCAGCTCGATCAACCCAAAACGGAGTAAAGCATTGTCAGATTCTCACGAAACCGGTGGTACTAGGCGAGATTTTTTATACTATGCCACGGCAGGAGCAGGCGCAGTTACGACGGCAGCAGCGGTATGGCCACTGGTAAATCAAATGAACCCATCTGCTGACGTTAAGGCTTTGGCGTCAATTCGAGTTGATGTTTCTGGAGTAGAACCTGGAACACAGCTCACGGTAAAATGGTTGGGTAAGCCAGTATTCATCCGGAGACGTACTGAAGACGAAATCAACGACGCTCGGTCTGTGTCTTTGAATGAGCTGCCCGATGTTACTGGTCGTAATGAAAACGTACCTGGTTCAGATGCGGCTGACGAAAATCGATCTTTGGATGAATCTGGGGAATGGTTGGTAATGATGGGGGTGTGTACTCATCTGGGATGCGTTCCATTGGGTGATGGTGCTGGTGAGTTCGGTGGTTGGTTTTGTCCTTGCCACGGGTCACATTATGATTCATCTGGCCGTATTCGAAAAGGTCCAGCACCGGAAAATTTACCAGTGCCTGTCGCCTCATTTGTTGACGAAACTACTATAAAACTTGGTTAAAGGAATTTATTGAGATGTCTGGAATACCTCACGATCACTATGAGCCAAAAACGAAAGGCGAAAAATGGTTAGACAGTCGCCTGCCAATCGTAGGATTGTTGTACAACACAATAATGATACCAACTCCTAAGAATTTAAATTGGATGTGGATCTGGGGTATCGTTTTGACGTTCTGCCTCGCTTTGCAAATCATCACGGGCATCGTTTTGGCAATGCATTATACGCCGCACGTCGATGTGGCTTTTGCTTCAGTGGAACACATTATGCGAAATGTGAATGGTGGTCATATGATCCGTTATTTACATGCCAACGGTGCATCTTTATTTTTCATAGCTGTGTATGCACACATTTTTAGGGGCCTGTATTATGGCTCGTATAAAGCGCCGCGTGAGATAACGTGGATCATAGGGATGTTGATCTATCTACTTATGATGGGTACAGCGTTTATGGGTTACGTGCTTCCATGGGGACAAATGTCTTTTTGGGGCGCCACAGTGATTACTGGTTTGTTTGGAGCTATTCCGTTCATTGGCGAACCGATCCAGACATTACTCCTTGGTGGTCCAGCCGTTGATAATGCAACACTAAACCGGTTTTTTAGCTTGCATTACCTGTTCCCATTTTTGATCGCCGGTCTGGTTATGGTTCATATATGGGCATTCCACACTACCGGAAATAATAATCCTACTGGAGTTGAAGTGCGGAGAACATCAAAAGCAGAAGCGGGAAAAGATACCGTATCTTTTTGGCCATATTTTGTAATTAAAGACTTGTTCGCTCTGGCAGTTTTACTTGCAGGCTTTTTTGCAATCGTTGGTTTTATGCCAAATTACCTCGGACATCCAGACAACTACATTGAAGCTAACCCACTAGCTACCCCTGCGCACATTGTCCCAGAATGGTATTTTTTGCCCTTCTATGCAATTCTTAGAGCCTTTACGGCTGAAGTGTGGGTCGTGCAATTTGCCTCATTTATAACCGCTGGTATAATTGATGCCAAATTCTTTGGAGTGTTGGCAATGTTTGGGGCAATAATAGTTCTTGCCTTAGCACCCTGGCTAGATACTTCAAGTGTACGATCTGCTCGCTACCGGCCGATGCTCAAGTGGTGGTTCGGAATACTAGTATTTGACTTTTTTGCACTGATGTGGCTCGGGGCTATGCCTGCTGAAGAGCCCTATGCAACCCTGTCATTGATAGCCTCTGCCTATTGGTTTGGATACTTTCTTGTCATACTTCCACTGCTTGGGATTATAGAAAAGCCAGACTCGCAGCCTTTATCTATTGAAGAGGATTTCAATAATAAGCATTTGAAAAATGTAAAAAAAGCTGATGAGCTCTATGCTAAACCAGATGCTACGCCCGCTGAATAATGAGAGGAAAAAATATGAGGTTTCTTAAGTTAGGTCGTAACATGTTATCAGCTTGCTTCATTGCAAGTACTTCTTTTGCAGCGGGTGGCGGCGGCTATATTGAAGATTTTGACTTTTCATTCGAAGGTCCTCTTGGTACATATGATCAAACGCAGCTCCAGAGGGGGCTTAAGGTCTATACAGAAGTATGTTCTTCTTGCCATGGCTTGAAATATGTACCGCTCAGAACGCTTGCTGACGAAGATGGTCTCGGTTATTCTGACGAACAGGTCCGCGCTTACGCTGAATATTACGAAATATTTGATCCTGAATTAGATGATTATCGTCCCGCAGTACCCGCTGATCACTTTCCAGCAGTGGTAGATGCTGGGGCTCCTGACTTGTCGCTTATGGCAAAGGCTAGGGCCGGTTTTCATGGGCCATATGGCACAGGGATAAGCCAGCTAGTAAATGGTATGGGTGGTGCGGAATATATTGCGTCGCTTCTTACTGGGTATACTGGAGAAGAAAAAGAGGAATACGGTTCTGTATTTTACGAAAACACTGCGTATCCAGGAAAGTGGATCGCTATGTCACCACCTTTGTATGGTGAAGATGTAGATTTTGATGATGGTCATGCGAATGATATCTACAGTGAAGCAGAAGACGTTGCGGCTTTTTTGATGTGGGCAGCTGAACCAAAAATGATGGCTAGAAAACACACGGGCTTTGTTGGAGTGCTTTTCTTGGTTATTTTGTCAGTTTTACTTTATTTAACTAATAAAAGGTTGTGGGCTCCTATCAAAAAAGAAAGCATTTCAAGTTAAATAAATCCAATCGAAATAAAATTATCTTTTCAATCATTGTCAGAAATTTCAGAGCCGGCACCAAGATTTCGGCTCTGCTCAGTTGAAGGTGCGTATGTCAGCTTTGACCAATAATCAATTGCTTTAAAGGTGGTCTCGTCAATTGCAACTCGCGTAACAAAATCATACCTTATAGTATTATTAGGTTTTTCTGCACAAAAGGAAATTGTATCGATTTTCTTTCTTGAATATGAACGATTACCGATGATTAAATCATCAACTAAGAAAAAGGACTCATTGTCTAAAGACACTTCAAGCGTGGGCATTTTTAAATCCCTCTCGACAGAGATTAATCCTAGGATCAGTATTGGGTCGTAAAATGTACCATTAATTTTGTTGGATGTTTCATAAGCTTTCGCGTCTACTATATTGAAAATTTGGATAAGTTTGCTATTTTCCGTATTCAATGCTTCCAGTAAAATATTTGGTGCTGGAAACCCATTTAGAGCAAGGGCTAGAAGAGCATTAGATAAATCTTCGCAAATTCCCCAATGATGCCCTTTCCCCCTGAGGCTTCTTTTACAAAGCGAAGTGAATTCACTTTTTGATAAATTCAAGTTGCCGTCTGTTCTGGATATGTCCAATTATCACAATTTTCGTTGTCAAGTGTCTGAGGCAATGGAGCACCTTTGAACATATTTATTCTTACCCACCTGTCGGATCTAGGATCAAAATGAAATGCACCAAAAAATGAAAGTTTGGCTCTAAGTAAGTCGATCGGAATAACGTCGCTTGAAATAGTATTATCTTGTATTTCTGCATACGGATTATTGAAAATAATCTGGCACCTACGTATTATATGACGATGCTCGGGATGCTTCATTAGGAACTCGGCGATACTTTTGTTGTTTTCCCATTTTGATAAGTCTAAATGCATTCGTGCCACGTCCCTACTGGGTTGTAATGGCTGTTCATAAAACTCAATGCCTTCTTCTTTAAAACGGTTACCAAGTCGA
Source organism: uncultured Rhodobacterales bacterium (assembly GCA_963999845.1). Classification (GTDB taxonomy): domain Bacteria; phylum Pseudomonadota; class Alphaproteobacteria; order Rhodobacterales; family Rhodobacteraceae; genus Salinivivens. Next base: position 38,331 of record CAXEVV010000004.1, on the reverse strand, counting down.
GGTTCTAGTTTTTCCTCCGAAACATACCAGGCAAGCTCATTATTTTGGGAGTTGTTCCAATTAATCTTAAGTGCATAGGCATAATGCTTTTCGGTTTTTTTAAGGAACTCTCCAACAAGCATTGAACCGTTTATTTTGGTTGTAAATTGTTTCGTATCGCTCATTCCATGGCTGAGATCATCAATTAATTCACCAAACGGTTCTAATATAAGAGATACCAGTAGCTCCTGTGCTTCCTCTCCCACTGTTTGTTCAGCCCATTCGTATAAAGTATTGAATGGATAAGAAGAATTAAAATTGAATTTTTCTACATAGTTATCCAAGATTGCTTTGTCCCGCCGCAATCCATCCAACTTTAAAGCTTGCAATTCATGTTTCGAATTCCAACTCTCAATTAAATAGTTACTACGCTTTATATAATTTTTGAATAACTCGATGCATGCCTTTTTAGGCTCTTTTAGTCCTCGGATTCTTGCCAATGCTTTTTCTTTAGCGGATATCCAATTATTTAAGAGCTGAGGGTGGTTAATTAAAAAAGGGGCCATTCCTAGTCCTGTAGAGTTTCCTACCCCAAGCATTTCGCAAAATTTTGGATCAAGTTGCACATATTTATTGGGATTTTTTACTTTTGCAGCATGTTGTAACAAATCTATTACGAACGCTCTTATCATATATACTGTAAGCATTTCTGCTTGAAATGGAGTTCCAAATTCAGGCCGATTCGAAATTTCTGTATAATCAACGGCTCCAAACTTTCCGGAACCGTAAACGGCTGTCGTGCGCATCATATACCCAACTTTTTCTATTTCTTGGATATCTGGTTGCTGGCCATTAGACAGACAATTAACGACGTAGTCCCAAAGTCGAACGGACTTATTTGCTCTTGATAAAGTTATTTCTTTTTCACTAACGCGGCCTGCTTCTTGATTCGGAACATTATGTTTTAAGCGGTTGATGTCTTTCTTAGATGGAATTCCGTCAAAAAGCGTAAATGTAGAATCCCATTTTGTAGCTATCACCCTGTCTGATCGTTCATCGTCAGAAATTTTATGCGCAAAAGCTATTAATGAATAGGCTCTCCCTGAAAGTTGGTATGTATATACTGCCGTGCCGGCACAGTCATCGCCAATTTCAAAAATCTTTCTTGAAAATTTCCATTGTTCAGCTGAAATACGCCTCAAAAGAATTCTTAGGAAGGACAATCGAGATTGGTGAAAAGATCCCAATCTACTCAAGCGCATTACTTTTTCAGCAGGCCGTAGAGTTACGTCGAATTCGGATATTTTATCATCAAAATTAAGGGTCATAAATCAAGTTTTCATTTGTTCTAAATTTATTCTGTTTATTTTTTAGCTTTAACGGTTCATCCCAACTTTTTATGTATAGTAGTTATAGCTACGGAAATAAAGTATAGTAATTAGCTTATACCTTAGTAAATATTAAAATATATGAATTATTACTTTTCTAGCAATGGGCCTCATAAATTGGGCTATATTTTATTCCTTAACCGTATTTTTAACTAGAAAATGCAGAGAAATGATTTTGAGCTCCTGAATGCAACAACAACTGTTTGAATGGAACGATAATTCATCTATCACTTTGACTGGCTCTGCCTCAAAAGACAAAATGAGTATTTCTAGTCAGTTAGAAATATTTTTTGAGATACTTCATGCAGAAAAAACGCCTAGAATAAACTCCTATGATGTAACATCGCACGAAGGGGTACCTGGAGGCGCCTTTCAATCTATATCCGGTGGTTCTACAGGGCGTCCAAAAATTGTTGAAAGGAGTTGTAAAAGTTGGATTTTAAGCTTTGATGCTAATAATAATTTTTATAATCTTAGGCAAAATCGGGTAGCTATATTCGGTTCGATAACTCATAGCTTAGCACTTTATGGAGCCCTAGAGGGCCTACATTTAGGATGTGAAGTTCACCACCTAAAAGGTTTAATGCCGATAAAGCAACTGAAGTATTTAAAGAGTAGAAATATACAAGTACTTTATGTGACGCCTACGCAATTGAGGCTTATGTTGTCAGCTAAACATAAAAATCATTGTTTAGAGAGTTTGCGGTATGTTTTTATAGGAGGTTCTTCAATAGAGCATCAAACTCTTAATAAGCTATCTGAAATAGCTCCAAATGCTGAGCTAAAACAATTTTACGGGTCAAGTGAGACCAGTTTTATAACATTATCAGATCGACTTACCCCAATAGACTCAGTTGGTAAAGCTTATCCAAATGTAGAGATTGTACTTGGTGATTGGCCTAATCAACCAGTAAGCACCGGTGAAGCCGGTAGAATCTGGGTTCGCTCACCTTATTTATTTTCGAGGTATGTTGATGAGCATAATTTTAATTCAGATAAAGTGTCTGGTTGGGTAAGCCCAGGGGAATTAGCAAAATTTGACGTTGATCAAAATCTTTATATTTTAGGAAGAATTGATAGAATGTTTAAAATAAAAGATCAAAGTATTTTACCTGAAGAAATTGAGAATTTTTTACTCACAAAAAAAGATATTATAGCTGTTGCACTTATAAAAAAAAATAATGTCCTTAGAGGTAATACTGCTATTGCTTACATTGGAACAAGAAAATCAGTAAATATAGAAGAACTTAGAGAAGCATGTATTGCATTAGTTCCAGTACTTGATAGCTCATTTCGAATAGTTGAACTTAGCATTCAGAAGTTTCCAATTTTACCGTCAGGAAAACCGGATATTTATGAGTTAGAGCAATGGGAGAATTAAAATGCAATCTGCCTATATAGTCAGTGCAAAGCGTTCTATCGTATCTCCAATTAATGGATCTTTGTCTTCATTACCCATAAATGAATTGGCAGCTCCGGTGATAAATAATGCAATTGAAGCTTCCGGAATAAATGCAGATGCAGTTGATGAACTAATTGTTTCTAATGCTCTTGGGGCAGGAGGGAATCCTGCAAGATTAATAGCTCTTTCTAGTAATTTGCCCGAAAAGGTTGCTGGGCTCAGCATTGATCGTCAATGTGTCGGAGGTTTGGATGCAATAATGCTTGGAATAAAATTGGTTCAATCCGGTAGTGCGAATGTTATAGTAGCTGGAGGCGTTGAAAGCTATTCAAATAGACCAGTTCGTTTAGCGCAGGCCTATGATAAAATTTTAGTTCCTTATAATACCCCCGAATTTACGCCAAATTCAAATGCGGAAATACATTTGGCGGAAGCTGCTTATATAATTGCTGAGAAATTTGGGTTTACGCAGATGGATCAGGATCTGTTTGCAATAAACAGTCATGCAAAAGCCTTAGATTCAAAAAAATCTCTAAGCGATGAGATTGTAAGAATAGGACCAGAAAATTTTTCTTTTGATCCATACGCTAGAAATTTAAGTTTAAAACTTTGTGGGCGTGCTCCTAAATTATTCGGTTCAATCTCCCATGCAAATACTGCAATTTCGGCGGATGCAGCTTCCTTTGTAGTTATTTGTAAAAATGTAGTTAAAGGTGAAAAAGCATTAAAGTTAATCACCGGTTCTACAGTAGGTGCAAATCCGAAACTGCCTGGGTTAGCTCCCTTAGATGCTATTAAAGGGGTCTTCGATGTTTCGGGCTTAAATGAGAAAGACATTAATCAGGTCGAAATAATGGAAGCTTATGCGTCACAAGCTATGGCATGTATCGCAGGATCAGGACTTGAGACTGTAAAAACCAATCCAAAAGGAGGAGCTTTAGCTAGGGGTCATCCTATTGGAGCATCAGGTGCGATACTTGTGACTAGACTATTTTCTGACTTATCGCCGGGGGAGGTAGGGCTGGCCGCAATCGCAGCCGCTGGTGGTATAGGAAGTGCTGCTCTATTTGGTTGCATTGGCTAATCTAAACACGCGATAGTACATTAGTAGGACGTAGTTTGAACAATGTTTGAGTTAGTGCTGCACAAAGTATAGCTTTTATGCAATCTCCTGGTAAATAGATTAAGGCAATAAGTGTAACCTCGGAAATTGACTTTCCCAATGTTATAGACATCCCAATAATGCCTGGGATGTATAAAACAAAAATTCCACCTGTAATTGCTCCAACCAGAGACGAGTAAAACACGTTAATCATTTTTAATCGTGTAGTAAGCCAACCAGCTACATATGCAGCTAATGGAAATCCGATAACAAACCCTGCACTTGGGCTGACGAAAATTCCAAGACCGCCCCTTCCTCCTGACAGTAATGGTAGCCCCAATGCACAAAGTGCTAGAAAAAGTAAAACGGCTAAAGCTCCTCTCTTTGCTCCCAGAACTGTACCGCATAGCATGATACCCATACTTTGAGCAGTAATGGGTACTCCAGAGGCAATCATGACTTTTGGAGCTAGACCGAGGACGGCAATAGAAGCTGAAAACAGCGATATTAGAACAATATTTTTTTCCATTTTAGATAATTAAACTCTGAAAGTTGATCTTGATTTTAATGATTGGGCTACATGATCTGCGTCATCCATAATACTCAATATCAAAGGGAGAATGATTTGCCATGAGGGCCGTCTACCTGATCTACATTTATATGCAAGACTTAAAATATGGTGCCTTTCAAGCATAATTGGCGTAAACCTGATAAAGATTATAACGGAAAGCGAAATAGCCTGAGTGTTCATATTTAGAAATCGCATTGGCCCTAATATTTTATCAATAATTTCGGCAATTTCACTGGTTTTTGTCGAACATGTGACCAGATTGGCAAGGCTTACAATCAGTAAAAGCCTCATTATAATTAGAAGACCCCCGGTTAAATCTCTAGAATATAGATGCCAAAACACCATGATCGCAATAAATGGCAGCAAGGGCTTTAAAAGTTTCACGCTGAATTTGAAAATTTGCCAGCCTAATAAAAAATGGAACATAGCTATAGCCAAAAATATAAGAAACATAGTGCCAAGTGTTTCTATGAAAAAAATACCACTAGTTGCGAATGCTAATATTAGTAATTTTATGGTCGCTGGTACATTATCCAAAGCAGTTGGTTTAGGGAAGCGAAGAGCTAACATTACAATTTCATATTTCTTTGCGCATGCTGTGAATATTCAATTAATACTGATTTAGGCGAGCCGTCTAAAAACACTTTTCCATCATCTAGCCAAATAATGCGGTCAGACTTTTTCAAAATGGATAGGTCGTGAGTGATTTGTATAATCATCTGAGGTAGTTCTTTAAGATAATTTTCTAATGCTTTTGTTGTGGGTAAATCCAACCCTGAGAAGATTTCATCCAAAATTATGATTTTTGGATCCATTGCGAATATGCTCATTATACACAGAAGCTGTCTTTGCCCGTGAGATAGAGTTGCAGTGGAAGAACCAATCCAGCTGGCTTTATTGAATTTTTGTAGAGTCACAGCTATTTTATCTTTTATCTCTGATTTTGAGTACCCTAAATTTTTAAGGCCAAAGCCTATCTCATCCTCAACGGTTCCAAAAATAATTTGGTGGTCTGGATTTTGAAATACAATTCCAACGTCTAAACGAGGGAAGCTTTTAGTATTTCCGTTAGTGTGTACTTCAAGCTCACCACTGCTTGGATGAATTAATCCACATAAAATTTTTGCCAGCGTAGATTTTCCAGAACCATTTTTCCCAATAATACCAATAGATTTTTCATCTAAAGTAAGAGTTAAATTCTCTAGTATAACTCTACCAAAAGTTTTGTAGGATATTTTATTCAAAACAAGTTTAGGTTCAATCAACCGCTTGACCTTTTTAAGTAATAAAGATGTTCATTATATCAGTAGTACCTGCGTGCCTACTGTAGTTAAACCAAACAATTCATTAATGTGTTCGTTGTATAATCCAATGCAGCCATTTGAGGATCTGCGCCCAATCTTTCTGGTATCGTGCGTCCCATGAATTCGGTAATATTGCCAACTTAAATACAACGCGTGTGTGCCCAGCGGGTTTTCTGGCCCAGGAGGCATAAATTCTGGCCAATCAGGATTTCTTTCAAGCATAGATGGCGTAGGCCGCCAACTTGGCCCTTCTACTTTTTTAACCACTCTGGTGCGACCACGTCGGGTTAACTCGTCCGACATGGGAACGCTAGATGGGTAAAGATTGTATATAATTTCATCCTCAGACCAAAAATGTAATGCTCTTGAGGTAGTGTCTACTAGGATTGCTCCATTCTTCAAATTACTAAAATAAGGTCGCCAATCAAGTGCACGGAAACTCGAAAGGTTGTGGCGTTGCTCTTTCGTAATTTCCTGCTCAATTTCAGTGGTGCTGTCCGAATTTACATTTGATTGTGCCCAGACTGGACTGCTCACTGAAGCAAATGAAGCTATCACAAACGATCTTCTTGACCAAGATTCCATAACTAACTCCTAGAGATACAGTTTAATATTGTTACTATGTTTATTTACAATCTAAACAAAGAGTAAATAGTTAAGTTAAATAAAACTATGTTTGATTAACTTACGGTATAGAGATATGACCGCGTTAGGTATGAAACGGGATAAAAATGTCGAATATAAAGTGGCTTTTAGTTTTCTCTTTACTTTGGTTATCAGGCTGTAATGCGCTGGGCACTCCTGTAATGGGTCCAGATGGAAAACCGTTGCCTAAAGTATATAAATTAAAAAGACAAAATAGTGCAGAAGTTAAATTTCGAATGTTAGACGCTGTAAATGCCCTTCGTATTGCTAAAGGTGTTCAGGTTCTAGAATTTAGTGCTGAATTAAATGCAGCGGCAGCTACCCATGCCCGTGATATGTCTATACAAAATAGACCTTGGCACTTTGGTTCAGACGGCTCATCTCCATTGGATAGAGCAGCTATGGTGGGATATGAGAAAGTATTTTTGGGCGAAACAATCTCAGAAACTTATGAAAGTGAGATTACAACATTAACGGCCTGGATTAATAGTGACAATACGAGAGGCGTGATACTTGATCCAAGAGCAAATGATTTAGGTTTTGCTTGGTTTCAAGAGCCTAATGGAAAAATTTGGTGGACCATGCTTCTTGGTGGCAATTCATTATCTACGGTTCAATAAAAATTGGGGTGCCAATTTCTACCAAGTTATAAATTTCGCTAATTTCTTTGTTGCTTAATGCAATGCATCCAGCTGTCCAATCCCTTTGAAACCAGCGAAAAGGTTTATCTGTTCCGTGTATAAATATATCGCCTCCAGGAAGTTTACCTTTTAGTTCAGCGAAATGTCGATCTTTTGGGTTTGGATAAGAGATACCGATAGATAGATGATATTTGCTGTTCGCATTCTTTCTATCAATTTTATAAGACCCCTCTGGAGTTTTGCCATCACCTTCGAAGTTTTTATGGCCTTCGGGCGTAAAACCAAGATCTATCTTGTATGACTTAATTATTTCATCACCACTAAATAGGTATAATTTCCTTTTACTTTTTTTCACGACTATTTCAGTAATTTTTTGTGATATAGTTGCTGAGCTCGCATAGGTAGCGATGATAATCCAGCTAATTCCGGAACTAATGAAGTTTCGTCTTAACACACTTTACCTCGGGTAAATGGTTGGTTTCTAAATTTATAGTCACGAACTTTTCAGTATAATTTTTTTAAATGATCTTCTTTGAAAGTTCAAACTGCTATCTGATCAATACCAATAAATCCACCAGACTGACGCTCCCAATACCTTGAATATAATCCACCAAGCATGAGTAATTCGCTATGTGAACCTTGTTCTACTATTCTCCCTTCGTGTAATAGAACTATTCTATCCATTTTTACAATTGTCGATAGGCGGTGAGCTATGGCAAATACGGTTTTGTCCCTCATTACATAATCTAGAGCATTTTGAATTTGGGCTTCAGTCTCGCTATCTAGAGCACTGGTTGCTTCATCTAAGATAAGTATTGGTGCGTTTTTGAGGATTGCACGAGCTAAAGCTATTCTTTGTCGTTGGCCACCGGAAAGCTTTACCCCCCGTTCCCCAAGGTGAGCGTCGAAACCTCTTCGGCCTTGGACATCGGTTAAATCCTTTATAAATTTATATGCCTGAGCCTTCTTTGCTGCATTCATCACATCATGGGATGACGCAGATGGATTACCATATAGGATGTTATCGTGGGCCGACCTATTAAACATAGATGTATCCTGCGCCACCACAGAAATTTCTTTTCGTAGGCTATCTTGGGTCACTTCCGTTATGTCTTGGTTTGATATTAAAATTCTTCCACTCTCTGCATCATAAAATCTTAGTATGAGATTTACCAATGTAGATTTCCCTGCTCCAGAGGCTCCAACCAGCCCAATCTTCTCCCCTGCTGAGACATTAAGTGAAAGGTCGGTTATCCCTCCAATTTCACGCCCATATTTAAATTTTAATTTTTCAATTTTAATTTGTGGTTCCGAAATTTTTAGTTTTTTTGCATGTATTTTATCCGTAAGTGCATATCTTGGTGTGAGGGTTTTTATGCCATCTTCAATTTCACCAATCTGAGCATAGATATTCATTAAGGTGAAACTCACCCACCCAGTCATTTGAGCAAGTCGCAGAGCGATCGCTCCTGCGATTGTAACCTCGCCGACAGTAGCATAGTTGTTAATCCAGGAAAGCAGGGATAAACCAACAAGGCCGACAGGAATTAAGCCCGCTAATGTTAAAAGCACTATTCGAAATTCCAGCATGGTTTTTTGTCTATCAAGCGATCGATCGAGATAAATATCCATTGCTGAAACAGCGGCATCGTTCTCATGAGAAGTATGGCCAAACTGTTTCACTGTTTTTATATTGCTTATAGTATCGATTATTTGGCCTGACACCATCGACTTTGAGTCGGCATAAAACTTTGATTTACGTCTTATTTTGGGCATATAGACTCTTATCAGAGCAATATAAGTTAAGAGCCAAAGCGCCACAAACACTGTGCTTTTTAGATCAAAAGCGCCTACTATAATCATTGCGGAGATTACTGATGCCAAAGCGTAGACGCCAGTTTGCAAAAAATCTGTAATTAGCGTTGATAAAGAGTTAGCGGTTTGCAATTGTTTTTGCGCTATTCTTCCTGCGAAGTCATTATCAAAAAAACTAACAGATTGTCCTAAAGTCCATTTATGAAGCTTTAAAAGTGTCATGTTTAGTATTTTTGGCCCTAGAATCGCTTGAAAAAGTGCACTCAAGCAGAAACTTAGTGGCCTAAAAAATACGAATATCAGTACGCAAAATAGTAGAAGGATTTTGTTAGAACTGAAGAATAAAGAACGCCCACCATCTAATTGTGCTGCATCAACTACCCATCCCAAAGCAAGAGTGGTTATCATCTCGAATGACCCAGCTAATGTGCTTGCCGCTGCACCTAAAAAAATAAATTTCCACGTTCCATCGCATGACCATACTATAAACTGCCAAAGGTCTTGAGGCGGCGCAGATATACTATCCTTTTTGTAGTCAATCTTATTTGATATCCAATTAATCATTTAACCATCGTTTGTAAAAATCCGCCTGACTGATGCGCCCACAATTTAGCATATAGACCATTATTTGCTAATAAGTCGTTGTGAGATCCATCTTCAACAATACGCCCATCTTTCATTACTAGTATCCTATCCATGTTTACGATCGTTGAAAGGCGATGTGCGATTGCAATCACTGTCTTTCCCTCCATCAAGTATGACAAGGTTTCTTTAATGGCTGCCTCTGTATCGCTATCTAGTGCGCTCGTAGCTTCGTCCATGAGCAAAATTGGCGCATCTTTTAAAATTACCCGAGCTAGTGCGATACGTTGCCTCTGGCCTCCAGATAATTTAACCCCGCGCTCACCAACTTTTGAGGAATAGCCCTGATTACCATCAGTATCTTCCAAGCCCATGATAAATTCATGGGCACGTGCTTTTTTCGCAGCACTAATTATTTCTTGTTCAGTAGCGTCATTTTTCCCATAGCTTATGTTATCTTTAATGCTTCTATGTAACAGGCTGCTTTCTTGCTGTATTGTGCCAATATTCTGCCGCAAACTTTCCTGTTTTAGTAAAGAAACGTTTTGTTCGTTTATTAGAATTTGACCCTTTTCAATATCGTAAAATCGTAAAAGTAACTTAAAAAGGGTTGATTTCCCAGCTCCAGACGGACCAACTAAGCCCACTTTTTGCCCAGCAGGTATTTCAATATTTAGGTTATCAAGGCCTCCAAAGTTTTTTCCATAATGATGGTATAGATTCCGTACTTCTATCTTTGCATCGCCAAGTTTTAAATTTTGAGCTTCTTGCTGATCAACTAATTGTACCCTTTGTCCAATAGTTTCTAATCCTTCTCGAATAACACCTAATTCTCGAAAAAAGGTAGATACGGCCCACATTATCCACCCAGACATAGCACTTATGCGCAGTACTAAAGTCGCGGCAGCCGTTACTACACCAACTGAGGTTTGACCCGAATACCAAAGCCATATTGCCCAGCCAATTGTACCTGCTGTTAGAAAACCATTTAAAAAAGAAAGAGAGATATCCATTATAGAGTACAATCGCAATTCTTTGATTATAGTTTTTCGAGTGTCAGCGATCGCGTCTCTTGCATATTCCAGTTCTCTTTTTTCATTGGAGAACAATTTTACAGACTGAATATTGGTATAGGCATCCACAATATACCCGTTTAAATTTGAGCGCGCATCGGCAGCAGCCTGTGATGCCGGTTGAATGCGTTTTACTACAAAAATTATTAGAGAACCGTAGGCAAACATCCAAATCAAGAGAGGAACCATCAGTTCGGTTTCCGCATTTATTAGCAAAAATAGTGCCCCCACTAAGTAGGCTATGATGTAGCTAAATGCATCGAATATGTGATAAATTACTTCACCTGCTGACCGTGGCGTTTGCATAACTCTATTTGCTATGCGTCCGGCAAAATCATCTTCAAACCACCCAACAGATTGACGCATAACTTGCCTATGGCCCCTCCAACGAAATAATGTCGCTATATTAGGCATAAGGGAGTTATTATTTAGTAAAACAGTCATTGAGGCTATAAGTGGCATTCCAACCCCGGCCAAAATCAAGAAGGATAAAATAAATACACTATGTTCCAAAATTTCATGTCTTGAACCTGTCTGCATCAAGTCAACAATTTGGCCAATGCCGTAAATCAGCAAGAGTTCAATGATTGCCAACAGAAACGCGAAAAAAGCTGTGATCCCAAAAAGTAAATAAAATGGTTTGGTATAATCTTTTAAAAAATTTGAGATTTCTTTAGGAGGATTGTCTGTTTCCTCATAGTGACAAAATGGGTCTACAAGTCTCTCAAAAAATTTAAACATAAAAGTTCCGATAGTTACAAAAAATATCAAAGATAATAGACGCTATATTCCTGTCAAGCGTCAGGTTTTACTTTTATCCCGATAGCGCTCAGGATTTTAGCTTCGTTAGAATTAAAGTTACTTTTTATCCAGATACGTTGCGCTTCTTTAATTTTTATTCCAACGGCTGCGCCACGCACATATTTAGAAATTTGTGCTCCTTTTATCGGACAGGGATTTAAAAAAGCCTTTTCAATTTTGGTAACATCGCTTGATTTTAACTTTTCGCCCTGCTGGCATGTGTAGATTGCAAGAACTGATAAGGCTATTTCCCTACTGAATTGATAAACCAATTCTGCAAGGTCATGCTTATTTTCCAAAAGTCCTTTTAAAAGTGAAAACTTTTTTGCGTCCTTGCGGGAAAAGTTAAGTGATATACTCTCAGAGTTCGTGCTTATTGTAACAAGCCTTCGAATTGGCTCTGGTTCAATAGCCAATTTTTTTTCAATGGAAATTAGATTTCTTATATTATGGATATTTTCATCATTCCAAATTTTTTTAAGAACGCCTATTCTTGACATTTCCAGTAGTGCACGAGATGGATCAGCTGTCGATAATATTTTTTGGAATTCGTTCCATACCCTTTCTTTTGAGAGAATTTTCAAACCACTTTGATGATCCTTAATTGCACTTAATGCTACTTGGTCATAGTGCATTGTCAATTCAGAGAATTGAGCATGAAATCGAAAAAACCTCAAAATCCGCAAGTAATCTTCTTGGATTCGGTTACTTGCGTTGCCAATAAATTTTATTTTGAGGGGATTGAAGTCTTTCAGGCCGCCTAGAGGATCTATAATTTCTCCAAAGGAGTTGGCGTATAATGCATTTATTGTAAAATCTCTTCGCTTAGCATCTTCTGTTATATTATCCGAAAAACGCACATCAGCATGCCTTCCATCCGTATTTTGATCCGTTCGCATTGTTGTGATTTGATAGGGGATACCGGCTGATATAACCGTTATGGTGCCATGAGAAAATCCTGTTTGAACAACTTTAAAGTTGTCTATGTCAAATAGACTTAAGGTTTCCTCTGGTGTTGCATCCGTTGAAATATCAATATCACTTACTGGAATATTTAAAACACTATTTCTAACGCACCCTCCAACGAAGTATGCGCTATGACCAGCATTTTCTAATATTTTTAGTATGTGTTGCGCGCCCTTACTTTTTATCCATCTACTATTTATTTGCATTTTGAAAGCTTTCGGCAAGGCCATAAAGGATCCTAGCAGTAGCACCCCAAATGTAGTGTGGGCCATATGGCACTGTATAATAGTACCTTAACTTTTTCTGCCACTTTCTTGCTTGGATACGATAGTTTTCCAGGTTGCAAATATGCTTAAGCGGAACGTAAAAAACTTCATCTACCTCATTTCTGTCTACTTTTAAATCCAGCTTATCTGGTAATTGAAAAATTATAGGCGTTACTAGGAACCCGGTCACAGTTTCATGGTTTGGTAGGACACCCAACTTTTTAGGGATTGATCTGTCTAGTCCAATTTCTTCCTCTGCTTCACGTAATGCAGTATTTATTATTGTATCATCTTCAATCTCAAATCTTCCTCCTGGAAATGCAATCTGGCCAGGGTGGTTTTTTAGGTGTGCTGCTCTTTTTGTGAGTAAAAGTGATGGTTGGTTTTGCTCAGAACAACATATACCGACTAGAACACCAGCTTTGCTAAGTTTTCTATCACTGGGTAAGGTATCGGTTTGATTTAGATCATAGTCCGATGAGGTACTACGGTCCTCATCTAAAACTTTTTTAATTTTATCTATCCAATTAGTCACCAATGCTTGTTGCCTCAAAACCTACCGATTTTGGGTCTAATTCATAATGAGCACCGCAAAATTGACAATCAGCCGTAACTAGCCCTTCGCTCGTAATCATTTTGGATATGTCCTTTGCTGAGTATATTGATAGAGACTGTCTTACTCGATCTTCTGAGCAGCTGCATCCAAAACGAACTGATTGAGTATCAAAAATACGGGGCTGCTCCTCATGAAATAATCGCACAAGAAGCTCTGACGGAGTCACAGATGGTCCGATCAATTCAAGGTCCTCGATTGTCTCAAGGTGATAATTAATTCTATTCCAGTTTTCTGCATTATCACCACTTAAAAGGTCTTGCGGACTGAGCAATCCAGTTGGATTAGAGCTTCGCTCTTCGGTCGCCTGAAAATTAGTAGTTGGCAGGTGCTGGATCATTATGCCGCCGGCTCTCCAATTTTCTTTTATGTTAGATGTGCTCATTTTACCAAATTTCAGATAAAAGGAAGTTGGAAGCTGTTCAGATTGTGCAAAGTAAGTTTCTGCACTATCCGAAAGAGATTTTCCATTTAACGGTGATAATCCCTGATAAGGCTTTGTCCCCTCACCTTGGTCAATCAATACTGCAAAATAACCCTTTCCAAGTTGATCGAAAGGAGGTTTGTCGGTCAGCTTCTCTTTATCAAAACTTGCATAAGCACGAATTTGAGCAGTTCCACCAGTTGCTTTAGGAGCATAAAAATCCGTAGCTATCATTCGAACTGGTCCGTTCGTTTGTACCTGCAAAGATAACTTCCACTGCAGCTTGATACTTTCCCCAATTAATGCAGTCAGTAATGCCATTTCAGCCACTAATGCTTCAACTGGTTCTGGATACTTATGTTGCTTGAGAATACCTTGTAAAACTCCATCTAATCTTGCAATCCTGCCACGCATGTCTGCCGCATCGAGTTGAAACGGCAAGACAGTATCATCCCACGCTATTTTATTGCCCAGTGACATTTTTTTCCCTTGAATTTTACATTTATGCTTATACGCTCCCAACAGTCAGGACAAGTTTCAAAATGTGAAGTGCTTTTTGTATGATTAAAACTTACGCGACAGAAATTGAGCGGGGTAAAAAATATTTTTATCGTCCAGGCGTTTATGTGATTTTACCTTTTGGCAATCAGGTTCTACTTACTTTTCAGGCAGATCCCCATAATGAGTTTCAACTTCCAGGTGGCGGGATTGATGCTGGTGAGCAACCTATAACAGCTCTCTACCGAGAGGTAATTGAGGAAACAGGGTGGGTTATCGGGCGACCTCGAAAAATTGGGGCATTCAGGCGTTTTGTATATATGCCAGAATACAAAATGCGAGCAGAAAAACTATGTCATATTTATCTGGCAAAACCCATTTTTAAAAAGTGCGATCCAACTGAACGGGATCATACGGCAGTTTTTGTGGATATTGAAGCAGCTTACCGGATCTTAGCAGTTGATGGCGATGCATATTTTTTAAAAAAATTTTCAGAAGGTACCTATTAGAGTTTGGCTTTATGAGTTGCGTGCCAGTAGTTCCTGAAATCTCAATTTTTAAAATTTATCAAAATCAGAGAAAGTTATTTATACAAACTGAGAGAGTGTCTCATCATTTGTAATATCTGAATAAGTGAAACCCGCCTCTTTGAGCTGCCCAAAAAATTCATTAAAACTATCTGGTGATTTGGTCTCAATACCAATCAGAATGGAACCGAAATTCCGTGCTGATTTTTTAAGATATTCAAAGCGGGTGATGTCATCATCAGGGCCCAATAAATTTAAAAACTCCTTTAACGCACCTGGCCTCTGCGGCATTCGCAAAATAAGATATTTTTTTAAACCAGCATATCTTTGAGCTCTTTCTTTTACTTCAGGCAATCGTTCGAAATCAAAATTTCCACCTGAGGTTACACATACAACACGACGGCCCTTTATTGCTTGACCTAAATCTTGCAATGCATCCACCGCCAAAGCACCGGCCGGCTCGAGTACAATGCCTTCAATATTCAGCATATTTAACATAGAAATGCATATTCTATCCTCTGGTATAGTAATAACATTTGCCAGTCCGATATTACGAAGGCGGCTAAATGTTTTTTCACCAATTTTGCCTACAGCAGCACCATCTGCAAATGTATTTATAGTATCAAGCTTTGTAGGTTTTCCGTTAATAAGTGCCTCCCGTAGGCAAGCACCCCCGAGGGGCTCAACTAAAGTATACGTGCACTCATTTTCAAAATAACTGGTTACCCCAGCTGACAGGCCACCGCCTCCTACTGGTAAAATAATATGGTCTGGATTACTGCCAAGCTGCCTTTTTATTTCGACTCCCACTGAAGCTTGGCCAATTATGATGTCTTCATCATCAAATGGTGAAAGAAAATGAAAACCTTTTTCTTTACAAAATGCTTTTGCAGTATGCAAACAGTCGTCAAAATAATCACCAATTAATCTAATTTCGATAAATTCCCCACCAAAAATTTGTGTTTTCTGAATTTTCTGCTGTGGAGTTGTCACTGGCATAAAAATGATACCATTGACCTGCAACTGCCGGCACATAAAAGCAACGCCTTGAGCGTGATTACCGGCACTTGCACAAACAAAAGCCTTTTTATCAGAAAATTTACGCATAGCGTTAAATGCTCCACGTAATTTATAAGATCTTACAGGGCTAAGATCTTCGCGTTTTAACCAAATCTCAGCTCCGTATAGTGCAGATAAGTATTCATTCCGCTGCAAAGGAGTAGGAGAGAAAACGTCTCTTATTGCCTTCTCGGCTTGGTCAGCTAACGCAGTAAAGTTTGTCATAAATTAGCAATGGCTGAGCAGTGCCAGCATTGCAAGTTTTTTTAAAGATACTTTTAAGATTACTGGCTATGGACTATAAGACTTAGGCAAATGGTGATCTTGCCCATAGCAGTAAAAAAGGTTAGGCGGATCACAGCGAAAGGGGATTCTAATGTATAAGCCGAAAAAAGTAGTTTTGGCCTATTCGGGCGGCCTAGATACATCTATTATTCTTAAATGGCTTCAAACGGAGTATGCTTGCGAAGTGGTAACCTTTACAGCGGATTTAGGTCAGGGAGAAGAGCTTGAACCTGCGCGTGAAAAAGCGGAATTGCTTGGGATTAAACCAAATAATATTTATATTGAAGACCTTAGAGAAGAATTTGTAAGTGATTTTGTTTTTCCTATGTTTAGGTGTAATGCACTTTATGAGGGTTTGTATCTGCTGGGAACTTCGATTGCTCGCCCATTAATTTCAAAGCGCCTCGTTGAGATAGCAAAAGAAACTGGTGCTGATGCCATTGCACATGGGGCAACAGGCAAAGGTAATGATCAGGTTCGTTTTGAACTTTCAGCTTATGCCCTGAGCCCAAATATACAAATTATAGCTCCTTGGCGTGAGTGGAATTTAACCAGCAGATCAAAATTAATAAAATTTGCTGAAGAAAATCAAATACCTATTGCAAAAGATAAGCGAGGTGAGGCACCATTTTCTGTTGACGCTAATTTACTTCACACATCATCTGAGGGTAAAGTTCTGGAGGATCCATCAGTTGCTGCCCCGGAATATGTGTATCAAAGGACCGTAAATCCAGAAATTGCTCCAGACGTTCCTGAATTTATAGAAGTAGATTTCATTAAGGGGGACGCTATCGCGATCAATGGTTATAAAATGTCCCCGGCAGAAATTTTAACCAAACTAAACGAATTAGGTGGCACTCACGGTATCGGGCGTCTTGACTTGGTGGAAGGCAGATTTATTGGAATGAAGTCCAGAGGTATTTATGAAACCCCTGGTGGAACGATACTATTGGAGGCGCATCGGGGTATAGAGCAAATTACCTTAGATCGTGGTGCAGCTCATTTAAAAGACGAGTTAATGCCAAAATATGCAGAACTGATTTATAATGGCTTTTGGTATAGTCCAGAAAGAGAAATGCTTCAGTCTTTGATTGACAAGTCACAGGAGTACGTTTCGGGAACTGTAAGGCTCAAATTATATAAAGGCTCGGTAAATACAGTAGGTAGGTGGTCTGAGCACAGCTTGTATTCTGAACAACATGTGACATTTGAAGATGATGCAGGGGCTTACGATCAAAACGATGCTGCTGGTTTTATTCAGCTTAATGCATTGCGTCTAAAGTTATTAGCTCAACAAAAGTTGAGAAATAATTAGTATCATTAATGGAGTTACAGATAAGTAAAAGTTGGGCTTAAATTCCAGCTTCCATAGAAATTTCTTTTTTTGATTTACGCTGTCTTTCTGTCTCAGATTTGAGCTGTCCACAAGCTGCCATAATGTCTTCTCCTCTTGGAGTGCGCACTGGACTTGCATAACCCGCCCGATGTATTATGTCTGAAAATTTTTTAATTTGTGACCAATCGCTTCTTTTGTATGCTGAACCGGGCCACTCATTGAATGGAATCAAGTTTATTTTAGCGGGAATACCTGAAATTAGTTTAACTAAGCGGAAGGCATCCAACTCGCTATCGTTGACGTCTTTAATCATGACGTATTCAAATGTGATCCGTTCTGAGTTAGACAATCTTGGGTAATCCTTTAATGCAGTAATTAAAGTTTCGATATTCCATTTTTTGTTGATTGGTACCAACTTATCCCTAATTTCGTCAGTTGTACCATGAAAAGATACTGCTAATAGACACCCAATTTCATCGGCCGTCCTTGATATTTCTGGGACTACCCCAGAAGTTGATAATGTTATCCTCTTCCTTGATAAACATATTCCCTCTGGATCCATTACAATTTTTAAGGCATCCCGCACATTTTCGAAATTGTAAAGGGGTTCGCCCATCCCCATAAGAACAACATTAGAGAGCAATCTAGTTTTATCATTCGCGCTGTTTAAATTTGTCCACTCATCTAAGTCATCTCGTGCAACTAGTATTTGTCCGACTATTTCACCAGAGGTCAGGTTTCTTACCAGCTTTTGTGTGCCAGTATGACAAAATGAACAGGTAAGGGTACATCCGACTTGTGAACTAATACATAATGTTCCACGTCCTTCCTCTGGAATATATACAGCCTCAACTTCATGTCCCCCAGCCAATTTTAGAAGATATTTTCTTGTTCCATCCTTTGAGGATTGTTTCGAAACTACTTGAGGAACATCTATTGTGAGATTATTGCTTAGCAGCTCGCGATACTGTTTTGATAGGTTAGTCATCTGAGAAAAATTTCGAGCACCCTTTTGATAAATCCACTGCCAAATTTGGCCAACTCTCATTTTTACTTGCTTCTCAGGAGTACCAATTTCCAACAGCTTTTCATGCATTATCGTTCTACTCATGCCTATCAAGTTGATAGGTCCCGACGGCAAGGTGCGAGGAATTGTTAAGAGATCCTGTGTAATGGGCGACGATGGTTTCATAAGTAAATGCTATCCAAATTTAGAAAAAAGATTCTGACTCTTATTAAACTTCTAATACGTCACAAATGTTAAGTTAGTTACTTACACCGTTTTGAGGCATCTTCAACTGCTGCAGTAAAACCCTTGAGTGAAAAAGTATCCTCAGTTTTTGTTCCTCTGGAAGATCTACCTGTCAGTGTGGCTTTTGCTCCACGTTTCATCGCTTGGATCATTTTCTTATCGACTTCATCTGTTGGTGCCCAAGCCCACTCTCCATTCGTAAACATTTGGTATCGAGCACCATCAATATTTACATCAACATTGCTACCGTCATCAAAAGGATACCCACCAGTAAATGAAATTTGCCCTTTTATTCCAGAACCGGGAATATATGATACAAACAGTAAGATATCACTGCGTTTAACCGAAACCATTCTCCCATCGCGCTTGTTTACGGTCTCAATTGGTTGCGATGCCGCCCAACATTCTTTTGGGCTCTCCTCCACAAATACAACCCAATCGGCCTGCGTAGATGCTACATTTGTACTTGCATCTTGGGCATTAAGGGTTCCTACGCCAAATAGCAAAATACACAAAGTTAACAAATTTTTGAATACTTGGTTTATCATATTTCCTCACGTCATTGAGTTCTTGTGTTACTATACCGAAATAGCCTATCAAAAACAGATTATTTTATTCTCTATTTACAAGTTTTATTTTAAACTGAAAGGCTGTTTAAATTAAAGCCCTGATAATATCAAATTGATAGGACTAATTTTTAATGTTTAATTCAGCCGTTGAGCTCTGTGAAGTGTATAGAGGTTCTTTAAGAGAAAGTTTGCATATCGGTCACGCGGTTGTTTGTGACAGTAGCGGTGGGATAGTGAAGTCTTGGGGTGACCCAGAACAGATATTTTTTTCAAGGTCATCATCTAAAATGATACAAGCGTTGCCTTTGGTTGCTTCTGGTGCAGCAGATAGTTTTGGACTGTCATCCAAACATCTCGCCTTGGCTTGTGCATCTCATAACGCGGCAAACATTCACACATTAATTGTGGAAAATTGGTTAAGTGAACTTGGGTTGTCAGACACTGACCTGTGTTGCGGCCCGCAGGCGCCACGCGACCGGCAGGCGAAAATAGATTTATTTCAGGCTAACCTAGAACCCTGTCGAATTCATAATAATTGTTCGGGGAAGCATTCTGGATTTTTAACATTGACTAAGCATCTAGGTGCTGGAGCTCACTACGTTGGTATTGATCATCCAGTTCAAAAAGCTTGCTTGGATGCTTATGAAATGACCACAAATGAAATAAGTCCTTCTTACGGAATAGACGGGTGTTCGGCGCCGAACCACGCATTTAGTCTGCAAGGTATAGCTAATGCAATGGCTTGGTTTGCTGATGCGAAAAGTAGATCGGATATATCCTCAAAAAGTGCTGTTAGGATAATTGAAGCGATGTTGAAGTATCCTGAGTTAGTGGCGGGTGAGGGTCGTGCTTGTACCGATTTGATGAGGGCAGCAGAGGGTAAAGTTGTCCTTAAAACTGGAGCAGAAGGGTTTTTCGTTGCGATAATCCCTGAAAAAAAAATGGGCGTAGCCCTTAAAGTTTTAGATGGCGCGACTAGAGCTAGTGAGGCAGTGATAGCATCAATTTTAGTTGGACTGGGTGTTCTCAACTCAGCTAACCCTCTCGTGGGGAAATATTTAAATCCACCGATCAAAAACTGGGATGGACTACAGACTGGCTACATAAAACCATTGATAAAATAAAAATGCTCTTAAAGTTTAATAAACCATTTAATGTAATGTCTCAATTTAGCGATAATTCAAAAAAAGCGACAGAAAGAGGTAATTTATCTGATTTTATTTCTATCCCAAATATTTATCCAGTAGGACGGCTTGATAAGGATAGTGAAGGTTTAATGTTGTTATCTGATGATGGAAAATTGCAGCACAACCTTTCAAACCCACAGAATAAAATTAAAAAAACATATTATGTTCAAGTTGAGGGTAAGCCTAAAAACTCTGATTTGGATGTTTTACGAGCAGGGATTGTACTAAAAGATGGTGTTACGCGTCCAGCAGACGTAAAAATAATTGAGCCACCAAATTTATGGGAAAGAATTCCGCCAATTCGAGTTAGAAAAACAGTTCCAGATACATGGTTGGAACTCATTATTTCTGAGGGAAAGAATCGGCAAATTCGACGAATGACAGCTGCCGTTGGGTATCCCACATTACGGCTAGTTCGCACCAAAATAGATAGTTATGCACTGGATAATTTAAAGCCTGGGGATTTTGAAATTATCCGATAGTTATTGTACTGAGGGCTAACGATTTAATTAAATAGCTGTTAGCCCTTCATCCAAAGCACCTAAAATCTGGTTTATTTCGCTCTCAGATATTGTTAGTGGCGGTGACATCAAGATATTGTTCAATCCCAGCCTAACCATGGCGCCAAACTCATATGTCTTTTGATGTATCTTTTTCATAAGGTCGTTATCTAGTGGCGTCTTTTTGTTCTGATCGGAAACCAGCTCGATTCCAAGCATTAGACCATGTCCGCCCCTAACATCACCCACTATATTATGTCTTTTAGCTAAGTCTATAACGCCATTATATAATTGCATCCCACGAGCTTCGGCATTGACCTTGGTATCTAGGCGTTCAGTTTCTGATAAGCACGCTACTACTGCTGCGGCGCCAACTGGGTGAGCGGAGTAGGTATAACCATGAAAAATTGCACCTTCGCCTGTCTTATCATTTTCAAACACTTCGGACACTTTGTCCGACATCAATGCAGCGCCAACTGGATAATATCCAGAAGTAATCCCTTTTGCAGTGCTCATCATATCTGGCTTGACACCCCAATGTCGTGCACCAGACCAGTCACCAGTGCGTCCAAATCCAGTAATAACCTCGTCTGATATTAATAGGATGCCATACTTATCACATATTTCCCGCATAAGGGTCATAAAGCTTGCATCAGGTACAATTACTCCTCCTGCGCCTTGGATTGGCTCCATGATAAAAGCAGCAACACTATTTGCTCCTTGAAATACTATTTCATCTTCAAATGACGCAGCAATATTTTGGGCAAGTTTTGATGAGTCACTTTCATTGTAGGGGTTCCTATATGTATATGGGCTGGGTAAATGGAAACACCCTGGTAGTAATGGCTCATAGTTTATCCTGAATCGATTATTTCCATTTACTGAGGCACCCCCAAAGTGCGTACCATGATAGCCTTTTTTTAAGGAAATAAATTTTGTTCGAGTTGGCTCACCTTTTAATCGGTGATATTGACGAGCGAGCCGCAGACATGTGTCCACGGAGTCAGAGCCACCTGAAGTGAAAAACACACGGCTCATGCCATCTTCAGCGAACAAATTTCGCACCATGTAAGACGCCTCAATAGCCATAGCATTCGTCGTACCTGCAAAAGATGAGTAGTATGGCAGATCATACAGCTGTCGCGTTATAGCTTCTTTGATAGTATCATTAGAATACCCTAAATTTACACACCAAAGCCCACCAACGGCATCCACGGTCTGGTGTCCATCGATATCGGTTATTTTCACACCTTCAGCTGTTCTAATTATTTTCGGCGGTTTTTCTAAAGACTCTTTAGGATGACCCATAGGGTGCCACAGGTGTTTTGCATTATTCGCTTTAAGAAAATTGTCATCTTTCATCTTTTTGCCCACCCATAGGTTTAATATATTAGCATTGTTAATACCTCTTTTTAGTTTGTCTAGTATATCAGCAAAACTACTGGACAATTTTAGTAAGTTATGTGTAACCATCGAGTGATATGAAGAAAAACACAACTGATCCAAATTATAAGATTATAGCTGAAAATCGACGTGCTCGGTATGATTATTCGATCGAGGAAGAGATAGAATGTGGACTATCATTGGTCGGTTCAGAGGTTAAATCACTTCGACAAAAATCGGCTAATATTGGAGAGTGTTATGCGGAAGTTGAGAACGGTGAGGTTTGGTTGATAAATTCATATATTGCACCGTACGAACAAGCAAAAACTTGGGGTCATGATGAAAGGCGACGAAGAAAACTATTGGTGACCAAGCGGGAACTTAGTAAATTGTGGTCAGAAACACAGAGAAAAGGTATGACTTTGGTGCCTTTAGTTCTGTATTTTAACCACAGAGGTATTGCAAAATTAAAGATTGGGGTTGCGAAAGGTAAAAAGAATTATGACAAGCGATCGGATCAGGCAAAACGTGACTGGGGAAGACAAAAGCAACGTCTGCTTCGGCAAGGAGAATGATGTGAAGTCTTGTCCAATTGTCAGATTTAAAATAATAGTCTGTTTAATGCTTTAACGATTTACTTAGCAAGCTTCTGGAACTTGTGGAAATATTACGATGATGAAAGAAGATGCTCGGATTCTTGTCTCAACCAAGTGGTTGGCCAAAAGACTGGAAAACGCTGAAGTTCGGGTTCTTGATGCTTCCTGGTATCTTCCAGGAATGGACCGAAACCCTATTATTGAGTACGAAAAAAGGCATATACCCAATGCCCGTTTTTTTGATATTGACGATATTTCAGATAATAGGTCTGATCTTCCACATATGGTGCCCCCGATAGAAAAATTTATGTCGAAGGTCCGTAAATTAGGCGTTGGAGATGGTCATCAAGTTATAGTGTATGATGGTTTGGGCATGTTTTCTGCTGCAAGGGTTTGGTGGCTTTTCAAAATGATGGGCCACAAAAATATAGCAGTTTTAGATGGTGGTCTCCCCAAGTGGATATCTGATGGATTTCCAGTCAATGACAAACCACCTGTTATCCGTGACCGTCATATGATGGTGGATCAGATATCTTCCTATGTTAAGGATGTAACTCAAGTAGCTGCAGCGTCAAAACTCGGTGATCATGAGATTGTTGATGCAAGATCACCAGGCCGATTTAGAGGCGAAGAGAATGAACCAAGAAAGGGTTTGCGAAAAGGTCATATTCCAAATTCAAAAAATGTATTTTTTAAATCGCTTCTAAATGAAGACCAAACTTTAAAAAATACTACGGAATTGAAACGAGTTTTTTACTCTGCCGGAGTTGATATGAATAAGCCAGTAATAACTACCTGTGGATCTGGTGTTTCAGCAGCAGTGTTGAACTTAGGGCTAGAGCTTATTGGTAAAACGGACCATTCTTTATACGATGGGAGTTGGACAGAGTGGGGAATGTCACCTGCGCTCCCCGTAGAGACTGGAGATAAAAAATGATTTTTACAGATCTTGAGGAGCAGCCTGCTGATAAAATACTCGCATTAATGTCAGCGTTTAACAATGATCCAAGAGAGCAAAAGCTTGACCTTGGTGTTGGTGTTTACAAAGATCCTACTGGCGTGACACCAATAATGAGGTCCATTAAAGCGGCTGAAAAAAAATGGTGGGAGATCGAGAGAAGCAAATCATACGTTGGTTTGGTAGGAGACCCAGCTTTTTCAGATGCTATCATATCATTAGTTCTTGGCGGTGGCACACCAAGAGATCTCATAGCAGCAGCAGCAACGCCTGGCGGAACGGGTGCTGTAAGACAAGGATTTGAGCTGTTTAAAATCGCCAACCCAGACGTACGAGTTTTTGTATCAGATCCAACATGGCCAAATCACATTTCAATTCTGAATTATCTTAATATCCCATGTGAAAGTTATAGATACTTTGATAATGAAACTCGCGGAGTTGATTTTGACTCGATGGTATCAGATCTATCGCGAGCAAAGGCAGGGGATGTTATCTTGCTACACGGCTGTTGTCATAATCCAACTGGGGCTAATTTGAACAAGCAGCAATGGCAGGTAATCACTGATTTATTAAACAAGAACGGTGCAACACCTATGATTGATCTTGCCTATCAAGGGTTTGGTGATGGGCTAGAGGAAGACGCATATGCGACTCGTCTGATTGCCGAGTCGGTGCCAGAGACGGTGATAGCATCAAGTTGTTCAAAGAATTTTGGGATTTATCGAGAACGAGCGGGGTTATTGATGGTTGTCACACATGATAGTTCTCGGCGGAATATAAACCAAAGCATGTTAGCATTTTTAAATCGTCAGAATTACTCTTTTCCTCCCGATCATGGATCAAGACTTGTTTCAGTCGTTTTAAATGATACCGACTTACGTGCTGATTGGATGTCCGAGTTGGAGGATATTCGTAATTCCCTACTAAATTTGAGAGTACAGCTTTCTAATGAGTTGCAGAAACTCTCTGGATCTGATCGCTTTAGTTTTATTGCGTCACACAGAGGAATGTTTTCCCGTCTTGGTGCAACACCGGAGCAAGTAGAGAAAATGCGGAAAGAATTTGGGATTTATATGGTTTCTGATAGTCGGTTTAATGTTGCTGGGCTCAATTATGAAACAGTGCCGGCGTTGGCTAAAGCAATTATAGAAACTGGTGTTTGATGCTATCATAATTTTCTAGTTCCCTATGTTTTGGAGTTCCAGAAAATATCGTCAAAGCATATTTGTGCAATTTTCGTTCGCCCAATCATGGCCATTGCTACTGATGCTTCTTTGCAAAGATAGCCAATATAATTGTCTATGCCATGTCGGTTGTCTGCTGCGTACGCAAGAGACCATGGTCTACCCATAAAGACAAAATCTGCTCCTAGAGCATATGCTTTAACTAAATCTTCTCCAGTTCTTAATCCAGAGTCATAAAAAATCTGCACATTTTTCCCTAACGCTTCTCTAATTTTTGGAAGCATTTCTATAGGGTGTGGAGCAGAGGCTAATTGTCTTCCACCATGGCTTGAAACATATATTCCATCGATACCCATGCCTTTCATGTTTATTGCATCGTCAACGTTTAATACGCCTTTTATAACTAACTTATTTGGCCAACGATCTCGAAGATATCTCAAGAATTCCCAATCTGCACCAGCTCGTGAAGCATTGCGGTTGAAGCTATTTGTATCTGTAAAATTTCCAAATTTTGGAGCACCATGAATTAATGTTTTAAGCGACCAGTTTGGGTGCATAGCGAAGTCGACTATCTGCTTTGGTCCCAATTTAAAGGGCATCGTTAGACCATTTTGTATTTCGTTTGGTCTAAAGCCCACTTCTGGGACATCTACCGTAAATATTAAAGTTTTATACCCAGCCGTAATTATCCTACTTAGAAGTTTTTCAAGTTCTACTTTATCCGTCATGTAGTAGAGTTGAAACCACGCGTATCCTTGTGAGTGTTCTGCATATTTTTCCAATGACATAGAAGCGGCGGTTGATACACCAACTGGTATTTCATGTTTTGCGGCGAAGCTTGCTAACGCTTCATCGGCTCCTACTCCAGCCATTTGGACCATACCCATTGGAGCTATGCCAACAGGTAATTTTGAGGGTATTCGGAAGACTTTGTGGTATAAACTTCTTTGCTCAACATTGATAAGAGCTTTTGTCTTTAGTCTAAGCTTTCTGATAATTTCTCTATTGTCGACTTCTCCACTACCATCAGAGGCTGCCCCATCAATGTATTCGAACAACAATTTTGGCAGCCGCCTTTTGGCAGACTGCTGAAAATCATCAAAACTAATATCGGCTTTAGAAAAAGGATTTAGCAAATTTAGTTCCTGGCTTTAACTGCTTCCATAAAGCGGTGTCTTATAACTGCAGGGTCGATATCAATAACTGGTACAGGGATATTACCGCTTTCACATTTTGATACAATTATTGTCATCTTTTTGCCTTGAATTGCTGCTTCTAAAACGTCCTTTGTTTCAGATGCCTGACATTCAATGACATTATCACAGCCGCATGCTTCTGCAACTTTTGCAAGAGAAGTTTTACCACCTGCGTAAGTTGGTTGATCACCAGTTGAACCATAACTTCCGTTGTCAATAATCAATAAAATGAAGTTATTCGCAACGTTGTTAGCAATTGTCGGTAGCGTTCCAAAATTAGTAAGAACGGAGCCATCTCCATCTATCGCAATTACTGTTTCGTTTTGGCTTAGGGCAAGTCCCAATCCAATCGAAGAGGCTAATCCCATTGTGCCAAGCATATAAAAATTTGTTGGTTGATCATCGAGCATATGGAGTTCTTGTGATGGAAGTCCTATGTTGCTTACGACTAACTCGTCAGAAATAACTGGGATGATTGCTTTTAAAATTTCTGCCCGTATCATGATATTGTACTCCAGAAGTTGGCGTCGGTTAAAATGGCAACAGGTTTTTTTGCCATAAACGTGTGGTTTAAAATACCATCAAACTCATCTGCGTGTTTAGGTTCATGAAAATGATAGGTAGGGATCTTAAGCTGTTCTAGAAGGGCTTTAGTATGAACCGCCATTTCAACTTGGCATTGAACTTTCTCCCCAACTTCACCTCTATAACTTATCAATATTGGAAGAGGCATGCGGTAGTATTGGATTAACGTTACTAATGTATTAATAGTTACCCCAATTGCTGTATTCTGCATTATAATGCATGGACGTTTTCCACCCATGTATGCACCTGCACAAAGCCCCATCCCTTCATCTTCTTTATTTGATGGTACATGAAGTATTCTTTCATCGTTTTCTAATAATTCAATAATGCCAGACAGTTGTTTACATGGAACAGTTGTAACAAATTCTATTTTGTTTTTTACCATAGCATCTAACATATTTTGGGTAATTGACATTTCACAGTCCTCTAAATTTATTTTAATTAACCATCATCATTTTTAAAAAAATTGCCAATTAATAAATTTCATCTCGCGCTTAAGGTTTTCTTAAGTGAGCCAGTATTTGCTTTTAGGAGGTGACAACCGTGTTAAAACTTTTCGCAAAGGTTTCGATTAGCGAATAGTTTCTAGAACTTTTTTTATATAAAATACCGATTTCTCGTTTATATTTCGACTTATCAATAGGGATGAATTTAAGTTTTGATGAAACCTCGTTTGCTGCAATTGGAATCGGTAGAATTGCAACGCCCAGTCCATGACTTACCATCGATGCTACGGATGCCAAACTATCTAACTCTATACTTG
Organism: uncultured Rhodobacterales bacterium; assembly: GCA_963999845.1. GTDB lineage: Bacteria > Pseudomonadota > Alphaproteobacteria > Rhodobacterales > Rhodobacteraceae > Salinivivens. The sequence goes on along the minus strand of CAXEVV010000004.1, from coordinate 10,881 downwards.
TAGCAGGCTTAACGTCCAATTGAGTGAAAATTTCCTTAATCGGTCTATTTATCCAAGCGCCAGAGGGTAATTTTAAATATTGGGTCTCTGTTAGTATCTGTTGGATATTACTTCGTTTATCACTTCGACTGATCGCTAATGCGAGTGGCTCAAAGCCAATAGTGAACCAAGATAGCCCTTTTTGAAGTTCGGATGGTCTACTCATAACAGCTGCGTCTATTTTGCCTTTGTAGACTGAAGCGCACAACTCGGCGGAAAGGGCTGGCACGACTCTTAGTCTTAACCCTGGAAGTTTACCTTTCAATTCAGTAAGGGCCTTGGGGACCAAAGCGGTTAGTTCGGACGGAACAGAACCGAGGGTCAGCTCCCCTTTTATTATGTTTTCGCTGGTAGCCAAATTAATAAACTTATCATATGCATCAACAGCGTCTTGAATGGTAGGTAGCAACTCTATAGTTAATTTTGATAAAACAGGCGTTCGACCGCTACGGTCGAATAGTTGGAGACCTAAATCATATTCAAGCTGGCGCATTTGCTGGCTCATAGCCGATTGAGAAATATGTGCTTTTTCTGCAGCTTGTGAAAAAGAGCCGGTCTCCTTTATTGTTATAAGGCTTTTTAGGCGTTTTATTGTCATTTAAATACCTTGCAACAAAAATCGCTAATCAACTCGACATATTTTTATAAGTTATAAGTAACTATTTATCGGAATTAAGCAAACTGTTGCACTAATTAGTTGTCAAATACGCAGCATTTCTTGCATCGTACAAAATTGTAACTAAAACTCACATAGAAATTTTAGTAATGTTAGGTGTGAAATGGGTTATATAATTGCAATTGATCAGGGGACGACGTCTACTCGGTCTATAGTATTTGATGATCAATTTGAAATTGTGGGGCAAGGTCAGAAAGAATTTGAGCAACACTTTCCAAAGAGTGGGTGGGTTGAGCATAGTCCTCATGATTTGTTGAATACAGTAATTTCAACCTGCAAAAAAGCACTTGATGAAGCGAAAATAAAAGCGAATGAGATTTTAGCAATAGGCATTACCAATCAACGTGAGACAACCTTACTATGGGATAAAGTCACGGGTGAACCAGTTTATAATGCAATTGTCTGGCAAGATCGCCGGACGTCCAAATTTTGTGATGAGTTAAGAATTGCTGGAGAAGAGAAGTTAATAACCCGTGTTACAGGACTATTACTAGATCCATATTTTTCAGCTACGAAACTAAAATGGTTGCTAGATAATGTTGAGGGAGTACGTGCCAAGGCCGAGGCCGGTGAACTTTTATTTGGGACTGTTGACACCTATCTAATTTGGCATCTTACTAATGGTTTAATTCATGCAACAGACGCGACAAATGCGTCTCGCACGATGCTTTATGATATTAACGAAGGTGAGTGGTCGTGCGAAATTTGTGAATTATTGAACATACCTCTGTCCATTTTACCCGAGGTACGAAATTGTTCTGACGATTTTGGAGCATGTAATGAAAAAATACTGGGTCACAAGATTCCAATCAAGGGGGTGGCTGGTGACCAACATGCAGCAACAATAGGGCAGGCTTGTTTCAAGCCAGGCATGATGAAGTCGACTTACGGTACCGGATGTTTTGCTTTACTGAACACAGGAAGCAGCATAGTAAGGTCAAAAAATAAGTTACTTACTACTATTGCTTATCAGTTTGATGGGAAACCAACTTACGCACTTGAAGGTTCTATTTTCATAGCGGGTGCGGTTGTGCAATGGCTCCGAGATGGCTTGAGGATTATAAATTCTGCCTCTGAGACACAGGATTTAGCAATACAAGCGGACAGTGATCAACAAGTGGTTATTGTTCCGGCGTTTACGGGCCTGGGAGCACCTTACTGGAGTGCTGATTGCAGAGGAGCGGTATATGGCTTGACGCGAAATTCTGGACCAGCTGAATTGGCAAAGGCTGCTTTGGAATGTGTAGGTTTTCAAACGAGAGATTTGTTAGAAGCTATGCGATCAGACTGGCATAATGAAGGTGAAGAAAAGTCTGTTTTAAGGGTTGACGGAGGCATGGCATCGAGTGATTGGGCAATGCAGTTTTTAGCTGACATACTTGATGCTGGTGTTGACAGACCAAAAACTTTAGAAACAACGGCTGTTGGAGCTGCATGGCTTGCCGGTTCAGCAATTGGGTATTATCCGCCATTTGATGAGTTTTCTAGATTATGGAAGAGTGAGTCGCATTTTGCCCCAATTATGCAAGAAGAGGAGAGAGAGCGGAAATACTCCGCCTGGAAATCCGCTGTTGAGGCCACAATCAGGGTCTAACTTTTAGATTTCTATGAAAAATATAAAATAAACTGAAAATTACTAAAGAAATACTTGACCGCGTCTACTACTATCTTAGGCTAGGTCATGGCGCTTTTAAAAAGCCAATTTTAAGGGAGATATTAAATGAAAAAATTTATAGTAGCCGTAGCAGCCGCGTCAATGGCATTGCCGGTTTATGCGGCAGATTTAGGTGGACGTGTTTTAAACATTGGTTCTGATACAACTTACCCTCCACATGAGTTCATTGAGGATGGTGTAGTAAAAGGTTTTGATGTCGACGTTGTGGCGGAAATTTGTGAGAGAATAAATTGTACTCCTAACTGGGTTACAACCGCTTGGGATGGTATTTTCGCGGCACTTGCAGATGGTCAATTTGATATGGTCGTTTCGGGTGTTACAATAACTGACGAGCGCGATAAAATAGTCGACTTTTCTGATCCTTACATAATTGTTCAGCAGGGTGTGTTGATGCGTGTAGAGGATGAGGGTGAAACTATCGATGCTTTTAAAAGTGGTGATTTGCGATTGGCATCTCAAAACGGAACTACAAATGCGGCCCTAGGAGAAGAATTAGTAGGGAGAGACAATCTTCAGCTATTTGACTCTTTTAATAATGCGGTAATTGCTGTTCAAAATGGTGATGTTGATGGCGTAATCATCGATTCAACATCAGCTGCTGCATATGAGCAAGAATTTGCTGGCGAATTAACAGTTGGAATAACTGGATTGTCTTCAGATCCTTTGGGACTTGTATTTCAGGAAGGCGATGGCATCCAAGACGCTTTTAATGAAGGTTTGGCGATGATCAAAGACGATGGGACATTGCAGAAATTGGTTGTTAAATGGTGGCCAAAATAGTTTGAGTAAAAATACAGGGGATTTAGTTCCCCTGTATTCTGCTTGAAAGCAAAATAATGAGCAATTTGACAAGTGTTTTGCGCAACATGCGCGCAAGCAATCTTATGTTCCTTCTGGTTTTGCCAGTTATATTGTATTTACTGGCAATATCCCGAAACTATGGTGCCGCTATTTATGAAGTCCTTGGCATAGAACATGACGCCAAACTTTTACTTAGTAATTTTATTATTTTCTGTTTTTCGGGAGCATTGGGTTTCTGGGGTGCATTACAAATCTTAAGATCTCTTAGTCCTGATATTGTACCCGAAGATAAATCAAAATTTCGACAAAAGGCATTTTTTGCTTTTGTCTTACAAGCGGCTATACTTTTATTCCTATCTCAAGCAGACTGGATCAATCCTTACATTAAATCTATAGCTGTGAATGCTTACGATCCAAGAAGCGTAGATTGGCTTATTATGGTCGATCAATCATTTACATTGAGCCCAGAATTTGAATTAGAGCTTTTGAATTGGACGCAGAATAGTCTGTGGCAATTATCTATAGGTTGCGGCTTCCTGGCACTTTTATCAATTTTTGGGTCCAGTTTTCTGAATTCTAATTTTGGATTCTGGTTTGCCGTTTTGATAATGATTTTGGAGTTTGCTTTTCTATTTTATTTCCTAATGATAGCCCATGCTGGATTTGCCGTCGGTATAATGATTACAATCAGAGCTGCAATTTTTGCGTATTTAGGAGCATCTATTTTAGGGCTGGTTTGGGCATTTTTGTCCAGGCTAAAAGTATCGCTACTTGCCGAAAGGATAATCTTTTTAATAGGGGTGGTATTTATAATTGCCGCTACGATTTTTGTTATTCAACCTAAAAAAGAGATTGTATTGGTTGGTGATCTTTCTGGCCGAATTGGTGTAGCTGCTGGTATTCCCTCTCATATTTCTGATGCCGTAAGATATGGTGATTTTTTAGACAATCCACCAGAAAATCCATTTAAAATTCGCTCGCTCAAAAGTCTAGATCAGGCAGTAAAACTAATCAACGAGGGTAGAATATCGGGTGCACTCTTGCCGCCTGACCTTGCAATTAACTATTCGAGTATTTGGACGGCTCAATATCTTACTCCTTTTTACGCTACTATGGCTAAAGTTGGTTACGTTTTAGGTGTGTTGAGTATTCTTTTGGTAATTGTTGGCCGAATTACGTCAGCGCATCCACTTGCAGTTTTTTCAGATTTTTTTGTCGATACCATTCGTGGTGTGCCAATGTTAGTTATCATTTTATATGTTGGGTTACCTCTCGCTGGGGCAATAAAAACTGCGACAACTGGGTATATAGATATCCAAATGATGACCCGTGGTATTGCCGCAATCGCAATAGGTTATTCTGCTTATATGGCTGAAATTTTTCGAGCTGGAATAGAAGCCATACCCAGAGGTCAGATAGAAGCGTCCAGGGCACTTGGATTGCGTGAACGGCATATTGCCCGGTTTATTGTCATACCTCAGGCAATCGCAATAGTATTGCCGGCGTTGGGTAACGAGTTCATAGCGATGCTCAAAGACACCTCTTTAATATCAATTCTTTCTATTCGTGATTTAACGCAGAGAATGAGAGAATTTCAGGCTCAAAGCTTTTTAGCGTTTGAACCTTTTAACTCAGCCGCGCTTATTTATGTACTGCTGACTTTGATTGCCGCTTCTGGTGTAAAAGCGCTTGATAATATTGTTAATAAATCTCGCGAAAGAGAATGAGTGCTGTCTACTCACCAACCTGGTATGATGACACATGTGTTTCGCCGAGCGGGCAACCGTCATCAGTAATCCAAAAGAAAAACTTTGACTTTTGTATTATTGGCGGCGGTTTGGCTGGGCTCTCCTGTGCTTATCATTTAGCCGAAATGGGCGCCAATGTAGCCCTCTGCGAGCATTCGGTAATAGGTGCTGGGGCCTCTGGACGAAATGGTGGGTTTTGCTCATCAGGATGGGCGGCTGGTTTGGATCAAATTACCAGACTCGTTGGGCCATTAGTATCTAAAGAGCTGGAATTAATTGGTGCTGATGGTTTCAAATGGATGCGCGACCGTGCCTTTAGCTCAAAATATACCAAAGCTCAACCTATATCAGGCATCATTTCATTGGGTCTGCGAGGGCAAATGTCTGAAGTTTCTGAAAGATTAGACGAGGTTGAATTAAAGAAATTTGTCGATGGCCCAAGGTATAAATGGGGTAGAATTGATAATGAAGCATTTCATTTTCACCCACTGAATTTTTTAAAAATCTTCTTACGGGAGGCGATAAGTCACGGTGTAAAAGTTTTTGAAAATACGGGAGCGGTACAAGTAAACGGCCCGGAGATTTACTTTTCAAATGGAAATCGAATATCCTGCGATCGAATGATTTGGGCCACTGGTGGATACTCAATAGAAAAGAACTCAACTTTGAAAAAGTACCTTCTTCCCATCCAGACATTTATTTGCGTTACCTCTCCAATGCCAGAGATATTAGAAACATATATCCCTACACGAATGGCTTTGGGCGATGATCGCCGAGCAGGCAATTACTTTAGGCGTCTTCCTGATGGCAGGTTATTATGGGGTATGGGAGTGAGTGCGCTTAATCAACAATCAGTTGAAAGTATAAAACAGATGGGCTGGAAAAATATCAAAGCCCACTTTCCCAATATGATTGCGGAAATGAAACAAAACAATATTAAGTTTGACTATGCTTGGTCAGGCTTAATGGCATATGCCCCGCATTTCATGCCTTATGTAGGAAAGCTCAATGAACGTGAGTCAATTCTATCAGGCTTTGGTGGGCATGGAATGAATACTGCACCAATTGCTGGAAAACGAATGGCGTTATTTATGAATGGTGATAAAAACATGTTGGATCCTTTTTTAGAAATTCCCCGAAGAAATGTTTTTGGTTTAATTGGGCGATTGGGAGCTGAGTTTGAATATCGAAGGTTAAGAGCGATAGATTATATTGCAGAAGCTTTGGGATAATAAAAAAAGTGGCTGGGGTGGTAGGATTCGAACCTACGGTACACGCTACCAAAAAGCGTTGCCTTACCGCTTGGCTACACCCCATTCCAATAGTTTCTTTACGATGGAGATAGAAAAACATCAAGAGGCAAAGATCTTTATTCATCAATGAAATATAATTTTTTAAAAAATATTTTGTTATATTTAGTTTTATAATTTTTACTTCTGTTTGCTAATAATAGAAAATTACATCGGATTTAAATTTTCTTTTTGTAATCTCCAGATAATCGGTCTAACTAACCATCATGCGACTCCGTAGCTCAACTGGATAGAGCAATTCACTTCTAATGAATAGGTTGAGGGTTCGAGTCCTTCCGGGGTCGCCATTAAAATAATAAAGTTATTGATAGACTGGCTTTGAAAAGAGTGAGCTGTGACTTTTGGAGTTCTTGGGTAAGAGGAAGCCTTGCCGTCTGATGTAGTGATTGAATGAGTCTGCTAAAAAAAATAGGTTACCGTGTTTCAAAATTTGGAATAATAGGTGCCATAAAATTAATTATAGGCAAGTCATTCACTGGTCGGCGAAGGGAGATAATATTAAGGCTAGATGAACCGGCAGACCGTTTTACAAAAATTTATAAATCAAATCATTGGAATAGCTTAGAATCGCGAAGTGGAGAAGGCTCAACTTTTGAGAACACCGAGAATATTCGGTTAATGCTACCAAAGTTACTTAATAAATATCAAATAAGTATTTTATTAGATGTACCCTGTGGCGATTTTAATTGGATGCGCTTTGTTATGGCAGAATCATCCATACAATATATTGGTGGAGATATTGTTCAGGACTTAATCAAAAGTAACAATCAGAGATACATTGATAAGAACATATCCTTCATCAACTTAGATTTGACTAAAGGACCGCTGCCGACCGCTGACCTCTTGTTATGTAGGGACTGTTTGTTTCACCTGAGCTATGAAGATATCAAAAATACGTTAGAGGTATTTTTATCATCTTCAGTCAATTACTTACTAACGACATCGAGCGCAGCGCCAGAGAGCGCGCGCCTGACAAATACTAATATTATCACAGGAGATATGCGCCAATTAGATCTATTTGCGCCGCCGTTTAACGTAAGTTCGAGTGATGTATTGGAGCTTTTTCAGGACTCTATGATAAGTTCTTCAACGAAGCGCTGGATGATTTTACTGAAAAAACCTACAGTTCAAAAAATTCTGGGTTCTATGGAAAATTCGAAATATTAAGTAAGTAATTTTTTAACAAAAAATTAGATGTATTTGATCCTCTAAAATTTGTTTTTTATACTTTGTAATTTGACGGTATTATCATCAGATCCATCAAATTCTGTATTAATTTTTTTGCTTGTTTTTGCACCTAAATTTTTTAACGATTCAACTTGAGAAATTACGTTCCCTTTTCCCTTTGAGAGTTGGCTAAATGCCTGAGTATAAGAATCTTGTGCTTGCTCTAGCCGTTCTCCGACACGCTCCATATTTTGTACAAATCCATAAACCTTATCGTAAAGTTTTCCAGCGCGATTAGCTATTAGTTCGGCGTTTTGGTTGCGCCGATCAACTGCCCAGACGTTTGCAATTGTTTTAAGGGCCATCATCAATGTTGTTGGGGTTGCAATGGTAATATTTCTTTCTAGAGCATGTTCGGTTAACGCAGGATCTTCCCTCAGTGCTTCGGACAGTGCACCTTCAATTGGAACAAAAAGAATTACATAATCTACAGTTGAGTTTTCAGCTGTCTGGTAACCCTTTGCAGACAGTGAATTAATATGATTTTTAATTGAAGTCAGATGTCGTTTGCGTGAGGCTAGGGCGTCCACGTCGGTCGCAGCATTCACAGCCTCATTATAGGCTAAAAGAGAAACTTTGCTGTCAATAACTAAACTTTTACCTCCTGGAATTCGAACTACCACATCTGGCCGTAATCGCTCACCGTTTACTCCTATTCTATGGGCTTGTGTTTCGTATTCCTCTCCGTTTCTAAGGCCCGATCGTTCCAGTATATTTTCAAGAACCATTTCCCCCCAGGCGCCTTGTATTTGTGTATCACCTTTAAGTGCTTTTGTAAGAGATATTGCTTCTTGAGATATTGCCTCTGATCGTCTTGAAAGCTGCGAAATCTCTGTTTTCAAGCGCTCACGATCTTTTACTGTTTCCTCGTGAACCTGGCGCAATTCTTTCTCAAAATGCCCCACATGTTCTTTTAGCGGCGTAAGCGTCGCCTCTAGTTTTTCAATATTTGCTTTAGAGAAGCTTTCTCCTTGTGCCTTTAGGGCATTTTCTGCCAATTCCTTGAATTGAATTTCCATTTCACGCCTAACTTTAGTGAGCATCTCTATTTTTTCGTTTGCTGCGCGATGTTCTGCTTCACTTTTGGCATGTATTTTGGTTATTGTATTTGAATGTTCGCGAAGCTGTGTATTTTGTTCATCAATTTTTTCTCGAAGATCTGATAGCTCGCCTTTTAGCCGCACAATTTCCAGTTTTCGTTCTTCCGCTAATGCAGTAAATTTTGCCGCTTCTTCCTTTGTTACAGATAATTCAGAGAAGATTTTGTCACTATAAGTATTTAGCTTTTCGGAATGAGAGGGTTTTCCAAAACGCCTTAAAAATAAAAAAGCTATCACTCCAAAAACTGATAGAGATAAAAAGCCTAATAGGTTTTCCATTATCTGCTGTAACATGATATCTCCGAATAATATTCATTGATTATACTCATTCAAAAATCGCCTTCTGTGTATCATCACAATAGTTACCTGAATATAGACCGAACAGGTTATTTTTTGGAAGTAGTCTAAGTCGGCCTCTATAAGAATTGAATTGAGTCGTTATTGTGCTAAATAAATATTACATCGTGAAGTGGTCGATAAATATATTTATTTTCGTTTAATGGGTAACGCCAAGTGTGGCTTATTAGGTACCTACGCCCTTCTTTGTTAATTAACTTTGTTATTCTACGATAACGTGATTTCATTAATAGGACTTAGTGCATGAAGTATATTTTAACTGTATTGATATTCTTTTTTATTTCAGGTTGTGGATTTAAGCCCTCTATAGATGATCCAAAACTATCGGACATGCAATTAAACTTGGAGAGTTTTTTGGTTGGTGACCTGGTAGCTTATGGTCAGTTTCAGGATGTGCTAGGAAATGTAAGCCGGCGCTTTACCGTAAACATGTTAGGTGAATGGGATGGTAAGAACCTAAAGTTAACTGAAGACTTCCAATACGCTGATGGAACTACGGAACAGCGAATTTGGTATCTAAAGAAGACTGGTGAGCAGGCATGGAGCGGTACGGCAGACGGCGTTATCGGACAGGCTGAGGGTTTGGAAAGTGGCGATACTTTTTATTGGAATTATACAATCGATTTGCCGGTCCCAGACGGAACTATGCGTGTGACTTTTGATGATTACATGTGGCTCATATCTGAAGAAAGAATGCTAAATAAGGCTTACATGTCTAAATTTGGAATGCCGTTGGGAGAAGTAACAATTATGTTTGAAAAATTATAGTTCTTGTCTCCGGTCAAATTTATGGATCTATCTAGAATTCGGCCTTAAGTTTTTCATAGCCCTGCTTTAAGAACTGTCCATAACTTTGGGCATCAATGTTAGCTCCACAAATAATTAATCCAATTTTTTTACCAACTAACTGCTTGCGTAAAGGCCAAATTGCTCCTGCAAGAACAGCACCAGCGGCCGGTTCTACTGCCAATTTACACTCCTCTTGCAATAGAGATAAGCCCGCACAAATTTGATCATCTGTTACAGTCACAAACTGATCAACAAATTTTTTGCAAACAGAGTAGCTAAAAGGAAGCGCCATTGGAGGTGCAAGACTATCGGCAATAGTATTGACTGAATCCAATGTCACTGGTTTATTGACGACCATCGATTGCGACATGCTATTTGCCCCAAGCGGTTCCACACCATAAACCTTGCACTTACTGTTCTGTAGTTTTACGGCCGCCGCTACCCCTGAGATGAGTCCGCCACCACCAACAGCCACAACTACCGCATCCAACTCAGTATAGTCTTCAATTAGCTCTAAACCAACACCGGCAGCACCCAAGGTTGTATCAAGTCCATCAAATGGATGGATAAACGTTCTTCTTTCTTCTCTCATGAGCTTATCTGCTTCTGCAAAAGTGGCTACACCACCTTCTTTCATAATTATTTCTGCTCCAAAAGTTTTGGCAAGAGAAATACGAAATGGGTTTGCAGATGTCTGCATAACGACTTTAGCTGATAAATTTTCCACTTTCGCTGCCCAAGCTGCGGCAATTGCATGGTTTCCAGCACTTGCTGCTGTGATGCCAAATTTTTTCTCCTTCTCAGGAATTTGTTTTGCGACTGAAAGGGCACCTCTGGCTTTAAATGTTCCAGAATACTGAAAGCACTCAAGTTTCAAGTAAATCTGACTTGCTTTAATCAGGTCAATTAGGAATGGAGATGTAAGTTTTACTGAGGGTGTGCGAACTATTGAGGAGGATAATTCTGTGTATCGCTCTTCTATAGAGCTGAGAGTGATGCTTTTTAAAACTTCGTCATCCAACTTGTTTTCCTCTCTTAAATAATTTTAGAAATGATGAAAAGAAAATATACTCGTTCCATAAATTACTTTGAAAACCTAAACCAGTTTAAGCCTAGAGCAGTATTACAGCACAGTCCATCACAGTTCATCGGTTCTGAT
>CAXEVV010000003.1:0-110938 GCA_963999845.1 uncultured Rhodobacterales bacterium | reverse complement strand
GAAATTTAGCGCGCCGACATTAAGTCTTTGAGCGCACAAAAAAGATTTTCAAAAAATCGCCCAATTCTTGTATATCGTTTGCTTCTTGTATGGCGGACGCAGAGAACGCCATTTTGATCTAAGTTTGGATACATCCACTGCCTCAATTTTTTGATTTTACGATATCAAATTGTTCATATTGTTCCAAAAACTTTAATATTCATCATTACAAAGTGTGATAAATTTGACTCTACCCCCCAAGGCAACAGGACAACAATTCGTGACCTAGAACACAGTCTACGCAAAATAAGCACATTTATTAAGAATGTTTAACCAGTTTCAGAATGAACGCTTGAAACCTTAGACGCACCTCGCTATCTCTACACAGACGTGATATTTATATAAGGAAGAAATCAATAGTTCGAAGACCACACAGCGCCCCACCCTCTCGAGAGACAGGTCCGAGAGTAAACGAAAATATAATATGCCCAGAAGTAAGACTGATAGGAAGTGATGGAGATAATGTAGGGGTAGTTAGTCCTGAAAAAGCTCTAGAACTTTCAGAAGAAGCGGGCCTAGATTTAGTTGAAATTTCACCTAACGCAAGTCCGCCTGTATGTAAAATTATGGACTACGGCAAATATAAATATGAACAGCAAAAGAAAGAATCTGAAGCTAGAAAAAACCAAAAAATTATAGAAGTGAAAGAGATCAAATTCAGGCCAGGCACAGACACACACGACTATGAAGTTAAGATGCGTAGCGTGACTAAATTTCTCGAAAACGGTGATAAAGTTAAAATCACTCTACGATTTCGAGGAAGAGAAATGGCTCACCAAGAATTAGGCAGGGAACTATTAGAACGCGTGGCTACAGATATAGACGGCTTTGGCAAGATAGAGAATATTCCTAAAATGGAAGGCCGCCAAATGACTATGATGATTGGGCCAAACTCGTCAAAATAAATTTAGCAAACTCACTTTATGATCCTAGACTGCACTCTGGGCATGGGACGTGATCTAATTTCTTTAAGAAGACCGCCTAAGCCCATTCGAGCAAATTCGTGTTTATTTGGAGTATGATCGCAAACTACCCTAGAAATCACCCAATCTGCTCCATTAATCGCCGGAGACTTAGCACATCCAGGCAGGCCAATTATCGGCCTCCCATTCAGGTCACCCAAAAAAAGTAGGTTGCCTGGGTCTACAGGTATTCCATACCTTAAAATTTTACCACCCAGCGATTTTATTGCCATTGGTGCTACATCCGAAATATCAGAGGTTGCAGAGGCGGTTAATATCAAAATAATATCACTTTCAGCCTCAATAATTGCTTCCTCTAAATTACTTTGGTCATGCGGAATATCCTTATTTACATATAATAACAAACCCAAAGTATCAGTTCTTTTTCTTATAGCGCCTATAGCTTTCTCAGAAGTTCCTCTAGAAATTTTTGTAGTAATCAAATGAGCTGATGAATATTTTGGTGTCTTCAATCTAATAGTACTTATCGCCAAGCTCGCAACTTTTGTAAGTTTATATGTACTAACCCCGTAACTTATAATTTTTATTGTAGCTACAATTGAACCTTTTGTTACTTGTGAGTAATTCGGGATTGTCGCAATAGTAATCATATCATCAACTGAGTTCGCTTCCGTGAGTTTTTCTTCGTCAAGAACGATAATACCGGTCTTATTGGCAAAAATGTTAACACGCCCAGTGAAAGCCGTACTTTTTGTAAAATTTTCCGGTTCAGAATTATAATGTATATTTTCCGCTACCCTTGCCGCAGCAAAGTTCTCCTCTGTATCGCTCTCTTCAAGCCTCGCAGTAGCGACTTCACCATAACCAAACTCTATAAGCTTTTTAACATCATTTTCGTCTAAAACTTTTCCTTTACGAAATTTCTGTCTGCCGCAAAATAATGAGTGAGCCAATATACTGCCAACAGCATATTTAGTTTGCTCCATTCCAAATTTCATTCTTTGGCCTGTCTCAGTTTGGAAATTATCTCCGCAATTATCGAAATTGCAATTTCGGACGGGTTAGTTGCACCTATATCGATCCCGATCGGCCCACTAATCTTATTTAGGCTTTCCGAAGCAAAACCTAACTTTTTCATTCTGTCTAACCTAGCGGTATGTGTCTTTACTGACCCCAAAGCACCTATATAAAAAGCATCACTATTTAGAGCAATTTGTAAGGCTGGGTCATCCAATTTCGGATCGTGTGTTAAAAGAACAATTGCTGTTCGCCTATCGATGGAAATTTCTGTAAGTGCGGTATCTGGCCATTCTTCAATAATATTTTGAGCTTCAAAACGCTCCGTATTAGCGAAACCACTCCTGGGGTCAACTACGACCGGATCAAAGTTTGCTATCTTTGCCAATTTAACCAAACTTTGTGCTATGTGAACTGCACCTATAATAACAACTCGGGTTGGTGATTGATGAATATTAACAAAAATTTTATTCTCTTCTTCGAATCCCGACAAACCACTTGAAAAGCGATTATCATACCCCTCTGTCTTGAGTTCAGTAGCTCCCGAACTAACATGCACAACGCAAGCAACCGAAATTTTATTTCTTCTAAACTCCACTAATTTTTGTAAAGTGCTAATTGAAATTGAGTGCCCAACTGGCTCGAGCATCACTCGAATTTTCCCACCACAAGCCAATCCAACAGAAAAAGCATCTTCGTTGCTAACACCGTATTCTAGTAATTTAATTCTTTGTGTACTGATCGTATCTTGCACTTCAGATACAACCGCACTTTCTATGCATCCGCCAGATACTGACCCTTGCATTTTGCCATTTTGATTTATGACCATCTGTGCCCCAACTCGACGTGGTGCAGAACCCCATGTTTCAATCACAGTAGCTATAACTACGGAGTCGCCTTGCGAGGCCCATGATAATGCAATCTCAGGGATATTGTCAGCCAAATAGTTTGAGTTCATTTATTGATGCCTATACCTATCTTCTAATGAAATAGAATAATATCGCCCCCTGTACACTCTTAAATTCACACAGTGTGTAAAAGAAAACCAAAAAAATCAAAATGACATGTTTTAAAAATTAATAATTCCGATACTTAAGTTTTGGTCTTAATACTTAAAATTTTGCATTTTAATTTAGCTAGAAATTAATCCTGAAAGTGTGTAATCGACTATCATGGTAGCGGAATTAAATATCGCAAGACCAGATGACTGGCATTTGCATTTACGAAACGGATCAATTTTAAAGTCTGTACTTCCGTATTCTTCCAAAGTGTTTGGCCGCGCAATCATAATGCCAAATCTTGAACCACCAATAACTACGGTTAAAGATGCGGAAATGTACAAAAAACGTATTATCGATGCATGCCCGCAAGATCATACTTTCGAACCATTAATGACTCTATATCTGACTGAAGCTACTGACTTTATGGATTTAGCCGAAGGTTTTTCAAAAAATGTAATTTCTGCAGTGAAGCTATACCCAGCAGGAGCAACAACCAATTCTTCTCATGGAATCAGCGATTTTAAAAAGCTTTATAAAGTATTCGAAAAAATGGAGGAAATTGGATGCACTCTATGTATTCATGGTGAAGTAGTAGATCCTAAAATTGACATATTCGACAGAGAATACGTTTTTATTGAGAAAGTGCTCGATCCAATCGTTAGAACTTTTCCCGAGCTAAAAGTTATTATGGAGCACGTCACTACTGAAGAAGCTATCGATTACGTTAAAACTTCAAAAGAAAACATTGCAGCAACTATAACAACTCATCATCTTGTAATAAATCGTAATTTTATATTAGCAGGAGGCATCAAACCTCATTATTACTGCTTACCGGTAGCAAAACGAGAAAGGCATCGAGTTGCATTATTAAAAGCAGCAACATCTGGTAATTCGTCATTCTTTTTAGGAACGGATAGCGCTCCGCACTTTGATAGCCAAAAAGAAAGTTCATGTGGCTGTGCAGGATGCTTTACAACACCAAATACATTATCAATTTTAGCACATCTTTTTGAACAAAAAGATCTGTTAAAAAACCTTGAAAAGTTTACAAGTATTAATGGAGCAAAATTTTATAATTTACCCATTAATAAAGAACGAATAAGGCTAATCAAACAAAAAACACCAATTAAAATTCCCCAAAAAATATCTACTACAGAGGGTGACATAACAGTGTTTGATCCAGGATTCCCATTATTCTGGTCTGTCAAATCGATCCCAACAACTTTATAGGTTACACTATGCTACCATCATCCTATCTACCAGATAATGAAATTGCCAGGCTATCTGCTCGTATGCTAATTGAGGTGGGGGCAATTGGTTTCAATTCAAATATCCCTTACAAATTAGCATCTGGATTGCCAAGTCCTACATATGTTGACTGTAGAAAACTTATATCCTTTCCAAGGATTAGATCCACATTGATGGATTTTTTGACAATCAAAATTTTTCGCGAAATAGGCCTTGAAAAGATAAATAACGTTGCTGGTGGCGAAACAGCAGGCATACCATTTGCCGCATTAGTTGCGGAAAGAATGGGCCTACCGATGACCTATGTTAGAAAAAAAGCTAAAGGTTACGGTAAAAATGCTCGTATCGAGGGAGTTTTAAAACCAGACCAAAAAATCCTATTGGTTGAGGACCTAGCCACAGATGGCGGTTCTAAAATATCTTTCGTTGATGCGATAAGACAAACTGGGGCCGAATGTAACAATACGGCGGTGATTTTTTATTATGATATATTTCCAGAGGCACAAGACTTATTAGAAAAAAATAAAATAAAGCTTCATTATTTATGTTCATGGTGGGATATTTTAGAAGAAACAAAGTTACAGAAGACATTTTCCTCTAATACAATCAAAGAGGTTGAAAGTTTTTTACATTCTCCGCGGGAATGGCAAAATGCAAAGCTTCAGCCATAATAATATGGATGTCGGATATTTAACACAAAACAGAAAACTTACTCACAAAATATCCACAGAATTATACAATTTGCTCACCTTTAGCCATTAGTGTATTCCTCGAATAATGTAATTAGAAAGCCCCTAATGAACACCGTTGCAGCTATTAATCCTACGGGAGCAGAAATCCATTCCCCAGAGACAATGCCAAATTCCATAGAGGCAGAGCAACAGCTTTTGGGAGCAATTTTAAGTAATAATGATGTCTTTGATCGAGCTGACTCTTTAATAAATGCGGAACATTTTTTTGATCCCGTTCATGCACATATTTATGAGGTAGCATCCGGCAGAATTAAAAAAAATAGTATAGCTTCACCTGTCACGCTCACTACTTTCTTAAAAGATGATCCAGGCTTAAACGAACTTGGCGGAGCAAACTATCTAGCAAAACTAGCTGCATCAGCCGTAGCCGGCTTCGCTGTTCAAGATTATGCTCAATTGATTTATGACTTAGCCATACGCAGGCAGCTAATACTACTTGGGAAAGATATCTCCGAACGAGCTCAAAAAATGGAGATTGATCAAGAACCCAGAGAGCAAATTGTAGATGCCGAGCAAGCCCTATATCAATTAGGAGAAGCAGGAAAAACAGATAGCGGATTCAAGTCTTTTTTAAAAGCTGTTACAGAGGCTGTTGATATAGCTAATGCAGCATTTCAGCGCGACGGTGGGCTTGCGGGAATTTCTACAGGTTTCATAGACCTAGATAAAAAGCTGGGTGGCCTTCATAAGTCAGACCTGCTGATCTTAGCAGGAAGGCCATCTATGGGGAAAACTTCGTTAGCCACAAACATAGCGTACAATGTGGCTAGAAGTTATAAGAAGGGCGTGATGAAAGATGGTACCGAAGGCTCAGTAAATGGTGGGGTAATCGGATTTTTCTCACTAGAAATGAGTGCTGAGCAACTAGCAGCAAGAATTTTGTCTGAAGCGGCGGAAATTCCATCTGAAAATATTCGCAGAGGCGATATGACAGAGAAGGAATTTCGTCGTTTCGTAGACGCTGCAAAAGATTTAGAAAGCTGCCCATTATTCATAGACGATACTCCTGCGCTACCTATTTCTCAATTAGCAGCCAGAGCGCGCCGTCTCAAAAGAAAACATGGGTTAGACGTACTTATAGTGGACTATCTGCAGCTTGTGCGACCCGCCTCATCAAAGGATAGTAGAGTAAACGAGGTTTCTGAAATAACTCAAGGTATGAAAGCAATCGCAAAAGAATTAAACATACCAGTTATTGCACTCTCTCAACTCAGTCGTCAGGTGGAGTCTAGAGATGATAAAAGACCTCAACTATCTGATTTGAGGGAATCTGGATCAATTGAACAAGATGCTGATGTTGTAATGTTTGTTTTTCGGGAGGAGTATTATAAAGAACGTGAAAAACCAAGTGATCAAGATCTTGAGAATATGGCAAAATGGCAGTCAGAAATGGAACACCTTCATGGACGTGCCGAACTTATTATCGGAAAGCAGAGACACGGTCCTATAGGAACAATTGAACTTAGTTTTGAAGGTCAATTTACAAGATTTGGAAATATCGCTAAAGCTTGGCAAAATGAATTGGAAAGATAGTTATGCTTAGTTCAGCATTCGGCCTTTCCTTCCGCCACGCCTAATAGGGCTAACTGTTTTTATCAAACCTTCTTTCAAGGTAAGCAGCATTGGATGTTCTTTATGGTCCCCATATTTCTCCAAAAGTAGTGATATAGTTTCGGTAGTATCTACATCATTTGGCAAACTTAATGCCCAATCCAAAAATATTGATCTACATTCTTCTATTTTTATACCCTCAATATTAAAACTTTCTCTGATGAGTGCCTTGGGGTCATCGTAATCACCTTTCATCATGAACCTCTTTTGAATTTGGTAAAATATTATCGATAATTACTGAAGACTTAAACGCCATTTCTGATATTTTTTCTACAAGCAAAGGAACGCTGAGCGTATCTGTGTATTTTAGAAAAAGATCCTTACCGTTTACTCCAAGTTCACCATCTTTGATATCGTCTTTAAGTAATAATTTCGATAGAATCTGCACACCTAGTAGCAAGTCATAAGTTTTAATCAAATAGGCTAAGTCGTCAGCACAAATCTTTTTCAACTTTAGTAAGGCGATTAATCCATTATGAACACCAGAAACACCTTCATTAATGAGAATAATGCCCATTTGGGAAACTAATTCAATATCCTGAAGCTTACCCTGCCCTAACTTCATGCTCCATTTTTTGTTAATATTTGAGGGCGAAAATAATCTATTTCTCATAATAGACAAACCTGCCATCACATTTTTCTCCGATCTCATTTTTTTTAAACTTTCGCAAAATTTAGAGATATCTGTTCGCAAAATCTCAGGACCGGCAACTATAGTAGCATTGACTAATGCGAGATGCTCCCAAACCCATGCCTCTGAAGTTTGATAATGCTTGAATGCTTGCAATGAAGTTGCAACGGGGCCTTGATTTCCCGACGGCCTTAGTCGCATATCAACATGAAATAAACTTTTTTCATTCATTGGAGCGCTAATAGCAGCTACAAGTGCCTTAGTAAGCCTCGCGTAATAACTTCGTGATTCTATGCTTTTTTCTCCTGAAGACATCTCTACACCAGCTGCATCATATATTAATATCAGATCAAGATCTGATTGAGAGTGCAGCTTTTTTATCCCGAGAGAGCCCAATCCAATTAAGGCTGATCCACGGCCCGGTGCTGGGCCATACTTTTTAGCAAACTGAGTATTAACCAAACACCATAGTTCCTTCAGCATTGCGAGAGCTAAGTCTCCATACTGAGTTCCCGCCTCTTCAGGGGTGATTACGCCCCTCAATAAGTGCACACCAATTCTAAAATGCCATTCTCGTCCCCACCTGCGAGATGCATTCAATTGGCTTTCATAATCTGTCTCTCTGCGGAGTAGTATTGCCAAATCTTCTCTGAGTAAATCTAGTCCTGGCCATTCACGCCAGAACGCTCCGCCGATTACCGCATCTAAAACTTGTACATTATTGGATAGATATTCGGATAAAGCATCTGAAGAGGATATTATATCGATAAATAAATCTATAAGATGCCGATTTGTATTAAATAATGAAAATAGTTGAACACCAGCTGGAAGTAAGAATAAAAATTTATCAAAGGATAAAAGAGCACGATTAGGATCTACTGCATTTGAAAGTTTGTTCATAATTATTGGTTGAATTTTTGCAAATAATGCTTCGGCTCGTGCCGTCCTGAGCGAAGGATACAACGGCCATCTACTCACAAGGTCGTCCCTGAAAGTATCACTATCGTACAAAGCAATCTCCGATGATTGCTCTTTTTCCGGATTAAAAAATGATTCTGTAAGTTTATGAACAGATATTAACGAAGTAGTTATTTTTTGTTTAAATTCATTATGATCTAAACTCATAAAATTGGCCAAACGAACAAACCCATCATCTGTTTGAGGCAATTTATGGGTTTGTGCATCGTTAACCATCTGCAATAAATGCTCAACCTTACGAAGGAACCGATAATGATTAGAGAGATTTCTAGACGTGTGTTTAGAAATCCAGCCCTTTTGGGCTAGTATAGCTAAACCAACCAAAGTTTCAGGAGCTTGCAGATCAGGATCGCGTCCGCCAACAATTAACTGGCGCGTTTGTGTAAAAAATTCAATATCGCGTATTCCGCCCAATCCCAGCTTCACATCATGACCGAATAGATTTGAAATCCTTTTTGATTCACTCTTGATCTGGTATTGTACTCGAATGCTATGAGCTTCTTCTATAGCCGCAAAATCGAGGTATTTGCGCCAAACAAAAGGGTATAGTGCTGAAAGAAAATTAGATGCTAAAGTTTGAGAGCCTGCACAGAACCTAGCTTTTATGTATGCGGCTCTTTCCCATGTTCGTCCCAAAGCTTCATAATATCTTTCTGCAGCATCAACGCCAAGGCATACAGGATTAACGGATGGATCAGGCCGTAAGCGAAGATCAGTACGGAAAACATATCCATTTTCCGTAACTTCAGATAGCACTTTAGTCATTTTCTTTATAACAGCGATTGCAGCTTTTCGTGTTTCAAAAAAATCTTTTTCGACTAATTTGGTATCATCAAAATAGCATACGAGGTCAATATCAGATGAATAGTTTAGCTCCAGAGCACCCAATTTGCCCATTGCAAGAATAAAGATACCAAGCTTCTCAGCGTCAGTATCATTTTTTAATTTGGAAAATTTTCCTTCTATAATCAATACTTTAAATGAATATTTTAATGCTTCATTTACGCAAAAATCTGCAAAGCGCGAAAGACATTTACTAACGTCCTCAAGTTCCCAGTTTCCAGATAAGTCCTGCATTGCTGTCCAAAGTGCTATTCGCGATTTTGCAATCCGCAAGCTTTTGGGGATGTCAGAACTTCTCAATACTTCATTCAATACTTCTTCTTCTGGATTTAACTCCATTGCAAGAACATTTGTTATCCAATTTACTTCTTTCTTAATCAACTCAAATAAAAAAGGACTACAGCCAGCCATGCCTGCCAATAAGATGTGTAAATCTTCTTTAAAATTTGGAAACAAAGACCTCATTTCAGAGATTATTGCGGCATCTTTGGTAATCGGAAACTTTTGATTTTTAGAAAAGTGAGTCATAATTTAAGTGAGTTACCGCCTCAGATTTATCACCATGCGTATCATAAAAATCTAATATATTCACTAATAAATGGATACGATTAGTATAATTAGTCTGATCAATATAAGCTCAGATTAACAATTTCAAATCTGGCTAAACACAGCATTTGTGTTAGCATTGCCATATTTCGATAAGATTGGTATTATATCACAATGAGACATTCTCTCCCCATAGCTCCGCAGTTTTATGTAACCGCGCCGCAGGCTTGTCCTTACCTGGACAATAGGCAGGAGCGAAAATTATTTGCCGCTCTCCAAGGTGAGGATGCTCAAAGTTTGAATAGTTGCCTTTCCAAACAAGGATTTCGTAGGTCTCAAAATGTTTTGTACAGACCTACTTGTTTAGATTGCGCTGCCTGCCTTTCGGCACGCATTGAGGTAAAACAGTTCTTTCCTAGCAAAACACAAAAAAGAACAATTAAGACAAACAAAAACGTAAAACGCCGATCGACTTCTCCTTGGGCAACGGACGAGCAATTTGAACTCTTTAAGCGTTATTTGGACGATCGACACGCTAGTGGTGGAATGGCGGAAATGGATGTTTTTGAGTTTGCTGCAATGATTGAAGAAACTCCAGTCGATACGCGCGTCATTGAGTACGAACTCAACCAAAAACTGGCAGCTGCATGCCTAACTGACATAGTAGACGATGGTTTGAGTATGGTCTACTCGTTCTACAATCCTGACCTAGCAAAATATTCGCTCGGGACATACATTGTTTTAGATCACATAAAGTTGGCTCAGGAGCTAGACTTAAGTTACGTATATTTGGGTTATTGGGTACCTGGAAGTTCGAAAATGGGATACAAGTCAAAGTATAGTGCTCTGGAGATTTATCATGAAAAAGAATGGAAAAAATTAATAGATGTTCCGAATGTTTCATCAAAACTTCATCCTTTAAATACTGCTCCAGTAGCAGAGCAAGTCTCTGAATTAGATTTCCCAGGGTCTGAGGCAGTTCGTTAAAGTTATAGTATGGACCTTTAAGTTTTAATTACTTATAACTTTACTCAGAATTATTTAGGTAAATATGATGTCAGACGCTGCTAACCCAATGGAGGGAACACCTTTAATATCTCCATCTTCTACGGACCACTCACTTTATGAGACGGTTGTCGAGGGGTGTAGAACGGTTTATGACCCAGAGATTCCGGTGAACATTTATGATTTAGGTCTTATCTATACAATAGATATAAACCAAGAGAATGATGTTCGAATACTAATGACATTAACAGCCCCTGGCTGCCCTGTAGCTGGAGAAATGCCAGGATGGGTTGTAGATGCAATAGAACCCATAGCCGGAATAAAAAAAGTGGATGTCGAATTAATTTGGGAGCCTCCATGGGGAATGGATATGATGAGCGATGAAGCAAAGCTCGAGCTAGGATTTATTTAGAGGCTAATATGTTTTCAATCCCAAACAAACCACCAATTTCGCTAACTCCAAGGGCTGTTTCACACATCAAAGCGCTTATAAATAATTCTGAAGCACTAGCCCTTCGTGTTGGAGTAAAAAAAGGCGGCTGTGCCGGAATGGAATATACAATTGAGTACGTTAAGGAGTTTGATAAAAACGATGAGATTATAGAGCAAGATGGTGCTCGAGTTTTAATAGCACCTATGGCTCAAATGTTTTTATTTGGAACAGAAATAGATTACGAAACCTCATTGCTTGAAAGTACTTTCAAGTTTAATAACCCAAATGTGTCTGAGGCATGTGGGTGTGGCGAGAGTATAAAATTTAAAGATATCTAGATTTCAAGTGAAATTATAACTTACGTGTGTGGCATGCCTGGTGCTAAACGAAATGTCACCTGCAAAGTGTTATGAAATGATAAAAATTTACTAATCTTGGGGAACCCATGCGGAAAATTGTTGCTGGAAATTGGAAAATGAACGGCACCCGAGAAAATTTGGTGGAAATAAAAAAAATATCTGACAGATTTTCTGGGTCTGATGTAGATATCGTAATCTGCCCCCCTTTTACACTATTATCTGCTGCAAAAGAAATTGCTACAAATATCTTTATTGGCGCACAGAATTTGCATCCAGAAAATTCAGGAGCCTATACCGGCGAGATAAGTGCTGTCATGCTAGAAGACCTCAGTGTGACACATGCTATTATTGGGCATTCAGAACGTCGAAATGAATATGGTGAAACCAATGACGTAGTTGCTCGTAAAGTCACTACTGCGTTGAAGAAAAAACTAAATGTAATTCTATGTATCGGTGAGTCTGAACTAGAGCGGAACGAGAACAAAACACTATCCGTTTTGAAAGAGCAAGTTTATGGATCACTAAAAGATATCACAGATATTGAAAACATTATTGTGGCTTATGAGCCAATTTGGGCAATAGGAACTGGACTAACACCTAGCCTAGCCGAAATATCCACAACCCACGATTCAATCAGGTTAAACTTACTTGAAATGTACGGATCAAGTGCATCCAATATACCCATACTCTACGGTGGATCAGTAAATGGATTAAACGCATCAGAAATTTTCAGTGTAGCAAACGTAAATGGTGCTCTTGTAGGGGGCGCATCGCTTTCTTTTGATACATTCTCGCCTATAGTTAAAGCTATCGAAAATAAGACATAATAATTTATTATCTGAAATGCAGTTAATTTCCCAAAACCCAACAAATAATGACTTTATTCAAAATCCTTACAAGTTTTACAAAAATTTTATAAGTGATGACTGCTTATATTTTTGGCAAGAATATAATATGCCTGCTGTTTTTGATTATGCGGGTCAGGAAATTTTGTTCAAAGACAAAAGATTTGGCCGTGAAAAATTAAAAGATCACTCCAACGTTCAAGAATGTCATCTAAACATGTTCAACCACGTAGAGACTAATTCTATGCTGGAACTTGAACCGCCAAAACATACTCGGCTTCGAGGTCTTGTACTGCGGGCATTTACAACTCGAAAAATAAATACATTACAAACTGAAATCGCGTTGCTCTCACATGAACTTCTTGATGACCTGAAAGTTGAAAATGTCGACATTCTGAAAGAGTTTGCAACTTTATTACCTGTAATCGTTATCGCTCGATTACTAGGCGTTCCGGAAAGTATGGCTAAAGATTTGCTTGGTTGGTCCAATGACATGGTTATGATGTATCAAGCTAGAAGGACGAAAGAATTAGAAATTAAGGCCAATTCTTCTACCAAAGAATTTGTGAGTTTTATGGAAAAATACATTGAAGAAAAAAGATTTGATCCCAAAGATGATTTAATTTCCCATCTCATTTCGGCGGAAGAAGAAGGCGATAAACTTTCAAAAGACGAATTAATTTCTACTTGTATTTTATTATTAAATGCTGGGCATGAGGCTACAGTACATACATTAGGAAATGGTATTAAAACAATTATCGAATACGGCAAAGAAAAAAAATATCTCCTTCCAGAGTTCATAAGTGCTACAGTTGAGGAGATTTTACGATATGATCCACCTCTACATATTTTTACGCGCTACGCCTATGAGGACGTTCACTTTAGAAACCATAAATTCAAACGTGGCGACCAAGTAGCATTAGTAATAGGCGCAGCAGGAAGAGACGAAAAAATCTGGAATTCGGCTCATAGTTTCAATCCATTTAGATCCACCAAGAAAAATCTATCTTTTGGTAGTGGAATCCATTTTTGTGTCGGAGCTCCATTGGCACGTTTAGAATTAGTTACGGCCCTGCCAATTATTTTCGATAAATTTCCCAATATAAAACTTTTGGACGAACCATTATATTCTAACCTTTATCATTTTCATGGCCTACGCGAACTTAATGTATCTCTAAATAATTAATTTTTTTATGAGGTCCTTGGGTCTTAATCTTAATCTCTTCTAACAGTAAAGATGCTGCAATATTGTGAACCATTACCTCCAAAATTATAGATTGGTAAAATTTAATATAATAACGAGCATTTTTACCTCTAACTTTTTGACAAAATGATTAACCATGGTACTGCAAGTTATCAGCGCTTAAAACTAGAATAAACCCTAGATGCTTAAGTTTATTTTCGAAAAATTGTGCCGATTTGCATTTGACGATTCCACAACTGATTCTTTGTATACATAAACTGCTTTATCAATCCTTACGCATTCTATCCGTTTTACGCATTATTTTGCGTTAAATTCATAAACTAATAAAAGCCCAGTATAATATAGAAAATCAGAGATATTTTTTTTAAAAATAAAAAAAATAAAAAAAAACGCCTGCACTAGGCAGGCGTATAGTTATTGAGGCAGGTTTCATACAGGCAAGAAACCTATCGAGCAGTAATACATGTATATACTTTTCAGCTCTATCATCCAAGTATATTTTTATAAAAAGCAGGAAGTGGCTAAACTAATTATACGAATTCTATTTTGAAATATGCATTAATCATTAAAATTGAGTTTTATTTTAAAGTTAAGTTTATTAATAAAATAATGATGATGACTTTAAATTTTGAATTGCGAGATCATAAATATGACTTCTATTTACCAAGACAGTTCACAGTGTATCTGCCCTAATCAATTTAACTTAGCTGAATATGTCCTTGAAAGTTCATCAGAAAATCCAAATAAAAATGCACTTGAAATTATTTCAAAAACGTCACAACGATCACTGAGCTATAATCAACTAAAAAGGCGAGTACTTACTACCGGAAATGCACTACTTAAACTTGGAATAATGCCTGGTGATAAAATTCTATTTAGGCTTGAGAATACCGTCACATTCCCAATTGCCTACCTTGGGGCAATATCTGTTGGTATCATTCCAGTTCCTACTTCGAGCAACTTGACGGAGTATGAATTCGGGGAACTTGAAAAGATCATACAACCTCAAGCTATAATAACCTCGAAACCTGTAAATATAGGGCAAGCCAATATTCAAGTAATTTCTGCAAAGGATATTGAAAATTTATCACTTGGAAACGAACAAGCAAATTTCATAAGGGGCGATCCAAATAGATTAGCGTATATTGTATTTACATCAGGTACATCGGGTCAACCACAAGCAGTTCGTCATGCACATAGGGCGATTTGGGCAAGGCAATCTATGTATTCTGATTGGTACTCGTTGACACAAAATGACCGGCTACTTCACTCCGGAGCATTTAATTGGACCTACACACTTGGTACAGGGCTACTTGACCCTTGGACTATAGGTGCAACCTCCATCGTTTTAGAAAACAACTCGCCTATCTCTGACTTACCACACATAATAAAACATTCCGAAGCTACTTTGTTTGCAGCAGTGCCCGGAATATATCGGAAATTACTAGAGCAAAAAGAAAAACTTGAATTTCCCAAGTTGAGGCACTGCCTCTCCGCTGGAGAAAAATTGAGTCAAAGCATTCATGATAGATGGGAGAAACAAACCAATACATTTATATATGAAGCTTTTGGGATGAGTGAATGTTCAACTTTTATATCTACAAATAAGAAAATGGGACAAAATGTAAATATAATCGGCCGACCGCAGAAAGGGAGAAGAGTAGCGATCATTAATCAAACTTCGTACCAGCCAGTACAACTAGGGGAAATTGGACTTATCTGTATTTCATCACAAGATGAGGGACTAATGATCGGATACACAAACCAGAATGATATCAGAGCAAATAACAAAGAATGGTTTGCCACTGGAGATCTAGGTAAAATGAGTACTGAAGGATTTATCGAATATTTTGGGCGTGCAGATGATACTTTAAATCAGGGCGGGTTCAGAGTATCTCCAACAGAAATCGAAAATGCTTTCGAGGATTTAACAGGGCTCGATAGAATCGTTGTGTTCAATTTGGAAATCAAACAAGATACCAATGTGATAGCAGCAATGTTTGAAACTTCGATGGACCTTAATGAAGAAGACTTAAAAAAGCATGCAAAATATCGCCTTGCAAGTTACAAAACCCCGCGTGTTTTTATTAAAAGTGAAGCAATACCAACTTCAAATAATGGCAAAATATCACGAAAAAATCTAAGTAAAATAGTTAAAGGACTCCGTAGTGGTTAGGCTGGATATTTATTCTGATCCAATTTGTCCATGGTGTTACATTGGCAAAACACATTTGGATAGAGCTTTGGAAGCTCTCAGAGAAAACCCATTTGAGATAAACTGGCATCCCTATCAACTAAATCCGGAGATGCCTCAGACTGGTATGGACCGAAAAGAATATTTAGAGAAAAAGTTTGGTAGTTCGAAGGGTATTATTACAGCATACGGTGCGATCTTCGAGCATACAAAAAAATTTAATATTGACGCAAATTTTGACAAAATAGAGGTAACCCCAAATACTATGCATGCTCACCGAATAATTCATTGGTCAGCGCTAGAAAACTGTCAGAACCAGATAGTCTCTGAATTATTTAAAGCTTATTTTGTTAGCGGCTTTGATCTAGGCGATAAAAAAATTCTGGCGAAGCTAGCATCTAAATATTTCATGGATGAAAAATCGATCCTTCGATTACTAGATTCAGATAATGACCATAATAAAGTTTCTAAAAAAGACCAAGCAGCAAGGCAAATGGGAATCAATGCAGTACCGATGTTTATAGTGGCTGAACATTACGCGGTATCAGGCGCGCAGACTTCAGATTTATGGAAACGTGTTATAAAAGAAATTCAAGCTAAGATGACAATTTCTTGAAATTCAATATTGCAATTAACAAAAAAAAAGAGGCCACTTATGACCTCCTTAAGTTTCGCCGTTCGGGCTCTTATGTAAGAACTGCTCGCTATATTTTTTGCCTGCGGCCCAAACGTCGTCAGAGACAAGCGCACTTGCCCCTTATCTGCTTAACTACAACCAGATGTACCTCCACAAGTGTTGCACTTCATACAAGTACCATTCCGCACTAACGTGTAGTTACCACACTCGGAACATGGATCTCCTTCATACCCTTGGAGTTTTGCTTTCGCTCTTGCATCCGCTGACGGATCAACTTCTACGGCTATAGACTGAGTTTTTACTATAGTCTCTACGTTGGCGCTCGATTGGTCCGACAAATCACTACTTGTTTCTTGCTGCATCAGCTCTTGCGGCAGCCTTTTTCTTAAATAGCCTGTAGAACTTATTTGTTTTAAAACCTCCAGAGAACGCGTTGCAGCTGTATCAGAAATTTCTTTTACATTTGGCATGCCTTCATGACTGCCAAGGCCTATATCATCAAAACTGGCACCCTCTGGCTTGACGTGCGCCAAATCAGTTCGGTCAAGGTAGCTAACTGCGAGTTCTCTGAAAATATAATCTAAAATTGAAGTCGCATTTTTGATACTGTCGTTGCCTTGCACCATACCAGCTGGTTCAAACTTTGTGAACGTGAACGCGTCGACAAACTCTTCGAGAGGAACGCCATATTGTAATCCTACTGAAACTGCTATGGCAAAATTATTCATCATAGCACGGAAACCCGCTCCCTCTTTATGCATATCAATGAATATTTCTCCAAGAGACCCATTCGAATATTCGCCGGTTCGCAGATATACTTTATGACCACCCACTATTGCTTTCTGGGTATAGCCCTTACGCCTCTCTGGCATCTTCGAACGCTCTTTATCTTTTAGAATTTCTTTAATGACAACTTTTTCGATGACTTTTTGTGCTAAAGTAGCAGCCTTAACGTGAACATTACCCTGCTCCATAATTTCTGCCGCTTCATCATCATCCTCAAGCAATGCTGCTGCTAGTGGTTGTGATAGTTTGGAGCCGTCTCTGTACAGGGCATTTGCTTTAACACCTAACGACCAAGACAGCTCATACGCTTTTTGACAGTCTTCTATCGTTGCGTCATTTGGCATGTTGATTGTTTTTGAAATGGCCCCTGATGTAAACGACTGTGCTGCTGCCATCATATATATGTGACTATTTACAGATAAATATCGTTTACCACTCTTCCCACATGGGTTCGCACAATCAAAAATATGATAATGGGATGTGTTCAAGTGTGGCGCACCCTCCAATGTCATGGTTCCACAGACATGGTCATTAGCCATTTCTATGTCGGATTTGCTATAGCCAAGGTGCCGAAGTAAATCAAAATTGCTATCCACCAACTTTTCCGCAGGTATTCCTAGCACTTCCGTGCAAAAATCCGCACCCAACGTCCATTGATTAAAAACAAAACGGATATCGAAAGCAGAGCCTAGCGCTCCTTCAACTTTGTCGATCTCTTGCTGCCCAAAACCATGGCCAATCAGGCTTGTATGATTTATCCCCGGCGCATTACCTATGGTCCCGTGACCTACTGCATAGGAGACTATTTCCTCTATATTGGCCTCTGAATACCCAAGCTTTCTGAGAGCTGCCGGTACCGATTGATTAATAATTTTGAAATACCCACCCCCTGCAAGCTTTTTAAATTTAACTAACGCAAAGTCAGGTTCAATCCCAGTTGTGTCACAGTCCATGACTAAGCCAATGGTACCAGTCGGCGCTATCACCGAAACTTGTGCATTTCTGAAACCGTTTTTCTCACCAAGAACTAAAGCTTCGTCCCAGGCGCCTAGCGCCTTCTCAATTAAGATAGGATCCGGACAATTGTGGTGATCTAGAGCCACTGGTTTGACCCGCAAGCCCTCGTATCCAACATCTAGTCCTCTTGCCGCATTTCTGTGGTTTCTTATCACCCTCAGCATGTGGTTTTTATTTTTTGCGTAGCTTGGAAAAGCGCCTATTTCTGCTGCCATCTCCGCACTCGTAGAGTATGCCACGCCAGTCATAATAGCGGTCAAAGCTCCACACAAAGCTCGCCCTTGGTCACTATCATAACCTAGTCCCATGTTCATTAGAAGGCCACCAATGTTTGCGTATCCCAGACCCAAAGTGCGGAAGTCATAGGACCTCTGCGCTATCTCTTTGGAAGGAAATTGTGCCATTAGCACTGATATTTCGAGTGTTATGGTCCAAAGCCTTGTAGCATGAATATAGTCGTCTACCTTAAATTCACCATTTGAGAGAAATTTCAGCAAATTCAAACTTGCCAAATTACAAGCGGTATCATCCAAAAACATATATTCCGAACATGGGTTTGATCCCCTTATCTCTCCATCTTCAGGGCAAGTGTGCCATGCATTAACTGTATCATGGAACTGAATTCCGGGGTCTGCGCAGGCCCAGGCAGCATGACCAACATCCTCCCATAATTTACGAGCGCGGATCGTGCGTGCAGTCGCTCCATCCACCCTATTTTTCAAATGCCATTCATCATCATTTTTAACAGCGTCAAGAAATGCGTCAGTTACTCTTATGGAGTTATTAGAATTCTGCCCTGAAACTGATGCATAAGCCTCCGAGTCCCAATCAGTATCGTAGGTTGGAAATTCAATTGCCGAATATCCTTGCTTTGCATAGTCAAGAACTCTTTTAATATAGGTCTCCGGGATCAACGACTTTTTAGCTTCTCTGACCGCAGCTTTTAACGCATCATTTTTTTGCGCATCGACAGCGTCTTCAAGGTCGCCGTCCCACTTTTTGATCGCTGCAAAAATCTCGTTCAGTTTAGCTTCGTGAATTTTTGATCCCGCAACTATTGACGCTACTTTCTGTTCTTCTTTTACCTTCCAGTTTATGAATTCTTCTATATCCGGATGGTCTGCGTCGCAAATCACCATCTTGGCGGCGCGACGTGTTGTCCCGCCCGACTTGATTGCACCGGCAGAGCGATCCCCTATTTTGAGAAATCCCATCAGTCCGGAGGACTTACCGCCACCGGATAGTGGCTCACCATTTCCCCTGAGTGAGCTAAAATTTGTCCCAGTGCCAGATCCGTATTTGAACAACCGCGCTTCGCGGACCCAAAGATCCATTATGCCACCTTCGTTTACAAGATCGTCACTTACAGACTGTATAAAGCACGCATGCGGCTGTGGGTGTTCATAGGCGGTCTTTGATTTAACGAGCTTTCCAGTCTTGAAGTCTACGTAATGGTGACCCTGGCTTGGACCATCAATCCCATATGCCCAATGTAACCCTGTGTTGAACCACTGAGGACTATTTGGCGCCGCCATTTGTGCAGCAAGCATGTATCTCATTTCGTCGTAATAAGCCCTTGCATCTTTCTCATTCGAAAAATAACCGCCCTTCCAACCCCAGTAGGCCCAGGCTCCTGCTAGACGGTCAAATACTTGTTTAGATGACGTTTCCCCTGTGAAAGACGCGTCTGATGTCGGCACCGATCGCCATAAGAACTCAGGTACATCCTTTTCCTTAACTTTCTTTGTTTCAGTGGGAACACCCGCTTTACGAAAATACTTTTGCGCAATGACGTCGCTTGCAACCTGGGACCAACTCTTTGGTACCTCTACATTTTCTAGCTGAAAAACTATTGATCCATCTGGATTTTTTATTTCAGATGATGTCAGTGAAAACTCTATGTTTTCGTACGCACAGTTCCCAACCGTCGTAAAATGTCTTTCTATTTTCATTATGTCCCGCCCACTGTTTACTTTTTTCGTTAAGCTCTCAATTTACCTTGATAAGCCATGAATATGACCAGCCACGCTCCAAGATAAAGATACGACGCTTTACCCATCGGACACTACATGTAGTATGTGATTGATCAAGTGACCACAACTTGACGTAGGTTGCCAACAAAGGCAATAGATAAATTTCATAAATTTGCGAAAAACTTTCTTGACTCGCGCTTCTATTTATTTTCGGGCCAAAAAAGAAAAATCAATTAAATAATGATTTAAAGTTGTTAACTTTAAAATGTAATAATTTTGGACATTTACAAGAAAAAGTTAATGACGCTATCACTAAAATAAACTCACAAGGTGATTCATCTCAGTTTATAAAAAATTTACAAAAAACACTATTTTTTCAAAATACAAGCCAATTTGGTTTAACAAAATTCAATTTGACTTATTTTTTTTTGATGGTCGGGACGGCAAGATTCGAACTTGCGACCTACGGTACCCAAAACCGTCGCGCTACCAGGCTGCGCTACGCCCCGATACAGCTGTCTCTATATAATCAAAATTGATTTGGAAAGGCCTTAGTCATAAAAAGTATAATTACTATTATGCCAAATGCACCTAATTCATTGGAGCGACCATTATATTTTTTATAAAATTTCCTGCAACGATGTCTAATGCTTCAGTTAATCCAGCATTTATTTCAATTACGTATTGCACATTGTGACCACCAAAAATAGCGGCCTCACTAAATGGAACAGCATTTTTAAAAACTTTTGAGATGAAGCCATTTGAATCTGCAAAAATAATGTCTAGTGGAATACTGGTATTTTTCATCCAAAAAGAAACCGATTGCGGCTGATCGTAAACAAACATCATTCCATCACCAAGCCCCAACTCTTCTCTGAACATCAAACCTCGCTGACGCTCTTCGGAACTGCTAGCAATTTCGACGCAAAATTTGGCTTTAAGCTGAAGACCGTTATATATCTGCACTTCTTCACGATTGCATTTTGGGTCTGCTAAAGAAAGCTGACCGGTTAAAAGGACAATGCAATTCACAAATATAAAAGCAGAAGTCTTACACCATATGATTTTAATCACTGCATGCAATTCCATCTTAATACTTTATCTGCGAAAATTAAGGATATAAGCGCTCAACATTCCAATGGCTGGCCTTTTCTCCCCTAACCCATAGAAAACGATCATGTAACCGCGACTCGCCTTCTGCCCAAAATTCAATTTCCGCTGGTGCTATCCGGAATCCACCCCAAAACTCTGGTCTTGTGGGTTTCTCACCAAAGCGCTCACTGAACTTATCAACTCTATCCAACAATACTTCTCTAGAAGCCAGTGGTGTAGACTGCAATGACGCCCATGCACCTAACTTACTTCTTAGAGACCTGGAATTATAATATTCGTCAGACGCCTGATCACTTTCTAGCGATGTGAAACCTCTTACCCTAATTTGCCTGCGTAAAAATTTCGAATGCCAGACAAAGCTAGCCTTTCCACAGCCAAGGATTTCAACAGCTTTTTTTGAAGTGAAATTAGTGAAAAACACGAAAGCGTCATGATCAATATTTTTTAGTAAAACCATCCGGACATTTGGCATGCCATCTTCAGAGACGGTGCTTAGTGCAATCGCATTTGGGTCATTTAATTCCCCAACTTCTGCCTCTGAAATCCACCTTTTTGAAATTTCAAAAGGGTTATTTCCTTCAAATATACCGCTTCTATTCACCATTTATCACTCCACGTAAGGATCTCTGCTTATTTAATGCAAACTAGTGCCGAAAAAATATTTGTCAGGCTTGAAGGTCTTCTAACCATAGCTTACACGTTAATAAAGCTACTTTTCGGGGGAATATTTATGTCATCTGGATTAATGACCGGTAAGCGAGGCCTGATCATGGGGTTGGCTAACGAAAAATCGATAGCATGGGGGATAGCACAAGCATGCTTTGAAGCAGGCGCAGATATGGCCTTTTCGTATCAAGGAGAAGCTTTAAAAAAAAGAGTAGGCCCACTTGCCGAAAAAGTTGGCTCCGATTTCTTAATTGAATGTGATGTATCAGATAATTCAAGCATTTTGAAATTGTTTGCTGAAATTGAAAAAGAATGGGGTCAGTTAGATTTTTTAGTTCACGCAATAGGTTTTTCAGATAAAACGGAGCTTCGTGGGAGATACGTTGATACAAGTTTAGAAAATTTCAACATGACTATGAATATATCGGTATATTCATTCACAGCGGTAGCTCGTCAGGCTGAAAAATTGATGCCAAATGGTGGCTCAATGCTAACTCTCACGTATTATGGCGCAGAACAGGTTATGCCACACTACAATGTAATGGGGGTTGCGAAAGCAGCATTAGAAACGTCAGTGAAATATTTGGCAGAAGACTTAGGCAAGGACAACATTAGAGTTAACGCGGTATCAGCAGGTCCCATTAAAACTTTGGCAGCTTCTGGAATCGGAGACTTTAGATACATATTGAAATGGAACGAACTTAATTCACCACTCCGAAGAAATGTTACTATTGATGATGTTGGAAAATCTGCTTTGTATTTACTCTCAGAACTAGGTTCTGGCGTCACTGGTGAGGTTTTGCACGTTGATTCGGGATATCATATTGTAGGTATGAAGGCTGTTGACGCTCCCGATATAGATGCTGTTACTGGAAGGAAAGATTAATGTCTGAACGCCTACCGCATGAAAAAGGATTTCATGTTAGCTGGGATCAGCTACATCGTGACGCAAGAGCCCTTTCATGGAGGCTTGATGGTCAGGGGCCAGACAATGGAGCTTGGAAAGCAGTTGTAGCAATCACAAGAGGTGGTATGGCCCCAGCCATGATTATCGCCAGAGAATTGGATATCCGCACGGTCGATACGATTAGCGTAAAATCATATAATCATCAGACTCAAACTGAACCAACAGTCATAAAACCGCCAAATTCAGCATTAACCGGAGATGGCTCAGGGGTGCTTGTTATCGACGATTTAGTAGATACCGGCAAAACACTTGAAGCAGTGCGCTCCATAATGCCCAATGCACACGTAGCAACTATTTACGCAAAACCGCTTGGAAGAAATCAGGTAGATACTTTCATCACTGAAGTAAGCCAGGATACTTGGATATTTTTCCCGTGGGATATGGCTTTACAGTATGTCGAACCATATAGAGGAACAGATTAAGACAGTCATGATATTTACTGAAAAAGTTGTTAAAACAACTCGCACCACAAGCGTAGATGCACCACCAGTTCTTGAAGTGAAAAATTGGATATCCAATCCTGACTTACAACCATCTAAGCCAATAATAGATGTATCACAGGCAGCACCAACTGAAGCACCACCAACAAAAATGCTAGAGTTTATGGCGAATAAAGTATTATCTGACAACGCGATAAACACATATGGGCCAGTTTTAGGATTAGACGAGCTAAGAGAAAGTCTAGCCAGCAATTGGGCTACTCAATATAACGGTCAAATAAGTAAAAAAAATGTGGCTATTACTAGCGGTTGTAATCAAGCTTTCTGTGCCGTTATTACGGCTTTAACTAATGAAAACGATGAAGTAATA
Organism: uncultured Rhodobacterales bacterium; assembly: GCA_963999845.1. Lineage (GTDB taxonomy): Bacteria > Pseudomonadota > Alphaproteobacteria > Rhodobacterales > Rhodobacteraceae > Salinivivens. Next base: position 87,340 of record CAXEVV010000003.1, on the reverse strand, counting down.
ATCCCAACGCCGTGGTACTTCAATCACCATATGTGGCTGCAAATGGCCGGAGTTAAAACTGTGCCACTTGAAACCGATGGAAATATGAGCCCAATAGTTGATAAAGCTAGGGACCTGATAACAAAAAAAACTCGTGCCATAGTTCTAGTCAGCCCAAACAACCCATCAGGATGTGTTTACTCAAATAATATTCTACAAAAGTTTTTTGACTTATGCAGATCGAACAATTTACGTTTAATACTTGACGAAACGTATAAAGATTTTCATCCAAGAGCTTCAAAGCCGCACGATTTATTGGAAAATAATGATTGGGATAGCACACTTACAGTCCTTTATTCATTTTCAAAAACCTATCGAATGACTGGTCACAGAGTTGGAGCATTGCTGACCAGTAATCAAAATTTATTAGAAATAGAAAAGGTTTTGGACACATTTACTGTTTGTCCAGCACAATTAGGCCAATATGCCGCGAATTGGGGTTTAAACAATCTCAACGCTTGGATAACAGAACGTAGAAATGAAATTCTTGATAGAGCGAGACATTTTAAAGAGAAATTTCATCCTTTGACTGAGCTTGGCTGGTCCTTGAAAGGGTGTGGAGCATATTTTGCTTTCCTTGAGCATCCGTTCTTCGAAGGAAGTAATATACTAGCACCATTAATTTTTCGTGATGAGGGTATTCTATTGATGCCAGGTACTATGTTCTACCCAAAAACGGACCCACTTGGTTCACGATCATTCAGAATTGCATTTGCTAATATTGATAACAATAAGATCACTACTTTGCTTGAAAGACTGCAAAACCTAAGCTATCAGCGTGTAAACGAAAAAAAACATAAAAAAGCACAGTGATCTTTATATATTCCTCGAGGTAAAAATGGCAGGTTCTAAAAGTAAATTAGGAAAGACTTTCGCCTGGATTCTCATGACCTTTGTTATAATTGGTTTGGGCGGCTTTGGCGCTGTAAATTTTTCTAGTTCAAATAATAGTGTAGCATCGGTTGGTCAGACGGAAATTAGCAGCACTGATTACGCCCGAGCACTGAGTAATGAACTGCGTCGCTTTTCAAGTCAATTGGGACAAGAGATAAAATTTGAACAGGCGCAAGCTTTTGGTATCACAGGAAATGTGTTAAGCCAACTTATCACCGCAAAGAGCCTCGAGGACGAGGCAAAACGTATCGGCATCTCGGTAAATGACGAAACAATTGTGACAAGTTTAAGCGAGACGTCGGCTTTTCAAGGTTTGGATGGAAAGTTTGATAAAGAAACCTACAAATTTGTACTCGAAAATGCTGGCATGACACCTTCCATGTACGAAGATGTAGCAAGAGCTGAAACGTCAAGAATGATCTTACAGTCAGGCATTACTAAAGGTGTGACAGTTCCAGAAGGTTATTTGAAAATTATGGCAAAATATATGCTTCAGACACGTGATTTTGAACTAGTTTCGTTAAATTGGGAAGATTTAAATAAACCTGATCCTCAACCAACTGAAGAAGAATTAACGAAATATCATTTAGATAAGTCGGATCAGTATATGAGACCCGAGACAAAAATAATCTCCTATGTACTGTTAACCCCGATAATGCTCAGTCAAAAAATAGAAATCGGAGAAAGCAAATTAAAAGAGGCCTATGAAAAGCGCATTTCTGAGTTTAATGAAAAAGAAAAAAGACGATCTGAGAAACTTGTATTTTTGACGTTGGAAGAGGCCGCAGACGCATTAAATTCAATTAAAAGTCAAGATACTTCCTTTGAAAGCTTGGTTAATGACCGGGGTCTTACTCTAAATGAGATTGATATCGGCTTTTTAACAAAATCCGAATTTAAGGCTGCTGCAAATGGTATTTTTGAAGCTGATTTAAATGAAGTTGTAGGTCCATTTGAAACCGATCTGGGCCCAAGCCTTTTCAGACTGGTGGAAATTAAGGAAGCTAAGACTTCAACATTTAACTCTATTAAAGCAAAGCTGGTCGAAGAAATGGCATTATCTGAAGCAACTTCTGAAATTGCCAAACTATCTCAGGAATTCGATGACCTTCTAGCATCCGGTGCGACCTTAGAAGAGTTAGCTAACGAAACACCTCTTGAGCTCTTCGAAATCGCATATTCTCAGAAGATGGAAGATAACGAAATAATTAAATTTGAAAGTTTTAGAGCTGAGGCGACAGCAATTTCAGCTACAGATTTTCCCAAAATAATAACTTTAGCAGATGGATCGGTGGCAGCCCTACGATTAGATCAAACTTTGGAACCAGCGTTAAAGCCACTTGATGAGGTTTATCAGTCAGTTTCTGATGATTGGATAAGAGATAAGAGAAATGAACTATTAAAAAATGAGGCGCAGCTTTATATATCGAACGGTGATATCGCTTCCATGGAGTCGACCCAATTCGAAGAAATTGCCCGAGACGGCTTTTCTGACAAAACACCTCCCGCCCTTCTCGCGACAGTTTTTGAGATGAGTAAAGACGAATACAGAATAGAAAAAGTAAATGATACACATGCAATTATCCATCTTCTAGAAATCAAAGACGGAATTGCGGAAAAACCAGAAGAACTAGAAATTTTAAAATCTTTGGAAACCCAAATAAAATCGACACTATCTCAAGACCTCTTCAGGATTATGATTTCAGACATTCAGAAGTCTAGAGGTATTGCGGTAGACGAAAGTGCCATAAATGCAGTGCACTTAAACTTTCAATAGCTCCTGTTATGGAACTTACCCCACAATACAAAGATTTTGAAAAAAATTATCAGAATGGCATAAATCAATTAGTCTATTGCCGTTTAGCTGCGGACTTAGATACACCTGTTTCGTTAATGATGAAATTAACAAATGAGGAAGAGAATTCGTTTATTCTTGAGTCTGTAACAGGTGGCGAAATTAGAGGTCGTTACTCAATAATAGGTATGCGCCCAGATAAAATTTGGAAGTGTTTAGGAAATGAAAATTATATCAAAATAGTTAACGATGATGGATCTGGAGTTTTTGAAAAACAGGATGAAGATCCATTAACCGGACTAAGAAAACTCTTATCCGATAGTTACATCGATATTCCGAAAAATTTACCACAGTCAAGCGCGGGTATTTTTGGCTATTTGGGATATGACACAATCCGTTTAGTAGAAAATCTTCCTAATTTAAACCCTGATCCAATTGGACTACCGGATGGGGTCTTCTTGCGTCCGTCTCTAGTGGCTGTCTTGGATGGCGCCAAGGGTGAAGTAATATTGGTGGCCCCAGCATGGCATCATGATGGTAGTGATGCGAAAAAGTCGTATGAAAATGCCTCAAAACTAATAAATAGCGCTATTAGAAAGCTTGAAAAAGAACTTGCAGAAACAAGAGATTTAGGAAGTCCAAAAAATATAAATCCACCAGTATCAAACTTTTCGAAAGCCGATTATTTAAAAGCCGTTGCGAAAGCTAAAGAATACATATCAGCCGGTGATATTTTTCAAGTGGTACCCTCTCAAAGGTGGTCACAGGACTTCAACTTACCACCTTTTTCATTGTATCGATCGCTACGCAGAACAAATCCCTCTCCTTTCATGTTTTTTTTTAATTTTGGTGATTTTCAAATTATTGGCGCGAGCCCAGAAATCCTTGTCCGTGTATTTGATAATCAAATTACAATAAGACCAATTGCAGGAACTCGTCCAAGAGGGAAAACAGTTGAGCAAGATAAAGCCTTAGAAATTGAATTACTAAATGATAAAAAAGAATTAGCAGAGCATTTAATGCTGTTAGACTTAGGACGGAATGACGTCGGACGTGTATCAAAGATTGGCACAGTAACACCAACAGAAGAATTTATAATTGAACGATATAGCCATGTTATGCACATAGTTTCAAATGTTGTTGGAGAGCTTGCACCAGAATATGACGCATTATCTGCTTTTTTTGCAGGCATGCCCGCCGGTACAGTTTCGGGCGCTCCAAAAGTAAGAGCAATGGAAATCATCGATGAATTGGAACCTGAAAAAAGAGGTGTATATGGAGGTGGCGTTGGCTATTTCAGCGCAGCTGGTGACATGGATATGTGTATCGCATTGCGTACGGCTATTTTGAAAAATCAAAAGCTTTATATTCAAGCAGGTGGAGGTGTAGTCTACGATAGCACACCGGAAGACGAGTACATGGAAACAGTACACAAATCCAACGCAATAAGGCGCGCTGCTGCTGACGCAGGCATTTTTACAACTTCCAAAGATTAGTTCATAAAAATTCGATAGTTTTGAGATGTTAAATAGAACTTATGAAGGCTTATTAACTCTTCATATTCATTTATCAGATAGATTTTGGACGTTATCACCAACTGGATTAGCCCCAAGAATAGGTATGTTTGGCTCAGTTGGAAGGCTTGGATTAAAATCATCCAATTCAGGATTTACGGTCTTATCAAATTCTATCGGGTCTATACTATAGTTTATGATTAAATTAGATGGATTTTCTATAAGGCTCTCACTTATCACCGAAGAACTATCTAAATTTTTTGCAAATGACGGAAGAACAGGCCGAGATTCATTTGGTTGAGGTTGAAATAGCTGACCCTGTTTCGATGGAGGCTCACCTGTTACTTCATTAAGACTATCACCAAACACATCAGCCTTTGGCTCAAGGGCTGGTGCTGTAATTTGGTCGGTTAATTTATTGTCTAGATCTGTTTCAAGGACTAAAACATTTTTATTTAATGGCATTATCACTGGTTCAAGCTGATAAATTGCAACTGGAGGTAAATCAGGCCGAGATTGATCAAATTCTGAACCAGAGGGAACTTCTAGTATCACTTCACTAGGCAATTCATTCTGTTGCACTTTAAGTATTTTTACAGTTGCAGGAATACTTAGAACAACACCTCCTAAGATTAACGCAAAAGCAATGCCAAAGATAAACTTAGTTATAGCGCTCTCTCCTTGAATAAAAGTGGCTGCATATTCTTAAAACACTTGCGCACATCGATACCCACAACTATCACAGAACAAGTAATACTCTACGAAGTCTTCTGGCGCTAGTCCCGATCGCTCTAAAGGAAAAAGTATGATCCTAATTATCGATAACTATGATAGTTTTACATATAATTTGGTTCATTTAATCGGAAAAATATCGTCAAACATCCTAGTAAAGCGTAATGACGCCATTACCGTGTCTGAAGCTATAGACATGGCACCATCCGGAATAATACTTTCACCCGGCCCTTGTGATCCAAATCAAGCAGGTATCTGTTTGAAATTAACGCTGAGCGCAGCAGAAAATAATATACCTTTACTTGGGGTCTGTTTGGGACATCAAACCATAGCCCAGGCATTTGGAGCCAAGATTACACGTTGCCATGAAATTATTCATGGAAAACTAGGTGAAATTCATCACGATAATGAGGGCATCTTGGAGGGAGTACCTCAAGCGTTCAATGCAACCAGGTACCATTCTTTAATCGTGTCTCAAGAGAACTTACCATACGAAATAAGAAAAACTGCCTGGCTCAAGGATGGTACCATCATGGGAATTGCCCACAATAATTTTCCTATATATGGTGTACAATTTCATCCTGAGTCAATCGCATCGCAGTATGGACATCAATTGATAAATAATTTTTTTGATAAGACGGGAATTAAAATATGACCCAGGAAATGAAACCTTTAATATATGCGGCGTCCGAAGGGCCATTAAGCACGGCCCAAGCTAAATTAGCATTTGATATCTTGTTTGAGGGCAAAGCAGCTCCTTCCCAGGTAGGCGGCCTGTTAATGGCAATGAGAGCTCGTGGAGAGTCAGTTTCGGAATATTCAGCAGCGGCGGCAGCCATGAGATCTAGATGCATTTCTGTAAAAGCCCCACTCGGCTCCATAGATATAGTTGGCACAGGCGGTGACGGAGTTGGTACTTTAAATATTTCTACTGCCTCCGCGTTCGTAGTAGCTGGGGCTGGAGTAAATGTGGCAAAACACGGCAATAAGAACTTAAGCTCAAAGTCAGGCGCTGCAGATGCTTTAACAGCACTTGGTATAAATGTAATGGTGGATTCAAGCGTTGTGGAGGCTGAAATCAAACATGCTGGCATAGGGTTTATGATGGCACCGATGCATCATCCAGCCACTAGACATGTGATGCCAATTAGGCAGGAACTTGGGTGTAAAACTATTTTCAATATCTTGGGGCCATTAACTAATCCTGCGGGTGTTAAACGTCAGCTAAGTGGTGCATTTGCACCGGATTTACTTTTTCCAATGGCTGAAACTTTAGATACCCTGGGCTGTGAAAAGGCTTGGCTTGTTCACGGTTCGGATGGCACCGATGAACTCACCATAGTTGGATCTTCTTCAGTAGTCGAGCTTGTTGATGGGAAAATTAGTTCTTTCGAAATCCATCCAGAAGATGCGGGGTTACCTACTCATAAATTATCAGAGATATTAGGTGGTTCTCCAGATGAGAACGCAGCTGAACTGAAAGGCCTTTTAGAAGGTAAAAAAAATGCATACCGCGACGCAGTACTTTTAAATTCTGCTGCCGCTTTAGTAATTGCAGGCAAATGCGACTCATTAATAGAGGGAGTTGAGCACTCAGTCGAAAGTATAGAAAGTGGCAAGGCAAAAGAAGCTTTAGAGATTGTAAAGAAAGTTTCAAAAGGTGAGCTATGACAACGACCATTTTAGATACTATTAAAAAATATAAATTAGAAGAAATCGAACAAGATAAAAAGCTCATATCAACGGGTAGTATCGAGGATCTCGCAAAAACTGCTGCTCCAGTTAGAAAATTCTATGAAGCAATAAAACTTGCTCAAAATGACGGATATGGATTGATAGCAGAAATTAAAAAAGCGTCACCGTCAAAAGGGTTAATCCGAGATGACTTTAATCCAGAAGAACTAGCTAAAGCATACGAAGAAGGTGGAGCTACTTGCTTGTCTGTCTTGACAGATAAACCTAGTTTTATGGGTGATAAAGCCTATTTAAAGCTCGTAAGAAATTCAAGCAACCTCCCTGCTCTACGAAAAGATTTTATGTATGATACATATCAAGTTAGTGAGGCTCGAGCATTAAATGCAGACTGCATCTTGATAATCATGGCTTCGGTCAGTGATCAACAAGCTATGGATCTAGAACACGCCGCGGTCTACTGGGACATGGATGTTTTAATTGAAGTACACGACGAAATAGAACTTGAGAGAGCAATGAACTTAAAATCTCCAATGATTGGAATAAACAACAGAAATCTAAAAACATTTGAGACTTCAATTGATACAACAAAGAGATTATCAAAACTTATACCAAGCGACCGGTTGATTGTAAGCGAAAGTGGACTTTTTAATAATGACGACCTTAAATCTATGGCGAGAATTGGCGTCAGGTCATTTCTAATAGGAGAAAGTTTGATGCGACAAGAAGATGTTAAAAGAGCCACTCAAGACATTCTAAATAAGCCATTGAGATAGTAAATGTCTAAGTCTTTGACCCACTTTGACAGTAAAGGCGACGCCCACATGGTTGACGTAAGCTCAAAGGATAATACCGACCGAATTGCTATAGCAAAAGGTAACGTCAGTATGAAGCGTGAGACCTTTGATATTATGACTGAGGGTAAAGCAAAGAAAGGTGATGTTTTGTCCATTGCTCGCATAGCGGGCATCATGGGTTGCAAAAAAACCTCAGAATTAATACCTCTTTGCCACCCAATCCCGTTAAGCAACGTAAAAATCAATCTTATCCCAAATATTGATCTCCCAGGATTGGAAATAGAAGCTCATGTGAGAACTAATGGACCGACAGGAGTAGAAATGGAGGCGTTAACAGCCGTATCAGTCGCGTCTCTTACCATTTATGATATGTTAAAGGCCGTAGATAAAACAATGGAAATAGGGCGTATTCGACTGACATTGAAGGAAGGCGGAAAGTCGGGACGTGTAGAGAACCCATGATTTCTGTGAACGAAGCTTTAGAGAAATTATTTGCACTTGCAAAAGTTACGCAGGTTGAAAACGTTGAGCTTAAAAAATGTCTTGGACGTGTATTGGCCGTACCGCTGGAGGCAAATCGCAACAACCCTCCTTTCCCATCTTCAGCGATGGACGGATATGCAATAAATAAACAAAACTTGAAAACTGGAACGGAGTTTAAGGTTGTTGGGGAATCTTCTGCAGGGCATTCCTATCCAAGCAAGATTAACAACAATCAAGCAGTAAGAATATTTACCGGGTCTAGAATTCCCGATGGAGCAAACTTTGTAATAATACAAGAGGACGTGGAAACTTTTGGGGATCTCATAAAACTAAAGGAAGGGTTTGAAAGAAAATCCAATATTAGGCTGGAAGGTTCTGACTTTTCTATCGGTCATAAAGTAAACGCTCCACTTGTATTGGGACCAAAAGACATTTCACTTTTGGCTGCTATGAATTTTCCCTATTTGGACGTGCAAGAGAAGCCAACAGTGGCAATAATTTCGACTGGCGATGAATTAGTACTTCCAGGCGAGTCACCTAACTCCGATCAAATCATTGCTTCTAACGCTTACGGAATAGCGTCGCTGTGTGAGGAATGCGGCGCGCAAGCAAGAATACTACCGATAGCTCAGGACAACTTAAAATCTATCGAATACGTAATAGGTTTAGCACAAGATTCGGATCTAATTGTCACAATTGGTGGAGCTTCGGTCGGAAAATATGATCTTGTTAATCAAGCAATTGATAATTGTGGGTTTGATAAAAGCTTTCATAAGATAGCAATGCGCCCAGGAAAACCATTAATGGCTGGAAAAATAAAAGATACTGTAATTGTTGGTTTGCCAGGGAATCCAGTTTCAGCCTTAGTTTGTGGCTACGTCTTTATTAAACCATTGATACAGGCAATGTTGGGACTGGAGCGAAAACGAACCCAGCAACTAATGGGGATATGCGCCACTGCTGTTCCTAAAAATGGACCGCGAGAACACTATATGCGCGCAGTATTATTGCCAAACGGATCTCTCGAACCAATAGAAAGCCAAGATAGTGCTCGGTTAGCGCTGTTATCTAATTCAAATGCTCTTCTTATTAGACCCCCATATGCAAAGGCTGATCCCCCAAACACCCCATGTAAATATATAAAAATTTAATGGAATCGCATAAAAGCTTGACACAAAAACGGAACATTAGTAGAACAAAGTAAAAATTGAGGGAAAGCATGCTAACACGTAAACAGCACGATCTACTAAATTTTATAAACAAGCACCTTACAAAAGATGGAATACCACCTTCTTTTGATGAAATGAAAGAGGCCTTAGATCTACGTTCAAAATCAGGTATTCATCGGCTAATCACTGCCCTAGAGGAGCGTGGGTTCATTCGAAGGCTTGCACATAGGGCAAGGGCGATAGAGATCGTTAAGCTTCCTGACTCGCTGAATACAAATGGTAAAGTTACGCAACTTCAAAATAATCTCACCGCAAAGTCATCAGGCAAAGTTGAGGCAGACAATCAACAGCTTTCAAATTTAGTGCACGCGAAAGAATTACCGGTAATGGGGCGAATTGCAGCCGGGGTTCCAATAGAGGCAATAAGTCAAATTTCTCACAATGTCGCTGTTCCAGGATACATGTTAAGAAATGGCGGAGACCATTATGCGCTTGAAGTTAAAGGAGACTCTATGATTGAAGAGGGTATTAATGATGGCGATATTGTCGTAATAAAAGAAACCAAAACAGCGGTTAATGGGGATATAGTTGTAGCCCTAGTTAAAGATAGTGAAGCAACACTGAAAAGATTCTTTTACAGAGGCGATGCAATAGCCTTGGAAGCGGCAAATCCAGCATATGAAACAAAGGTAATGCCCAGTGATCAAGTAAAGGTTCAGGGGCGACTTGTTGGTTTGATACGATCTTATTAATTGATTTAATAATATTGTAATCGTTTCTGACAGAGTAATTCCATTTCACTGGAATAATTAGTAGTCCAAATAAGACATGCTTGTTCATTGGTCTTTCTGACTGTAAGAACTCGCTATCTTTACTGGTAATCTAAAAAAGGCGAAATTTATGTCTAAGGTTGTGACGCGAATTGCCCCCTCACCCACTGGCGATATGCATATAGGTACTGCCAGAACTGCACTTTTCAATTGGCTGTACGCAAGAGGTAGAAACGGGAAATTTTTACTTAGGATAGAAGATACTGATAAAAGTCGTTCAACTGCGGCGGCAATAGATGCAATTTTAAGTGGTATGGAGTGGCTGGGACTAGATTTTGATGGTCATCCTATCAGCCAGTCAAAGCGAGCGCCGCGTCATATAGAGATAGCTAATAGGCTCTTAGAAGAAGGTAAAGCATACAAATGTTTTTTATCAGAATCTGAGATAGATGACTTGAGAAAGTTGGCGATAAAAAATAAAAGTCCATCTGCTTTTCGAAGTCCCTGGAGAGATGCCTCACCAGGCGCACTCCCTGATTTACCATTTGTCATAAGAATTAAGGCCCCGGAAGACGGATCTACGATAATTACCGATGAGGTCCAAGGTCGCATTAGTATCCAGAATAACCAACTTGATGATATGATCCTAATTAGATCTAACGGGACCCCCGTTTACATGTTAGCCGTCGTGGTCGATGATCACGATATGGGTGTTACTCATATTATTCGTGGCGATGACCATTTAAACAACGCTGCAAGACAAAATTTAATTTATTCTGCGTTGAACTGGGAAATTCCTGTCTACGCACACATTCCACTTATACACGGTGAAGATGGTAAAAAATTGTCCAAACGTAATGCGGCCACGAGCGTCATAGACTACAAAAAAATGGGATATCCTGCATCTGCAATGAGAAATTATCTTGCACGCTTGGGCTGGAGCCATGGTAACGATGAATTCTTCACTGATGAGCAAGCAAAAAGTTGGTTTGATTTTAAAAATATTGGGAAAAGTCCGTCAAGATTTGACTTTAAAAAGTTGTCCAATATTTCGAAATTGCACATAGCAAATACAGATAATGCTGCGCTGCTGCATGAGCTGATTGAATACTTAAGTGTCGTCGATCAGCCAAGGCTCTCACAAGTCCAATTGGATGGCCTTCTGAGATCGCTAAATTTTACAAAAACCTCTGTGAAGAGCTTTCCAGAACTAATTGAAAAAAATAGCTTTATTCTGAAAAAACGTCCGATTGATCTTGACGCTGATGTAGTAGAGAAAATAGCAGAATTTCCTTTGAATATTATCAAAATATTGACGCCGCAGTTGCAAAATGTTAGATGGGAACGGGACATACTGGAAGAGCTATTGAATTCAGTTAGCGAACAGCTAGAGCTGAAGTTTAGAACTGTAGCTCCTGTCCTAAGAGCAGCCTTGGCGGGTAGCTCGAAAACACCAAGTGTGTTTGATATGATGATGGTTCTAGGTAGAGAAGAAACAATTGAGCGGCTAATTGAGTTTGAAGTTAATCAAGACAAGTAAATTTAAATTGAACAAGTTCATGGTAGCGCGAAGTTAAACATAGACTATTTACAGCATTTTGGAGAACAGTATGGCTGCCAAATCAAAAACGGCAAAACTTATTATTGGTACAAATGAGGTTGAACTTCCTATTCATTCGCCATCAGCTGGTGCTGATGTAATTGACGTTTCAACATTATATCATCAAGCGGGTGTATTTACATACGATCCAGGTTTTACGTCTACTGCCAGCTGTGATAGTACCATAACCTTTATTGATGGTTATCAAGGTGAACTACTACATCGCGGTTATCCGATAGACCAGCTTGCTGATAAGTCACATTATTTGGAAGTATGTTTTTTACTGTTGTACGGCTATTTGCCAACTGGTGCGGAGTTAGAGGATTTCGAGCAAAGGGTCACAACACACACAATGCTTCATGAGCAGATGATGTACTTTTTCAGAGGCTTTCGTCGCGACGCGCATCCTATGGCGGTTATGACGGGCGTCGTGGGTGCAATGTCGGCATTTTATCATGACAGCACGGACATAACTGATCCTTGGCAGAGAGAGGTAGCATCCATAAGGCTCATTGCAAAAATGCCAACAATCGCTGCGATGGCTTATAAGTACACAATTGGACAGCCATTCGTATATCCGCTTAATAATTTGGACTATGCATCAAATTTTTTAAGGATGTGCTTTGCAGTTCCAGCTGAAGAATACCAAGTTAACCCAATTTTGAGCCGCGCTATGGATAGAATTTTTACTTTACATGCAGATCATGAACAGAATGCATCTACTTCAACGGTTCGATTGGCTAGCAGCTCTGGCGCTAACCCATTTGCATGTATCGCAGCAGGAATTGCATGCCTGTGGGGTCCGGCCCATGGAGGCGCAAATCAAGCTTGTTTAGAGATGCTTAAGGAAATTGGAAGTGTTGACCGTATTCCTGAATATATTGCTAAAGCAAAGGATAAAAACGATCCATTTCGATTGATGGGATTTGGACACAGAGTATACAAAAATATAGATCCAAGAGCGAGAGTATTAAAAACATCCGCAGATGAAGTATTAGAACTTCTTGGCGTCGAGAATAACCCACTTTTGCAGGTCGCAAAAGAACTTGAGTATATGGCACTTAACGACCAATATTTCATTGAAAAAAAGCTTTTCCCGAATGTTGATTTTTATTCTGGTATTATTTTAGAAGCAATGGGCTTCCCAACCTCTATGTTTACTCCAATATTTGCCGTGTCAAGAACAGTTGGATGGATATCACAATGGAAAGAAATGATCGCAGATCCACAAGTTAAAATTGGGAGACCAAGACAGCTCTATCTTGGCGAAACTTTAAGAGACTATGTCGATATAGAAAATAGATAGACAGGACTGGAAATTCTAACGACCCTCAAATTTAGCGTTTCTTTTTTCATGAAACGCTAAAACGCCTTCCTTAAAGTCACGGGTATTACCACATTTTTTTTGTAGCTTTGCTTCAAGCTGCAACTGGTCACTTAAAGAGTTAGTTAAAGAGTTCTGCATTGCGGCCTTAATTCCAGCAAAAGCAACAGTCGGTCCATTAGCAAGGAATTCTAATCGAGACTTTAGATGGGCATCATATTTGTCGTCTTCGACATATTCATAAATCAGGCCTATCTTTTCTGCTTCAGCGGCCATAATTTTATCTGCAAAGATTGAAGTACCAATAGCTTTCGCAAGCCCAATAGCTCGCGGTAAAAAGTAAGTCCCACCAACATCTGGGATAAGACCAATTCTACTAAAAGCTTGAACAAAATAAGCACTAGATTTTGCAATTACTATGTCAGCCGCTAATGCTAAATTTGCCCCAGCTCCCGCGGCCGCCCCGTTTAAAGCCGTAACAGTTGGGACTGGAGAATTAACAATAGAATTGATCAAGGGCTCATATTCATCCCGTAAAGTCCGCTCTAGATCTAAAGACTGTAACGAATGACCATCACCTAAATCTTGTCCCGAACAAAACGAATTTCCCGCACCAGTCAAAACAACCACTCGCGCCTCTTTTGAATATCGAGTCACGGCGTCTGTGAGCTCTGCCCTCATTTGTGAATTCAAAGCATTCATTACATTTGGCCTATTTAAAATAATAGTTGCCACAGAATTTTCATATTCGACCAGTAGATTTTCGTAATTCATAATTTATTTAGTCGCCTCTAACTTTATTGAATGACATGAAAACTCAATCACCCACAATTTCTTTTAACTTTTTGCGTTCTTCATCACTTAGCGGCGCGGTTAAATCACTAGAATTCTTTGAGATCCTTCCCAGGTTTCTCACATACATTAAAGCTGTTGCAATAGAAAAAAGTAAAAATAATGGGCCAAACCACCATAATATGTAATTCACTCCATCAATTCGCGGGCGTAGCAACGCAAACTCACCATAACGATCAACCACAAATTGTAACACTTCATCGTTGCTATCACCCAACTGGAGTCGTTCTCGAACTAGAACTCTCAGATCTCGAGCAAGAGCCGCATCACTTTCGTCAATACTTTCATTCTGACAAACCAAACACCTTAGATCTTTAGAAATTTGCCTAGCACGCTCCTCCAATAAAGGGTTTTCAAGAAGTTCGTGCGGCTCAACAGCGATTACCGTGGTGCAGATAGAAATCAATAGAATGAAAATTACTTTTTGCAAAATCATAGTCAGGCTTTTTCCAATTCAACTCTTGACCTGGATTGTGCTCCCGCTGCTACACGGTACCGCCTATCAGATAACGAAATTAATGCACCCAAAGCCATTATTAAGCACCCCGCCCAGATCCAATTTGCAAAGGGCTTTATATAAGTACGTACAGTCCATTTACCATCAATCTGGCGGTCACCCAAAACTAAATAAACATCTCTCGTCAACTTGTAGTTTATAGCAGCTTCAGTTGTCGGCATTTGAGCAATAGGATAATTCCTTTTTTCTGGGAATAAAGTCGTTATAAGTTCCCCATCCTTAGCGACTTTAATCGAAGCTTGAACAGAGAAATAGTTAGGACCTGATAAATTTTCAACTGATACTAAAGTAAAATCATATCCTGAAAAAGACCAGGTTTCTCCAACATTTGCTGTCCTTATATCTTCAGACTCCCAAGCTACCAGCGCAGAAATAGCAAAGAGTGTGGTGCCAAACCCAACATGAGCGACAGTTTTACCCCAATCCGAACGGGGTAAACGTATCAGTCTTAATAAATTCCGACTTGAACCAGTACGAGTGTATAGATCGTACAAAGCTCCTAACACTATCCATAACCCTAAAAATATGCCCATCGGACCAAGTATAGTTTTTTGACTTTGTACGGCCCAGACAAAACAGGCCAGTACAAACGCAAAACAGATTGGTATTACAAGAGATCTCAATATTTTGTTTAATCGTCCTCTCTTCCATGGAACCATAGCGCCAATCGGTAAAATTAATCCAAGTGCGACCATAAAAGGAGTGAAGGCGATATTAAAAAACGGCGGCCCAACGCTTAATTTTCGGTCAAAAAATATTTCCGCAATGTAAGGCCAAATTGTTCCAACAAAAACAACAAACGCAGAAACGACTAACAAAATATTATTAGCCACTAAGGAGCTCTCCCTGCTTACTAAAGAAAAAACACCCTTTGCTTGAAGAGAATTTGCACGAAGAGCGAATAGTATTAAAGCCCCACCCACAAAAAAACAAAATATTAAAAGGATAAAAAATCCACGCTCTGGATCATTAGCAAATGCATGAACCGAGGTTAACAGACCGGATCTGACTATGAACGTACCTGTTAGTGAAAACCCAAAGGCTAAAATTGCTAATAGGATGGTCCAGCTTTTTAGATTTTCCCGCTTTTCTACAACTATTGCCGAATGAAGAAGTGCCGCTGCACATAGCCAGGGAATAAACGAAGCATTCTCTACAGGGTCCCAAAACCAAAAGCCACCCCAACCTAACTCGTAATAGGCCCACCAGCTTCCAAGAGCTATTCCAATTGTCAGAAATAACCAAGCTGCGAGCGTCCAAGGTCTAACCCATCGCCCCCAAGCTGCATCAACTCTCCCTTCAATTAAAGCTGCGACGGCGAAAGAGAAAGACATGCTCAAACCAACATAACCTAAATATAAAAATGGAGGGTGAAAAGCCAAACCTGGATCTTGGAGTAAAGGATTAAGATCTTGCCCATCGAATGGGATTGGGAAAATTCGAAGAAATGGATTGGAGGTAAATACAATAAACATCAAAAATGCAAGACCAACTGCCCCTTGAACAGAAAGGACCGTGGCTTTTAATCGAATTGGTAGATTACTTCCGAACCAGGTAGCACTCGCCCCAAATAAGGCTAATATTAAAACCCATAAAAGCATCGAACCTTCATGGTTACCCCAAACTCCGCTGATCTTGTAAAGTAACGGTTTCAGTGAGTGGGAGTTTAATGTTACTAGCCGAACCGAAAAGTCTGAAGTAACGAATGCGTGTGTCAAAGCGGCGAATGCAAACAGCAAAAGTACAAATTGTAAATTTGCAGCGGCAGTACCAAAATTCATCAGGCCGTACCCGTTTGTACGCGTACCTACAAAGGGTACCACGCACTGCAAAAAAGCCACTAACATTGCCAATATTAAACAGAAATGACCCAACTCAGTAATCATATTTAACGCCTCACGCTAAGATAGACAATTTAACAGAACTAGCAAACGTTAAACCATTAATCAGGCTCTTGATAAACCCCTTGCTCTTTAAGTGCGTCAATTACTTCCGATGGCATATAGGTTTCATCGTGTTTTGCCAAAATTTCCGACGCATAAAATATCCCATCAATATATTTACCAGTTGCAACCATACCCTGGTTTTCCTCGAACAAATCAGGCAATAATCCAGTGAATTTTACAGAAACACTTTCATTTCCATCAGTGACATAAAAAGAAATGGTCTCGCCAACACCACGAAGTAATGTCCCCTCTTCAACCAAACCTCCAATTCTAAATACTTCATTAGGATTAGGAGTTACTTCGATAACTTGGGTCGGACTCTTGAAGAAATTTATGCCATCTTTCATGGCAAAACCAATCAAAATAGTAGCAACAGCCAAAGCAATAAAGGCGATGCTTACAATTTGAACCCTACGTTTTTTTTTTAAATTCTTCATCGTAGCCCAACCTATGGAAAAAAAGGAGCCATTTTAAGACCTAAGGTTTCTTCTTCATTTAACATTAAATTAGCGTTTTGTATGGCTTGACCACTGCTTCCCTTAGTTAAATTGTCCAACGATCCAATTACAATACATCGATCCTGTCTCCGATCTCCTGCCACACCAAGATAACAATGATTAGAGCCCCTAACATCTTGCGTAGAGGGCATTTTACCAAACGGCAAAACATGTACAAAAGGCTCATCACTATAACGCTTACAAAGTGAACCATAAATTTCCTTAGAATTTCCAACCAAATATGCTGTCGCAAGCACCCCCCTGTTCGCAGGAATAAGATGTGGAGTGAATTGGATTTTGACAGTCCGACCTGCCAAAAGTGAAAGCTCTTGGTCAAATTCTCCTAAATGTCGATGAGTACCACCAACTGCATAGGCCCTTATTCCCTCAGATGCCTCAGAATGTAACAAATCTTCTCGAAGTGCTCGACCTGCTCCAGAAACTGCACACTTCATATCGAGAATGATATTGTCAAAATCAATTACATTTGAACTAATAAGTGGCCGTAATATGTATTGACCTAAAGCTGCGTTGCACCCAGTTCCAGCTACAAGTTTCGCACCCTTAATCTGTTCACGATAAAATTCTGTTAGGCCGTAGGCTGCCATCTTCTGAAGATCTACCGCTGTGTGAGTTTCATTATACCATTTTTCGTAATCGCCGGCACTTCTTAAACGAAAGTCTGCACTAAGATCCACAATCTTAAGTGTTTTTGGAAGTTGGCTAATAACTTCCTGACTTGCTTTGTGAGGTAAAGCGCTGAAACAGAGACTAATATCTTCGAAATTTGTTTCTTTAATCTTCGTCAAAGTTGGAAGTTTAATGTGAGATAAATGTGAAAATATATCTGACATAGAGGACCCAGCTCGAGTGTTTCCCACTAGTGCAGCTACTTCCATCTTTGGATGGGTTTCGATAAGCCGTATTAGCTCGGCGCCTGTGTACCCGGAGGCTCCAATTATTCCAATTTTATGTTTCATACATATTCTCTTTTTTACAAAACTTAAGATTTAAACCCGTTCGAAGTCAATCTTACGTTTTAAAAACTGTGTTGCCTGATAAGATGCCTTTTGGGGATCTCCAGTGGTAATAAACTTAGAAGAAATTCCAATTGAACTAAAATGTGGATGCCTTTCCAAATAATCTTGCAAACTATCTGCAACTAGAGCAGCTTGAGAAAAGACCTGCACATCAGGCCCAAGAGAGGCCTTAAATATCGTTTCTAAAAGTGGATAGTGCGTACATCCCAAAATTGCTGCCTCCGGGTTGGGCATTTTTCTTTTCAGGGCTTCGACGTGGCTACGAACTAAGGCTTCTGCCAGTATAAGATCCCCCTCTTCAATTGCATCAACTAACCCCCCACATGCCTGGGCTTCCACATCAACACCAATTGCACGAAAGGCTAGTTCACGTTGAAAAGCTCTGCTCGAAACAGTTGCTGGAGTTGCGAAGAGTGCAACATTTTTCACGGACACCTCTTTGGGAGCTGAATTATCTCCCCATTTACGCTCTGTCAGAGCCTCAATTAATGGAACAAAAACACCCAAGCAACGTTTACCCTCTGGTAAAAAGTTTTCTTGTATTGACCTCAAAGCTGCAGCTGACGCTGTATTACAGGCTAGTATTACCAGATCACAGCCCTCATCCCATAACTTTTCTAGCCCACTTGTGGTTAGCCTATAAATATCGGCATGCTCCCTCACTCCGTAGGGTGTATTAGCATTATCACCAAAATATACTAACGATTGGTTTGGCATCTTTCTTGACACTGAGTTGAGAACTGTCAAACCGCCAAGACCAGAATCAAATATTCCTATAGCCATTTATTATAATTCTTCCTGAGTTCATTTTTTTAATTCAAAGTCGTATCCGTACTCAAAAGACTGATGTTTATTTGGTGATAATTTATAGGTCTCTCGCCTTAAGAAATCCATCATATCCTTTGAGTTGTCTTTAAATACGTCCATTCTATCACGCGAAATCGGTTGACCAATTACTATCTCTACAGATGTATCTGTACGTAATTTAAATTCGCGCACTAGCAATCCAGCTCTGAAAATAGGGTGTAAACGACTTGCAAATTGAAATAATCTACTCGTCTGCCCGTCAAAAAAAATAGGAACAACCAAAGCATTGGATTTAAAAATCATTTTAGCAGTGAAAGATCTCCATTCAGGATCAACTGGTTGAGAAAATAGTCTAGCGCCCGTGGATACAGTTCCCCCTGGGAAAATCCCAATTGCACCGCCATCTCTAAGATGATCAAGAGCATTTTTCCTAGTTTTTAAATTTAATGATACCCCCTCGCGATTATTTTTGAATGAGATAGGTAGAATTACATCTCGAATATACTGTACTTTGTGAAAAATATCATTTGCTACGATTTTAAAGTTAGTGCCACTTTTGGCCAAAACTGACCCCATAACCAAACCGTCCAATATGCCGTACGGATGATTAGCTACCACTACTACAGGCACATCTGTAGGAATGTTTTTCAAATCACCCCGTAAAACATCTATTTTGACCCCATAACCATTGATTAATGACTGCCAGAAATTTTTACTTGTAGAAAAGTTTACTCCCAAACTCTGGATACGTTTAATTAATACTAATCGTCCCGTTGCATTCTCTAATAACTTTATAAAAATTCTACCTAGACCGTTTTTTGCAGATTGCGCATAACTCACGTTGTAGGTAAATTTTCTGTACATAAAAATTTAATCACATCATTGTTTTGACGAGATTTATATTAATGAAAAAAAAATATCTAGTAGCATTATGATCGTTAGAATTTTTCATGGGTACTTATTCTATTCACAGATAATTATTTGAAATTTTTGCAGTTTAGTTTAAAGCTGATGAAAATTTATAGAGAGAGATATGGACTGGGATAAACTAAGAATTTTTCATGCAGTAGCAGATGCTGGTAGTTTAACACATGCTGGTGATACACTCCATCTGTCTCAGTCAGCCGTAAGTCGGCAGATTAGATCACTCGAAGAAAGCTTAGATACTATCTTATTTCATAGACACGCACGAGGTCTAATTCTTACCGAACAGGGGGAATTATTATTTGATGCTACAAAATCTATGTCAAAAAGAATAGACGCAGCCTCTGCTAGAATTAAAGATAGCGAAGAAGAACTATATGGTGAGCTAAGAGTGACTACTACAATAGGTTTTGGTTCACTTTGGCTAGCTCCAAGATTACCAAAGCTTTATGAAGTTTATCCGCAACTAAAAATTGATCTCATGCTTGAAGAACGCGTTTTAGATTTACCTATGCGTGAAGCAGATGTAGCTATCAGAATGAAAGAACCTAGCCAGGCGGATCTGATTAGAAAAAGATTAATGACTGTGAAAATGCGCTTGTACGCTTCGCCGCACTACCTAGCTCAGAATGGGGAACCCAAGACGCTAGAAGATCTAAAAATGCATAGGTTGATTTGTCAAAACCCAAAATCAGCGCAAGTTGGTGCAGGTTTAGAACTCGTCCAAAAATTAATAAAATATGACCTGCCTTCAATGCTCACCGTCAATAACTACTTTGGAGTTTTACAAGCAGTGATTCATGATTTAGGTATTGGTGTTTTGCCAGATTACGTAACTCAGGATTTTGACGGAGTTCAGAGAGTATTGGTCGATATTGAGTCGGTTGAAGTGCCTGTTTATTTAGCGTACCCTGAGGAACTTCGCCATTCGAAACGAATAGAGACATTTCGTGATTTTGTTCAAAATGAAATCATAGAACACCGAAAAAAAATTAAGCTAGACCATGACAGAAATCTATTATCTGGATTAAGATAACACAAAAATTTAACTCCTAGCCAGGATATTGAATAACTAATTCTATTAAAATTTAGTCTCTTAGCTTTATGACCATTCTTTATGCATGGATATCGGTCTACTCTTTAGATATTTTGCTTAAAAGCTTACCATAGCCTGTTACGTCATAATCGATTTTGGCTAATCGCAACATATTCCAAATCAGGACCTGGTTTGATGAAAAGCAAACACAACTAAATTCTTGTTCAATTACCTCGATTACATCAAGTGTTTGAAGGTTTGTACATGAAATAAATATTGCTGTCTGTCCAGAATATATATCCCTTACTGCCTCAACTATTGAACGAGGTTTTATGCGAGCCACATTTTGCTCAATTTCCTCATTAAAGCTACCTGCTACGGTAGTTGTGATCCCATAGGACCGAATCTCAGCAATTAGACGATTAGACACATCAGAGACATACGGCGATAAAAATAAAATATCATTTATTTTCATATAATTACATGCATCAATTAATGACGATATTGGATTACAAACCTCGCCAGTGTTACAGCCCTTCTTAATCATTTTTGACACAGTTTCAGAGCCAATCACACTAGAGGCACTAGTACATGCATAACCAACAATATCAAATTTTAATTTTTCAGGAAACAAACTGGCAGCTTTCGTCAATTCCTTCTTCATTGCCATTAAAGTGTCTTTGGATACTTTAGAACTACTAGAAATACGACTGACATGGAGAGCTAAATCGAGCCCTGAGATCAGTTGCCAAAACTCAAATTCAATAGTTTCATCTGCTTGGAGCACAATTAAGCCAAGTTTTGATCTGGAGCCAACCGGTAATCCGAGTTCGTACGGGAGTTTGTGCATTTTCGGCCTCTAATTTATGGGTATTATTGGCTTACTGTTAGGCTCATTAGCTTTGGACCATGTGAAGCACATCAAAAATTACCCTTCGGAAATACGATCTTTAATCGGTGACGCGTATTACTAATTTCGTAAGTCTAAAGTTTTAATATAAACTTCAAAAGTTTAAAAATAGTTTTTACTTGTCAAGAATGAGAAAGCTTAAACTTTACAATACAAATACTCACGAGAATTTATAAGACTTTAACGTAATTTGTTATGTGACACAAAACGTTATGTAAGATTACAATCCTAATTACTGGCAAAGATCAACCTTTCCATTGCTCTCCCAATGCCAATCCATTAATAGCAAAGGCAACAAATCACGGACTAATATGCTCGAACCTGAAATAACACCTGAACTGATAACAAGTCATGGCCTAGACCCTGACGAATACAACCTTTTGTTGGAAATTATAGGTCGACAACCAACTTTTACAGAGCTAGGGATCTTTTCCGCAATGTGGAATGAGCATTGTTCCTACAAATCATCTAAGAAATGGCTAAGATTACTTCCCACAAAAGGAAAAAATGTCATCTGTGGGCCTGGAGAAAATGCTGGAATAGTAGACATTGGGGACAACCAAGCCGTTGTGTTTAAAATGGAAAGCCATAACCACCCAAGCTATATCGAACCACGTCAGGGTGCAGCGACTGGAGTTGGCGGAATACTAAGAGATGTTTTTACTATGGGCGCTCGACCTATAGCGGCAATGAACGCTTTGTCATTTGGTGAAATAAACCATTTTAAAACACGGGAACTAGTTCATGGAGTTGTAGAAGGTATTGGAAGTTATGGCAATTCGTTTGGCGTTCCAACCGTGGGCGGAGAAATTCGTTTTGATAAGTCATATAATGGAAATTGCCTGGTAAACGCTTTCGCTGCAGGTTTAGTAGATCATAGTATGATTTTTTATTCTGCCGCGTCAGGTGTCGGTATGCCAGTAGTTTATCTTGGAGCTAAAACAGGTAGAGACGGCGTTGGCGGCGCCACAATGGCATCTGCTGAATTTGACGATACAATCGAAGAAAAAAGACCAACTGTACAAGTAGGTGATCCCTTCACAGAAAAAAGACTTCTAGAAGCTTGTTTAGAATTGATGAAGACAGATGCAGTTATATCAATTCAAGATATGGGTGCAGCAGGCCTAACATGTTCTGCGGTTGAAATGGGTGATAAAGGAAATTTAGGCATTAAACTTAACCTCGATCTGGTACCAACCCGAGAGGAAAATATGACCGCTTACGAGATGATGCTTTCCGAGTCCCAAGAACGAATGTTGATGGTTCTAAAGCCAGAAAAGGAAAGACAATGTCGGGCTATTTTTGAAAAGTGGGATTTAGATTTTGCGATTGTAGGAGAGACTATACAAGAAGATTTATTTATTATCGAACATGACGGAGAAATAAAAGCCCAAGTACCCTTAAAAGCTTTATCTGGTAATTCTCCAGAATATGACCGTCCTTGGGTGGTTCCACAAAAACCAAAGCCATTGTCAGAAACGCAAAGCATCAATCCAATTGAGGGTTTGCAGTCCATAATCAGTTCGCCAAACTATTGTTCAAAGAAATGGGTATTTCAACAATATGATAGTCAGGTTATGGCCGATACAATAATTGCGCCTGGGACTGGAGCAGGATTGGTCAGAGTACATGGAACCAAAAAAGAGCTAGCTTTTACAGCAGATGTAACACCCCGATACGTAAAAGCAGATCCATTTGAAGGCGGTAAGCAAGCCGTCGCAGAAGCATTTCGCAACCTTTGTGCAGTTGGGGCAAAACCTATTGCTTCAACAGATAATTTAAATTTTGGTAATCCAGAAAAACCTGAAATTATGGGACAACTGGTTCTTGCTATCGAAGGTATCGCAGAAGCAGCCAAACAGTTAGAAATGCCAATAGTCTCAGGCAATGTAAGTTTATATAATGAGACTGACGGTGAACCGATATTACCAACCCCAACGATCGGTGCAGTAGGACTAATAGGTGAAGACGAAGAGCCAATAGTAAACTCTATTAACGAGGGCGACTTATTGCTTGCAGTAGGTGTTACATTTGGACATTTAGGGCAGTCTGCCATTATTGATGAAATATTTAATCTGCAAGATGGAGCTCCACCAAAAGTGGACCTACACGTTGAGAAACAAAATGGTTTCTTTATTTTAAATAACAGACATCTGATAAATGCTTGCACAGATTTGTCGGACGGAGGAATCGCATTGGCAGCCTTTGAATTGGCCGAAAAGGGTAATCTGGGTATTGAAATAGATATAACCGACACGGCCACCCTATTTGGAGAGGATCAGGCGCGTTATCTTATCGCATGTAATTTCGATCAGGCTGAGTTACTATTTGTTCGTGCACGTGAGCAAAACGTGACCATAAACAAAATAGGAGTTCTTGGTGGTGATGAGATAAAATTTGGAGAATTTTATACCCACAAGGATAGGTTATTTCGCATATTTCGAGACAGCTTTGGTGAATTTTTCAACTGATTATTGATATTTGGGAAAGTATTCCGTTTTTGGGCTTGTTCAAACCCAAAAAGAACATTTAATATGTGTCGAGGAGATATATAATGGCTATGCAGGCAAATGAAATTGAAAATATGATACGTGAACAGTTTCCAAACGCCAGTATCACAATAACTGATCTGGCAGGAGACGGAAATCATTACTCTGCAGAGGTTATTGATGTAAGTTTTAAAGATATGAATCGAGTACAGCAGCAAAGGGCAGTTTATGCCGCCCTAAAAGGCAAAATGGATGGTTCTAATGGCGAACTACATGCATTAGCTCTCACGACTAAAGCTCCATCTGATAGTTAAAGGAAATTAGTATGTCTGAAGTAAATGAAAAAATTAAACAGACTATCGAAGAAAACGATGTCGTTCTTTATATGAAAGGCAATAAATCCATGCCTCAATGCGGTTTTTCGAGTAAAGTTGCAGGTGTTTTAAATTATATCGGAGTTGATTACGAAGACATCAACGTGCTTGCAGACGACCTTATAAGACAAGGAATAAAAACTTTTTCCGACTGGCCAACAATACCACAGCTGTATGTCAAAGGTGAGTTTGTCGGTGGGTGCGATATAATAACTGAGATGGCTTTATCTGGCGAACTCGACACCCTGTTTGAAAAGAATGGTATTGATTTTGATAAAGACGCTGCAGACAAAGTTAGAGAAGCCAACGCCTGATTATTAGCGCCTAGCAATATGAACTACTGATCTGAGCTGATTTTAGCTACTTTCTCTAATCTTGCGGCAGTCTTGGATAGTAGATCAGAAATTTCGCTTGCAAACGCTGGCTTACTTTCAGTGGCCACCCTAGCAGCAGAAATTGATCGCTCCAATTCAATTTCTTTTTGTTCAATTTGCCTTTCTCGTTCATTCAAAGATTTTTCTGCATTAATCATTTTATCGGCCAACATTAATCCTGCCATAAGCAGCATTCGAGACTCAGATAATCTACCCAATTGCGAAACCAATTTTTGAGACTCAGCATTTAATAAATTTGCTGCTTCAGTAAGAAATTTTTCTTCTCCTTCTTGACAGGCAACTTCAAAATCTCTTTCTCCTATCGATAACTTTAATTCTGGCATAGGCTTCAATCTCCAGGGCTTTCAACAACTTCAGTTAATCTCTTGTAAAGTGATTTAACAGTTTCTCGCTCTTCCTCTCTCTCGGCTATTAAAGCCTGTAATTCATTATTGTGTTGGGTTTTTAAGCTTTCAATCTGAGCCGTTAGCAGTTGGTTCTCAGCAGCAAGGTCCTGTAATCTGTCATTATCTCGTTCTGTTTTTAAACTAGGACTTATTGAATATTCAGATACAAAACGCTCTATTTCATCCAAAGCCAACTCTATTCTTCGCTCAAAATCGACTATTTGGTCCATATTTCACCTTTTAATCAAATCCACGCAGATAAACTATTGATATACTATTAATTTATAAACCTGTTTAGAAATTTTTCATAGATTAACTTTGCTTATTTTATTAAAATTTTATTCTAATGGAACATCTTGTCACTGATTACTTGAACTTCGCAATACTCGTGTTATGCAATGAAGTATACAAACTTTCTAAAGGAACGCGTCGGCTATGGAACTTGAACAGCTTCGAACTCTTCATCCCAAGCATTGGGAAAAAGCCAATGCTATTCGTGTGCTCACATTAGACGCTGTCGCAGCCGCAAACTCCGGTCACTCTGGCATGCCAATCGGCATGGCCGATGTTGCAACTGTTTTGTTTGAAAAACATCTCAAGTTTAACACTTTACAGCCTAAATGGCCAAATAGGGATAGATTTATTTTATCAGCCGGTCACGGCTCTATGCTTCTTTACAGCCTTGCGTATCTTTGTGGTTATGCAGATTTCGATATCGATCAACTCAAGAATTTCAGGCAGCTGGGCATGAAAACGGCTGGGCATCCGGAAAACTTTTTATCGGATGTTATCGAAACAACCACAGGGCCTCTCGGTCAAGGTCTCGCAAACTCAGTGGGCTTCGCGATTGCTGAAGAAAGTCTTCGAGCAAAATTTGGCCCCAATATTATTGATCACTATACTTATGTTATGGCTGGTGACGGATGCTTAATGGAAGGTGTAAGCCAGGAAGCTATAAGTCTGGCAGGACATCTATGTCTTAACAAGCTTATTGTTTTTTGGGACGACAACAATATTACTATAGACGGACCTGTTGATCTCACAGATTCAACAGATCAAAAAATTCGTTTTGAAGCCTCAGGTTGGAACGTCATTGAAATAGATGGGCACGATCCTTCGGCAATCGACATGGCGATCAAGGCTGCTAAAATCTCGCAAAAACCTACAATGATCGCTTGTAAAACCCATATTGCTTTAGGTACAGCAGCACAGGACACTTCAAAAGGACATGGTGCCTTAACCGATCCTGAATTAATTAAAAATGCTAGAGAAGTTTACAAATGGAGCCACAAGCCATTTGATATTCCCAAATCTGTAAAAGAGCAGTGGGAAGAAGCTGGCTTGAAAGGTGACAAAACGTTCAAAGAATGGAAGTCCAATCTTGAAAACTTATCAGTTTCGAAAAAGTCTGAGTTTGAAAGAGTTTTTAATGGAGACATCCCAAAGAAAATGAGCACGGTAATTCGGAAATTTAAAAAAGAGAATAGTGCTGCATCACCTACAATCGCAACAAGAAAAGCCAGCGAACTAACCCTAAATACTATAAATAGTATCATGGGCGAAACAATTGGGGGCTCCGCGGATCTTACAGGTTCAAATAATACTAAATCAATTGATATGAAAATTTTTGATAGAAATGATAGGAGGGGTCGTTACATACATTACGGAATTCGCGAACACGCCATGGCTGCAGCAATGAATGGTATGGCGCTTCATGGAGGCATACGGCCCTACGGAGGAACGTTCATGTGTTTCACCGACTACGCAAGACCGGCAATGAGACTGGCAGCTCTGATGAAAATACCAACAATTTTCGTTATGACACATGATAGTATTGGACTTGGGGAAGACGGTCCGACCCATCAGCCTGTAGAGCATCTTGCTATATCGCGGTCCACTCCCAATACTTTAGTATTTCGACCTGCAGATACTATTGAAACTGCCGAAAGTTGGGAAATCGCATTTTCGATGAAAAATACACCATCTGTTTTAGCTTTATCTAGACAAAACCTTCCAACTCTTAGACGCAAACACCAGATGGCAAACTTAGTTTCTAAAGGTGCATACATTTTGGAGGAAGCCACTACAACCCGACGGGTTATACTGATCGCAACTGGATCTGAAGTTTCGATCGCTTTAAAAGCACGCGAATTATTAGAAGACCAAGGAATAGGAACAAGAGTGGTATCGATGCCATGCATGGAGTTATTTTCACAACAAGATGAAACCTATAAAAGACGTATATTGCCTGCCGGGCAATCAATTAGAATTGGTATTGAAGCAGGAGTTAGACAAGGTTGGGATGAATGGCTTTTAGGTCAAAGAGCTAAAGCAAATAAATCGTCTTTTATTGGTATGAAAAGTTTTGGCGCATCTGCTCCAGCAGAAGTTTTGTTCAGCCATTTTGGTATTACCCCTGATGAGATTGTTTCAGAAACAAAAAATCTTTTGTAAATAAGAAGCACCGGTTTTTTATATTATCATTAGTACTGGAAAGTATAACGATAAGTTTGCGCTAACTGTTTGCGCAAACATACAGTTTTACCGCTAACATATTAATTTTAAATAAAAATATTGTTTTTATTCTCATGATATTGGTTATAAGAGAATCAAATAGATTGAGGATGAAATGACAACCACACTGGGAATTAATGGCTTCGGCCGCATTGGAAGAGCAACCTTAACGAGTATTATTGAGAATGCCAGAAATGATGTGATTGTTTCAAAAATTAATGCACCTGGTCCAATTGAAACAAACGCACATCTTTTGAGGTATGACAGTGTGCATGGTCGGTTTGCAGGAAAAGTTGAAGTTTACGATAATAATATAGATCTTGGAAGAGGGCCTATTGAAGTCTCATCATCTTACAATGCGGAAGAATTAGATTGGTCGGGTTGTGATGTTGTAATGGAGTGCACGGGAAAGTTTACAACTTATGATAAGGCTCTAACTCACGTAAAAAATGGCGCTAAATCCGTATTAATCTCAGCCCCAGCAAAAAATGTAGACCGAACAGTTATATTTGGTGTTAATGATCACGAAATTTCTAGAAAAGACTTAATTATATCCAATGGATCATGCACTACAAACTGTTTAGCACCTATCGCTAAGGTTTTGAATGATACAGTGGGTATTGATTATGGAATGATGACCACCATACACAGTTACACCGGTGATCAACCAACGCTAGATAAAAGACACGATGACTTGTATCGGTGTAGAGCAGCCGCAATGGCTATGGTTCCAACCTCTACCGGCGCAGCAAAAGCGATAGGGAGCGTGATTCCTGAATTGAAAGGTAAGCTAGATGGAACCGCAATAAGGGTACCTACTCCAAATGTATCAGCAATCGATTTAACTTTTAAATCGAAAAAGAAAGTGTCAGTGCAGAATATTAACGACATTATGGAAGGTGCTTCCAAAGGTTACATGAGTAAGGTTCTAGCATTTGATCCCGAACCTAAAGTGTCAATTGATTTCAATCACACGACACATTCATCGATCTTTGCCCCGGATCAAACCAGAGTAGTGGGTGAGAGCCTAGTTAGAATTCTCGCTTGGTACGATAATGAGTGGGCATTTTCATGCAGAATGACCGATGTGGCCTCACACCTTGGACAAAAATTAATGTGATCAAACATTCAAGAGATAAGCTTTACACTCGTAATTTTTAATCCAATTATTTATTGGACCCCATCAACTATTATGTACTATCTAGATCTGATTTCCCTTGACTTTTCTACTGTATTTATGAATGTTAGCGCTAACTTTTTATAAGGGTAATTATGACAGTCAAGATAGCAATTAATGGTTTCGGCCGGATCGGACGAAATATTCTAAGAGCAGTAATAGAGTCTGGTAGGGAAGACTTGGAAATCATTGCAATCAACGATCTAGGATCCACAGAAGTAAATGCTCATTTGCTAGAATTTGATAGCATACATGGAAAATTTTCTAAAAACGTAAAAACAACTAAAAATTCTATTATAATTGGAGATATGGATATTGAAGTCACCGCTATTAAACAGCCTGCTGACTTGCCGTGGACAAATATTGATATCGCCATGGAATGTACCGGTATTTTTACTGACAGAGAAAAGGCCGCTACACACTTACAAAATGGATCTTCACGAGTCTTGATCAGTGCCCCTGCAAAAAATGCTGACAAAACTATAGTATACGGAGTAAATCACGAGACACTCACAAAAAATGATCTGATTGTTTCAAACGCGTCATGTACCACCAACTGCTTAGTACCTATTGTGAAAGTTCTACATGAAAAGATAGGTATAAAGCGAGGGTTTATGACTACAATCCATAGCTATACTGGTGATCAACCTGTCTTAGACACAATGCATACGGACTTGTACCGTGCTCGTGCTGCTGGGATGAGCATGATACCGACTACCACTGGCGCAGCAAAAGCCGTCGGTTTAGTCTTACCAGATTTAAATGGCAAACTAGATGGATTTGCAATTCGTGTACCTACTCCAAATGTATCAGTTATTGATCTCACTTTTGAAGCACTTCGCGAGACTTCCAATACTGAGATTAATAATGAAATCAAAAAAGCCGCAGGTACAACTCTCAAAGGTATTTTAGGATATACAGAGAAAAAGCTTGTCTCATCGGACTTTAATCATGACCCTAGATCATCAATTTTTGCCGCAGACCAAACTAAGGTCATGGATAAGAACTTAGTGCGGGTGCTTTGCTGGTATGACAATGAATGGGGCTTTTCTAATAGAATGGCTGATACAGCCGTGGAGATGGCGAAGTATATTTAATGAGTTTCTGAGATCATTTGCGTCTAAATTTGTCTAAAAGCTGTTTTTTAACCGTTGGTGTTACGAAATTTGTAACGTCTCCATCTAATCGCACAATTTCCTTTACTAGTTTTGACGCAATTGCTTGATGTTTTGCCTCAGCCATTAAAAATACTGTTTCAATACTATCATCCAACACACGGTTCATACCAACCATTTGAAACTCGTACTCAAAATCAGCTACAGCACGCAGTCCTCTAAATATAACCGACGCATTTACATCTTTAGCACAATTTACAAGTAGGTTCTCAAAAGGATGTGCGATTATTTCCGTACCTGTTCTTAAGCTGAGGTTCGAACACTCCGCCTCAATCATCTTCACTCGCTCATCTAAATTAAACAGTGGAGATTTATCTCGATTAATCGCCACACCTATTACCAGCTTATCAACCAACATTGATGCTCTCTTTATGATATCAATATGGCCCAACGTTATTGGATCAAATGTACCGGGATATAGTCCAACTCGCACTTTATATTCCTCAGTAAAAACGCAACTAAGGAAATCCCATTTTTAAAATAAAATTTCAAGGATTAATTCAGAAAAGCTACTTTTTTAATGAAGAGGCGAGCGCCCCAATGCAACTTTACATTTACGTACATAAATATCATCAAGGGAAAATGCTATGGCTCAATTAATATCCGTTTTTTCAAAAATAGCTCTGGATTTAGCTTTTTTGCACGAGCATAATGCTGACAACAATTAGGAGAATAAGATGACAGAGCTTAAACATTACATTGATGGTCAACATGTTTCTGGAAGTTCAGGCAGATTTGGAGATGTCTTCAATCCTGCCACTGGCGAAGTTCAGGCTCGCGTACCGCTTGCGTCCAAAGAAGAGTTTGACACGGCCGTTAAAATTGCAGCTGAAGCACAACCCGCATGGGGAGCAGTAAACCCACAACGCCGCGCGCGCGTGATGATGAAATTTGTCGATTTACTTCATCGAGACATGGACAAACTCGCAGAAGTTTTAAGCAGAGAGCATGGTAAAACAATTCCAGATGCGAAGGGAGATGTGCAAAGAGGACTGGAAGTTGCTGAATATTGTATTGGAGCCCCGCAAATGCTTAAGGGTGAGTTTACCGACAGTGCAGGCCCAGGTATTGATATGTACTCAATGAAACAACCACTTGGTGTTTGTGGAGGAATAACACCGTTTAACTTTCCAGCAATGATACCAATGTGGATGTTTACCCCAGCTATAGTTTGTGGAAATGCATTCATACTAAAACCATCTGAGAGAGACCCTTCCGTTCCAATTTTGTTGGCAGAACTTATGGAGGAAGCTGGGTTGCCAAAAGGGATATTACAGGTAGTAAATGGAGACAAAGTTAGTGTAGACGCCATGCTAACTAATCCCACAGTTCAGTCAATTGGATTTGTTGGATCAACTCCAATTGCCGAGTATATATATGGAACTGGATGTGCTAACGGAAAAAGAGTGCAATGCTTTGGTGGTGCAAAAAACCACATGATTATTATGCCAGACGCAGATATGGATTTGGCAGCAGATGCTTTGGTTGGATCTGGTTATGGTGCCGCTGGTGAGAGGTGTATGGCTATTTCAGTTGCCGTTCCAGTAGGCGAAGATACAGCTGATCGCTTAATCGAAAAATTGGTGCCGCGTGTGGAGAAACTCAAAGTAGGACCCTATACAGCTGGGGACGATATTGATTTTGGCCCGGTGGTCACTAGTGCAGCAAAACAGAATATTTTAAGTCTTGTTCAAAGTGGAATAGATCAAGGTGCTGAGTTAGTTGTCGATGGGCGAAATTTTAGCCTTCAAGGATATGAAGATGGATTTTTTGTTGGCCCACATTTATTTGACCGAGTGACGCCAGATATGGATATATATAGTAAGGAAATTTTTGGGCCAGTCTTATCTACTGTCAGGGCTGGCTCATATGAAGAGGCAATAAGCTTAGCTATGGACCATGAATATGGTAATGGAACGGCTATTTTTACTCGAGATGGCGATACTGCCAGAGATTTTGCAAACAGAATTAATATAGGCATGGTTGGAATTAATGTGCCTATTCCAGTGCCACTTGCATATCATACATTTGGTGGATGGAAAAAATCTGTATTCGGTGACCTAAATCAGCACGGACCGGATGCGTTCAAATTTTACACTAGAACAAAAACTGTAACCAGCAGGTGGCCATCAGGAATAAAAGAAGGTGGAGAATTTAACTTTAAAGCGATGGATTAAGAAATATATTTTTAACTGAGATAGAAATATATCGGTTTTAAATTCTATTCAAATATATGGAGATAAATTTGAAAATTGGCTTCATAGGTCTTGGCAACATGGGAGCACCCATGGCTATAAATCTTGCGAAAGGTGGAAATGAAGTTTTTGGGTTTGATGAAGATAACTCCATAAATTTAAGAGAAATAACTATGATGTCCTGCATACCGTCTCTTCTAGAGGAAGTAGACGTCGTATTTACGATGCTTCCCTCAGGACTGATTGTAAGAGACATAATTACCAAATTTATTGATAACTTTAAGACAAATAGCATATTAATTGACTGCTCGACTATTGATGTAAAGACAACAAAAAAATTATCTGAGACTCTCGATAAAAATAATGAAATCTATATGTTAGATGCCCCTGTCTCAGGTGGCGTCCAAGGAGCTAAATCGGGTGAACTTACATTTATGGTGGGCGGAAATAGAGACGTGTTTGAAAAAGTGAAATTCTTATTCACTTACATGGGGAATAGAGCGGTCTATTGCGGTAAGACTGGAAGTGGGCAATCAGCAAAGATTTGTAATAATATGATACTTGGCGTTACGATGATAGCAACTTGCGAGTCATTTGCATTGGCAGATAAACTCGGGCTAGACCGTGAAGCTATGTTCGAAGTGGTGTCTACTTCATCAGGGTGCAGTTGGTCGATGAATTCATATTGTCCCGCTCCCGGAATTGGACCAAAAGCTCCGTCTGATAACGACTATGTTCCAGGTTTTTCGTCTGATTTGATGTTAAAAGACCTTCTATTATCTCAAGATGCAGCATGTGAGACACAGGCTAATACACCGATGGGGGATCTTGCAATGCGGCTGTATAAAGAATTTGTAGAAAGCTCAAACGGATCTGGTTTGGATTTTTCTGCCATCATCAAAACCTTTGAAAAATAATTAACACTCAGTATAAACAGGTTACATACCATTGACCTGTTTCTGTATAAATCATATTGTCATTCAATTCTCTAAAATCGCAAGGGTATTATAAAACCCTATTATTTCAAGGGCCCCTAATATTGCAAAATACCCATATATATCTTAAAAATGTGTACTCATTTTTACGTAAGGCTATAGTTTTCTGCTTTGTTTTATCTGTTTCTGATATTTCTATCATTAACGCTCAAGATGCTGAAAGTCTTTCTATAGACGACTCAATAACAGGAGAAACCCAACAAATAGAACCTTATATTAAGGAAAGAATTAAAGATTGGAACCTAAAGTGTATTGAGCCACTTAATTCTATTGAACGCTGCGAAGCAAACCAGATAATATTTAATCAAGAACAGCAGCCCGTGGCAGAAATCTCGATATTCAAATTACCACAGGGTCAAGTCGCAGCTGCAGCAGCAACAATAATTGTCCCATTGGAGACTGTTCTAAATGAGGGGTTAATTTTAGAGATGCAAGACTTAGAGCCAAAAAAATATCAATTTAAGTTTTGCAATAGTATTGGTTGTTACTCACAAATTGGGCTGACTAACGGAGAGCTAGAAGCACTTAAAAGTAAAGGACAAGCTTCAATCTTTCTAAAACATTTATCCTCTGGCGATCAACAAATTATAATCCCTATTTCTCTCTCTGGTTTTACAGCAACATTTTCTAAAGCTACGCAGCCCTAAAGCTACAACTTTTCCTGCGCTTTCAAAAAATCCAGAACAGAATTAGCAGCAGCAACGCCTGAACTAACTTCCCCAGCTCTTAGAAGATCTAAAGATCTTTGCATTGCTACTTTTTGAGTCAAGGGGTTATCTAACTCATTTAACAACGCTTGAGAAATTTTATCCGGCTTACAGTTATTTCCAATGAATTCCGGTATTGTAATTTGATTGGAAATCAAATTTACGAGGTTTACGCTATTTACCCTAATAAATAACCGAAACACAATTCTTGATAAGAAACCCATATCATACGCAATTACCATTGGAGTTTTAGTTGAAGCCAGTTCTAATGATACTGTGCCAGAAGCTGCAAGTGCGATGTCACAAGAAGCAAATACAATACGCTTTAGTTTCTGAAACTCATTATTTGAAAGATCATCATTAGTTACCAAAATAACATTACTGGCCCACTTTTTCAAAATTTCTTCTAATAATTTTTTGACTGCAGGGGCCGCTACAATAACTATTTTTATGTTTGATCTTTGAGAAGTCAGATCTGACGAAACGGTATTGAATATTGGCATTAAGCGACTAACTTCTGAGTGCCTTGAACCTGGAAGGAACGCTACAAGCGTATCATTCTCGTTTATTTTATACTGTTTCCGAAATTTATTTACCAATCGCCGATCTGGTAACTTTTCGTCTGCTACTGGATGTCCCACGAAATCGCAACTTATCCCTTCCCGCTTCATATAAGGAGGTTCAAATGGAAAGAGAGCCAAAATATGATCGATATAGTTCGACATTTTTTTTGCTCTTTTGGGCCGCCAAGCCCAAACAGTTGGTGCAACATAGTGAATCGTATTAACGAATATTTGTTTGCGAACCATTCTAGCGACCCTCAAGGAAAACTCAGGGGCGTCAATTGTTATCAACACATCAGGTTTAAGCCTTAGGATGTCATCTACAGTATTATTTATTCGTTCTTTCAGAAAATTGTATTTTGCTAAAATTTCGCCAACCCCAATAACTGCTATATCATCAATTGGGAATAAGCTTGCAAGACCTTGATCTTCCATTAAAGGACCGCCTACCCCACTATAATCCAAATCGAAAGTAGCAAAGTTTTTAAGTTCGGCCATTAAGGCAGCTCCAAGTTTATCACCAGAAGGTTCGCCCGCGACCAAATACACTTTCATTTTTCTCGCTCCTTGACGATAAAGGACAATGAAAGTTCATTACAAAGACGAAAACATTCATCCTGATCTATTACTATAACTTTCTCTGGACTTATAACGACTGCGGCTAATTTCGCTGCATGTGCTTGAAGAATTGTGTCTGGCCCGATAGTAGGCATGTCTACTCGCAAATCTTGTCTTATTTTTTCCCTTTTGACTAGAACCCCTCCCCCTAACACCCGCAGAGGTCGCAGAGTATCACGAACGTTTGCAAGCATCTGGTTGGTACCTTGCAACGTTTCAATTCCTAAGGCTTGTCCTGCCTCGACAACTACAGATTGGCCTATATCAAGACTACTTGTTTTTTCCAAAATTAGATCGGCGCGCTTAAGATTATTACGAGTTACTTGGTTTATAGACCCACTATAAACGCCAGCTTGCAATGTTAAATTGCTAACTATTTCATGTGCTCCGATAGGGGTAATGCTTTCCTCAAGAAATAAGGATACTATATAAGTTAAAAGTGCATCATCTCCTTGTTCCAGAGCAGAAAGAATTGATTGAGACCTAGCTTTCACATATTCGTCAAATTTAGTTTCATCCAATAATGGTCTTTGCATGTTACCAGCCATAACGACGTGACAGATGCCTCGGTTATTTAAATCTTTAAAAAAAACGCCCAGCTGATTAAAATTATGGAATTTAGCATGTTCAGTCAAAGAACATTCCATTCCTTCAAATCCAACTATGTAGGCATCAGAAAGTTGTTCAAAAACTAGTCCAGGTAATTTACCCCCACCCGCTATTATCGCAACATTCTTTGAATTTTTCATGGATTATCATTATCTTGGGGTAAGGAAAGATCTGTCACTGCGACCTAAGACAAAGCTAACTATTTTTTCTACATATTCACTGTCACTATCATCTGTAAGCCTTTGAGCTCGGTCTTGAAAAGTACCATCTCCCTGTGAAAGAGTCTGAAAAGCTGCTCTTAGTGCCATTATGTCAACTCTGGGCACTCCTTTCCGCTTTAAACCCACGAGATTTAAACCATCTAATTCACCCCTGGGTGCCTGAACCAGACCGAATGGTATAACATCATTAGTTACCATTGTAACGGCACCAATTATAGCTCCTTCGCCTATTCTCACGAATTGATGTACGCCGCTTAACCCGCCTATAATGACACTATTTTCAATGATACAATGCCCTGCTAAAGAAGCATTGTTAACTAAAATAACATCATTCCCAACTTTTACGTCATGTGCGATGTGGGAACCAGCCATAAATAAACCATCACTCCCGACTTCCGTGATGCCACCGCCGCCTTTAGTGCCTGCGTTCATCGTGACGTGCTCTCTAATTTGATTGCGCTCACCTATTCTAAGGCTAGTATCCTCACCGTTAAATTTTCTGTCTTGTGGTATCTCACCCAATACCGCAAATGGAAAAACAATGCTATTATCACCTAAAAATGTATCGCCCTTTATAACGACATGGCTTTTCAATTTTACATTTTTTCCAATTTTCACCTTACTTCCAACAAAGCAAAACGGGCCTATAAATGCACCATCACCAATTTGCGCCCCTTCTTCAATTATTGAGCTTCGATGGATATTTACATTTCCCAATATTATACCTCCGTACTTTCTAAATCCATCATAGCAGAAAATTCTGCTTGAGCTGCCATTTCACCACCCACACTTGCCTCTCCATAAAATTTCCATACCTTGCTACCAGGCTTTCCTCTTAGGGTATTTAATTTCATAATCAATTGATCACCAGGAATTACTTTTCTTCGGAATTTACACTTATCTATTGCCATAAAATAGATGAGCATATCTTTGTCTGCCAAATTCAAACCAACCCCAACCATTACCGCAGCAGTTTGCGCCATAGCTTCAATAATCATAACGCCAGGCATAATTGGAGTAGCCGGGAAATGTCCCTGAAATTGAGGTTCGTTAAAAGTGATGTTTTTTATGCCGGTTGCATTATCAAAACCATTTATTTCTATTACTTGATCAACCAATAGAAATGGATACCGATGCGGCAAAATGCGCTTTATTAAATTTATATCTGCACTTTTGTTATCAAAATTCATTAATCGTCCTACTCATTAACAAATAAATGGAACATTATTCGAACTAAACCAAAGGTTTACTAATGTTGGCGTTAGTCAGTATTTTTTCGTCCGTCCCCTAAGTTATCATTTATTAATTGAATTGCTTGCTCTGTAATATCTGTCATTGGATTAGAAAGAACTATGTTTCTTCTGTCTACAATTATACTGGCCTGGTAACTAAGCATTATTTCCTGCAAGTAAGGAACAGAAAGTTTCAAAAGTTCACTAATGCTTTCGTCTCGCGCTTGAAATAGTTCATTTTCAAGCTCTGCACGTTCCTTTCGTATAGAGTTTGCTTTTTCATCAAATTCTACCGCTAATTTTCTAAATTCGACAGGCGCAAGGGTTTTACGTAATTCGACAAGACTTTGCTCTTCTGCTTCCAGATCATTCTGTATGGTTGTATTCGCTTCGACCAGCTCATTCTGAGCATTTTCAAAATCTTTAATAACTCGCTGACCAAATAGTGTATCTCGGGCAATTCGCGAAATATCTATTGTCAAAACAGTTGAGAAACCTGCTCCACCACGGACAGATTCCTGTGAAAAAGCACCTGCTGGGTTGAAAGTAATAAACCAAATTAGGATGAATAAAAGGCGCATTTTTAAAATTGCGTCCGGATAGTGAGATCAAAATTTTGCTCTCTATCAAATATTTCCTTTTTCAGTGGTCGAGAAAAATTAAATCGCAATGGCCCTATGGGCGTTTTCCAAAATAAAGATGCCCCCATAACACTTCGCCAAGACCCAGATTCATAAATAACATCATCATTTAGATTATCCAACGACCACAAATTTCCAACATCAAAAAATAGTCCACCATCAATCCCATATTCTTCTGGAAGACCAAGAGAAAATTCAGCTTCCAGTCTTAATACAGCAAAAGTATTACCCCCTAAGGCGTCGTTAATCAAATTGCCGTCATTAACAATTTCTCTCGGACCTATACCACCAGGTTCAAAACCTCTCATCAGGGCTGAGCCAAGAAAAAATCGATCAGTTACTCTGCTATTGCCATAATTTAATACACCACCTTCAATCGTACCTTTAACCAAAACTTCTTCGTTTAACACCTTTCTTTGAAGCATTGCTAAAGCACTTGTTTTTGAACCTTCGCCATCACCAGTAAATCCTGAAACTTCCTGCGACAACCTTACCAATAGCCCAAAGTTTGGATCCAAACCGTTGCGTAAAGTATTGTAAGTATAAGTAACTCTTGAATACGCACTTTCCTCCTGACCCAAATCCACCTCACTTTGAATAATACTTCCCACGTTAACAGGGTTTCGAAGCTCTGTTTCATTATACCCGATGCTAACGGCAATCTTACTATTATCACTAATTGGAAATGATACTTTTGGAGAAATTTCTAAAATAGTGGTGTCATAATTAGAGTTTTCTTTCTCAGTTTCTGTAAATTTACTTGTAAATCCCAAACTTAAGTCTGGAGACAAAAATTCTGGCTCGACAAAACCAAGAGAATATGTTCGACTGCCAACTCCAGAATTATACTTTAATCGAAAGTCCTGTCCTCTGCCCAAAAAATTTCGTTCAGCGTATTCGAGAAGCAAACCAAACCCAGAACTGGTAGAATAAGAACCACCTAAACTAACAGAACCAGTAGGTTTTTCCTTTACTGCAATATCCACGATTACGGAATCTTTTGAACTCCCCTGACGAGCTGAAATGTCTACACTTTCGAAAAAACCCAAAGAGCGAATACGATCTGTAGCTTGCCTAATACTCCTTGCAGAGAATGGATCACCCTCTGCAGCTCGGAATTGTCTTCGAATAACTTTGTCTAAAGTAGCAGTATTTCCTGTCACGTTTATCCGCTCAAGAATGACCCTCGGACCGCGTTCAATTAAATATTTCACATTAAGAGATACCGATGAGGGGTTTTTAGTAATCTTAGGTTTTACTGTAAAAAAATTCAGATCATTTTTTAGAGCAAGACGCTCTAAACGCTCTACATCCAGGTCCACAATTTTTGAAGAATATGTCACGCCCTTCTTAACTTTCAAGATATTGAAGTACTCGTCTGCATCTACTGCCTTTAAGTTGGTTTCGACAGATACATCTCCTACTAGGAATTGTTGACCCTCTGTAATATTAAAGACTACAAAGTAACCATCCTTTTCTTCTGTAAGTTCAGCATTTACTGAGTTAATTCGAAAATCAACGAAGCCTCTTGAGTTATAAAAATCGCTCAAGAGTTTCTTATCAAATTCTATTCTTTCCTCTACAAAAGTATCAGACCTTACGAAAGTCCGAAATAGGCCAGCTTGTTTGGTAGAAAGGACACGTCGAAGGCGTCGATCAGAATAAATTTTATTTCCAACAATTCCAATTTTTTCTATTTCAATTACGCCGCCTTCAAAAATCTCAAAAATCAAATCCACTCTGTTGTCAGACTTTTTAATTACTTTTGGAGTTACTCTGGCTGCCAAACGCCCCATTAATGCATATGTCTCAGCGATATTTTTTCGGTCCTGTTCGACCGTCTGTGCATTTAGTACGAATTTTTCTCTAGATTCTAAAGCTTTTTCCAAAGCTGCATCTTCTATACGGACATTACCTTCAAAATATATTCGATTTACTGTAGGATACTCAACGACATTTATTGTTAGGACACCATCTATTTCCTTGAAATCTACACTCTCAAATAGTCCACTTTTCAATACTCTTTGATAAGCTGCGTTTATTTCGTCAGCCTCAAAAACATTGCCTGGTGACAATGAAATATACGACCTAATAGTGTCTACCTCAATCCGTTGATTTCCAACTATTTCAATTTCTGAAATTGAAATAGTTTGAGCACTTAAAAAATTGGGCAACGATAAAAATAAACATAACGGTGCAGTTAAAAACACAAAAAACAGAATTTCTTTTAGTTTCATAAGATTTCCTAAGTAATAATTCTTGCGCCGCTTTTATTTGAGTACCTACAAATATTTATCATGTCAAAGGCAATCAAATCCAAATAATCATCGAATAAATCTATTTCCTCGGTTTCAGCAAAAATAATCATTGAAAATGGCAAAGATCATAAAACACAATACTAGCAATAATCCAGCAGTCATCAAAACACTCAATGCTCTTTGGTTTGGTGGTCGTTTAAAAATTCCTTCGTATGCAAAAAACACCAAATGCCCTCCGTCTAAAACTGGAATAGGCAGCAGGTTCATAAAACCTATAGCAGCCGAAAATAGGGCGAGAGTGTGAATAAAACTTTCGAAGCCTTCTTTTGCCATATGAGAGGAAATTTCCGCTATTTCAACTGGACCAGATAAATTGCAAGTACTGATGTTACCTGCGATAATATGATATAAACCGTTAATCGATGATTTGATTATTGAGTAAGTCTGAAATATTGACAGCCGAATTGCTTGAAAAATCGGAATGGGCTCAGTTAACAATTCAAACGGATAAATTGACCCGATGATACCAATTCTCCACGTCGTAATAAATCCTCCCTCTGGTTGAGGTATATCCTCTCTCTTTGGAATAATTGTTGTCTGAAAAGTCCTTGCCTCGCGCCACACCGTGAGATCTGTGGGTAATCCATTAGATTTTTCCACTGCTTCTTTTAGTTGGTTAAATTTATTTATCGGCTGATTATTAATCCCTATTATTACGTCTCCGGCAGTTAAGTTAGCTTCGACAGCAGCCGACAGAGGGACCAACCCGGAAACTCGCGGAAGATCAATCGGAGGACCAACGACAAAAATCATTTCCCCATTTCGCTTTACTTCATAATTTACTGATTTTTCGTGATTATTTTTCACATGCTCTAGGAGAGCGCTCAACTTACTCGCCGACCCTATTTTATAGCCCGATATACTTACTATTTCATCCCCAACTTCAAGTTGGTTAATAAATGGTAACGGATTAATCTCACCAACCGTTAGAGGCTCTCGAACCTGCCCAACGGACACAAATAACGAGAAAAAAATCAAAATTGAGAAAACGAAGTTAAATATCGGGCCCGCTGCTACTGTTGCAGTCCGCGCCCACAAGGGAGCTCCATGCAGAGTTGCTCTCAAGTCACTTTTATTTAACTCTCTAGTTCTCGGATTTGCATGACTACTTGATATATTTGCATCACCTTTAAATTTTACAAACCCACCAAATGGAATAGCCGCTAACTGCCAAATTGTTCCATTTTTATCGACACGAGATAAAATTACAGGACCCATCCCAACCGAAAATATATCTGCTTTGATTCCAGTCCATTTTCCCACAATATAATGACCATACTCATGAACAAAAACAATTATAGATAAGCTCACAACGAACGAGACTATTGGGTGTAAGATTACATTAAAAAACGGGAAAAAGTCCAAAACTATGCAATGCTCCTATGAATTTTAATTAAGTCACCTGCCACAATTCTTGCCATTTCATCAATGTTAAGAATATTTGCCAAATTTATTTCGTCTATGTGGCAGTTATCCAAATAACAAATTTTAGCAATTGTTTTCTCAACTATCGAAGACATGTCCAGAAAACCAATTTTTTTTGAGAGGAATGCATCTAGAGCTGTCTCTTTAGCTGCATTGAATACCGCACCAGACATACCTCCTAGAGACATGACATCATATGCTAGACTTATCGCAGGAAAGCGTTTCTGATCAGGCTCAGTAAATGTGAGAGCACCAATACTAGCAAAGTCTAATTTTTCTAACGGTAATGTTTTACGATTTGGATAATTTAGAGCATAACCTATAGCATGACGCATATCGGGTGGACCTAAGTGAGCCATCATACCACCATCGCAAAAGCCTACTATGGCATGTACATACGACTGAGGATGTACAAGAACTTCAATTTTATTAGGCTCTAGGGAAAATAACTCTTTTGCTTCAATAACTTCTAAAGCTTTATTAAACATAGACGCGCTATCAATAGTAATTCTTTGACCCATCTTCCAATTTGGATGTGTCGATGCCTCCTCTGGCGTAGCCTTTGCTATTTTATCGATAGTCCAATCACGAAAAGCCCCTCCAGAAGCAGTCAAGATTACTCGCTCAATTGTGTTAATTTTTTCCCCATTTAAGGCCTGAAAAACAGCAGAGTGCTCACTATCTACCGGTATTAGATTACACTCGTTAGAGATTGCTGCTTGCTTAACAAGTTTCCCAGCTGCAACCATGCTTTCCTTATTTGCCAAAGCAAGATCAGCTCCATTTTCCAAAGCAATCAAACCGGGCTCAAGACCTGCAGCGCCTACAATAGCAGAAAAAGCAAGGTCACACTTTCGAGCAGCACATTCAAGAAGCGCTGCTCTACCTGTGCCAACCTCAATTTGAGTATCCTTTAATGCGTATCTCAACTGCTCCAAATCACTATTAGTAACAGCCACGACAGCCTCTGGTTGGAATTCTAGGGCAGCCTTTATAAGTAACTCAATGTTCGAACCTGCACTTAACGCCACAATTTCGTAAGACTCTCTATCGCGAGATATAAGATCAAGCGTATTTTGACCCACTGAACCCGTAGCACCAAAAATAGAAATTCGTTTTTTGATCATATCAATACGGGACCTAAAATTCCACTAACTAATATTGCAACAATAATACCATCAAATCTATCCATGAACCCACCGTGCCCCGGTATAATATTTGAGCTATCCTTTACATTACATTTTCTTTTTATAAAGCTTTCGAAAATATCACCAATTTGAGAGCAGAAGGATAATAGTATCGCAAATAAAAACAAAGTCCGCGCGCCAAACAAAAAATCAATAAAAACTTTTTGCTCCATAAACAAGTAAGTACAAATTATAGCCCCTAACCAACCCGAAACTATCCCTGCCCAAGTTTTGTTTGGAGAGATACTAGCAAAAAATTTTGGGCCACCAATCAAGCGTCCCCCGAAGTAACCAAAAGTATCTGTTACGACCACAACACAAATAACCCATCCTACAAATAAAATCCCAAAATCTGCTCTCAATTCTACAAAATAAATTCCTCCAAGAATGATGATCATCGAATAAAATACCCCAGCCAATTTTTGGGTTCTAAATAAAAAGTACTGGCAGAACAGTGAAAACACCAATACCGAAAAAGATAAAAACCAATCAGTCAAATAATTTAGTATGATGAGGGTCACAAGCCCAACAAGCGATGAAAAATGTGGTGCTCCAGAATTATGAGGACTCTGCATTTTGGCTAATTCAAAGTGCATCACTGAAACTAGAATGGACACTGCAAATAGTAAGAATAAACCACCATAAAACACTGCCCAAAACCCAACTACAATCAATGCCAAAGCAGAATATAGGCGTGAAGGCAGGTCGCTCCACCGCGCTGTTGTCATGATGCTAGCAACCCGCCAAAACGACGTTCCTTGCTGGCAAAAATAGCCACGATTTTCTGAAAATCCTGCACCGTAAAATCTGGCCATAAAGTTTTTACAAACTCATATTCAGAATATGCTGATTGCCAGAGCAAGAAGTTTGATATTCTGGCCTCTCCCGATGTTCTTATAACCAGATCGGGATCTGGCAAAACATAAGTATCAAGATACCCCGCCAACGTTTGCTCATTAACCGTTTCAGGATTAAGAAAACCCTTTGCTACATCCTGCGCCATGCGCTTCGTCGCTCGAGCAACCTCATCTCTTCCCCCGTAATTTATAGCAACAGTTAAATTTACGAGCGAGTTTTTTGCAGTCATTTCTTCTAGCTCATCCATTAACTGAACTAACCCTGGCTCAAGACGCAAACGATCACCAATAAACCTTACACACACACCAGCATTCACTAATCTTTTTGCTTCGCTCAAAATATATTTCTTAAAGAGTCTCATCAAACCGGCAACCTCGGTTTGTGTGCGCTTCCAATTCTCTGTAGAAAACGCAAAAACAGTTAGGTAACGAACGCCAAGCTGAGGACAGGCCTCGACTATATCCCTTACTCGCTTTGCGCCAGCCTGATGCCCGTACAGACGTGGCTTTCCACGAGCTGCAGCCCATCTTCCATTGCCATCCATGATAATTGCAACATGTTCAGCAGTCCGATTCATATCTTTATCTTTTGGCATAGTGGAGTCAGTTAAACCTGCATTATCTCGTCCTGTTTATTATTCAATAAACTATCTATTTTACCGACATAACTGTTTGTTAGCTCTTGAACCTCATCTTCCCAAAACTTCTGATCGTCCTCAGACATTCCATCCGCTCTGAACTTTTTGATTTGATCCATTCCATCTCTTCGAATATTACGAATTGAAATTCGGGCTTGCTCTGCGTATTGCGCCGCAACCTTGCTAAGCTCACGTCTCCGCTCTTCATTCAGCTCTGGGATCGGGAGCATTATTAGCGTACCATTTGTTTGTGGGTTTATTCCTAACCCACTTTCTCGAATTGCCTTTTCAACCATATCTACTTGAGATTTATCCCATACGTTTATGGTTACCATTCTGGGTTCGGGAACGTTCACCGTGCCAACTTGATTAATTGGTGTCCTTTGACCGTAAGCATCAACCATTATAGGATCAAGCATTGAAGAACTAGCCCTGCCTGTTCTTAGAGAGGCAAACTCCGACTTTAGAGCAGACATTGCTCCATCCATTCTACGTGTAAGATCATCGACATCTATTAAAAAATCATCTGACATATTATTCTGCTCTTATTAAAATTTTAGTAACTTATTACATATTCCAGGAAACTATCCTAGGGATTTTCAACTACCTTGGTGTAAGCACCTTCACCTGCCAGAACCGCTCGGAAACCAAGTGGTTCATTAAGAGAAAAAACAATTATTGGTAATTTGTTGTCCCGCGCCAGTGCAATAGCCGAGGCGTCCATGACCTTTAGGTGTTTTGAAAGAACATCGTCGTACGAAATTGACTCGAATTTTTCAGCATCAGGAAACTTTGACGGATCCTTGTCATATACACCGTCTACTTTGGTGCCTTTGAATATTGCATCACAAGCCATTTCACTGGCCCTCAGTGTGGCTGCTGTATCAGTGGTAAAATATGGAT
The DNA here is from genome assembly GCA_963999845.1 of uncultured Rhodobacterales bacterium. Taxonomy (GTDB): domain Bacteria; phylum Pseudomonadota; class Alphaproteobacteria; order Rhodobacterales; family Rhodobacteraceae; genus Salinivivens. The sequence goes on along the minus strand of CAXEVV010000003.1, from coordinate 42,383 downwards.
TTCCAGTTCCTGCTGCAAAAATACAAACGCGCTTTTTTTCAAGATGTCTGACTGCTCTTCTACGAATATACGGTTCACTCACCTGATCCATTGGAATAGCACTTAAAACCCGCGTATTAACTCCAACACTCTCCAGCGCACTTTGCATTGCGAGTGCGTTCATTACTGTGGCAAGCATCCCCATATAGTCAGCCGTAGTGCGCTCCATACCTTGAGCACTACCCTGTAAACCCCTGAAGATATTCCCTCCCCCAATCACCATACAGATTTCAACACCGATAGCATGAACGGACTTTATCTCACGGGCTATTCTCTCCACCGTCGGAGGATTTAAACCAAACCCTTTGTCACCCATCAATGCTTCACCAGAAATTTTTAGCATTACTCGCTTAAATTTAGGACTGTCGCTGTTGGATGATACCATAGTTTACTCCGTGTTTCTCTCTAGAACAATTAGAGCAAAAAAACTATCAAACCTAACATTATTTTTTTTGCTGCAAAATTTCACTTGGTTTATTTCAGAATAATTTATAAAGCACAACAGCATGGACCAGCTTTTAACCGACGCTTTTTTGCATCAAGTTGAAAATAAACCAATTCTTATGGTTGGTCCGACTGCCTCTGGGAAATCCAAATTAGCTCTATTTTTAGCAAAGAAACTGGGACGTGTTATCATCAATGCAGATGCTATCCAAATTTACGAAAATTGGAGAATTTTGACTGCTCGCCCATCGTTGGAGGATGAGCAGATGGTCAAACATTATCTCTATGGGCACAAGGAGGCAAAAACGGTTTACTCGGTCGGACACTGGCTTCGGGAAATTAAAGATATTTTAGAAAATAATCCCACGCCAATTATTGTAGGGGGAACCGGATTATATTTTTCTGCACTAACCAGTGGTTTATCTGACATCCCAGAAATTTCAGGTGATATAAAAGAGGAAGCAAGGCAGAGGCTTTCATCAGAGGGTATCCGTACTCTTTTAGCAGATTTGGATGATGCTACATTGAGTAAAATCGACATTAAAAACCCAATGCGAGTTGCAAGAGCTTGGGAGGTAGCAAAAGCCACGGGAAAGTCATTATTAGAATGGCATGAAAATATCGCCCCGCCGATTTTGGAGAAGGAAAGCTGCAAGGCGCTTGTGATCAATCCCGACAAGCAAATTCTTAACCAACAGATAAAAGATCGCTTTAAACGCATGATAGAACAAGGAGCAATCCAAGAAGCTAAGGAAAATCTTCCAACATGGGGGAAAAATATGGCCGCAAACAAAGCAATAGGCGCTAAGGAATTGATAATGCATTTGAACGGAGAAATCCCACTTGAAACCGCCATCGAAAAGGCAACAATTGCAACGCGTCAGTATGCAAAAAGGCAAAAAACTTGGATAAAATCCAAAATGGCCGACTGGGAAGACATAACCGGTTATTATCAGAAAAAACTAAAATCTGATAGTTAGGGAATTATTATCAGAAAGTTTAAAAACTAAAAGAAACTAGGGTGTAAAACAAAATATGAACTTAACACACATTAATGATAGAATGACGGCTCCAAATGTTGAGGTTCTCCAGCTTTTATCACTCAACTATAGGTTGAATTTTACTTAGTAATAAGTTACTACGACTGTTCTGGTTTAAAAGTGTCTCAAATAGGGAGAAAATGATGACGCAAAAGATGAAAAATAAAAGTGTACATCCGGTAGCAGAAATGTATGCCCGTGAACACAAAAACGGCGATATGGACAGACGAGAGTTTATCTCTCGGTCAACCGCTCTCGGTGTCACTGCTGCTGGAGCATATGGGCTGATTGGGGTTGCCCAACCGGCACTTGCAGGTGGGCATCTTCAACAGGGTGGAACAATGCGAATGCAAATGGACGTAATCGCTCTTAAAGATCCAAGAACCTTTGATTGGACGCAACTTGCGCACTTCACAGCAGGCACTCTGGAATACTTAGTCGAATACAACAATGACGGTTCTATCACGCCAAACTTATTAGAAGGCTGGTCTGCCAACGCTGACGCTACTAAGTATACACTGAATGTCCGCAAAGGAATTAAATGGAATAATGGAGACGACTTTACCGCAGATGACGTTGCCAGAAACATTGAAGGATGGTGCGACAAATCAGTCGAAGGTAACTCAATGGCTGGCCGAATGGCTTCATTGATCGACGCAGACACCGGTAAAGCGGCTGCCGGATCGATTAAAGTCACAGACAGCCATACAGTTGAACTAACATGTGTTGCATCCGATATTACAGTAATAGCAGGCATGGCTGATTATCCAGCAGCAGTTGTTCATTCTAGCTTTAATCCAGATACTATGGGCACAAGTGCTTCCGTAGGAACTGGACCATTTATACCTGACGAATACGAAGTCGGTGTGAAGGCGTCAGTTGTAAGGAACGAGGCCCATCAATGGTGGGGTGAGTCAATCGGTCGTACAGTTCCACTAGACCGCATCGAGTTTATTGACTACGGAACCGATCCATCATCTTGGGTAGCAGCTGCAGAAGGAGACGAAGTTGATGTTTTCTACGAAACTGTTGGTGAATATGTGGATCTTATGCCTTCAATTGGTTGGGAGAATTCTACGATAGCGACAGGATCAACAATTGTTATTCGTACAAACCAAGAGGCTGACGCATATAAAGATAAGCGAGTAAGGCAGGCTCTAGCAATGGCTGTGGATAACTCAATTTGTTTAGAGTTGGGATATGCAGGAAAAGGAGCTCCAGCTAATAACTTCCACTCTGGTTCCATGCACCCTGAGCATGATCCAAGCATCACAAGACTTCCATACGACCCTGTAAAAGCAATGGCTTTGATGAAAGAGGCCGGAATGGAAGATTATGAGCATGAAATTCACTCAATTGATGATGACTGGCGAAAAAATACGACAGATTCTGTTGCTGCACAGCTTCGTGATGCAGGCTTCAAAGTGAAGAGAACTATTCTGCCTGGTTCAACATTCTGGAATGACTGGACAAAATATCCATTTAGTTCAACCAACTGGAACCACCGTCCATTTGCAACTCAAGTTTGGGGATTGGCTTACCGATCTGGAGAAGCATGGAACGAATTTGCTTGGAATAATAAAGAATTTGATGCTCTTTTGGCAGAAGCAAACTCGATAGCAGATGCGGACGAGCGCCGTAAAGTTGCAGGCAAATGTCAGGCTCTTATTAGAGATGAAGGCGTGACTATACAGCCATATTGGAGAAACCTATACAGAAGTCATAAACCAGGCCTTCAATGTGAGCAGCATATTGCTTATCATCCGCACGTATACAAATGGGGTTTTATAGCTTAATAGCTACTAAGAATCTTGGCCGCGCTGCTAGATGGCGCGGCCTTTTTTATCTCTAACTTAAATATTAAAAAGCAACCGAAACAGGTATTTAGATGGCACTGTTTATTCTTCGGCGAATAGCAATCATGTTATTCACGTCTTTATGCCTTACTTTCGTAGTATTTTTTCTCACTAATCTCTATCCCAATTTGGAAAAAATGGCGAAAACCCAAGGGAATTTTCGCATGAACGATGCTGCAGTACTGTCTTTTCTAGACAATCGAGGGTATTTGCTACCGTTGCCAGTAAAGTACGGTGAATGGCTGGGTGTCTATCCTGGTTACGTAAAGGAAGGCTCTGACGGTGAAACCAGAGGTAGATGTTTTAAATCTGCTGAAGATCCTACAAAAGCGCCAAAATTTTGCGGAATCTTGCAAGGTTATTGGGGATTTTCTACTCGCTTCAAAAGTGATGTTTGGAGTATAGTAACAACAAGGTTAGGTTTAACAGGCATGCTGATGTTTTGGGTCATGGCCGTAATGGTCCCATCTGCGCTAATAATTGGGATATTGGCTGGGATGCGCGAGGGTAGTAGAACTGATAGATCTTTATCTACCTTTGCAATTGTTACTACAGCCACTCCAGAATATGTTTCCGGTGTAATATTAATATCAGTGTTCGCGTCAAGCGCTTTTGGGCTTAAGTGGTTTAAAGGTACAGCAACATCTGCAATGGAAAACCCAAATTTTGAAAATTTTTTATTACCAGTTTTGACCATTGCAATATATGGAATGGGCTACATAGCAAGGATGACAAGGGCATCAATGGCCGAAGTCATGACAGCACAGTATATAAGAACAGCTCGCTTGAAGGGCGTTTCATTTTCAAATATCGTTATCAAACATGCACTAAGAAATGCCTTGATAGCTCCGTTTACAGTGATAATGTTACAATTTCCTTGGCTGTTAAATGGGGTAGTTATCGTTGAGACATTGTTTAACTACAAAGGCTTCGGATGGGCCCTGGTTCAAGCAGCCGGAAACAATGACATAGAACTATTATTAGGCGTATCAGTTGTATCAGTGATCGTAGTATTAGTTACTCAATTAATTTCTGACATTGGATACGTATACTTAAATCCACGTATCAGTGTCACGTAGGGGTAATTGATATGGATCTGCTAACTTGGACTGAGATAATTACTCGGGCATTTATTCGGCTTGGCCCAGTTTGGGTTGCTTTGGTTATTCTTTTTCTTGTTTCTTTTAGGTACAAACGTTCTCTAGGCTTGTACGGAAAACTATTTGACTCAACAATTGGCATGATTGGTTTTGCAATAGTTATGTTTTGGGTTTTTGCAGGTTTTTTTGCTGGAGCCATGGATTGGATCATAACCCATGACCCATTAGCTCAGTTCTCCGGGATGAAGAATAAAGTTCCCGGCACACCCCTTCGGGGAGCAGAAGATGGAGATTTTAGCCATTTCCTATTTGGTGGCGATCATTTAGCTCGTGATGTCTTCAGCAGAATGATCGCCGGTTCCACCATAGTTATAATAATTGCACCTATGGCAACGTTATTTGCTTTTATGGTGGGTATTACCCTAGGAGTTCCTGCAGGCTATTATGGTGGACGCCTCGATACGATAATTTCCTTTATAGCTAATTTGATCTTAGCTTTCCCAGTTATTTTACTTTTCTATCTTCTCGTAACGCCAGAAATTCGGCTCACGGGATTACCACAATACATGGCTGTAGTATTATTTCTCTTTCCACTTATATTTTATGCAGTCTTAGTCAATTCACGGTTTTATATTATCCCAGTGAGAAGGAATTTGTTACTTGGAGTGGGTTTGGCAGTCCTCGCTATTTTATACATCTCACTTATCAACGAAAAAGGAAGCAGAATATCGTTTCTAAGTTTCATAGACCTTTTTGACGTTGATGCAGGACTATTAACTGTTTTTGTGTCAGTTGTCTTTGTAAATTCGCCTACCGTTTTTCGTATTGTTCGAGGGTTAACTATGGACATAAAAACGCGCGACTATGTGGCAGCCGCCCAGACAAGAGGTGAAGGTGCTTGGTATATTATGTTATGGGAAATTCTGCCTAATGCCAGGGGGCCACTAATAGTCGATTTCTGTCTTCGAATTGGGTACACAACAATTTTACTTGGTACACTTGGCTTCTTTGGCCTTGGTTTGGCTCCCGAAGACCCTAACTGGGGCGCAACGATTAATGACGGTCGTAAATTGCTTTCAATTTATCCACACCCCGCCTTGGTGCCTTCATTTGCATTGTTAAGCCTAGTACTAGGCTTGAACCTGTTGGCAGACGGCTTAAGAGAAGAAAGTTTAAAAGATTAAGTTAATTTCGAAGTGAATCCAGTATTACTGATATTGGAGTTACTCCTAGGAAGAGAGTAAAATGTCTAAAATTGAATATGAGGGACCCATTCTTGAAATTGATCAGCTCTCAATTTCATTTTTCACAAGGTTGAGAGAAATTCCTGCAGTAATGGACTTTTCAGTTACAGTGCAACCAGGAGAAGCAGTAGGACTGGTTGGAGAATCTGGATGTGGAAAATCAACAGTAGCTCTTGGGGTAATGCAGGATTTAGGTGTCAACGGTCGAGTAGTTGGCGGAAAAATAAAATTTAAAGGACAAGATCTAAGTAAGGTTAGTGCTGAAAAGTTGCGAGATATTCGTGGAAATGAGATAGCCATGATATACCAAGAGCCAATGGCTTCGCTGAATCCTGCAATGAAGATTGGGAAGCAATTGATTGAGGTCCCAATAATTCATGAAGGAGTCTCTGAAGAAGAGGCATATCTTAGAGCTGAGGAAGTCATTAGAGACGTCAAACTGCCTGATGTAGACCGGATTTTGAAATCATATCCTCACCAACTTTCTGGCGGTCAGCAACAGAGGATTGTCATAGCAATGGCCTTAATGTCAAAACCTGCGTTGCTGATCTTAGACGAACCAACCACCGCATTGGATGTAACTGTCGAGGCAGCGGTTGTGGATCTTGTTAAAGATCTGGGTAAAAAATATGGCACTTCCATGTTGTTTATATCCCATAATTTAGGGCTAATTTTAGAGACTTGTGATCAAATTTGCGTCATGTACTCCGGTGAAGCTGTTGAAACTGGGTCAATTTCGGATGTTTTTGATAAAATGCAACACCCGTATACCCAAGCTTTATTTCGCTCCATTCCTCTCCCAGGTGCTGATAAAAATACTCGACCGCTTATTGCTATTCCTGGTAATTTTCCGTTACCTCATGAGCGACCAGATGGTTGTAATTTTGGTCCAAGGTGTAACTATTTTCAAGACGGCTCATGTAACTCTCAACCTATTCCAATGAACAAAATTACAAACTTTGAACGACATTTCAGTCGCTGCTTGAGAATAAATGAAATTGATTGGGAAGCGCCAATGTCTGTTTCGACACAGCAGGAAAAGGTACCACCTGGCGATGTCGTTCTAAAAATAGATAATCTAAAAAAATATTACGAGGTAGCTGCTAACGCATTATTCGGATCGAGCGGAACATATAAAACTGTAAAAGCAAACGAAACACTATCTTTTGAAGCAAGAGAAAGTGAAACACTAGCAATAGTTGGAGAGTCTGGCTGTGGAAAATCAACTTTTGCAAAAGTATTGATGGGCCTAGAGACAGCAACAGATGGCAATATCCTTTTGGATAATAAAAGCATAGGTTCGATCCCGATAGAAGCCCGCGAAACAGCAACTGTGGCAGATATCCAGATGGTTTTTCAAAACCCATTTGACACCCTAAATCCATCAATGACGGTAGGTCGTCAAATAGTACGAGCGCTTGAGGTGTTTAAATTTGGGAAGAGCGATGACGAGAGAAGTGATCGAATGCTTCAGTTACTTGATTTGGTCAAATTGCCTCGTGAATTCGCAACTCGAATGCCTCGGCAACTTTCTGGAGGTCAAAAACAGCGCGTGGGAATAGCGCGCGCTTTTGCCGGTGGTGCAAGGATCGTCGTAGCAGATGAGCCCGTATCAGCACTCGATGTATCGGTGCAGGCCGCTGTTACAGATTTACTGATGGAAATTCAAAGAAAAGAAAAAACAACTCTGCTTTTTATAAGTCATGATCTGTCAATAGTGCGTTATCTTTCAGATAGAGTAATGGTTATGTACCTTGGACATGTTGTTGAATTGGGAACAACAGATCAAGTCTTTTCTCCACCGTATCATCCGTATACGGAGGCTTTGTTGTCTGCGGTACCAATAGCCGATACAAGCGTGGAGAAAAAACATATAGTTCTTGAGGGAGATATCCCTTCAGCTATGAACCCACCCTCAGGCTGCCCGTTTCAAACGAGATGTCGCTGGAAGCAAGACGTACCAGGTTCCTTGTGTGAAAAAGAAACCCCGGCAATAAGTATTTTAGAAAATGAACATCAGATCAAATGCCACTTAGACAAATCTAAATTGGATAAAATGGAGCCAGTTATTAAAACAGCTTCTGAATTAACCATTAATTAAATAGGACTACTTCACTGCTAGTTCCGGACGATCCTTAAAGAAATCTAGGGCTTCCGGGTTGGCCAAAGCCTCCTTATTTTTAACCTCTTTACCATGAACAATATCACGTACAGGTATTTCAACAATTTTACCTGATTTTGTTCTTGGTATATCATTCACCTGCAGTATTTTTGATGGTACGTGGCGAACAGTACAATTATATTTTATAGTTTCCTTAATGGTATTAACCAAAGTTTCTCGTAGGTTAATACCTTCCTTTAACTTAACAAATAGGATTATTCGAATATCATTTTCCCAAGTCTGCCCAATTACAATACTTTCCAAAACTTCATCAACCCTATCTACTTGTCGATAGATCTCTGCAGTTCCAATCCTCACTCCCCCAGGGTTTAAGGTCGCGTCAGATCTTCCATGGATAATATATCCACTGTCTAATGTTTGTTCTGCAAAATCACCATGAGCCCATACGTCTTTAAAACGATCAAAATAAGCCAGATAATATTTTTTTCTATCTGCGTCATTCCAGAATTTAACTGGTCTAGATGGAAACGGCTTTGTGCAAACTAATTCTCCTCTTTTCCCTATCTTGACCTTACCCGTATCATTCCAAATCTCTACTGCCATACCTAATCCAGGACCCTGAATTTCTCCGCGTCTAACGGGAAGAGTGGGAATTCCCAAAACGAAACACGACACGATGTCTGTTCCACCTGAAATAGAGGCCAAGTGGACAGATCCTATATTTTTATAAATAAAATCATAGCTCTCTGGGCTTAGCGGAGAGCCTGTTGAACAAATAGTTCTAAGATTTTTGAGCTTGAAGTTTGCACGTGGTTGAACATTATTTTTCATTAAAGTTTCTATATATTTGGCAGAAGTGCCAAAGTGGGTAAATTGTTCATCGTTTGCAAACCTCCAAAGAACGGTGTCATCTGGATAAGAAGGAGATCCATCATAAAGCATAATAGTTGCTTGTGTTGCGAGCGCTGAGACCAACCAGTTCCACATCATCCAGCTACATGTTGTGAAATAAAAGACACGGTCGCCTGACGATATGTTTGTGTGAAGTTGGTGTTCTTTCAGATGCTGAAGCAAAGTACCGCCATGTCCATGTACGATACACTTCGGCACTCCAGTAGTGCCAGAAGAGAACATTATGTAAAGAGGATGATCAAAATCTACATGCTTAAATTCAATTTTCTTTGGGTTATACTTATCTAAAATTTCTTGATATGAAATTGAATATTTAATGCTAATTTTATCCAAAGAGGCGTAATCAAACATAACTACTTGCTTCACAGTAGGTAATTTAGCTGAAAAAGACTTAACTTTTCTAAGGCAATTATGAGACTTACCATTATAGAAATATCCATCTACACAAAATAGCACTTTGGGTTCAATTTGCCCAAATCGATCAATCACTCCCTGTTCCCCAAAATCAGGTGAGCAACTGGACCAAATTGCACCCACTGAAACTGTCGCAAGCATTGCAACTATTGAGCCAATAAAATTTGGAAGAAAACCAGCTACGCGGTCGCCTTTCTTGACACCAAGCGCTCTGAGATGTTGGGCTACTTTACTCACCTGATCATAAAGTTCGATAAAAGTTACATTCTCAAAAATACGATTTTCACATCTGAATACCAAAGCAGTATCCTGACTACGGTTTTTCAACATATTTTCCGCAAAATTTAACTTAGACTTCGGAAACCATTTTGCAGTTATAATATTTTCACCCTCATATACGGGACCCTGCCAATCACCTATAACTTCGAAATATTCAATTAATAAGCGCCAGAATTCAGGAGTTGAAATAGAAAATTCGTGTAATTCTTGGTACGATTTGAATTCTTTGCCAAGTTTTCTTGAGACAAAATTCTCAAACCTTTTTAGATTAGAATTCAGGATTTGGTCTTGTGATGGCGTCCAAACAACTGTCATTTACTTTATCCTCCAAAACCAAATTAAGGGCTAGCGAAACTGTTTAGAAAAGTATGGTTCTTTTTTAATCATAACTAAAAGCATAAAACAGCTCAAAAATAATAAAGGAATACAAAGTGCAAATGACCATCTCAAACTATAAGTCTCCCCGATAAAGCCCAAGACAGGAGGACCGAGCAGAAACATTCCAAAGGCAAATTGTGTAAGCGAAGCAACATTCGTTTCTGCGGGACGGTCATTCCTAGACGCCGCTATCGAAACAGCCATCGGAAAAATTACTGCACTACCAGCTCCCATCAATAAGAATCCAAGTATTGCCAATAAACTTGACTGCGATAAAAAAACTAAGAAAACACCAAGAAACATACAGACAAGGCTCACCGTACTAATCAAAGTAGGTCCATACCTATTTATTAAATTATCACCGAAAAACCTTACTATGGCTTGAGAAAAAGCAGCCATGGCTAGAGAAAATCCTGAAATAATCGGAGATGCTGAATGTATCTCTCGCATGAATATTACTGACCAGTCGATACTAGCACCCTCTACTAGCATTGCTGACATTGCGAATAAGACCATTACTAATATAGGGCCGTTGGGTAAAGAAATTTTTTTAAGCTTTTTAATATTGGAATGCCGTGGGGAAGCGACAATATAATCCTCAAAAAACACTTTTGATATAATGAATGATATGATGCATATAAGTAGAAAATGGATTTCGAGTGTCACTTTAAATTGTGAAAAAGCCGCTCCTATAATTGCGGCTGTAAAAAATCCAATTGACCAAAAAGCATGGCTTCTATTCATTATGCGAGTACCTAAAGCATGCTCAACTCGATCCGCCTCAAGATTAATTGCCACCTCTACTACGGCGACGAAAGCACCACAAACCATTAAAAAAAACGCGAAAAAAGCAATTTGGTTAATCACCGCAGCGGCAAATTGGGTAAAGCAAATTAAGGGTATACCTAAACAAATAATACTTCTTAATGGTATGACTCTGACTAATCTATCAGCAAATAAAAGTGTAATTTGAAGTCCAAGAGGAAGGCAGAGGAGTAAGAATCCCAACTCCGCCTTATCAATTTCCAGTGATCTTTGAATATCATCTAATCTAGGAAACATAGCTCCCAAGGAAAATGCATAAATAAAAAAACCTGCAAAAACTATTAATTGAGGATTTCTTTTTATGATCTTTATGACGTTTGTATTATTCAAATTATTCAATTATAAAACTAATTTCTGAAAACAGATGTCATAAATAGAGTAATAACTAAAGAGAATTTATGCCTAAATAGTCCTTTAGTGTAATAATCTTTTGGATTGCATCCACATTACTTGGAAACACATTTAGCAAATCTTCGTATGCTTTCAGAGCATTTTCAGGGGCTCCCAAACGAAGGTGTATCATCCCCAAACCGGACAAAGCCCCAAAATGCCTAGGCTCTAATGCAAGTACCTTTTCCACATCCTTTAAAGAACCTTCAAAATCCCATAGCATAAATCTCAGCGTAGCTCTTTTATTCCATGCTTCAGTGAAAGAGGGGTTGGCTTCTATTAATTTAGTAAAAAGATTTTCCGCACGATCTAAGTTGCCACTAGACATTGCTTCAATACCTTCATTCATTAAAGCTTTTTCATTTTCATTGTTATGTGCTGTTGTCCATTCCTTCCATAGTTTTTCAACTATCGGATTTGCCTTCTCAATTGATTGAACGCGTCCAAGTTCGTCTAAAAGCCTTTGAGTGTCAGGGCTTCCATGCGCGAAAGCAGGAAACAACAGCCAAAGAACAAATAGGTATAGTTTAATGTAACTACTCATACAATTTAAATAGTTCCCTTCTCAGACTGAGCAAGTACAAGACTATAAATTCAATTTAGCACATCACATTGAATATACACGACAGTCAATTTTACACTTCCATTCTCATCTTGGAAATGCTGTATTCTATTTAAGGTTTTATCAGAGAAGGAAGCATTGTGGCTGGATCAGTAAATAAGGTAATACTATTGGGTAATTTAGGGCGCGATCCGGAGGTGCGTAACTTTCCAAATGGTGGGAAAGTTGCAAATTTTAGTATTGCTACGTCTGAGACATGGAAAGATCGTAATACTGGGGAACGAAGAGAGCGAACTGAATGGCACAATATTTCAATTACAAATGAAGCACTTGTCCGAATTGCGGAGCAATACCTGAAAAAAGGATCAAAAGTTTATGTGGAAGGTCAATTAGAGACGCGTAAATGGCAAGATCAAGCAGGAAATGATAGATACACAACCGAAGTAGTTTTACGTCCGTATAGAGGTGAACTTACAATGCTAGATGGTAGAAACTCAGGTTCTGAGCAACAAGGATCGGATTATTCACGATTGGAAAATAGTTCACAAAATGATGGTTTTTCAAATAATGATCAACAACAATATTCGTCTCCTGATATGGACGATGAAATTCCATTTTAAAATTTTATTACCGTTCTAACGAATTTTGTAACACCTCTAATATCAAACTTTTGCTAACGTTCTCTTGCACAATAGCTTTTCCTATATCGGTAGCCAAAATAAAACGTATTACTCCTTTCACAACTTTTTTATCTTGAGCCATCAATTCATATATGTGTTCGGCGGTCCCCACAAAACCATTTATTTGCGAAATATCAGTGGCAACATTGATAGATTTAAAATGCTCTCTAACTCTACTTGGCACCTCCTGCGAACACAAACCAAGTTTTGCAGAAACGTCAAAAGCTAAACTACAACCGATCGACACACCTTCGCCGTGTAATAAAGCATCACTAAAGTTTGTTACTCCTTCCAATGCATGACAGAAAGTATGTCCCAGATTCAAAAGAGCACGCTCCCCCTGCTCTCTCTCGTCATTTTCAACGATTTTGGCCTTAATTTGACAAGATCTTTTTACAGCCTCTACGCGCAGTTCCACATCACCATCGATTAAGGCGGCAGCATTATCTTCCAACCAGCAGAAAAAATGTTCGTCTCCAAGTAGTCCGTATTTAGCGACCTCACCGTAACCAGATAAAAAATCGCGATTAGGAAGTGTATCTAATGCTTGAATATCTGCCAAAACTACTGACGGTTGGTGAAATGCACCAACTAAATTTTTACCAAAGCTAACATTAATACCTGTTTTGCCACCAATAGAGCTATCAACCTGAGCTAGTAACGAAGTAGGAATTTGTACAAACTGTACTCCACGTCTTAAGATTGCTGCAGAGAACCCCACTAAATCGCCTATAACACCACCACCTAAAGCAACCACTAAATCATTACGTTCTACCTTTTGTTCCAACATCCATTCAACGACTTGGATAACATATTTCCAAGACTTTGTTCCTTCGCCACTAGGAAGAACAAGCGAAGAAACAGATACTCCTGCTGATCTCATAGAAGCTTCGTAGGAGCGTAAATGTAATTGTGCTACGTTTTGGTCTGTAATTACCACCACACGGCTCTGCGACAAAAACGGTGCAATTATTGGGCCCGAATTTATAATTAACCCGTGCCCAATCATAATGTCATATGAACGTCTTTCTAATCTAACTCTAACCTTTTGCATTGAATTATCCCTCAAATAAGTTTGGATAAAGATATAACTTATCAATGACTTTTAGAGCCATATCATCCACAGTATAGTTCTTTGAAGATCTGACTGTAATGTCAGCAAGTCTATATAAGTGCTCACGCTCAAGGTGAAGCGTTTTCAAGGTCTCAAATGGGTCTTGGGATTTTAAAAGAGGTCTTGTATCTTTATTTTTCACCCGCGACCATAGGAGATCTATCTCAACATCCAACCAGAGGGATACACCATAGCGACTTATTGCCTGTCTATTTTTCTTCTCAATAAAAGCTCCACCACCGGTGGAAAGGATGGTTGGCGAACCCTTCATCAACCGCAAAATTACTTGTGCTTCTCGTTCTCTGAAAAACTTTTCTCCATCCCGAGTAAAAATTTCTGGAATTGACATATTAGCGGCTTTTTCAATTTCTGTATCTGCATCTAAGAATGGAACACCTAACTTTAAAGCAACGGCTCTTCCCACTGCCGTTTTTCCAGCTCCCATCATTCCAATGAATGCAATAGTTTTTTTTATTTGTCTGGTCATAAACCCTTTATCAAGAAACTAGGTTCAAATTTCAATAACTGTTTGTTACTGGATAAACTTGACAAAAGTTATAGTACCAAATTCAATACCAAGAGAATGACAGGGTGATAATATGAGCAAAATTATTAAGTGGCTTTTCTATCTAATCGTAACAGGAGCATTAGGATTAATTATCTTTGCGTATCTTGGACCTTTTTTTGGATTTGACTTCACTCCAGAGGAAAAAAATATAATTATACCAGTGGAGATTCATGAAAAATAACTCCTGCTTTATCATAACATTTGTTGCAGCTACTGCTATGTTTTCTGCAACATCATCATCAAAATTTTTTGAATACAAACAGATTTCAGATAACAGATCGAGTACCACTAATGTTCTTGAACCAACTGTTGTTACGGGTACAATTCTTCCTGAGATTGAAGTCACTAAATTAGACGACGTCGAGCGTAGCTCAGTTGGCTTGTTACCTCCAACTGTTACAGGTTTTCCCAATAGTCTTTGGAAGGAGAGCCAAGCAGATGATTTAGTTAGATTACTGCGGACGGTCGGCTCACCAAGTTCACCAGCCGTCCAAAAACTGTTATTGCAAATGCTTTTGGCAGAGGCAGAGGCCCCTATTTCAACAGAAAAAAAAGAAGCGTTTCTATCTGAGCGAATATCTATTTTGATTGACTCAGGAGCCATTGACCCTGCAATAGCACTTCTAGAGCGAGCATCGCCGTTGCCTCCACAGCTCGTACCTAAACTCTTTGAAGCGTCATTGCTTAGCAGTCAATATGATCCAGCTTGCGAGCAAGTATTGGACCTTGGCGCTAACTATCAAAATGACGCTGGTCGGATTTACTGTCATGCATTAACAGGCGATTGGCTTACTGCATCATTGATCTACAATACAGCAAAAGCACTTAATAGTATTGAAAACTCTACTTTAGATATTCTGGGGGAATTTCTGGAGATTGAAGAACCGAGTGGAAGAAATATACCTAAAAACAAGAAAGATTTGAAACCTTTAGATTTTCGCCTCTATGAAACACTAGGATACCCATTGTTTCGGGAAAATTTAGGTAATGCTTTTCTATTTGGTGATTTATCAGGAGATAACGGCTGGTACGCTCAAATTAAAGCAGCCGAACGATTGGCAGAAGATGGTGTAATTGACTCTAATAGATTTTTGGGAATTTTCACAGCCTATGAGGCCCCCTCGATTGACGGTATTTGGGGAAAAGTGAATGCCGTACAAAGTCTTGATAAAGCCCTATCAAAGCAGACTGGAACCAAAGAGATAGAAACTGCATTGGTTAATGCCTGGCAAGTATTTCAATATGATTCTAACTCATCAATTTTTGCAGAGATATTTACGCCAAAACTTTTAAACACAAAACTGTCCCCAAAATCAGAGGTTTTGGCTTTAAAGATTGGGATGCTTTCATCAAGCTACGATGTAATAACATCCAAGCCAATGGCTATTAGAACTTTAGATCCAATTATTTTCGCATTTACAAATCCGGAGACGCAATTTGTGAAGCCCAAGACCATTCTTGAAAAAACTCTTTTAGACGCATTTTATCGCCCAAGAGTGCCAAGTTATGCGAGATTACAACTTGCAGATGGAAAATTAGGTGAAGTAATATTAAATGCACTAATACAACTGGAAAGGGGTATAAACGGTGATATGCAAGATTTGTTAGAATCAATATCGACATTGCGGCATGTTGGTTTAGAAAGGGTATCACAGCGAACTGCGCTGTGGCTTATACTGAGTAAAACTTAGGTATGAGTGTTGATCTTATACTTACTTTTTTAGAGGCGAAATCTGTAGATACAGATGCATCAGAAAATACGATTAAGGCTTACGGTACAGACTTAGAAAAATATTTTAAATGGATATCTACTAAAAAAGTGTCAGTCTTAGAAGCACAACTGTGGCTCATTGAGGAGTACTTAGTTAACCTCAAAGATAGAGGCCTTTCAATATCAAGTCGTGCGCGTCATTTATCATCAATTAAGCAATTCTATCGATTTGCTGTAGATGAAGGATGGGCAAAGACTAATCCAGCGATACAAGTTTCTAGTCCAGGCAAGTCAAAAAAACTACCTCAATCAATTACAATAGAGTCTATTGAAACACTTTTGGACGCGGCAGAAAACGAAGCAAAGAACCCCGCTTTAAAAGCTCGTAATATTTGTTTAATGACGCTTCTATATGCCAGTGGAATGCGTGTTTCAGAAATGATGTCACTGCCAATCGATGCCGTTAAGGGTGATCCAAATATGATTCTTATAACTGGAAAAGGGTCCAAGGAACGTCTAGTCCCGATATCAAAACTAGCTCAAATAGCAATAAAAAAATGGCTGGAAAAAAGAAAGCTTTTGTTGAAAAATAACAATACTCCGTATTATGAATTAAATTCAAAATATTTGTTCCCGTCAAATAGTAAAAAGGGTCACCTAACACGACAATGGTTGTTTAAGAAGTTGAAGAAATGGGCAAGTCTCGCCGGAATAGATCCCACTAAGGTTAGCCCACACGTAATTAGGCATGCATTTGCAACTCACCTTCTGGCCAATGGAGCGGATTTAAGAGTAATACAAACTCTGTTAGGCCACGCCGATCTGGGAACAACTGAAATTTATACACATGTAGTTGATGACCGCCTAAAAGAGTTAGTATTCAATCACCACCCCCTGTCTAACAAATAATTATTTCTGGACAATCAGAATACCTAAAGCAAAAAAGCTTCTATATTTTAATATTTTCAAATACCGTGTTTTATTTTTTGTAAAATAATAAGTATAACGGGTTTTTGTATTACGTTACGTATTTAAACTGGGAAACAGCATGGAAAGTGATTTAACGTTTATAGATCAGAGTTTTTGGATAACGATGGGAGCAGTTTTGTTTCTGTTGCTTCTTTCAGCTATATTCTCAGGCAGCGAAACGGCATTAACCGCAGCTTCACGCGGGAAGCTGCGAAGCCATGCAGACAAAGGGTCTAGAGGAGCCTCAAAGGCGTTAAAAATAACCGAAGATACCGAAGGATTAATTGGATCCGTACTGCTAGGTAACAACTTAGTAAATATTTTAGCAACTTCCTTGACGACAGCACTATTTACTCAAGCTTTTGGAGAAAGTGGTATCGCCTTAGCTACCTTAGTTATGACTATTCTAGTGTTAATTTTCGCAGAGGTTCTGCCGAAGACTTATGCCATAACAAATGCTGAACTAGCTGCAGCAAGAGTAGCAGGTTTCATTCAGTTGATAATTAAGGCCTTATCGCCAATTGTAGCGTCTGTCAGGTTTCTTGTAAGGTTAATATTAAGAATTTTTGGCGTAAAAACAGATCCTAATAGTCACATACTAGCAGTACGTGAGGAAATAGCAGGAGCAATTCAGCTCGGCCATTCTGAAGGCGTTGTCGAAAAAGAGGATAAAGATCTCATCTTAGGAGCGTTAGATCTTTCGGACAGAACCGTGGAAGAAATAATGCTCCATCGGTCAAACATTGAAATGATCAACTCAAGTGATGAGCCAACCAAAATATTAACCCAGTGCTTAGAAAGCGTGCATACTAGACTACCAGTTTTTCTCAATGATCCCGATAATATAGTCGGAGTTATTCACGCTAAAGATTTGGCGAGAGAAATGTATAAATTAATTAATCAGGAGACCCCAAATATTAATCATTTGAACAATTTTGATATTGGTCATGTCGCCATGAAGCCGTATTTCGTGCCTGATACTACTTCTTTAGATGACCAAATGAGGCAATTCTTGCATCGCAGAGCTCATTTTGCACTTGTAGTCGATGAATATGGTAGTCTTCAGGGTTTAATTACACTTGAGGATATTTTGGAAGAGATTGTAGGCGAAATATCAGATGAGTTTGATCCAAAAAACTCCAATGATATAGTAAAGTCAAACGATGGCTCTTACATTTTAGAAGGGTCAACAACTATTCGAGATCTTAATAGAGCTAACGAATGGTCACTTCCTGACGATGAAGCGCATACTCTGGCCGGATTAGTAATTCACGAAGCACAGATGATCCCAACTGTTGGACAAGTATTCCGGTTCCATGGCTATCGTTTTGAGATTATAGAAAGACACGCAAATCGAATAACATCGATAAAGGTAATTCCTATTTGATTTCACTATTTACAAAATTTTACTCGGCAGCAGTAATTTCCTTTTTATAAATCAGTTCATTCAAGTAGTGTGCAGTATGACTTTTAGAATTTTCCGCAACTTTTTCAGGACATCCTTCAGCAACAATCTGGCCACCTCGGTCTCCTCCCTCAGGGCCAATATCAATTATCCAATCCGCAGTTTTAATTACGTCAAGGTTGTGTTCTATGACGACAATCGTATTGCCTTGATCGACTAATTCATGAAGTACTTCGAGAAGTTTGCGTACATCATCAAAGTGCAATCCAGTAGTTGGTTCGTCCAAAATGTATAGTGTGCGGCCAGTTGCTCGCTTTGACAGCTCTTTCGATAATTTCACTCTTTGAGCTTCACCACCAGACAGAGTAGTAGCCTGTTGACCCACCTTTATGTACCCAAGGCCCACTCGCACCAAAGCATCCATTTTTTCTCTAATACTTGGAATAGCGGTGAAAAATAATTGAGCGTCTTCCACAGTCATATCCAAGACATCTGAGATAGATTTTTCTTTAAATTTAATTTCGAGTGTTTCGCGGTTATAACGAGCACCCCCACAGGTCTCACATGTTACATAGACATCAGGCAGAAAATGCATTTCAATTTTTATAACACCATCACCTTTACACGCCTCACAGCGCCCACCTTTGACGTTGAAAGAAAATCTTCCCGGTTTATATCCTCGTATTTTTGCTTCGGGTAATCCCGAGAACCATTCTCGAATTGGAGTAAAGGCGCCCGTATAGGTTGCTGGGTTAGATCTGGGTGTACGTCCAATTGGTCTCTGATCGATATCGATTACTTTATCCAAATACTCCAATCCAATAATTTTTTCGCAAGGTGCTGGTGTTTGCTTAGCTCCATTCAGTCTCATTGAGGCAACTTTGAATAATGTTTCTATGACCAATGTCGACTTACCGCCACCAGACACACCAGTCACACACAGAAATTTACCAAGAGGGAATTTTACATCTACAGACTTAAGATTGTTGCCAGTAGCGCCAATAATTTTGAGATTTTTACCATTGCCCTTTCGTCTGATCGAAGGTACCGGTATCGACTTCTTTCCAGATAAGTATTGTCCGGTTATCGACTTTAAATTCGCAGTTATTTCACTGGGTGTTCCACAAGC
Source organism: uncultured Rhodobacterales bacterium (assembly GCA_963999845.1). Taxonomy (GTDB): domain Bacteria; phylum Pseudomonadota; class Alphaproteobacteria; order Rhodobacterales; family Rhodobacteraceae; genus Salinivivens. The sequence goes on along the minus strand of CAXEVV010000003.1, from coordinate 23,202 downwards.
AACTACTTGGCCACCATGAACTCCAGCACCTGGCCCAAGGTCAAACACATAGTCTGCCTCCAAAATTGCTTCCTCATCATGCTCAACCACTATAACCGTGTTTCCTTGATTACGAAGATTTTTTAAAGTCTGTAGAAGTCTTCCGTTATCTCTTTGATGTAATCCAATGGACGGTTCATCCAATACATAAAGAACACCTGTTAACCCACTTCCAATCTGACTAGCGAGTCTTATCCGTTGGCTTTCTCCACCTGAGAGCGTTCCAGAACTTCTCGATAGCGATAAGTATTCAAGTCCAACATTATTTAAAAAGCCAAGACGCTCTACTATCTCTTTTAAAATAGTAGAGGCAATTTCTTGTTTCTGATTAGAGAGTGTATCATTAACTGCTGAAAACCATTCTAAAGCTTCCTTTATGGACATTTCTACAATTTGACCAATGTGCAGTCCATTGACTCTGACCGCGCGTGCTTGCGAATTAAGACGGAAACCATCACAAGCCTTACACGATCTTTTGTTTTGATAGCTCTCAAACTCCTCTCTTACCCAACTGCTATCTGTTTCTTTATACCGACGCTCCATATTTGGAATAATACCTTCAAATGTTCTCTTTACTTGATATACTCGCCCACCTTCATCATATCGAAATAAAATTTCTTCCTCTCCAGAACCATACAAAAAAACTTGTTGAACAGTCTTTGGTATAGTTGCCCACTTAGCATGGAAGTCGAAATTATAATGATTTGAAAGAGCCTCAATAGTCTGAATAAAATATGGGCTTTTACCTTTCCGCCACGGTGCCAGTGCTCCGTCACTTATTTTCAACTCAACGTCGGGAACTACGAGACTTTCATCAAAAAATAACTCTGCACCTAGTCCGTCACAATCAGGGCAGGCTCCAAAAGGAGCATTAAACGAGAATAGTCGAGGTTCTATTTCAGGAATAGTGAAGCCACTAACAGGACACGCAAAGTTTTCCGAAAAGGTATAACGCTGAGGATCTCCTTCCTCGACAACTGTTTCTAATATGGCAATACCGTCAGCCAAATCCAAAGCCGTACGAAGACTATCAGCAAGACGTGTCTCTAGGTCCTTTTTCACAACTAAACGATCGACAACAACGTCAATGTCATGTCTGAATTTCTTATCTAATTTGGGCGGTTCATCAAGATCATAAAAATTACCATCAACTTTTACTCTCTGAAATCCCTGTTTTTTCAACTCTAGGAATTCTTTCCTGTACTCGCCTTTCCGATCACGAACGATGGGAGCTAAAAGAAATGCTCTAGTCCCTTCATTAAGACACAAAACTTGATCGACCATTTCCTGAACTTGTTGAGCTTCTATTGGTAGGCCTGTTGCAGGACTGTAAGGAGTTCCTACTCGAGCATAGAGTAACCTTAAATAATCGTATATCTCAGTTACAGTGCCAACTGTTGATCGCGGGTTTTTTGAAGTAGTCTTCTGCTCTATGGAAATTGCTGGAGACAACCCTGTAATATGATCTACATCGGGTTTCTCCATCATGTCGAGAAACTGTCGGGCATATGCTGAAAGGCTTTCAACGTACCTCCTCTGGCCTTCTGCATATACCGTATCAAAGGCCAAGGACGACTTACCTGATCCGGAAAGACCAGTGATTACAACAAGTTTGTCTCTGGGAATATTAACATCGACTGACTGAAGATTATGCTCCCTAGCACCGCGAACCTCAATAAATTTTAGTTCAGTCATTATGTTTCTCCATTTCTGTAAGAAGAGATAGCTTCATTATAAAAACTCTCCAACACAAATTGAAATTATCACAAATTTTTGTGAAATTGTTACGAGACTCAAATGGTTTAGAGTTTTTCAAAGACATATATACAATTGATACAATCAAATAACCTATTAATATTATTGAGTTATTTAATGTTGCAGCAGTAATAAAATAGACTTATTGAATTATCTAATAAAATGAAATTAGAAAGTTTGTCATGGGAAAAGGGCTATGTTTAACCGCTGATATTGGAGGTACGAATACAAGAGTTGCACTTTTCGACAATAAACTATTATTAAAGAGCTCTTGTATGACATTTTCCAATAACAAATATGGATCATTTGAAACTCTCGTAGCCAATTATTTACGTTCGACAAGCGTAAGGTCGGTTAAGCACGCAGGAATTGCTGTAGCCGGAGTTGTCGAGGCAAATGCTGCCCAAATGACCAATCTAGCATGGAGTTTCAGCGAGAGATCAATAGCTTCCCTAACGGGAGCAGAGCATGTAGGAATTATCAACGATTTACAAGCTCAAGGTTACGGGTTGAAAAGCCTGGATAGGTCAGATCTCGAGCCAATAATGGTCGGAAGTCAGAAGTCAAATTCAAATGATACACGGCTAGTCTGCGGTATGGGTACAGGTTTCAATGCTGCACCAGTATTTAAAGTCGGACACAAAATCTTTGTTCCACCATCAGAAGCAGGTCATTCGCAAATATCGATAGCAAATCAAGATCAACAAACCATCTTAAACAAGATTTCATCAGATCCCTCTTTTACCTCTGTAGAAGATATTCTTTCGGGCCGCGGACTTGAAGCGGCGGGCAGAGTACTCACAGGAAGTGATCAAACAGCAGCACAAATAATGGAAAGTGCATCTAACGGGGATAAAAACTCTAAAAATGTTGCAGATTTTTTAGCAACTTGTGCGGGATCCTTTTTTGGAGATCTTGCGCTAATTTTGCTTCCATTTGGTGGTATTTATCTAATTGGTGGTGTTTCCAGATCCCTAAAAGAATACCTGAAATCAGAGAGCTTTATTAAAGCTTTTCGTGATAAGGGGAGGTTTTCAAAATTTAACGAAAAATTTTCTGTCCAACTTGTAAAAGATGATTTTGCTGCTTTAAAAGGATGCAGAAATTTCATAATGCAAGTCTAAAATTAGATACTAATTAATCCTTTTCTAGTAGCCAATAATAATAGAAATGAACTAAAAATAAAATAAAGGCAGCATGCCAAATATTGTGAATTTAAATCGATATTCAAATCTATTAAATAACCACTTATCAACGGACCCAGAGCCGAGCCGATAACCATTACTCCACCAGCTAAAGACTTTATACGGCCGAGATGAGCAGTCCCAAAACACTCAGCCCAAAAAGCATTAGGGATTATGTTATTCGAACCTGCAGTTATCGCAAAAAAGATCAATCCAATTGAGAAGCCCAGTAATGTTTCGCAAATAGAAAACATGTAGAAGCCAAAAATTGCTGGTATTTGATAAAAACCAATCATTTTAATAGCGCCATACTTATCGATTAACCAACCCGACAAAAATGAAATTCCAACAGCTATCAAAGTGAATAGTGGATAAGTTTTTACCAAAGATAGGTGCTCCCAGCCCTTCAAATTAGAATAATTGACTTGCTGAAAAAAGAGAACAGTTCCAAACGCAGAAAGCCCTAGCAATCCCGGAACAGCTAACCAAAAAATACTACTTTTCAGCACCTGTGATCTAGACCAATGGCGCATTCCAAGCCCGAGAGTGATTTTATCTTCTTTAAAAGAATTTGGAGACCGCTCAGACCTCAGGGTGAAAAATATTGCTACGGCCACAATAACTGGGAGAACTGCAGAAAATAACCAAATTGACCTCCAAGGGAGAAATAATAAAAACCCAACAAAAAACATAGGAATAAAGGATTCCCCTAACGAATAGCCTAAATTAGCAATTGCTAACGCTCTACCTCTGTATCTGGAAAACCATCGAGACATCGCTATTTGGGCTAAGTGGGTGGACATTCCCTGACCCATTAGTCTCAGTAGAAAAATAGTAATAATTAATCCTGAAATGGAACTTACTGCAGCCATACTAACCATTGCAAGTGCCAATATCCCTAAAACTAAGAAGGAAATATTTCTAGTTTTGTAATCATCCACCAGCCCACCAGTATAAATCATTACTGCAGCAGACATAAGAGTACCAGAAGCATAAATTGTACCCCAATCAGAATTTGAAAGATTGAAACTAGACATTATTTCAACAGCGAATATCGAAATAAAAAAAGTTTGTCCAAAACTAGAAGACAAAGCTAATAGAAATCCAGCCAGCAACCATAATTTATTTGTGATTAAAAATGATATGAAGTTCAAATACACCACCTTGTCGAACAATTTAAAGAATTTGAAATTAAAGTTAGATTTTTAAGATCAGATAATACTCAATATAAAGTTAAAAAAATATATTCGACTTCAAATATTTCATATTTTTTGCAACACAAGAACTGCGTTTAAACCGCCGAATGCAAATGCGTTTGAAATAGCCACGTTTACTTTTGCATCTCTTGCCTCGTTAGGCACTACGTCCAAAGCACATTCGGGATCGTGCTCCTGGTATCCTATAGTTGGTGCGATAACTCCTTCTCGAAGTGCTAAAATACAGGGTACAATTTCTACGGCACCCGTTCCTCCTATAATGTGACCATGCATAGATTTAGTTGAAGAAATCATTATTTTGTTGGCATGATGACCAAATACGTCAGCTACTGCCGCGCATTCAGTTTTATCATTTGCCGCTGTGCCGGTACCATGCGCATTAATGTAGCCGACATCTTCTACATTTACTTGAGCATCCCGCAATGCATCAGAAATCGCTCGAGCTGCGCCCCGTTTAGACGGGTTTACTATGTCAGCTGCATCTGCAGACATTGCAAAACCTTTTATTTCGCAAATAATGTCTGCTCCCCTACGCTTTGCATGCTCAAGCTCTTCAAATACAAAAATCGCTGCTCCTTCGCCTTGTACCATTCCACTTCGATTTAAAGAAAAAGGACGGCAAGCATCCTTACTCATTACTCGAAGCCCTTCCCATGCTTTTATACCACCGAAGCATAACATGCTCTCAGAACCACCAGTCACCATTACTGAGCTTTGCGCTGAACGCACAATCTGAAAAGCTTGAGCCATTGCGTGATTAGAGCTAGCGCAGGCACTTGACACAGTAAAAGTGGGACCTTTTAGATTATATTTCATAGATAAGTGACTTGCTGCCGCGTTATTCATAAGTTTCGGCACCACAAACGGATGCACTCTATTTTTTCCATCTTCATAGACGGCTCTGTAATTGTCATCCCAAGTACTTACTCCCCCACCGGCTGTACCGAGAACAACGCCAGTAGATTCTGCGATTTCTCCACTGAATTTTAAACCAGATTGATGAATTGCTTCTTTACCTGCAAGCAAGGTCAATTGAGTATAACGATCGTAAAGTGACAACTGTTGACGGTTAAAATGCTTATCTGGTTCGAAATCATGAATTTGCCCACCAATTTTAACAGATAGCCTTTCCACATCTTTGAATTTTAGATCTGTTATACCGCATCGACCCTCTTTTAAAGAATCTATAGTCTGTAAGATATTTTGGCCAATCGAATTAATCGTACCCGAACCAGTAATCACAACCCTTTTCACGATTGCTCCCGAATTAAAGTCTCGATCCCTTGAATAATTGTCGCTACCGATGACAAATCAAACGAGCTTTCATCAGGTTGATTTGCATTGAAAGGAACCTGTATGTCGAAAGTCTCTTCAATCGCAAATATACTTTCGACTAAGCCAAGACTATCTATACCGAGGTCCTCAAGGGTACTTTCATCATTTACATCTGAAGTTTCCACTATTGCCTGATCAGCTATAATTGCTATAACTTTACCACGAATATCCATAATATTGATCCATTAATTTCAGCTTCCAAATGACCACTTATTATCCTTTTTTTGTCTTCAAAATAGTTTTTTGTAGATCAGATATCTGCTTCATTAGTTTTGGCAACCTTCTAAAAGCTTTATAACTCTCTATTTGTTTATCCATACTGGTAGCAGGATAACCAAGCATTATTTTGCCGGCTGGAACATTCGACAAAACTTTGGTAGCGCCCCCAGTAATCACGTTATCTCCAATTGAAATATTGTCACTCACTCCAGTTTGACCACCTAAGACTACATTCTTTCCTAGTTGGGATGATCCAGCTATCCCAACCTGAGCGCAAATTAAACAATTATCGCCAATAGACACATTATGTCCTATCTGCGAAAGATTATCCGTTTTTACATTATTTCCAAGCCGGGTAGCACGTACAGTTCCCCGATCAATAGTACTATTAGCGCCGACCTCCACATCATCACCCAAAACTACCCCTGCGAGCGAATGTATTCGTAACCAAGCATTATCATTTTCTGCAATTTTAGCTTTGCCTAAACTTTCTCGGGCAATTTCAACAGCAGATTCCTGTTCTGTTACGAAAGAAAAACCATCGCTACCCACAACTGCCCCCGGTTGAGCTATAAATCTTTCGCCAATTGAGACATCAGAACCTATCTTCGCACCCTCACGCAAATAAGCATTAGCACCAATTTTAGTATCTGCGCCTATGAAGCACATAGGACCGATAACCGAATTTTCCCCCAAATGAACACCATCAGATATCACAACATAAGGGCCTACAGTGACGTTTTCTGGTATATATGACTTTTTGGAGATACAAGCTGTTTTATGAATACCTCTCGGGTATCGCTGCCCTTTATCAACGAGCTTAGTTAAAGTAGACATCACAAATCGTGCCCTTTTAACAAACACCGCTCCCTCTAATCCATAATCCCTGTAATCCATACCTGGTGAAAGAATTGCAACCTTTGCTTTACCATTTTTAATTTGATCAGCAAATTTCTCGTCAGCCGCAAAAGCAAGGTCCATCGCACTAGCTAGGCCTGGATCCGACACAGAAGTAACTACGATAGTTGAATCCCCTTCAGTGTAACCACCCACTGCGTCACTAATTTCTCTTAATGTAAAACCCATATTAATTCCGTAAGGTATCTCTAACGTTATATATTTTCACCAAGATCTAAGCCTTGATCCACCAAAGCATTATATATTTTTTCGTCACGCCCATAAATATCACGACGGAATTCAATGCCACCACCCACCTTAGTAAATGCAGTTCTGTATGTGATGTGCACTGGAACACTTTTGGATAGGAGGATTATGGTCTCTTCTTCACTCTTGAGAGCATTCTGAAATACATTTCGTGGTTCCTCAGATTGCTTTTCCAAAAGAGCGTAAGCAAAATCAAACGGTTCATGCAAACGGATACAACCATGACTAAAATCCCGCACTTCCTTCATAAATAAATCTTTAGCAGGAGTATCGTGCAAGTATATATTATATTGATTAGGAAACATGAATTTAACCAGCCCTAATGCATTAGTTGTAGAGGGTAATTGCTTCATTTCATATGGAAAATAATCTTTTCCTAAAATCGAAAAGTCTAAACTTGATCGATCAACCATAAATCCCTCACTGTCAAAGATTTGTATAAACGGCAAGGCTTCGGGATCCTTTTTTAACTCAGGCAAGTATTCATTTTTTGCTATCGAAACTGGAATGTGCCAGGTTGGGTTGACAACCATATACTCCATCTTATCTGAAAATTCAGGACTTCGCATGGCTTCATCGTTAACGCCAAGTACTGTGCGTGTTTCAAAAATAACTGACTGGTCTTCAAAGATTTTCGCTTTAAAATCGGCTAGATTGACCCAAATATGTCTATTGCCAAGTTCATCACTAAGCCATCGCTCACGCTCCATAGCGACTATAATTGAAGACAACCTTTGCTTTGCAGAGATATTGAGCTCTAAAATAGTACCCTGCCCAACTATTCCATCAGGAATTAAGCCATGATCAGACTGAAATTTTTGGACTGCTTTTAATAGCTCTCTATTAAATTTAGTAGATAGCGAGTTTGAAATATAACCTTGATCAAACAAGCGATTTCGGAGGAACACTACTTCATCTCCAAAATCACCAAAACGTAGGACTTTACTAGATGATAGAGCTGACCAACCTCCATTTTCAACTACTTTAAGTAATTTCTGCTTTTCCATTAGAAGGCGAGCATATTCTCTCGAGTTAGGACCAAGAGAACGAAAATAGTCATATGGATTCCTGGAAATGAGATCCTGAATATAAAAAATTGGTTCTTCTGGTTCAACCTGCCGAACTATATCACTATCAATATCAGAGGGAACTAATACACCATTATTAATATCAGAAGCATATTCTGTAAACGAAATCATGAACATACCCTCAAGAAAACCTTTATCATATAAACTTTCACTAGAAGATAATTTGCTTACCAGTTTGTTTACTCCATACTTTTTTATGGGAAGTCCGTGAAAAGATGCACTTTGAAGTGAATTGATTAATTCAGATCGTCTTTGCTCTGACAATTCGTTATTTTCCAACCAAATAAACTCATATTTGTTTTCTTCATAAAAATCTAAAATTGATGGATGCTGCTTAAGTGCTGAGATCAAACCCGCCCTTATATTAACTTCAGAAAATGGATTAGCCATTACCTGATCTAAAAATAGAGCCAGAAAAATAATAGAAGCAAAGAAAACATTTTTACATAGGGTCATAGCAATAATATAATATTTAATTTTAGAACTTTGAAGACTAGATCAGATTATAATTTCACCAACATTGATTATTTATGACACATAAAAATTTTTCGATTATAGATACATAGGGTTTTTAATAATATTTTTTTGTTGGACTGATGTGAATTTTGTGCAATAAGCTAGCCGTTAGTACTTTAATAGTAAGGCAGAGTTATTTAAATTGAAGTCAGATTTCTTTTCTAAAAAAACGAATGTACTTTCTCGCCGTAGTCTGCTTGGCGTGTTTGGTGCTACGGTTATCTCTGCTGCGCCAGTATTTGCAAATACTACAGGGTTTATAAAAGGCGCCGGCGATATACGCAAAATTAAAATGATTTCGTACAAAACTGGTGAAAGAATCGATACTATTTATTGGATAGATGGAGCGTACATCCCAGAAGCGCTGCACGAAATAGATGTGTTAATGAGAGATTGGCGCCGAAATGAAGTAAAACCAATTGATCTTAGAACTATTGATATACTTGCCGCATCCCATTCTATCTTGGATACTGGTGAACCATTCAGATTGATGTCTGGCTACAGAAGCGCCAAAACTAATGCGATGCTGCGAAGACAATCAAGATCTGTATCTAAAAACTCACTACATATTACTGGGCAGGCTGCCGATGTGCGACTTGGAACACGTTCAGTGAAACAGTTAGCTAAAGCTGCTCAGGCGTGTAAATCTGGCGGTGTTGGGAGATACAGTAAATCTAACTTTGTACATTTGGATTGTGGCCCAGTTAGAATGTGGGGCAGATAAAGATAAATTTAGATGACTGTCATTATTTCACTTATTAGTTTCTTGTTTGTAGAAGCCTTTGGAATTGTTGCATCTACACTAGCATAACCGACAGGTAATATCATAATTGGCTTCTCATTAATGGGCCGCTTACACATAGAATTTAAAAATTTCATTGGATTTGGTGTATGTGTTAAGCAAACCAGGCCAGCATTGTGAATGGCTGAGATTAGAAATCCAGTAGCAATACCAACACTTTCGTTTACGTAATAGTTTTTTCGTCTCGAGCCATCTTTGTTAAAACCATAGCGTTCTGCAAATATTACAATCAACCACGGCGCGTCTGTTAGATGCGGCTTGGATGCATCGGTACCAATGGGTTCTAATGCGGAAATCCAATCGTCATGGCCTTTCCCAGTATAGAATGCCTGTTCTTCATTTTCTGCTGCAGATCTAATTTTGGCTTTCATTTCTTGGTTTTTAATAGCCACGAAGTGCCAAGGTTGTTGGTTTGCACCTGATGGAGCTCTACCAGCCGTTTCTATTATTTTTTCAAGAATTTCACTTGATACAGATTCTTTTGAAAAATTTCTAACAGAATGCCGTTTGCACATATGGTCATAATAATCATGAACCACTTTTAATACTTCATTTTTCTCTATTTTAATACGATGGGGAAGTGGTATCGGATCGTAGGACATTTTTTCCTGCAAAATAGTTAAATTTAATGAGGTTCAATTTATGTTGCGTTTATGGAAGCTATTTTAATTAAAAAAATGACTTGCTTCAAGTTTAATACGTTCAGAAAAGCTGACGCAACTCGCAAATTCATCTCTGCAATGCTCCCTAATAAACTCTTTTAGAGCCCACCAATATTCACCTTTATTCCAGCGTGCAAAATGGTGACCAATATGCACTGGGGCATTTCCCTCCATTACCGCCTGAGAAATATACCGTCTATATTCATTTAGCATCCTAACTCCAGCGCCAGTTTCTCTACCCCTGTCTAGCATGAAAAAGTTATAATCCATCGAAATAGTCTTACCCAGATCAGTACTAAGTGAGTTTAAGGGAAATATGATGACATCATTATAATGATATTGATATTTAGAGTTTAATGCGAGGACCGAAGAGGTATCATACATATAGCCCAAATCCTTAAGAGCTTTGTACATCGATTTATTATTTTCAAGCAGTGGTGCTCTAAATCCAACTATACTATCTGAAATAATACGCCACTCCTGTGGATCAGGATCTTCAATACCGTTGATTTTGTATGCATTTCGAAAAAAATAATCAAACTGAGTTAGTTCTGAAACCCAATCTTCGTAAGTAAATTCACTTCCATCCCAATGACCGTTACCATGTCCAGCAATCTCGTGCCCTTCTCTGTAAGCTCTTCTGAGCATATTCAGTCTACTTTCAACACTCGCCTTATCTCCCCCGAAACCCACATCAGACCGACCTCGTTGACGTCCTGGTGGTTCATACAAATTTGCTAATGAGTCCTGAAGCAAATGAACACCCACTATGAAAAATGTAAACTTAACGTTATTGCCTTCTGCAAAATCTAGGGTATCTTGCCAGACAGAAATGTTTTCACTTCCATCTAGAGCAATATTTACTATTAATTTCGAACTTGAACGTGAACTCAAGTCGTAATTACTCTTAACTTTTGTCTTAATTTCCATAAACGAAATATTTTTCCGAGATATATTGTTCGCATCAATATTTTCTGGAGTTGTCTTATTAAGCTCCGACGTTTGACATGAAGCCAGAATAAAAGAAGTAAAAATTAATGACGTTCGTAATAAAATTTTTAAAATCATATCGTTTCCAGAAGGTCTTAAACTCAGCTAATCCGTTAGCTCTTAACGATAACAGTAAGAAAGTTAAATAGAATTGAAAAACTATCCATGCATTTAATAATTAAAAATTATTAAAATTATTAAAAAAATTAAACTTTGGAAATCCACTTAAACAAAACTGTATGTCAGATAAGGTTCCATTTGCCGTAAGTTGAGATAAATATTTCTCGTGATCTATTTTACTATTCCAAATTTCAAAAGTAACCGCTACGTTCGGATCCGTTTCAGAAATTGAAAAATAAATTTTCTCACATCCACTTATCCCTCTTGCAAGTGGTAAAGCTTCATGGAAAATTTTTATAAGTTCATCTATTTTGCCAGGTGCACAAGGAAATTCAGAGACACAAGTTATCGACATAATGACCTCCATCAAAATATAATAAAAACATTAGCTCAGAAAACTATATTCAACTTTTATAAATCAGCACTCCAAGACCAAACGCAATTAACATCGCTCCGACCACCAAATTCATATTTGGCTCAATTTTAAAAAATATAAAATCATTTAGTATAACCCAGAATGGCACAAGCAATGTATAGGCGCTCACAATTGGAGCTGACAATCTAGGCGAGGCGTAATTTAAACATGAAATAGATCCGATACTTGCGAAAATAGCAAGGTACAATATTACCCAAGCTATTTCAAAAGTAATATTATTAAATGTAATTGGAATCTGTTGAAAAATTAAAGATATAGCCAAGATTATAGAACCAGCAGCTAAGACACCCAGCGTTACCACATAAATGTTCTCTCCGTGGAATAATTTGGGAAACATAATAGCATAGGAAGCGTAAAAAATGGTTCCAATTAGAAAAATAGCCTCGCCCTTCTCAAACCGGAATTGTAAAAGTTCGCTGAGCGATCCCTCAAATATAATCCAAACAGCCCCGCAACCACTTACAATCAACGCAAACCAAATCAATAATGGAGAATATTTTCTAAGAAATAATCGTTCCAAAATAGCAGCAAAAAGTGGAAGAAGTGTAAAGATTGCAGCTATTGAGACAGTAGTGGTAAACTTCAGAGCTATAAACATAAACACAAAATATATTGAGTATATAGCGCCTAATACAAAGTATCTCCAAATCTTTTTGATATGATGTTGGCGGATACTTTTTTTACAATGCAGGATTGTGCCAAGAATAAAAGTTGCCAACAAAAATCTGAAAAAAGTCAATAACTCAGGATGAATTTGATCTGCAATCAGATTTCCAAAAGTAAAAGATCCTGAAACAAAAATAGAAAAGGCTAGCATGGAACAGTGACTAAATATCTTTTCTCGCAACAAAAAATTCATTAATTCACGTTATTAACCCTTCCAACCCTCTGTTACTTTCTAACTAGTCGCAGCGTCATTTAGTTGATTATTAGGCAAAAACATCTCGTTTTTTTATGAATGTAAATGGGCCAGCTTATAGCTAGCCCATTTAGATTTTCATCTAACCTATAAATGCAAAAGCATTTATTTCAGTGCCGCATTCGTTATATCATGCGTCCATGCACCCTGAGGCTTTTTAGTTATAACAGGATCTGATCCACCTCCTAAAAGGGTTGCTACAGTTCTGTCAAAGTCTGCTGGGTCCAAACTTCCATTTGATCCAGCTGTAAGTTTTGCTATCTCACCCATCATACGCTTTTGGTGCTTTTCAGTTTGAGCACCGGATGCATCATTGTCTAAAACTATTTCTGCTGCTTCATCTGGGTTTGCTTCTGCATGTTTCCATCCTTTCATAGATGCACGCACAAATCTCACCATTTTGTCTTTGAACGCTGGATCTTTCAGGTTGTCTTCGAGAGCATATATACCGTCTTCGAGTGTTGCCACACCCTGCTCTTCATATTTGAAGGTCACTAATTCGTCTGGTGAAACTCCTGCATCTATAACTTGCCAGTACTCATTATAAGTCATCGTTGAAATACAATCAGCTTGCCTTTGAAGCAAAGGATCTACATTAAAGCCCTGTCTCAAAACTGTAACTCCGTCAGCCCCACCGTCTGTTGATATTCCTTCTTGGCTCATCCAACTTAAGAAAGGGTATTCATTTCCAAAAAACCAAACACCAATGGTTCTACCTTTAAAGTCGGCTGGACTTTTTATCCCTGTATCTTTCCAACAAGTTAACATTAAACCAGATGATTTGAATGGCTGGGCAATATTAACTACTGGCAAGCCTCTTTCTCTAGCAGCTAATGCTGATGGCATCCAATTGAGCATCACATCTGCTCCACCTCCAGCTAATACCTGTGGAGGTGCTACATCTGGACCACCAGGAAGTATCGTAACATCTAAACCTTCGTCTTTGTAGTAGCCTTTATCTAGAGCCACATAATATCCAGCAAATTGTGCCTGGGTAACCCATTGCAACTGTAGCTTCACCTCGTCTGCTGCACTTGCTGCAGAGGCCATCATCGCGGCAATAATACCAATTAATAACTTTTTCATATTTATCTCCATTTTTTAAAATGTTTTGCTCGTTAGCCTCTTTGTGAGGGGTGCCAAAATGTTACCCCTTTCTCAATTATTACTATTATACCATAAAATAGACTTCCTACCACCGCCGCAACAACTATTTCAGCCCACACCATATCCAAAGCTAATCGGCCGACTGATGTTGATATCCTAAACCCCATTCCAACAGTGGGTGATCCAAAGAATTCTGCGACTATAGCTCCAATCAAAGCCAAAGTTGTGGAGATTTTTAGACCATTAAATATAAATGGCATAGCCGCTGGAAGCCTCAATTTCAAAAAGGCTTGCCAATTATTAGCTGCGTACGTTCTCATCAAATCATTTTGAATTTGAGAGTTTTCTCTCAGGCCAGCTACAGTATTAATAAGCATCGGAAAGAAAACCATGACAACTACAACTGCTGCCTTTGATTGCCAGCCAAAACCAAACCACATAACCAAAATTGGCGCCGTTCCGACTATTGGAAGTGCTGCCATAAAACTAGCCACTGGCATTAGACCAAGACGTAAAAATTCAAACCGTTCAAGCAAAATCCCAACAAAAACTGCACTTACACATCCTATGACATACCCCCGAAAGGCCCCCTTAATAAAAGTTTGAACTAAGTCCTTCCATAATATTTCTAAATTTTGTGAAGCCGTTTCAATAACGAGGCTTGGTGGAGGTAGTATAACGAGAGGAACACTGAGACCACGTACCAAAAGCTCCCAAACTCCAATAATAGTCAATCCAAAAATTACTGGGACTAAGAGCTTTACGGCTCTTGTTTCAGCCAGGGCACTATCTGCCAACTTTGCATTTACAGCCCATGCAGAAAACCAAAAAATTAAAGCACCAAAGATTAAGGTCATGTCATACCCATCCTTTTCAGCGTTAATTTTTGCAGTAGCGCTAAGATCCCAACAAGCGCTGCAGCCAACATCGCAGCCATTATCAAAGCTGACCATATCTGAATAGTTTGACCGTAATATGACCCAGCCAATAATCGTGCCCCTAAACCTCGCACAGCACCTGTCGGAAGTTCTCCAACAATAGCGCCAACTAAGCTAGCTGAGATTCCAACTTTCAAAGATGCAAATAAAAATGGTATTGAAGTTGGCAGTCTAAGTTTCCAGAATTTTTGAACGTTTGTAGCATTATAGGTATGCAGCAAATCTGTATCAATTCTATCTGGACTTCTTAGACCTTTCACCATTCCAACAACAACTGGGAAAAAGCAGAGATAGGAACTAATTATTGCTTTTGGTAATAAACCTTGCACACCTATAGAATTAAGCACCACGATGATCATGGGTGCTATAGCTAAAATTGGAATAGTTTGGGACGCAATTGCCCATGGCATAACACTCATATTCATTGCATTATTATGGACAATACCGATCGCTAACAATATTCCCAGTGAGGTTCCAATTAAAAAACCCAACAAAGTAGAAGATAAAGTTATCCAACTATGAAAAATCAGACTTCTCTTTGATGTAATCTTTTTTTCAACTGTCGTTTTCCAAAGCTCTACACCTACTTGGTGGGGCGCGGGAAGCTTCGGTTTGTCTTGTGACCATGTATCGAATATTAACTCTTTCGAGCTTAACTCTAACCCACCTCTTTTTGCTTTATCCAGGGCCCAAGTTGAATTTAGTGAAAATGCGGCGAGATACCATATGAAGATTAATGCACCAATTACAACACATATTGAAACTAAAGAACGCATGAATATCCCACAGTTGTAAGTTTTAGAAGTGACGCAATAGCGGCAATATCATTCATAGGAGTGTCCCGAACGTAGTCCTTCTCTGACCCGTTGCGCGATAGCTATAAATTCGGCGGATTCTCGAATATCTAGGGGTCTATCACTAGGAAGTGTACTCTCAATAACATCAATGATCCTACCAGGGCGAGGTGACATAACCACTATTTTTGTGGACAAATAAACGGCCTCCGGTATCGAATGGGTAACGAAACATATCGTTTTGCTCGTTGTTTTCCACAAGTCCAATAACTGCTCATTAAGATGGTCACGAACTATTTCATCTAAAGCACCGAAAGGTTCATCCATAAGCAAAATATCTGCATCAAATGCTAAAGCTCTTGCAATGGAGGCTCGCTGCTGCATACCGCCAGACAATTGCCAAGGAAATTTATGCTCAAAATCTAGTAAATCAACAAGTTTTAAGACTGTTTCAACACGTGCTTTTTGCTCCTGTTTACCTAAACCTATTATTTCTAGAGGAAGTTTAATATTTTTACCTATGGTCCGCCATGGATAAAGACCCGGGGCTTGAAAGACATAACCATAAGCCCTGCTTTCTCTGGCTACCGTGGGAGTAACTCCATTAATTTGGACCGTTCCACTTGTCGGCTTTTCAAGATCAGCAAGAACTCTCAAAAAAGTTGTTTTACCGCAACCTGATGGACCTATAAAACTAACAAAATCACCCTCATTAATATCAAGATTTACGTCTTTAAGAGCATGAACTGGTCCATCATTTGTTGAAAATGTTAGATCTAACGATTTAGAGAATATTTTAGGGCTCATGCTTAGAATTACCTACTATGAAAATCACACACCACTGGCAGGTATGCCACTTCTTTGAATTGGGCGCGGTGCATTTAGCTCCTTCCAATTGGATAGAGCCTTATTGACTGAAGTATTTCCTGATCTTGCTACAAATTCTCCGTGACCTTCTTGTGCGTTGATTTGCCCATCATTTACAGCAACTTGTCCTCTTGTTAATGTATAACGTGGTAAACCAAAAACCTTCTGACCCTCAAAGACATTGTAGTCAATTGCTGACTGTTGGTTTTTCGCTGAGATGACCTTTGTTTGGTTGGGGTCCCAAACTATTAAGTCTGCGTCAGACCCTACCCTAACGGCACCTTTTTTGGGATAGCAATTTAAAATCTTAGCAATATTTGTTGATGTTACAGCTACAAATTCATTCATAGTGAGCCTTCCAGTGCGAACCCCATGTGTCCACAACATAGGCAAGCGATCTTCCAGACCGCCAGTCCCATTTGGAATTTTTGTAAAATCACCAACACCATATCTTTTTTGTTCCGTAGTGAACGCACAATGATCTGTAGCAACCACGCTTAAGGATCCTGATTGTAGTCCAGCCCAGAGACTATCTTGGTGCATTTTATTTCTAAATGGTGGAGACATTACGCGCCTGGCAGCGTGATCCCAGTCTTTATTGAAATACTCACTTTCATCTAAAGTTAAATGCTGGATGAGGGGCTCTCCCCACACTCTTTTTCCTGACTGCTTTGCGCGCCGTATTGCTTCATGTGACTCCTCACATGAAGTATGCACAACGTACAATGGAACACCTGCCATATCGGCTATCATAATTGCTCTATTAGTTGCCTCACCTTCAACTTGTGATGGACGAGAATAAGCATGAGCCTCAGGACCGGTATTTCCTTCTGCTAATAATTTTGCACTTAATTCAGCCACAACATCGCCATTTTCGGCGTGCACCATTGCTATTCCACCAAGCTCAGCCAAACGCGAGAAGGAGGCATAAAGCTCGTCATCGTTAACCATAAGAGCACCTTTGTACGCGAGAAAATGCTTAAACGTATTTATGCCTTTGGTTTCAATAACTGTTTTCATATCGTTAAAAACTTTTTCTCCCCACCAAGTAACAGCCATATGAAACGAGTAATCGCAATTAGCCCTTGTTGACTTATTATCCCACCTTTTTATTGCATCCAAGAGGCTCTCACCTGGGCTTGGCAGA
This sequence comes from uncultured Rhodobacterales bacterium, assembly GCA_963999845.1. Taxonomy (GTDB): domain Bacteria; phylum Pseudomonadota; class Alphaproteobacteria; order Rhodobacterales; family Rhodobacteraceae; genus Salinivivens. Next base: position 5,903 of record CAXEVV010000003.1, on the reverse strand, counting down.
GCGAAGTCTACGACCATAGTTGTCCCCCCAGCGAGAGCAGCCCGTGTTCCACTTTCAAAGTCATCACTTGAATAAGTACCCATAAAAGGCATTTCGAGATGTGTGTGAGGATCAATTCCTCCTGGCATTATATAACAATCAGATGCATCCAGTTCATCATTTCCCTTTAATTTTGAACCAATCTCCACAATAGTGGAGCCATCAATCAAAATATCTGATTTATATGTTAGATCGTGTGTAACAATAGTTCCATTTTTAATAACAGTAGACATTTTCACTCTCCGGTCTTTTCTATTGAATAATAGCTGTATTGAGGACGGCGTGTAAAAGTACATCAGTGCCGGCCTGTGCCCAATCTTTGGAAATCTCTTCAGCTTCGTTGTGGCTAAGACCATCAATACAAGGGCACATAATCATGGCGGTCGGAGCAATATCATTTATCCAACAGGCATCATGCCCCGCTCCAGAAACTAAATCCATATAACTATAACCCAGCTCCTCAGCCGCACTTCGCACTGCACCAACGCAAGCTTCATCAAAGGCGGGGGGATCAAACTGACCTACAATTGAACATTCAAACTCCACTCCAATTTCTGAACATATTTTAGGTGCCCTTTTCTGAAATTCAGACACCATTCCGTTCAATTTATCCAACAGGTGGGTCCTCATATCTACAGTACATACTACCTGCCCAGGAATTATATTTCTGGAGTTTGGATAAACATCTATATGACCTATCGCACCAACAGCATTTGGCTGATTATCCATTGCGATCTCATGCACAAGTTCCGTTATAAGTGCCAATCCTCTACCAGCATTCTTTCTCATGGACATTGGTGTTGATCCGGTATGACTCTCTTTACCAGTTATTTTACATTCAATCCAGCGCAAGCCTTGACCGTGAGTCACAACCCCAATATCCTTCTTTTCTGCTTCAAGTATGGGACCTTGTTCGATATGCAGTTCAAACATCGCATGCATTTCTCTCGAGCCGACATCTTCTTCGCCAACCCATCCGATACGACTAAGTTCGGCACCGAATGACTTCCCATCACTATCCACGCGGTCGTAAGCCCAATCCAACTTATGCTTTCCAGCAAACACTCCTGATGCGAGCATAGCTGGAGCAAACCGCGTGCCCTCCTCATTTGTCCAATTCACGACAGTAATTGGATGTTTAGTTTTAATATCCAAATCGTTTAATGTGCGTACTAATTCCAATCCGCCCAAAACACCTAAGACACCATCGTATTTTCCCCCAGTCGGCTGTGTATCAAGATGTGACCCCACATATACTGGAAGAGCTTTTGGATCAGCACCTGGACGAGTAGCAAACATATTTCCAATTTTATCGACCCCCATAGTCATTCCCGCATCTTTACACCAGGTTTCAAATAATGATCTACCCTCTGCGTCTTCATCTGTTAAAGTTTGGCGATTGTTTCCTCCTGCAACACCAGGACCTATTTTTGCCATTTCCATTAGACTGTCCCAAAGCCGATCAGGATCAATTCTAAAATTTTTGACGCTATCCATAATAATACTCCTTCTCGTACCAAGTGTGCCTAAGCGATTCCAGGGCATACCAAAACAGTTGATCATATAAGCGAAGTGGGTCAATATTTTTTTGATCAAATGGACAATTATTTACGGAAATCACTTGATTGCCATAAAAATATTCGATCAAATACATCATACTGAAAAGACGACCAACCGTTAAGGTTAGAGTAACAGGTATTTTACTTCTGTACAAAAGTTCTTACGCAAAATAGAGCTAATATAAAAATAGTAAGCTAGTTTTATGAAAGAAATCACTCAGACTAAACAAACTAGAATTCAGCGTGAAAAGCGACTTTTAATTCAAAACGCAGCACTTGAAGTTTTTTCAGAATTTGGACTTAGGGGGGCGACTCTCGATAAAATTGCCCAAACATGCGGACTGACAAAACCAAATATTTTGTATTATTACGCAAGCAAAGATGAAATTTATACAGAAGTCTTAAAAAGTTTATTGGAAGAATGGATACGGCCATTAAAAGATATTTCGGAACAAGGTGATCCTTTAACAGAAATCCTCCAATATGTTCAAAAAAAGCTAATAATGTCCAAAACTAGAAAACAAGAGAGTAAACTTTTTGCTACGGAGATATTACATGGTGCGCCATTAACACAAAATATTCTTGCTGGAAGCTTAAAGGAAGCCGTGGATGAAAAGGTTAAACTTTTTGATAAATGGATTTCAGAGGAGAAAATTGCACCCGTTGACCCCTATCATCTAATCTTTTCAATTTGGTCTATGACACAGCATTATGCAGACTTTGATATACAAGTACACTCTCTTCTAAATCATAAAAACCATGCGACAATATTCAAGGATGCAGAACATTTCTTATTAACTTTTTTCTCAAGATGTTTAACAAGAGATTAAATTTCCTACTAAATTTCTGAACAAAAAATTACTATTCAGCTGCAACCTTACTTGGGTTATTAGGGTGTTGCGTCCAATTACCATATGCCTCAGAAACCACTTGACCAGTTCTTTCGTCCATTTTACCCGGTTGAATTTCAACCATTGTAATACAATCTTCCACTGGACATGTATTTACACATAAATTACATGCCACACATTCATCATCTTTTACATCAAACACACGATCCTCACTCATCGTAATCGCCTGATGGGATGTATCTTCGCATGCCGCATAGCATCTCCCACAACCAATACATTTCTCCTGATCTATTCGTGCTTTCGTGATATAGTTTAGATTAAGATACTGCCAATCCGTAACATTAGGAACGGCCTTTCCTATTAGCTGGTCAACTGAGGTGTAACCATTTTCATCCAACCAAGATGATAATCCAGATGTCATTTCATTAATTATATCGAAGCCATAAGTCATCGCCGCAGTGCATACTTGTACATTTCCAGCACCTAACGCTAGAAATTCCGCTGCATCTCGCCATGTTGTAACACCACCGATTCCAGATATTGGAAGACCTGCTGTTGCATCCGTTCTGGCTATCTGGGCAACCATATTTAGAGCAATGGGTTTTACTGCTGGACCACAATATCCACCGGCAGTTCCTTTACCATCAATAGTCGGATTTGGAGCCATATTATCCAAATCCACAGAGACAATAGAACTTATCGTGTTAATTAAACTAACTGCATCCGCTCCACCATTTTTTGCCGCAGCTGCTGGGTGAATTATGTTGGTGATATTTGGCGTCAACTTTACTATCACTGGAAGCTCAGTTGATTCCTTACACCACCTGGTTACCATTTCTATATACTCAGGAACCTGACCGACAGCAGAGCCCATACCACGTTCCGACATACCATGCGGGCAACCAAAATTTAATTCGAACCCATCTACTCCAGTTTCAGCGATCTGAGGAATAATATCTTTCCAGTACATTTCCTCACACGGAACCATTACGGACGCAACCAAAGCTCTATCTGGAAAATCTTTTTTTATCTGTCTCATTTCCTTTAGATTTACCTCTAGAGGTCTATCAGTAATCAGTTCTATATTATTCAATCCGATAAGTCGTCTATCGGCCCCCCAGATGGCACCATATCTAGGCCCATTCACATTTACTATTGGCGGCCCCTCTACCCCAAGAGTTTTCCAAACAACACCACCCCAACCAGCCTCAAAGGCTCGGCGGACATTATACTCTTTATCCGTTGGTGGTGCTGAGGCTAGCCAAAATGGGTTGGGTGATTTTATTCCACAAAAATTGCTTGCTAAATCTGCCATCATTTTTCTCCACTTAATGAAGCATGAATATTTATTGCAGCATCACGACCCTGTGCTACTGCTGTTACGGTCAAATCTTCCCCTAAACATGTGCAATCTCCACCTGCCCATATATCGGCTAAATCTGTTTTAAAGTCTTTATCTACTTTTATCTTACCCCCTTCGGTTGAAAGCTTTGTGGGTAGTTCATCCATTATTTGCCCAATAGCCTTCAAAAGATGATCGACCGGTAATATAAACTCAGAACCGTTGTCACTTTTTTGGAACTTAATGCTAGTGACTTGTTCATTGCCTATAATTTGTACTGGTTTTGCGTTATAGACGAACTTAACTCCTTTAGTCTTAGCTAATTCTTGCTCGTACTTCGAAGCTGGCATTTCTTCCATACTTCTTCTGTAAACAACGGTAACATCGCCTGCTCCCAATAACTTTGACTGAACTGCAGCATCTATCGCTGTCATTCCCCCACCAATTACAACCACGTTGGAACCTACTTCAAGCTTACTCAAATCATTTGACTGTCGTAATGAGGAGATAAATTCTACGGCATCTTGTATATTGTTTAGGTCTTCTCCATCGATATCCAAGCGACGAACATCGCCTAAGCCGACTCCTAGGAAAATAGCATCATATTCTTCTGACAAACCAGAAAGGCTAAAGTCTTTACCTAGCAATTGATTGTGTTTGATTTTAATACCACCAATTTTTAACAACCATGCCACCTCTTTTTGAGCAAAATCGTTTGTAGATTTATACGCAGCTATTCCATATTCGTTTAAACCACCGGATTTTTCCTTCGTATCAAAAATAACGACATCATTACCTAACATCGCCAACCGATGACCAGCCGCTAGTCCCGCCGGGCCCGCCCCAACTACTGCAATCTTTTTGTGAGTAGATAACGCCCTATCAAAAGGATGCTCACCAGCATCCATAACAGCATCAGTTGCGTAGCGTTGTAACAGGCCAATTTGTACGGGTTTGCCTTCTGCTTTTTCTCTGACACAGGCCTCTTCACATAACGTCTCAGTAGGACAAACTCTAGCACACATACCACCCAATATATTTTGCTCAAGGATTGTTTTGGCAGAGGCAGCAGGCATATCACTTGCTATCTGTCGAATAAAAAGTGGTATATCAATATCTGTTGGGCAAGCGTTTATACATGGCGCATCGTAACAAAAATAGCACCTATCAGCGGCGACAGATGCCTCGTGTTTGTTCAATGGTGGGTGTAAGTCAGAAAAATTATTTTTCAGTGATGACTGATTAAGCCTACCAGAAAGTAGACCCTCAGTTTCTGAGTGATTAGACATTTTAAAATCTCCACATTTTAAAATTCTTTTGATAAATATTTTACCGTTCGGTCAATTTTTTACTATTTGGTCTAATTTTTTACAAAAATGCAAATAAAAAATTTCACTTTATTAATCAAAAACAAAAATGTTAAACTTTTGCTACATAAACAGACAATAATTTATAGAAGGGCATCACAGTGACAAAAGTTTATCAAGTTGTGGTATACCATGAAATAAGCAACCAAGAAAAATTAGCAGCATACGCTGAACTTGCTGGTCCAGCCATGAAGAAAGCAGGAGCAACATTTTTGGCAAGAGGTATTCCTTACTTGGTTCGTGAAGACGGTGTTGCATCAAGAACTGTATTAATAGAATGGCCATCAAGGCAAGCAGCTGATGAAGGCTATAACAGCGCCAGTTATCAGGAAGCTATTCGGGTTTTGGATGGTGCTGCAAAAAGAGAATTTCGATACATGGACGCTCTTTAGTATATAGCGAGTGCAAACTATTAGTGTTGGGTCAATTCACGACCAACACTTACACTCTGAACGAACGTAGAACTTCTATCTAATGAGGGAAGAAGCGCATCTGCTTTTTCTTGCTCAATCGCTTTCACTAGCTTTTTATATACGATGAATTCCCTCACTTTTCTAGATGATCAGGAATTTCATGATAACTTGATAAAAAGCGATTCAATCGAATGATTTCTACGCCATAATGATCTAAAAATTTATAAACGCACTGGAAATAAAATCATACCGGCAACTAAAATTCTTAATTTGGATAAAAAAATTTCAAAACTTTGACCAAGGAAAAGGTTTATACTCGCTTGATCCTAAAA
>CAXEVV010000002.1:0-113644 GCA_963999845.1 uncultured Rhodobacterales bacterium | reverse complement strand
TTGACTTCTTATCCTCGATCCTAATTGTAGGCCCAAAAATACGAAAATTAAGCCAGTCATGGAAAGCTTTAGTACATTTACTGTGAAAAGCTCGAGACGTATTAAGCCCAGAGCCATAATTAGGCTAGATATAGTAAAAGATGTATTGGTTGCTTGAATAAAGACATTTCTATCTAACTTAAGGGCCAGTAAATACGGGACGCAAGGCATTACTTGCGATCCAGTTAATCCATTAATAAATCCAGTAGTTAAGCCACTCAAAATTCCAAAGTGGCGTTCTTTGTGCTCAGGTAATTTAAAGTCTGGAGCGATATATGAAAAGATACACCACAATATCAAAATTAAGCCTAAAACAGCGCCAGCTAGGTTTCCGTCAATTTCTGAAAGTAGAATTAATCCAAAAATAACACCTAGTGACGTAGCTAGTAGCATTGATCGAAACCTGTAAAGAGTCGTTTGAAAGTTACCCACCTTTTTCATAATGATTATATTGGATAACAGTGATGGAATTATAAGCAGAGGCAAAGCGGCTTTAAGGCCAACGGTCAGAGCTAAAATTGGCAAGCACACTGTAGAAAAACCGAGTCCAGTGACACCTTTTACTGACGAGGCAAATAAATACGTCACTAAAATAATTATAATTTGAAACAGGCTATAATTTTCAATCAAACTTATGCTCGTGAACTTTGAAAGATAAAATAAAATGGACTAAAAAAATATAAATGAATTCCTATTTTTAGGAAGTATAAATTTCATATTTAACCTTAGATAATTTTATGAGGTAATGGTAGCTGGCCTTAAATAGTAATTTTATTTATTTCACAGATTTATTAACCAATCTGGCAAATCAGGCTTCGCAAATCCACTTTGTGCCGTTTGTGCGCAGTCTTTTAGACTACCAAAGCGTATTGCCCTACCTGTTAAACCTCCAGCGTAGTGCGCATATTTACCGGAGTTTGTCATGATCACTGATGTCTCAGCTGGAAGCACTGGTTCCGTAATTGAACACCAGCAGATATCAGATAAAACCTGGACTCCAGCACCTTTAAGTTGGTCAACTATACCTTCTTTTTTTGCTGCTGAAAGGACATCGCGACCAATTGTGATTATTGTTTGAACATTTGTATTACAGGGTTTGCCGTTTAAAAATTTAAAAAAATTGCGACACTCAGATATAGAAGCGTGAGGGCTGCCAATAGCTACTAGATCAACTTTTGTATTAGCAACATTAAACTCAACCCAAAGCTTAGCTAAATGCTCGCTGGTAATATTGGATTTTTCTAATTGTAAAGGTTCTGTAAGCCTATCTCCTGGCGTATGTCCATTTATGTGCATCATAGGGGCTGCTGATGTGGTGCCAAATGCAGCGCAAAGTGCTTTTAGGTCATCGACTGTCAGCGATGTATGCTCTAAGCCACTTACCAATGGGATTGCATTTGGAGAAAACTTGCCTACTAACCATCCAAGCATGGGCCAAATTGAATCGTCAAATGCATCGGGTAGATCGATATAAACTTCATGTTTAGGTACTCTATTTTCGCTCAAATATACTCCTGCCTTCGGTGCTCGACCAGTCATGGAAACAAATAAATCAAAGTAATCAGGGTGCTTTTGTGTTTTTGCTCCTAAAATTGAATTTGCATATATGACAGCGTTGGACTCAGACCACCCAATTACTTCATCTTCGCTGGGTTTATCGTCCAAAAGATAAGGAGCACATGTAAATGTAGGATGTGCTCCCATTTTTACGTAGGCATCCGCAAGACGGCTTGCTTTATTTCCAAAACCCGTTGCAACCCCCTGACTTTGCCAATTATTACGATCAACTGAGATTGCATTTATTGTTGTTGGAATATTTATTCTCGCGCCCAGCTGATACATTTTTTCTGCAAAAATCAAATTTGCGTCATGTGCAAGGATACATCCGTCAATATGTCCCTTTGTAATATCGATTAATTTACGTGCACCTTGTATTGCCGCCATTTTGCAAATTGTCTCCATTGCGATTTTTTGAGCAGCGCCATGTTCACCGTTGAGGACACGCCGGTCGTTTATACTTAAATCCAGCGTCCTAATATTTAATTCTTTTAAATTGATCGCATTTGAGCCAAAAATAAGAGTATTTTCCAAAATTTCCGCTTGATGTGCTTCACTAAGTTCAGAATATACATCCTTAGATACTCTAAGAATTGCAATTTTTTTACCAAATAGCTGATCAGCCACGATTGCACCCAACGTCAAAATTTCCTCTGGTTCATAAAAAACTAGTGCAGATGGAGCCAGCCCATTTTGTGCCAATTGCAATAGAACACCACTTCCGCTGCACGAGCCTCTTGACGTTGGCATTAAGACAAATTGTCCAGATAACAGGCTGCCATGGTTGGGGTGGTGAGTATCAATTATAGATCCCGTTGTGGGGTCCACTCCACCCCAAAAGCTTAATCCTTCGTTGCATACAAATATCTTGCCTTTTGCATTGGACTTCACAAGTACCTCAGCTTTTGTATTGGTGTCATCTAGCATTGCGTCCAACTTTTAGGATGTTCGGTTCATCAAACAAATATTATATTATCAGGTGTCTATTGAGCAACAAATATGATTGTCTTTATTTGATGTCACTTTTGAAGTGAAAAAGAGATACTGTAATTTGATATGCGTCGGCTGATGAGTAAATACTTTCTGTAAATGATCCAATTTACTTACTATTATAAAATGTAATAAGTTAAACTTCTATTATGCAAGAGGCTGTTAATGAGCGATTTCCTGACATTAAAGGCAGACATAATTAAGAATTTTGGGACACCCTGTGCTGTAGTCGATCTTGACGTTCTTGAAAAAAATATATCTCGTGTACAAAAAATTTGTGATGATGCGGGGCTAGCAAACCGACCGCATATTAAAACTCATAAGTCTGGTAAGGTTGCCCGTATGCAAGTTGATGCAGGTGCTTCCGGGGTCACTTGTCAAAAATTAGGTGAAGCAGAAGTTATGGCTGCTGCCGGTATTACTGATATTCTTATTGCAACTAACTTATTAGGCGCTGCAGCATCGGGCGCACTGGCAGCTTTGCAAAGCCGTATTACTTTGAAAGTATGCGCCGACAATGCTTACTCAATCTCTGCGTATTCGGAGGCCGCTAGTGACGCTGGACGTATTTTAGACGTGTTGGTGGAATGTGACACAGGTCAAAAACGGGCCGGCGTCGAAACTCCAGAAGAAGCATTTAATTTGGCTCAGTTGATTGATAATGACCGGCATCTTAATTTTAAAGGGCTGCTTTATTATCCAACTAAAGATAACTGGAGACAAACAGAGCTTTTCAACGCAAAATTGATAGGGCTATTGAGCAGTAAAAATCTGATGCCAGAAATAGTTTCCACCGGTGGTACTCCAAACCTTCAAAATGCGGGAACGCTAAGTGGTTCCACAGAACATAGGGCAGGAACATGTGTTTTTAACGATTTAATGATGGTTAAAGATGGATTTGCTTCGATGGATGAATGTGCGCTTAGGGTGTATTCAAGTGTAGTGAGCCGTGCTGGTAAAGATCGAGGTATTCTTGACGCAGGCTCTAAGGCACTAACTTCAGATCAAGGTGGACTAAGTGGCTTTGGGTTCATTCAAGAATACCCAGATGCTTCTATACATAAATTAGCTGAGGAGCATGGATTTTTAAATCTTGTGAATTGTGCTGTTAAGCCCTCCGTTGGAGAAATTGTTAGAGTGATACCCAATCACGTATGTGTTGTTGTAAATATGTTCAGAGAATTGGTTCTGGTGCGTGATACAAAAATAATCGATGTAATTAAGGTTGAAGCCCGTGGGATGCTAGTTTAGCAACTTTGAATATAGATTTTTACTTCTTCAGACTGATAGCCATCTACCATTTTTTGATGAATATTGTATTGCCTCAACGAGATGTTGGATACGAGCTCCTTTACGAAAGGGAAATAGCTCAGGACCTTCCCCCATAATTGCATTTATATAGCCGTTAATTTCTATTGCCTTTAAATCATTGAAGCCGATTTGGTGCCCAGGTGCTACGCAAAAATTACCGTAGGGATAATGATCCGGTGCTGCTTCAATTTTCCTGAAGCCTCGCCGTCCTTCTTCATCTTTAAGGGAATAAAAGTATAGCTCATTTAATCGCTCTTGGCTGAAAAAAAGGGCCCCTTCGGATCCATGAATTTCGAAATCATGTTGCATTTTACGACCAGTCGCTACCCAGTTACCTTCTATATAACCTGTTGCCCCATTCGAAAACCTTAAGAATGCCCGTCCAATGTCGTCTACTTGGACGCTCTTTTTCTCGCCATTAATGCAAGGGCGTTCAGCAATTACATTAACGCAATCACCCATTACCTCCACAATTCCTCCCAAAAGAAATTCCGCTGTAGCTAGTGCGTGACTACCCAAATCAGCAAGGGCTCCTCCACCAGCAGTTTCATGGCGAAATGTAAATGGATCGCTAGCATTTGTCATATAGTCTTCTGCGTGGATACCACGGTAGGATCTAATTTCTCCAAGTTCACCATTGGCTATCATTTCTTTAGCGAGCTGCACCATTGGATTGCATAGATAGTTGAACCCGACTTGAGTTTTCACACTCTTTTTTTCCGCAGCGTCCGCCATTTCCGTTGCATCTGCGATCATTGGTGCCAAAGGCTTTTCACAATATACATGCTTCCCAGCGGAGATGGCTTCGAGTGCTATCTCTTTGTGGAGTGCATTTGGTGCGGTAATATCAACTATATCAATTTCAGAGTTCTGAAGTATATCACGCCAGTCATCTGTTGAGTTGGCGAAGCCAAACTCATTTGCAGCGGCTTCTGCGGTCTTTTTATCTATATCTGCTAAAGTGTGGAATTTTAAATTTGCAGGCAAGTTGAACACTTTTTGCGCCGTGGCGAAACCAAAAACATGTGCTTTCCCCATGAAGCCTGAGCCTATAAGTCCTATTGAGAGTGTTGGTTTGCTTGTCATAGTAAAGCTTCTTTATTAACTATTAAATTTGGGTTTATTGTTCCATTAAGATAATCGATTGCATTATCAATACATGCCAAAGCCATGCGTTCGCTTGCTTTATCTGTCAGCCCAGCAATATGTGGTGACAAGAGGGTATCATCGCGATTGCAAAGTTCGAGTTTAGAAGATGGGGGCTCCTGTTCAAATACATCAAGACCAACGGCGTGAACCTGTCCGGAATTAAGAGCATTTAACAGAGCCCTTTCGTCAATGACGCCCCCCCTTGAGGTATTGGCAATTATCATGCCTGGCTTCATATGAGCAAATGCGGTCTCGCTTATTAGTGGTTTTTCACTTTTAGGAACATGGAGTGATAAACAGTCTGCCCACGATAATCCTTGATATAAATCTGTGGCTCTTATGACATCTTTGTTTGGCCATTTATCCGTGCCTATATATGGATCATAGGCGCGCACGTTCATATTAAACGCTTTGGCCATTTGCGCTAATTTTTGACCCGCTCGACCAAACCCAACTATCAATAGGTTACTTTGTGAAATTTCACGCTGTTCAAGTTGGTTCCGCCAATTCCATTTAGAGGGGTCACGTACTGATCGATCGGCTCGAACAACATGTTTTGCGCATGCAAGTAGCTGCATCATGGCATGCTCAGCAACTGAAACAGAATTTACATCTCCAACAATTGTAAGGGCAATCTTGCGTGAATTAAGCGCCTGCAAATCGATGGCATCATATCCAACACCGTGACGAGATACGACTTTTAGGTTCGAAGCGTTATTTACGGTTTCTGATGAGAGTGGTTGAGTTCGTATTACGAGAGCATCTGCATCTGATATTAAACCGGAGTAGGACTTTTCTGAAATATCCTCTATGTAAGTTACTGAATATCCCTCTTTTTCTAATTCAAGAATTCGGTTCACTCCTGCTGGATGTAGTTTGCCAGCAACAAGCAAGTGGGGCATTAGTAAACTCCACCGGTGACTTCAACATTTTCTTCACGCCCAGTTAGGTTTCGCCAAGTTGAAACTGATGCGGACGCTGCACTTGCAAGTAGTTTAGTATCCCCACCAATTGTAGTTAAGTTATAACCCCATCCGATAGCTTTTGAGGCGTATTCCGCAGTTCCGCAGTGAATACCGGCAATTATCTTGTGCGTATTACAAACATTGGCAACCTTTTTTATGAGAGAAACCATTTTATCTTCCATTCGATCAAGTCCGGGAGGCAGGCGGCCTTCTTGTGTTCCCAAAGTGAGGTCAGCAGGTCCAACATATATGCCATCTAAACCGGGTGTGGCTGCAATTGACTCTAGATTTTTCATTCCATTAGCGGTCTCGATCATTGCAAATGCCAATACTTCATCATTCGCATCAACCCCATAACCAGGAATTGAAACGGCTGCCCTAGTGGGTCCAAAACTGCGCTGACCCAAAGGAGGATAGCGCATGTATGATACAAATTCTGCTGCCTCCTTTGCGGTATTTATCATTGGACAAATAATGCCCATTGCACCAACATCTAAGGCCTTCATGATATAACCTGGGTCACGCCAAGGTACGCGAGCCATAAGTGTTGCGCCTGATGATTGCATCGCTTGAAACATTGGAAGGACATGGGAATAATCCAACGCACCGTGTTGAATATCAACGGTTACACTATCATAACCCTGTGATGCCATGATTTCTGCAGTGAACGAATTTCCAATAGAACACCAAGCGTTAAGAATTGGTTTGCCGCTAGACCATAAGCCTTTTAATTTATTTTTTTGCATTTCCTATACCCAGATTATTGTTTAAATCCACCATTTAATGTTTCAATTGCATTAGTAATACTTTGTCAATATGCATAGCCCGACGCGCTTAAAATTAAATACTAGAGGTTAAAATGACTGGGAAAACCGTAAAGCTGACAGTAGGTCAGGCAATTGTGCGATATTTAATTAATCAGTACACAACAATAGACGGGGAACGTCATCAGTTATTTGCTGGGGTATTTGGTATTTTTGGTCATGGTAATGTTACCTGTCTGTCAGAAGCCCTTGAGCAAGTTCAGGATCGTTTGCCTACATGGCGGGGCCAAAACGAGCAATCCATGGCTTTAGCTGCAATTGGATATGCCAAGGCCAAGCTTCGCCGTCAAATTATGATTGCAACAACTTCGGTTGGGCCAGGTGCCACTAATATGGTGACTGCGGCAGGGGTGGCGCATTCAAACCGGCTGCCTGTCCTGCTTTTATCTGGTGACACTTATAATAACCGTTTGCCAGATCCAGTTTTGCAGCAAGTAGAGCATTTTGGCGAACCTTCGACGACAGTGAATGATAGTTTTCGATCTGTATCGCGTTATTGGGACAGGATCACTCATCCTGCTCAAATACTTTCGTCATTGCCACAGGCCGTTGCCACGATGATGGACCCAGCAGATTGCGGACCGGCCTTTATTGGATTGCCACAAGATGTTCAGGAAATAGCTTATGATTATCCCGTTGAATTTTTCACTGAAACCACTTGGAGAATACCACGAAGCAGACCTGACCTTCAGCAGGTTGATGAAGCAGTAAAGATATTAAAAACGGCAAAAAAACCACTTATTATATCTGGTGGTGGAGTACGATACTCTGGTGCTGTGGAAGCACTAATGAAGTTTTCTAAAGATAGAATGATACCAGTTGCAGAGACGATTGCTGGAAAAGGAGCATTCGTCCATGGCCATCCTTTTTACGTTGGAGCTATAGGAATCGAAGGGACTGACGCAGCTAAAGAGTTAGCAGAAAATGCAGATGTGATCATTGCGGTAGGAACTCGGCTTCAAGACTTTACTACAGGATCTTGGACCACCTTTCGATATGATGCTAAGTTTATTAACATAAACACTGCCCGCTTTGATGCAAAGAAACATTTTTCAAATCCAATTGTTGGTGATGCTTTAGAATGCTTAAATGAACTTAATTCAAGAATGGAAGACTGGGTTTGCGATACAAACCGCATCGAAGAAGCTCGCAAGCTTTATGCAAATTGGAATGAAATGATAGACAAAGGGCAGGCACCAACAAATGCATCGGTTCCCAGTTATGCTCAGGTTATAGCAGTTGTAAATAAGCATGCAAAACCACAGGATACTATGGTAACGGCAGCTGGTGGACTTCCGGGAGAGACTATTAAAAATTGGCGTGTAAAAGCTCCAAATACTTTCGACTGTGAATTTGGGTTTTCATGTATGGGTTATGAAATAGCTGGAGCCTGGGGACATGCTATGGCAAAAAATGGCGATGGTGTGCCAATCGTAATGGTAGGTGACGGATCATACATGATGATGAACTCGGATATTTATTCATCAGTTTTATCTGGTCATAAGATGATTGTTATCGTCTGTGACAATGGTGGCTTTGCTGTAATAAATAGATTGCAAACAGGTTTGGGTGTTCCTGGTTTCAATAATTTACTTAAAGATGCACGAATAAAAAATAAGGATAATCCTCCACATGTTGATTTTGCTAAACATGCTGAGGCAATGGGTGCTTTGGCTAGACATTGTGAGAGCCTTTCTGACTTGGAAAATGCGATGGACTGGGCCCAAACGACAGATAGAACGACTGTAATTTCGATAAATTCGGATGCTTACTCATGGACCCCTGGTGGAGCTGACTGGTACGTTGGGGTTCCCGAAATAAATGATCGACAAAGCATAAGGGATGCTCGAGAGGGACAAGAGGCGTTCCGTAAAAAACAACGGCAAGGTATTTAACGAACTAAAAAAACTGCTTGATTAGCTATGGGTATGAGAAATTTATGATAGAAAAATTTGATGAGACTACAGCTCTTTTATTAGTTGATGTTCAGAAAGGCGTTAACGAAGTAAAATATTACGGTGGGCCGTCAGGGAAAAGAAATAATCATAGTGCAGAAGAAAACATGCGATGTCTTTTGACTGAATGGAGGAGGCTCGGAAAGCGCGTGGCATTTACGAGGCATAATTCACGCGAGATTAACTCACCTTTAAAGTTGGATCTGGAGACAGGAAATCAGATTGAGGGTCTTGAAATAAATGGTTCAGATATTGTCGTCGAAAAGGATGTAAATAGTGGTTTCATTGGTACTTCACTGGAACTTGAGTTGCGGCGAAGTGGAATAAATCGTCTTGTTGTCATGGGATTTTACACGAATTACTGTATTGAAACCACTGTCCGCATGGCTGGAAATTTAGGGTTTGATACCTACTTGGTTCATGATGCCTGTGCTGCTGTTAATACTTTGGGACATGATGGCGAATATTATGCACCTGACTTGGTTCACAACATGTCAATTGCAAGTTTGCATGGAGAATTCTGTACCGCTATATCGAAAGAAGTAGCGATGAGGCTTTGCTTGGAGAATTGTGTAGACCTAGAGCGCGTCCAAGGAAACGAATGAAATTTGGTGTCGCCTCAATGACTGCACCTCTTAAAGAGGTTGCACTTAGACGCCCAGGAAACTCTCTGATAAAGGCTGATGCAAGAGCTTGGAACTACAGTAAACACTTTAATCCAAGTGAAATTGAGAATGAATACGAAAGTTTTGTTCGTGCACTAGAAAAATTTGGCGTAAAGATCCATTGGATTTTGGGAGACGATCTGGGTAATGCAGACTCTGTTTTTGCCTATGATGCATCTTTGATGACGCCTCGAGGTGTGATTTTAATGTCTCTTGGGAAAGAAAAAAGGCGGGGTGAAGAAGGTCTTCACAAAAATTTCTATAATAGCAAAGGAATACAAATCATTGGGCAAGTTGAAGCTCCCGGTACGGCAGAAGCTGGGGATACACTTTGGCTTGATGAAACTACCGTAGTAATTGGTAAAGGTTTTAGGACAAATGATTTGGGCGCTGAACAGATCAGAGGTATTCTAAATGCGATAGGTATTAAATGCTATATTTTTGACTTACCTTTTTACCAAGGTAAAAGTGCGTGCTTACACTTAATGTCAATAATTAGCATGGTCGATACTAAAACAGCCCTCGTTTATGAAACATTACTTCCTGTAGGTTTATGGAAGCTCTTAAATGAAAAGAACATCAATATTATTTCTGCACCGGAGAATGAGTTTTATGAAAGCGACACGTTAAGCACTAACGTGTTGGCTTTAGCTCCTGGTGAATGTTTGATGCTAGACAATCTTCCTGACACCGAAAAAGTCTTAAGAAATGCTGATATAAAAGTTACTACGTTTCAAGCACCGGCACTTTGTATTGGGTGTGAAGGTGGTCCAACGTGTCTTACGAGGCCTTTATTTCGTGACTCTGATGCTTAAATATACAGTGAAATGCTTCGGCGAGACTGAACAGAAGAAAGTCTGTAAAGTTATAGTGTAGATTAAAGTAAATGTTAAAAAAATTGGGTGGCTTAAAATCAAAGCTCGAAAAATGATTTTTTAAAGAAACAGGCTAAGATTTAAGAAGTTCCAAAATTAGATTTTCATCCAGAACAACATGGGTAGCGTGACCACCCGTAAGTGCCGCTTTAACTGCGTGTAGTTTTTTTTCTCCGGATGCAACCATTATCCGTTTTGGAGTTTTCCTTATTTCGTCCGGTGTTATTGAAATCGTACAATCTTGAAGAGGATAATGAAGAGTATCGCCGTTAGTCTTGATAAAATAGCCGCAGAGAAATCCGGCGCCTCCACTTGAAATAATTTGGTCCAAGTGTTTTCGTTTAATGAGGCCCGATGAGAGGACATGAGTGCTTTCTGTCAAATCTCCAACTGATGTAAGAATAGCATTCAAACTTTCTAATCTTTTCAACTGTTTTTTTATTGCTGGTTCAGATCTTAAAGCTTTTGCGAGGCTTGATGATGATAAAATAGCTGGAGCATGCAGTGTATGGCATTGGGCACCAATTTTATTTGCTATTTGGATTGCACAATCCTCTGCACTTAGTAATCTATCGGACTCCATAGAGCCAATTACTTGGCATACTTCGGTAGAAGGTATTTCTCTGTTTGGCAGTTGTTCTCCAATTAGCTTGATCGTTTCGCCCCATGCAACTCCTAATAAGTCACCTGGATTGATTATGTCATGAAGTGCAAGAGCGGCGACACGAGCAGTATGTCTCAATGAAAAGTCTGATTTGGATTTCTTGCCAACATATGCAACATAAACTCCTTCAAGGTTATATTTTTGGACAAGGTCTCGAGCAATCGTTGAAGAGTTAAGTGTTTCACCATTTACTCTTATATCAACTATGCCTCTATCTCTCCCTTCTTTGAGATAATTTAAAATAGTTGTACGAGACAAACCAAGACGGGTTGCAATCTCACTTTGGTTGAGACCTTCTTGATAGTATAATAGTGCAATATTCGCGAGATAACCGTCATCTCGTAAAATATAGTTTGGGGAGTTATTGAATTTTTGTTTAAGTTGCTTCAATAGTTTTCATATTACCTTAATTTGCTTTAATTTCACTCAGCGCAGACTGGCCTCTATGTTGCCGCCATCCACGGTCATGACGTGACCTGTTGTACTTTCTGCACATGCTAGTGAAGTGAAAGCATCTGCCACATGCTCAGCTGTAACCTCCTTATTCAAAAGATTTCCAGCCATATAATCAGACTCTGAAACGCCGCGTGATTTAGCTCGGGATGATATAAAGTCATCGGTAAGAAGGCCGGAGCGAATTCGGTCAGCGTTTACGCCATTAACACGAATTCCGTTGGCTCCTAGTTCAAGCGCTAGCTGTTTCATTAAGAAAAATGTAGTAGCCTTAGGCATACCATATGCTCCAAAATTCTTTCCTGGGTTCACTGCTTGTTTTGATATATTGAAGAGTATTTGTCCGCCACGATTTTGATTTCGAAAAACTTTTGCCGCTGCCTTGGAGAAGGAATAATGTGAGAAAAAATTTAGTTCAAAAGCATCTCGTAAATCATCTTCTGAAATACTGAGCATTGGCCCCGCATGTGCCGCGCCAGCATTAGAAATCAATATATCTAATCCACCAAATTTTTGTATCGAACCTAACATAGCCTGTTCGGCTGCCTCTGGGCTAGTTACATCAAGTGTGAGATATCCGTGTCCGGTTCCCAGGCTATTAACAGCCTGTTTCAAGGAGGGTTCATCTTTATCGACTATAATAGTTTGTGCTCCAAGTTTAGAGAAGGCTTTAGCGATTGTGAAACCAATTGTACCTGAACCACCAGTGATCATTACTATTTTACCTTGAAACTTTGGTGCCGCACCTTTCCCCAGCTTAGCCTGTTCGAGTGACCAGTATTCGCAATCAAATAAGTCTTTTTCTGTAATAGGCTTGAAACCTCCAGCATCTTCACCAACTGCCCTTACACGGGCGTTTTGTACTACAAGATCACCCGCTATGCTTGCCGCTTTTGCATTTGAACCCAATCCAATTAGTCCAATATCTTCCATCCAAATATTTTTCGGATCAGGTGTAAGCATCTTCTTCGGTTGGTCCGCTAAAGGTGCCTGGCGATCAAACATGGCTTTATATTCGATAGCATATTCATTAAGAACTTTTTTGATGGCCTCCCGACCACTAGACCAAACAGACTTTCTTAAGATTAACGGCCTACTTTTTATTCTAATTACGTGATCTGGCGAAGCCGTGCCTCTCTTTGAAAGATCGTCAAGATCTCCACGTTTAAGAAATTGGAGCTCTTCGGTTCCATTCCTTAGATCCATTATTGGCATTGGTGCATTTGGTCCAATCATATCACCTATTAGGCCCCTAATGACTGGGAAAACCTCGTTCGCTTTGTGGTCGTTGCGAGTAAATAGTTTTGTTGGCTTCTCCATTTTAAGGTAGGCTGCTACAGCTTGAGTGTGAGAAATGATTTGATCGTAGCTACTTTGTGCGGTCTCTCCGAAAGCAAAATGACCGTGCCCTAAGAGCATTAGCCCTTCTACATCTGGATTTTCCTCAAAAACCTCTGCCGCTTTTTTGGCTAAAGCAAAGCCTGGCATAATGTAAGGAACTATTCCTAGCCTATCCCCAAAGATTTCTTTGCAGACTTGTTTTGCGTTTGGTAGATTTGCCAGGATGAGAAAAGGCGTTGCGTGTGTATGATCTATAAATTTATGAGGAAGAAATGCATGTAGTAATGTTTCTACTGATGGGTTGGGTGACCCACTATCTAACAAATTTGCTCTCTGTATATTTACCATTTCTTCGTCTGAAAGCCGTTCAAGTTCTCGCAATTTCTTAAGTGGTTCTAACCATAATCCTGGTAGTCCTGGAGCAAGGATCGTATCTAAGTCCCATCCAGATCCTTTGACGTGCATTACTTTGCAAGTTTCTCCAAAAAGATTTTCTCTCTCCACTTTAACAGAAGTATTTCCACCTCCATGCATTACGAGATCTGGATTTTGACCAATTAATCGAGATGTATAAACTCTAAGCGCTAGTTGTTGGTCGGCATCATTTTTAGCTGCTTTTGAAATCCAATTTTCAGCATCTTGTTTTTTGTAATTATTTTCAATCATTGTTAGTGGCTCCAGCCTTTTCAGGGAACATTTCAGCTAGGGCAATTTTTGAGGCCTCAGAAATACCTCTCTCTGTTATTAACCCAGTAACTAATCGATTTGGGGTTACATCAAATGCTGGATTCCCGCCAGCAACACCTTCAGATGTAACTTGAATTTCTGCAATATTATTTTTTGAGTCTCTTCCTAAAATATGAGTAACTTCCTTTTCTGGTCTTTCCTCAATGGGTATATCTTTTAGACCGTCATTAATCCGCCAATCTATGGTTGGAGACGGGAGTGCTACGTAAAAAGGTACTTTGTTGTCGTATGCAGCTAAGGCCTTCAAATAGGTTCCGATTTTGTTACACACATCCCCTTGAGCTGTCGTTCGATCTGTACCCACAATTACCATATCAACCAAACCTTTCTGCATAAGATGACCACCGGCGTTATCGGTTATATATGTATTGCTGATTCCGTGGCTCTGTAGCTCCCAAGCAGTCATTCCACCTTGGTTTCTGGGTCTTGTTTCATCTACCCATACGTGAATTGGAATATTTTCATTGTGTGCATGATACATAGGTGACGTAGCAGTGCCCCAATCAACAGTGGCGGGCCAGCCAGCATTACAATGAGTAAGTAAACGTACGGGTTCACCTTGTTTTTTAGACTCGGCTAATTTTTTTATTATCTTTAAACCAAATTCTCCAATATTTTTGTTTATTTCAACGTCCTCATCGGCAATTCTATGTGCAGCTTCCAATGCTACTACTGGGCGTTGGCCTTCTGATACTTCAGCTAACTCCTTTTGCATGCGGTCAAGTGACCAACGTAAATTGATTGCCGTAGGACGAGTTGCAATTAAGGTGTCATACGCAAGTTTCAAGCCCTGGTTAGATGAGTCGTTTCTTAATGCTACAGCAATTCCGTAAGCAGCAGTGGCGCCAATTAGTGGGGCTCCTCTAACCCACATATCCCGTATTGCCGTTGCAAAACTTTGTAATGTCTCTAGCTCGGCTATTTTGAAGTCGTGCGGCAACCAGCGTTGGTCTATTATTTTAACTTTTGAGAGTTCATGGTCATACCAAATTGATCGGTAATGAATTCCGTTTACTTTCATAGGTGGGTCTCCGAGTTGTATTTTTTTGCAAGCACTAGAAGCGCGTTAATATCTTTGATTTGATCTCTCTCTAAAATCAGCTGGCGGCCCATCAAAAGGTTTCTGGCCTCCAGTATTGACCGTATTTTTAAGTCAGAAATATCTTCAAAATCTGCGTTATGAGCGAGGGAAAGAATACGTCTGTGCATCTCTATGCCACATACACCTAATGCGTCTGACCAAATATGCTGAAGCATGTCGCAAAGCGCGGCTTCTGAGCTATGCCCCTGATCTTCAAAAAGACTTTTTGGAAAGAGGATCCCATGCCTCTCACTATGCCAAAGATTACTGAATTCACTTATGAAAGTAGAATATATTTCCTCAATAACTGACAATATCCAATTTTGGTAATCTTCTAGATTGTTTTGACTCCTGTGGCCTGGCTGACTAAAGTATGCCATTAAAAAATTGGATATCAGCATTCCGATGTCAAAACCTATTGGCCCATAAAAACCAAACTCAGGATCTATAATTTTTGTTTCACTATCCGTACACATAACTGACCCAGAGTGAAGATCCCCATGCAATAATGTTTCTGTATTTGCGGTAAATTTTAGAAGCATTTTTTGAACTTCTCGCTTTAAAGAAACGTCAGATCTTAAGGTTTCTATAACCGGCTCGAGACCCTCCGTGTGATGGTTCATTTCTGCATCGAAATAAGGATCAGTGAAAATCAGGTTTTCAGTAATCCCCATCAGTTCAACATTGCCCTGGAAAAGTGCCGTATCTTTCTTTTTTTCACTAGTTGGCAAAGAAAGGTCTGACCCTCTAAAGGCAGTTCGCGCACAGAAATTACCAAGAGTTTTTGCTAAGCCTTTTACGTACTCTCCTGAAATTAATTTTTTGCGTAAAATTAAATGTGGAGACAGCATCTCCATTACAATTATAGCCTGTTTTTCGTTAAAATAATGAATTTTGGGAACGCTACCTGGATCACGTGCAGCTTGTCTCGTAAGTGTTTCGTGTTCAAAAAAAGCTCGCCTCAGCGGCAGAGGCCAGCTGTCCCCAATAATCCTTACGTAAGGTAGTGCTTGTTTTACTATGAGACTTGCTTCTTTTCCTCGAACCACAAATACGAGATTAAGGTTTCCATCACCAACTTCGGTGACTTTCCATTCTTCAGATTGTTTGCCGATTAAAGCAGTGATACTAACTAATTTTTTTAGTCGGTCTGGAAGCGTTTTGGCAGTTAGAGCTTCATACTCAAAATCATCTTTCATTTGGAGTCTCCCAACAAAAAATACTAATAATGTAAACTTTGATAAAATTGAACTTTTGTCAAGAGTGTTGACAATTGAAAAGCCTCTTGTAAGCATTGGCTCGAGGAGATTAGCATTGTGAAACTTGCTTGCCAGATTTCAGGTATCGTCAAATCTTTTGGCCCCAACCAAGTACTCAAAGAGGTTGATCTAGAATTACCCTCTGCAAAAGTTACTGTTTTAATGGGGGCAAATGGTGCAGGTAAATCTACCCTTGTGAAAATATTATGTGGAGTTCATAAAGCGGACTCCGGCAATGTTATTCTGTTCGGCAAAGACTTTGCTCCTGAGTCACCCTCTGACGCTTTTCAGTCTGGCGTAGTTACGGTTCATCAGACGATTAATAATGGGGTAATTCCAGACCTTGACGTAGCATCAAACCTGATGATCGACCAGCTTGCAGATAATAGCTCAGGATTTTTCTTGAGGACACAGAAATTGCGGGATGAAGCTAGAAAAGTAGCGTCCACAATGGACTTGGATTTAGATATATCAGCCGTAGTTAGAGATCTTGGATTGGCCGACAGGCAGATGATTGCAATTGCTAGAGCAATGACACGCGCGCCAAAACTGTTAATACTTGATGAACCAACTTCCTCTCTATCCGCTAATGAAGCTAAACGCTTATTTAAACTTCTCTCTAACTTAAAAGAGCAGGGGGTTGCTATACTATATATCTCACATCGTATGTCGGATATAAGAGCGATTGCTGATCGCATAGTAACTATGCGCGATGGTAAAATCTCTGGGGTTTTTGATGAGCCATCTTTGGATTATGAGGGTGCAGTAACTGCTATGCTTGGTCAAAAAATGGTTCATGCTAAATTGCAAGTGCAAGAAAAGGGTATGCCGATATTCGAATTACGTAACGCTAAACTTTCAAAATTCAGTAACCCTTTTGATTTGGTCTTTTATAAGAATGAGATTATTGCAATAACTGGCTTATTAGGAAGCGGAAAGACGGCCATAGCATCTGCCATCTTTGGTCTAAATGGTCTTTTTGAGGGGGATATGCTTTTGCATGGCGAAGTGTATCGTCCTAAAAGTCCTGCCGACGCGATATCAAAAGGTATTTTCATGTGTCCAAAGGACCGGTCGACAAATGCTGTAATCTCTGATTTCGATATTACAAATAATATGGTTCTTCCATTCCTTGATCGGCATAGCTGGTTTTCATTTCTCAAGTCTAAAAATTTAGCCAAAAAAGCAAGTGGTTCGATTCTAGATTTAGGGATCGTGTGCCAGTCTGAGCTTGATCAAGTTACAACGCTATCGGGCGGCAACCAGCAAAAGGTAATGATTGGTCGCTGGCTGTCAGAAAAATCGGAAATCTTATTACTTGATGAGCCTTTTCAGGGTGTTGATATTAAAGCTCGCCGGGATATAGGCAGTCAAATAAGGCAATCATCGCGTGAAAGAGCAACATTAGTTTTTGTATCAGAGCTAGATGAGGCAGTAGAAATAGCCGATAAAATTGTAGTCTTACATGAAGGTTCATATGCTGGTATTTTCGAAAATAAGGAATCTAATATTGTAGATATTCTGTCTCTATATAGTGGAAAATCTGCTGGAGATGTTGCAATGAAAAGTGGAAGTTTAAATGGGTAAAGAAGTATTATGAATTTGACAGGTTTTGCAATTCGGTATGGCTTTCTCTTATTGCTATTGGGTTTGGTCTTATTGTTTTCCATCGTTGCCGAAGGATTTGCAGGCCCGCGATCAGCTGTTTTTATCTTCCAATCTGTTTCGATTACCGGGATTTTGGCGCTTGGTGTCACCGCTACTCTGGTTGTGGACGGGTTTGATCTTTCTATAGGTTCTGTTGCAACCTCCGCATTGATGCTTTCAGCGTATGTGATGGTTGTGCTTGAGATGTCTGCCTTTGCGGCCATAATAGCGTGTCTTATTATGGGAGCGCTTGTGGGTTTGGTGAATGGACTTTTAATAGTTAAGGCTAGGGTTCCAGACTTGCTAGCTACACTAGGAATGATGTTTTTACTAATAGGATTGCAGCGCATTCCTACTGAAGGTAGATCGATCTCTACCGGTATGAAGTTACCTAGTGGGGAGACAACCGAAGGTGTTTATTCTCAAAGCTTTTTATGGCTTGGCCGTCACCGCTTAGATTTTTTCTTAGAAAACCTAATACCAATCCCAGTTATAATTTTTATATTAGTTGGAATTTTTATCTGGCTGTTCCTCGAGCTTACAAGGCATGGAAGGCTTATGTATGCAATCGGATCAAATGAGACTGCTACGGCTTTGGCGGGGGCGAATGTCAATAAATATAAAATTCTCGCTTATGTTATTTCAGGAATTACCGCTTCGATAGGTGGAATACTACTTTCTGCCAGATTAGGGCGAGGTGATATAGCTTCTGGAAATAACCTATTACTTGACTCTGTAGCAGCTGCACTAATCGGATTTGCTGTTCTTGGTGCGGCCAAGCCTAATGCATTCGGCACCGCAATAGGCGCTCTTTTTGTTGGCGTTCTTCTTCAGGGTTTGACGATGATGAATGCGCCGTATTATACTCAAGACTTCGTAAAGGGAAGTGTTTTAGTTATTGCGCTAATTTTTACATTTGCTCTTTCATCGAAAGGGCGGAAAACTGGCCACTGAATTTAAAGGCTTTTAACATACCATGGGAGGAAAATATGTTTAGAAGAACAATACTAAAAATATTAGGAGGAAGCGTTGTGCTTCCAGCGCTTTTTTCAACTGCTGTTACAGCTGGTGATATGCCCGCGCCGTTTGATAATCCAGGAGACGTGAAAATTGCTCTCGTAAGATATCTATCCACAGGCGATTTTTTCCAGGCGTATCTTTCTGGAGTAGAAACTCAAGCTGCGGCCTTGGGCGTTGATTTGAGAGTCTTTGACAGTAGACAGGATGCAGCACTTCAATCTGATATGGTTGATCAAGCAATAGCACTAGGCGTTGATGGCATTGTTATTCAGCATGGCCTTACAGAGAGTATGCGGGACGCAGCTCAAAGGGCAGTTGATGCTGGTATCAAGGTTGTTGCCTTTGATGTAAATGTCGAGAATTCAGCAATACCACAAATAGAACAATCGGATTATCTATTAGGTAAACTGGCTTTGGAGCAAGCTGTTGTTGATAACGGTACCAGTTGGAAAGCTGGCTACGTATATGTTCCAGGAATTGCGCCGCTAGATCGGCGGCATGCTGCTTGGGAAGATATCAAAGCAGCAAATCCAGGCATAGAGGAAGTCGCTCAATTTGGGACACTCGATAACCCAATAGCTAACTCCAACGCAAACCAAGCACGATCAGTTCTGCAGGCAAATTCAGACATCACAGTTATGTTCGCTCCATATGATGAGTTTGCGAAGGGTGTCAAAATCGCAGTTGATGAAGCAGGACTAACAGATCAAATCAAAATATACTCAGCCGATGTGTCAACTGCAGATATCTCCGCGATGCGAGAACCAAATTCAGCATGGGCTGCAACGGTTGCAACAAATCCGGCAGTTGTTGGAGAGGTTTCGGTTAGATCGCTTGCAATGATGCTTGCTGGAGAAAATCCTGGCAGCAATGTTGTGGTACCTCCAACATTAATTACACAAGCTTTCTTGAATGAGAATAATATAAAAAATATGGAAGACTTATCCGCAAAAATGCCTCAATTTGCGCATGCTGATGTTTCAGTGCCAAGCTGGATGCCTCTTCCTGCGAGATAAACATTTAATCAAAGGCTGGGTATACTCTTTATTTGGCCTTTGATTCTCACAAATCCTAGCTTGATTGAATTTAAAACAGTAAGTTATGTTAGTTTTAACAATTTCCACCGTGGTCTCGCCAGTAATTTCTAGCCCATTCGGTGGATCTCAAAAGAAAATGAGGAAATCGGTCTCGATTATAAAATCCTCTATTTATTAAATCAATTGGTCTAGGTTTTCCATGAAACGCTATAATCTTTGTGTTAGCACCTGGAGTATTAGGCTGAAATATCAGGTCTTTCCCAATTGGCTGTCGCAATGATTTTTTATAACTAATTACCCAAGATTTTGGCCAAAACTCAATATTTGAACAAACCGACTGCACGTAAATTTGCTCTAACTTGTGCTCGTTAATTAGAGTTTGTAAATTAGCTTGCAAGTTAGTCACAAAGTGCGGATATTTTCCGATCTCAAAACAAAAGATACCTGTGCCAACTAATCTGGTATGGAGTAAAGTATCTTTTCCCCAGTTATCACCAACATCAATTACTGAAATAGACTCAGGAGAAAAGTTA
This sequence comes from uncultured Rhodobacterales bacterium, assembly GCA_963999845.1. Lineage (GTDB taxonomy): Bacteria > Pseudomonadota > Alphaproteobacteria > Rhodobacterales > Rhodobacteraceae > Salinivivens. The sequence goes on along the minus strand of CAXEVV010000002.1, from coordinate 93,532 downwards.
AAGAACTCATCAATTGACCCCATAACAAATGTATCTAAGTCAATGAAAAGTACATGCCCACTAAGGTCGTATAGCTTATCCTTGAAAACTGATATTTTGGGCCAAGCCCCGTGATGCCAATGTTCTGGCTTCAGTCCGATATCTGGAATTGGATATGTTTCAACGTCTGCATGTATTCCGTCTTCTTTGTCGGTAAGACACACAAAACGATAATCACCGCTTAGATTTCTTTTAACAGCATTATACAAAACATTGACATAATCAGCAGAGTACAGATCGCCCCATTTCATACAAAGTACGGTTTTCTTCATGCTATTCCTTTTCTCAAAATAATGAATGTTCGAAGCTAAATGCCCAATTAATCTTTATGGCTTACCTATTCATCACTATAACGAAAATTACAGCTCATTACGCAAATATTTTCAAATCTACTTTTAAATATGTTGCTTACTCAGCCGTCTAAGCAAGGCTATTAATTCCATCTTCAATAATGTTGAAGGCCTGAGTTAAGTCATCATGACTGATTGTAAGCGGAGGACAAAGTGTTAATATCGATCCTCCTCCCACTTTATAACTCAGTCCATTAGATAAGGAATGATAAAGAATAGCATCAGCTTCATCCGACGCTGGTTTATCATCTAGTCTTAAATCTATTCCAAAAAACAAACCAAGACCTCTGACTTCGTGAATTATTGGATACTTATGCTTAAGAGCCTCTAATTGTTTAAGTCCTGAATTACCAAGATTTACCGCATTATCTATTAATCCGTCTTCAATTAAACAATCAAGCGTTGCTAATGCGGCCGCACAACCAACCGAACTTTTTTCATGAGTGTAGTGCCCAAGAGCTCTATCTTCGATAATATCAAGCTTTTCGTTAGCTAGTAATGCCGCCATCGGGAAAACCCCACCACCCAAGCCTTTACCAATTACTAGCATATCGGGTTCAACATCAAAATGTTCACATACAAACATTTTGCCTGTTCTACCTAACGCTGAGGGAATTTCATCAAAAATAAGCAGAACATCGTTCTTGGTACATATTTCCCTAACTCTCTTCCAATAGTTTACAGGTGGCAATTCAACACTTGTCCATCTCATAGGTTCTGCAATTACGGCGCCGATATCGCCCTCCATATTAATAATATATTCCAAATAATTTATGCAACCATCATGATTTTCATCCGCACAATTAAAATGGCATTTTCCTCTCGTAGGTGGAGGAATATGTTCAGTTCCTGGCAGAAGTGGGCCTACGTCTTTTCTGAACAATTTTTCACCACCGACCGATATTGCGTCTAAAGAAGCCCCGTGAAAGCTGTCCCACATCGATATTGTCTTATGCCTGCCAGTTGCATACCTAGCCAGTTTAAGTGCCATTCCGATCGCATTAGTGCCACCTGGTGCAAAAAGGATCTTGTTTAAATCTCCAGGCGCGAGAGATGTAAGGCGTGCTGCAAGTTCAATTGCAACCTTATTTGTGTAACGTCTTGGACAAAAGGGGAGTATATCTAGTTGCTCTTTGATCGCTTGAATGACCCGTTTGTTTCCATGGCCAACCTGATGAACACTATTGCCATGAAAATCCATAATTTTGTGACCTTGAAGATCTTCAAGGTATATACCGTCACTTGCTTTTAAAACATTTAAACAAGGAGTTGAAAGTGATTGATGTAGGAAGTATTTTGAATCTTCGGATAGTATCTTCTGAGAATTTTTATCAACATAGTTTTCTGACCACTCTAATCTTCTAGGAGATAAATTTATATCACCCTCCGTATCTATTGGTTCTTGTGTATGCCCTTTTTTTCTCATGTTACATCTCTTCGAAAATTGTTTCTCCATGTAAGACCATCTTCGGTTTTTGCCGATGGCCGGTATTCACAACCAAACGCTCCATTATATCCAAGTGCCTCCATTTGAGGCAGAATTGTAGAATAGTCAAACTGACCTGGAACAGGTTCTGCTCTATTCTCAGCTGCAGAAATTTGAACATGACCAATACTATCAACATTCTTTGCGAAGGCATTCATTAGGTCTTCACTTTCTTTGTATACGTGGTAACAATCAAATAAGATTTTCAATCTTGGATGGTTAATAATTCGAATTATTTCTGCGGCTTGCTCTATTGTTCTAAGAAAATAACCGGGTAATTGTTCATTACATACTGGCTCTATAAGGATTATTTGCGTTGAGTTCTTCAACGCGTATTCAATTGAAGATATAAAAGTCTTATCCGCATCGTCCGCGGTTGTTATACCTGACATTACGTGAATAGCAGGAATTTTTAATTCCATCGCGATTTTTACAGCATCATTTATATCATGTTCATATTTTTTCGTATCTTTACTAATCGCTGCACAACCAAATGTTTCACCCATTCTTACATTCATTCCGTTTACTCTTAGATTGAGTGTAGACAGAACGAACTGCAATTCTTTCAGGTTTTCTTTATACGGTTCATCATGAAACTCTACTGTTTCAAAATCATATTTTTTTGCCATAGCTAACCTCTCCAAAAAAGGTAGCTCTTTCCAAAGGTAACCAGTATTTGCTGAAAAATTATATTTAAAGCGCATCGCAGGACCTTATTTGTCAGGGTATGAGAACTTCTCGAACTGTTTTTGCACCATCTAGACGATCCATCGCCTCATTTAAATCTTCAAATTTTATTTTTCGTGAAAGTAGGCGATCTACAGGCAATTTCCCTGTTTGAAACATATCTAAATATTTAGGTATATCGCGCTGGGCGACACAACTTCCCATGTATGAACCTTTTAGAACGCGTTCTTCTGCAGCAATACTTAAATGAGAGAGTGTTATATTTACTTCTGGGCCAGGCATCCCTGCAGCTACTGTGGTGCCTCCACGTCTCGTAATGTCATAGGCAGTTTCGAGAGCGCGGCCAGATCCGGCTGTTTCAATTGCAATATTGGCTCCTCCCGATGTCAAGTCTCGCATTTTTTCAAGAAAGTTTTCATCTTTTGGATTTAAAGTATGATCAGCACCTAATTCGCTTGCTAAAGCCAATTTTTCGTCACTTAGATCTATTGCGATTGTTTTTTTTGATCCTACGGCCAATGAAGCAAGCAGGGCGCTTAGGCCTACACCGCCAAGCCCAACAATAGCTATGCTATCTTCTTCTCTTGCGTTTGCTGTATTTATAACTGCTCCCACTCCGGTAACTACTCCACAACCGAAAAGAGCCGCATGCTCGAATGGAATATGCTTGTCTATTTTTACAAGCGCCTCTTTGGGCAAAACAGCATATTCGGCAAAGCCTGCTACTCCGGAGTGGTGGTGAATTATTTCACCATCTTTTTTTAATCTTGTTGTGCCGTCCAGAAGCACGGCCTTCGCGTTTGATATCGTCGCTGGTTCACAAAGCGCGGGTCGCCCGTTTTTACACATGTCGCATTTGCCGCAGCTTGCTACGTAAGATGGTACTACGTGGTTACCCACCTCAAAGTCATTAACGTTTTTACCTATTTCTACAATTATACCAGCTGCCTCGTGGCCAATAACTATTGGCATAGGTTTTCCACGCTCTCCGCTTATCGCAACGAGATCAGAGTGGCACAGGCCAACTGCTTTTATTTGAATTAGAACTTCACCCTCTCGTGGTGCTTCAAGATCTACTTCTTCTATACTGAGCGGCCTTGAAGATGAATAAGGCCGAGGCAAACCGGATTCTCGTAAAACGGCTGCTCTGATTTTCATTTTTGATACGCCTCCAATTTATCTGCAAGCTTCCTCTAATGATGCTTCGAGTATATTCAAACCTTCAGTAACCACTTCTGTGGAGGCTGTAAGCGGGACAAGTAACCTTATAACGTTTCTTGTAGGTCCAGCTGTCACAAGAATAAGTCCATTTTTAAGAGCAATTTGAGCAACTTTTGCGGCCAGTTCACCATCAGGTTCACGCGTCTCTTTATTCTTCACCAACTCAATGGCATTCATACAACCTAGCCTTCTTACATCACCAATGCAGTCAAATGAATTTCTTGTTGCCATTTTATTGAGATGCTGGTCAATTAGCTCCCCCATTTTAAGGCCTCTCTCAAGTAAATTTTCACTCTCAAAAGCGTCCATTACTGCTAATGCAGCTGCACAAGCTATTGGGTTTCCGCCAAATGTACCGCCTAACCCACCTGGAGGTATTTCGTCTATTATATGCGCTTTCCCAACAACACCTGATATAGGGAGGCCTCCTCCAATGCTTTTACCAACACATGTTAGGTCTGGATCAATTCCATAATGCTCCATCGCAAACATTTTCCCAGTTCTGCCCATTCCAGACTGAATTTCGTCTGCGACCAAAACTATGCCGTGCTCATCACACATTGTCCTCAGATATTCTACAAATTCCTGTGATGCGATATTATATCCGCCTTCGCCCTGTACCGGCTCAAAAAATATTGCTGCTATTTGGTCTGGTGGGCAATCACTTCTAAATAATAATTCGAATGCACGTTTAGTATCTTCCAGACCTACACCATGAAAGTCATCGGGAAAAGGCAAGCGAAATATGTCTCCAGGAAATGGCCCAAAACCCTGTTTGAAGGGAACCATTCGAGCACTTAGTGCCATTCCCATATAAGATCGCCCGTGGTATCCGTTAGTGAAAGTTATTAATGCGGGACGTTTAGTGTAATAGCGCGCTATTTTAATAGCATTCTCGACAGCTTCACCGCCAGCAGAAAAAAACATCGACTTTTTCTTGAAGTTTCCTGGGTAAACTGCGTTAAGGCGCTCTGCAAGCTCGATGTAGCTTTCATACGGCGTTACCTGAAAGCAAGTGTGTGTTAGCGTGTCCAACTGGTTCTTTATTGCTTTAACTACGCCGGGATGACGATGGCCAGTATTTTGACAACCAATCCCGCCACAAAAGTCAATATAACGGTTTCCCTCGACGTCCCAAACTTCAGCATTTTCTGCTTTGTCTGCAACGAAAGTTGCAGAGTAGGCGATTGCTTTTGCTACTGCCGTATCTCGTCTGTGTTCTAGGCTTTTATTTGTATGCATTTTTTACCTATGTCGAAATAATTTAGAAACCAGGGCAATACTGCCCTGGTGCTTTTTTTATTTGACTAATTAAGGAAGTAGATCGTTAACTTCCTCTACTAGTTCCTCCTGAAGTGCCTCCATGTCGTTTGAGTCCCCGGTAACGATGCTCTCCATTCCGTCATAAAGAACTTGGGTAATTGCTAGTCCGTTATCACCAGGATAAGCGATCCAATCAGCCAACAATCCAGACTGCTCAACTGCAGTATATTTATTTGGGTTTTGTGCATAGAAATCTGTTAATAGATCGTTAGCAGCTTTGTTTGGTGGAATATAACCAGTTGTCTCTGCAACTAGCGCTGCACCAATACCGGATGTAGCAAATTTCACAAATTTCCAAGCAGCAGCTATTTCCTCGTCAGATCCAGTTGACACCATCATTACAGAGTTCCCACCTGCTGGCAGGCTCTTTGGTGGTTGCCCCATGCCAGGATACTTACCTGTTTTTAGCTCAAAGTCACCTTTTGCGCGCTCAATTGCTCCAACTGCTGATGTTGACCAGAAATACATCGATACCTCACCAGAATTAAACGGTACACCTGCGTCTCCAGCAGATAGGTTAGGCATATCGCACTCGCGGAAAAGCTTTTTCATTTGTTCAAGTGCTGCTAGACCTGCTGCACCATCGAAATTAACCTTACCGTCTTTAAGAATTGGTTCGCCTTGGCTCCACATCAAGGCTTGGAAAAACCAATTACCTGTGACGCTCCAGCCCCACCACATAGGTGTTTTGTGACCATCTGCCATAAGGGTTTTGCAAGCTGAAATCACTTCGTCCCAAGTGGTTGGAAGCTCAGTTATTCCAACTGCCCTCAAATTATCCATATTATAGTAGCCAACTGGCAATGAAACAGAATATGGAAGGCCGTATACCTCACCGTTGAATGTACCCAAATCGAGCATCGCCTGGTGATAGCCATCTTTTGCAAAATCTGCTTCTTTAGCAATGAACGGTTCAAAAGACTGCGCAATGCCTTTTTCAACAAGAATTGCCTGTCTATTTAGTCCTTGGAAAGTAACATCTGGCAAATCACCAGCTACCGCTTCACGCAGTATTGTATTTGTACCGTCTTCATAGTTTTCATAAGTTGCCCTAAATTTTACTGTGATATCAGGGTGAGCCTTATTGAACTCTGGTATTAATCTTTCCATGGTAACATCGAAGAGAGAAGAATAAGCGTATCCGACTTCGATCTCTACTGCTTTAGCAGATGTCATCATGACACTACCTGCTAACGCAATTGCAGAAAGTTTAGTTAAGTTTTTCATCTTTACCTCCTTGGTTTTGAAGCCAAACTTTTCCCTATTTTATCTTGGCTCCGCGTTTAACCGACATATGACTTTGACGTCACGCCGGCATTCTTAATATATCTGATCCTATTTCATTCCTGTCATCGTAATTCCTTCGATAAAACGTCTCTGGGCCATTAGAAAAATTATAACTAGTGGAAGTACAATTACTGTTGTAGCTGCCATCATTGGCCCATACTCATTACCATCCATATCAGATTTAAACATTCGAAGTCCGAGTGGCGGTGTCATCAAATCTTTATTGCCTGTTATCACAACTCGTGGCCAATAATAATCATTCCAATGTGCAACCACAGAAAAAATACCAAATGCTAAGAGTGCTGGAATGGCAGTTGGAAGCATTACCTGCCATACTATAGAAAATTCGCTCATACCGTCCATCCTAGCTGCATCAATTAAGTCATCTGGTACGGTCATAAAAAATTGTCGCATCAAGAATATTCCAAATACTGAAATAGTCCATGGAATGATAAGTGCAGCGTAGCTGTTGGTGAGCCCAACCTTAGCGAGCATTATGTACAATGGTAATGCAATTGCATGAACCGGTATTAGTAGGCAAAATATTACTAAGCCAAAAACAACATCTCTGCCCCAGAATTTTAGCTTTGAGAGAGCATATGCACATGGTAAAGCAACAATCACCTGAATTATAAAAATCGATACGGTCACGAAAACGCCGTTCAGCATGTAACGAACAAGTGGTGCTTCTTTAAATGCTGCCGTATAATTGTAAACAATTGGTCTCATTTGGCAGTTTTCTTCAGCATTTCCTGCCTTAACACAGCGGCTATCTGTCATTATTTGCTGAGCGCCCACAAACCCCCCTGTATTTGTTTCGATTTCTGATGGGGATTTTAGAGAGTACGAAAGCATTAAATAAAAAGGTAAAAGAACCACAATTGCACCAGCTATCAAAACGCTGTGTTTTAAAAACTCACCTAACCATGTAGCTCTTGAAACCATCAGTAATGCACTCTCCTGTTGACAAAATAAACTTGGACAAGTGTCAGAATTAAGACAAATGCAAGAAATACAATTGTTATTGCAGACCCCATGCCTAAGAGATTTTGTCGAACGCCTTTTTCAAACATTGCATAAACCATCACATAGGTTGATTTAGATGGTCCGCCCTCCGTTAATGCCTCAACAGTATCAAAAACTTGGAATGATCTTATGGATGATATTGTTATAACAAATACGTGTGTCGGACCCAGCATGGGCCAAGTCACTAGCTTAAAGCGTTCCCATGCGCTATCCGCACCGTCCATGTGGGCCGCTTGGTATAATTCACGTGGCACCGAAGTTAGGCCTGCCAGATACAAAACCATATTAAAGCCAAAACCTTGCCAAATTCCAATAAAAGCAATAGTTCCCAAGGCATATTTTTTGTCTCCCAGCCATATCGGGAATCTATCCTCACACGATGACCCGAACCAACTTTGTAAAGGGTCTGCTCCATACCAGGCGCCGGATAAAAGGCCATAAATAAATTTCTTATCACACCCTGATCTAAGAATGTCATTAACTACGCCCATTATAGGATTCAATGCAAATTCCCAAACTATTGCCATAGCAAGCAATGTTGCCATGACCGGTAAAAAGAAAATTGCTTTGTACAATTCATTGCCGAATTTCAGACTGGATATTAAGAGGGCGGATCCTAGCCCCAGAGCCACAGAAATTGGAACGACTATTAGAACGTAGGTAAGCGATGCACTAAACATTTTGGCATAACTTTTTCGAGAAAATAATTTCTCATAATTTTCTGTACCGATCCAATTAAATGAACTGTTTCCTAGGCTGTAGTCGGTCATGGAAAGTGTAGCTGCAACTAAAACAGGTAAAATCAAAAGTATAAACATTAGTATTAATGCAGGAGCAATAAACCAATAGTGCACTTTCGAGTTTTGCATTAAACTTTGCCCTCTCTTGTTGTATCGATCCTTTTGCCGTTTTCATCGAATACGAGATATTTATTTTGGTTCGCACCAAAAGAGACTGTTTCGCCAATTTTTGAAGAATTAGATTCCTGTGGTTCTGTGCGAATAACTACTTTTTGATTTATTGCACCAATATCTAGGTGCAGGAATACATCAGACCCAAGATTTTCTTTGTATGTTAATTTCCCTGTAAAAGAGGCTTTAGACGGGGATTGCAATATCAAATGTTCAGGTCGGATTCCTATTGATACAGACTGATTTTTAATGTTTTTCAGCGCGACTTTTATTTTTTGACCTAGACAACTAATTACACCTTTCTCATCGCAGGTCGCAGGTAAAATATTCATTTTAGGACTTCCAATAAATTCTGCCACTCTAATGTCGTTAGGATTTTCATAAACTTCGTCAGGTGGCCCTAATTGCAGCAAATCCCCGTCCATCATTACGGCTATCCGGTCAGACATCGTCAGTGCTTCAGCTTGATCATGGGTAACGTAGATAAAGGTAGCTTTTAATTCTCTATGCAGTTCTGAGAGTTCAGCACGCATGTGCACTCTTAAACTTGCATCTAGGTTCGACAACGGTTCATCCATGAGGAAAGCTGCAGGGTTTCTTACCATTGCTCTTCCAAGCGCAACTCTCTGTCTTTGACCTCCAGATAATTGTCCTGGTTTTCGATCTAGAAGTGGTTCTATTTTTAAAATCTCTGCTACTTTCTGCACTTCTGAAGAAATAGCTGACATTTTTTTTCTACGCTCCGGCATGAGATGTCCAAATAATGGTACTCTTTCTAGAGCTGATAAATCTCGCAGTTTTAATGGTGTCAGAAGATTTTGGTGAACGGTTAGATGTGGATAAAGAGCATAAGATTGAAATACCATCGCTAAATCACGTTGGCTTGGCCTTGTTTCGTTAACAATGTTGCCGTCGATGAATACATCGCCCGTTGATTGTTTTTCTAGTCCGGCAATTATTCGGAGCGTGGTTGATTTCCCACAACCTGACGGTCCCACAAGCGTCAGAAATTCACCATCTGCAATATCAAGGTTTACATCATTTAATACACTTTGCGAACCATATGCTTTAGTGACACTTTGAAGTGTTATTCCTGCCAAATTGTCTCCCCCCAGATTTCACTTAGCTGTAATTTGTAAGTGTAGAACCGCACCGCACCGTAATTTTGACGCCGCGTCATTTTGATTCGACTCATAGGTTGCAATTGTATCAATTATTTGTAAAGTCAGATAAAATTGGATTTAATATCAGGAAAATCTATATTGATCCCATATCGGCATTTAATTTACACTCTTGCAGTCGCCGAACACGGAAGCGTTCAGGCGGCATCTAATCTCATTTCAATATCACAACCTGCGCTTAGTGCTGCAATTCAAAAGGTTGAGCAGAACTACGGATTAAAAATATTTCTTCGTGATAGACCAAATAAATTAGTCCTGACACCAGATGGAAAGCGATTTATTGCCAGAGCAAAAGTACTTATTGAAGGTGCTGAAGAGTTTGAAGACAATATTAGAAACTTAAGTAATACGATAAATGGTACTATTCAGTTGGGCTGTTTTACCCCGACCGCCGCTTTCATTATCCCACTAATTTTACAAGCCTTAAAAGATAGGGCTTTAGATATATCACTGGAAGTACATGAAGCTGATCTGGGTGAACTGAACACCATGTTGTCGCAAGGAAGTATAGATTTGGCATTGGCCTATAACATGTCGCCAAGTCCTTCTATTGAATTTGAAACTCTTATAGAGGCAAAGCCTTACGTATTATTGTCAAAAAAAGATCCTCTTGCTTCAAAACAGGCTGTCTCTTTAACGGAGTTAGTGGACATGGATATGGTCTCACTCAGTTTGCCAATTACTCAGCAATTCTTTTTATCTTTTTTTTCGAAGTTTAATCTTCGGCCAAAAGTACGGTATCAAACTAAATCGTACGAACTTGCCCGAAGTTTAGTTGCAGCTGGGGAGGGATACGCAATATTTATAATGAGGCCGCTCTTTGAGCGTGCTTACGATGGCAATGAGTTAGTTTATATGCCCTTAGTGGAAGACGTACCAGCCGCCCAGTATGGTATTGCAATGACAAATAGGGCCATACCCACTAAGTTGATAGATACTTTCACCACTGTTTGCCGAGAGACACTAGGAGAAAATCGTGCAGCTGATCAATTTTTTATTAAACCTTGAGATTTTTTTATGAATGCCAAGATAGTTTTTTCTTAAATTTTGGCTGCCGGTAAACTTCCTTTAAAATCAGTTCAACTAATTCAAACTGTGTCTCACCATTTACGTCCTCAAAATATAAATGACTTGGCCAAGGCTCATTCACATAATTATTTTTGGGTAGATCTATTCCCTCGCAGACTTCCCTAATTGCAGAAACATACGATGCAGCTGCGGTACTTAAAAGGGTCTTTGCTAATTCAAGGTTTTCGATACTATTCCTATCAACCTCAGCAGACCCAATCCCAGTTGTTAACGGAATGTTTCTCGTTAACGATTGATTTTTATAAAAACTAACATCAACCTTGTCGGCCTCAAGGCGCATCATGAATTTGCGACAAACACTGAATTTGATATCTGTTAATTCTTCAAGATCTACTTTTGCAATGTTACTAGCTCGGCTGGGTTTGCGGCGCGATCCTCTTGTTTTTTTTGCAACATTAGCAACGTGATCTCCGCGGTAGTTACAGTCAAAAACTCGGTCATTCCATAAATTTCCATAATCCATGCGCTGTATCGATCTTATGGACATAGATTTGCAATTTTCGGGACCAATAAAAAATGGGGATCCAGAGGCATCGGATAGCTCGACCCAACCATTTGGGAAAACGGTCAAATGATGTTCTATCCAAGGTATTAAAATTTCATCAGCCAAATGGTCTAGCAATTTGTTTACATGTTCAGGGTCGTTGACCACATCAGCGAGTAGGGGTTCTTGACCATAAATATCAGCTGCCAAACTATAAGGAGCAGAGATTTGCAGCAAGGGATCCATACCGGTTAATTCTTCAGTAACCCTTAAAATGTCATCTACAATTTTAGGAATGCCGCTCTCAAAGTCAGGTGTACTTAATAAAAAGCAGTTTTCTTTATTTATAAGGGGTTCGTCAGGGTCTGATCCAGGTGGAAATTTGTCTGGGTACATCATTTTTTGACCAACTGCTTCACATGAAAACGCGTAAAGTGCCCAAGTCATGTAAAGCTTTTTGACACCTAACAGTCTACCAACCGTCAAGTTCGCTCGAACGTATCTATATGGATCCGTACAGTAGTACTCTTTTGACTGTACCCCGTAAAGATCGTTCAGAATAGACAAAGCTAACATATGAACTGACGCGGTAGAGTGGATCTCATCATTCGGGGCGAGGGTTGAAAAGTTTTCGTCAAATTCTCCTAAAAGCGCCGCATCAAATATTCCTTGCATAGTTTCGCGACTTTTGGCGTCGCCCGACTGCCAACTTGATAGTAATTGTAATCCATTTGGATAAGAGTAGTCTTCAATCATTACCATAAAATTGCCTTAACTTCTCACACATTAAAGTATCATATTTATTCTAAATAGTTTTCGCGCCGATAAAGTCCTTTCATATAACTAATCTTAATGGGTGTAGTATATAGACCCATTTTGGAAAATTTATTAAGCCCAATTTTTATGATTCAGAATGGTTTGTCCTAAATGACGACAAGACCGAAAACATTTTGCAGAAAAAATAATCCAATAAAACAAACTAGACCTGAGACGATTGGTGTAACGATCCAGCCCATTATAATTTTTCCAAGAACATGCCATTTTACAGCAGTAACCCCTTGCAAAATTGAGATGCCAAATATTGCACCGACGACTGCTTGCGAACTTGATACTGGGACCAAGGGGATCGTAGGGAGGCCATATCTTAATAATAAGGATTCAAGTCCTTGAGAAGCGAAAATAAACAATACTATGGAGTGAGATACTACTGCAATTAAGGCGGAAGTTGACGATAACTGTCCCAAATCACTACCTACCGTTAACATAACCTTTTTAGAATAGGTGCATACGCCAAACGCGATAGCCAACCCGCCAATAAGAAATAATTGTTGTGTAGATGAAAAGTAGAACGATCCAATTGTTAAGTCAGGTAAAGGTTGTACAGGTATAAAAACACCTATGACATTGGCTATGTTATTAGCACCTAAAGAATAGGCTCCTAACGCACCAGCAAAAACAAGAGCAATTCGCTTGTACGCGTCTGAGCGTATCAAGCTCAATCCTATCCTTCTGCCAAAATATTTTGATATCTTTAGCAAAATTATTGCGATTACAGCTGCTAACAATGGACAAATAATCCAAGTGCTCAGAATTTTTGTTAGTGTAGCGGTATCAGTTGCTTGGTTTGAAAAAGCGTTCCACCCAATAATAGCTCCAACAATTGCTTGAGATGTTGAAACTGGCAGTCCAGACTTTGTCATAACAAATACCGAGAAACCTGCCGATAATGCAGTCATAAAAGCACCCGGTAGCGCACTAATAGCACCCAATTTTCCCAGTGTGTGCGAGGTTCCACCTCCAGAAATTACTGCACCAAGAATTACAAAAATAGAACAAATAATTGCGGCATTTCGCCAACTAACCATTTTTGTTCCAACTGCAGTTCCAAAAACGTTGGCGGCATCATTAGCACCAAGAGCCCATCCCAGAAACAAACCACTGGATAAGAATAGTAAAATGAGGGGGTCAATCACAATTACGTCAATCTTTTGATCGCGTAAATTGACAGTCTATCAGCAACATCCTCTGCATGATCTGCAATTCCGTCTATAGCATTTACAAAGTCGCGAAGATGTAGCTTTTCTACCATCTTAATTTTTGACTCAAAAATTTGCACCTTAAGATCACTGCTAACTTTATCTGCTTCTTTCTCGTAAAGAGTGATTTTAATATTATGAGATGGCACAGCGTGAGGGTTTCTAAAAAATGCTCTGCAACTAAGTGCCAATTCATCAACTGCTTTTATTACCATATTGGTTAGTCGTTTGTATCCATTTGTAAATTGTTCGTGGATAACTGGTTTTTCAATATAAAAAGCCCAGAGTGAGCTCTGGAATAATGTCAAAACATCATCAGCAGTTTCTATCAAACCTAGTACGTCACCACGGGAGTCGGGAATAAGTATATTTTTATATAGGCTTTGCTCTATATCACGTCGTAGCCCGTCTGCTTGAGTTTCTAAATCGCCTACTGTTTCTAAACGCTCTTTGAACTCTTCCGACGCGCCCTCACGTAGGTAACCTCTTACCGCGAGTCTATATATTACAGAAGCTTCGGCCAGTTTATCAAAGAATTGATCAATCTTGCCCTCTAATTCGTTAGTTCGCTTGAACAAGCTAAAATTTTCAAACATTATAATTATCCACGTTACCTCAAGAATTCAGAAACTTCTCAAATCAATAGAAATGGGTTTCCATTTAGACAGATAAAGCATAAAGTGGGTTCATATTATAGACCCAATTATATCAAAATTTATACCCAATTAGAGATTTCGAATGCCTAAGTCTGCCAGTGGAGCGCTTTTATCAACAGTTGAAATTGATAAAACTTTAAAAACTCCATTATATAAACAATTAGAAAATTTTTTCAGAAGTCAAATACTTGAAGGTATTTTGAAACCTACCCAAAAACTTCCATCTTCTCGGGAATTAGCTGAAGATTTGGGGATTTCTAGGATAACTGTCAAATCTGTCTATGAGCAATTGCTAGCTGAGGGGTATTTGAAATCCAGAACTGGTTCTGGTACGTTTGTGAGTGACGATCTTGAATTTTTTAGTTTTAAAAAATTAAAAGCTGCCATGGTTAAGCCTGCAGATGTGGAAGGTAAATTGCCCGATAGGGTAGACCCTATTAATTCATCACAAGCTACAATAAGGTATGGTAAGACTGCACCATTTAGGCCTGGATTGCCTGCGCTTGATAAGTTTCCAGTAAAGAGTTGGAACAAATATGTATTCAATGCAATGTCGGCCAGTGATCGGTATAATTTAGGCTATGGAAGCTTAAACGGTTCACAAGATTTAAGAAAATCTATCGCCCAGCACCTTGCTGATGCCAGAGGCCTCAGGGTCGATGCCGATCAAATAGTGATAACGTCGGGTGCCCAACAAGCTTTTGTTCTAATTTCTTTTGCGCTTTTACAATCTGGGGATACTGTTTGGTACGAAAACCCAGGTCATATTGCTGGGCGGGATGTTATGACAGCTATGGGTGCAAGTGTCATGCCCGTACCTATCGACCCTGAAGGTTTAGACTTAAATTATGCTAAAAGAACCTTTGAGGTTCCAAAATTGATTTTTGCCACACCTTCACATCAGCACCCGTTAGGTGTAACTATGAGTTTGGCCCGCAGACTGGCATTGCTAAAATTTGCCAGCAACAATAATTCGTGGATTATTGAGGATGATTACGATAGTGAGTTTCGATATCGTGGCCGCCCATTACCCGCGCTCAGTGCTTTGGATGAAGAACGGCGAGTATTTTACGTCGGGACATTTTCAAAAGCTTTGTGTTCTGCTGTGAGGCTCGGTTATGTGGTCGTTCCTGAGTGGCTGATTGAAACCTTTGCCAAAGCTATGAATTTGTTGGGACAAAACGCTTCTCCTATTACAGAAGTAGCGCTTGCTCAATTTATTAACGATGGGCGTTTTGCCGAGCATATAAGAAAGATGCGGCGCCTTTATCGAGATAGGAGAGATACTCTTATTGAGTGTTTAAGCGAAAGCTGCTCTGATGTTTTAAGCTTCAAAAGTAGTGATGCCGGGATGCACATCATTGCTGATTTAAAAAGTGGTATAGACGATGAAATTGCATATAGGGCTTTGTTAAATAATGGAATAGAAAGTTTACCCCTATCAGTATACTGCTTGGCGCCTATCGAGAGATCAGCTTTAATTCTTGGTTTCTCTGGTGTGCAGCGAAAACGTATGCCAAAATTAGTAAAAAAAATGGCACAAATATTAAGTACTATTCACTGAGATGTGCTTGTCCACTAATGATAGAAAATCCCTGATTACCCGAACATTACTACGTTGCTTGAGAAACGCAACGGTTTCGTTCATTATTAAATTATCACCCTGAATATTGACTTTCATCACCCTAGTATCTGCCACAAATTCGGCCTCAGAGACAAAACCAATACCTGCGCCTGACGCAACTAATTCTCTCATAGCCTCACGGCCCTCGACTTCTATTATTGGCTTAAGATTTACTCCCTGTATTTTAGCTTCCTTTTCAATTATTTTCCGGGTGTTTGACCCCTTTTCCCTGAAAATTATTGGGAGTTTTGTTAAATCCACCATTTTGAGTATTTTTTTACCTGTGTCGAAATACTCGGGTTGGCCAAACACAATAATCTTACTACTTCCGAGGAACTTCATACCAATATCTAATTTTTTGCTTAGGTTAGGCATGATCCCAATTTCTGAATTAAATGATCTAAGTGTATTTTCAACTTCTTCAGAGTTTCCGGATCTGAGAATAACCTTTACTTTTGGATATTTCTTTCGGAACGCGGCTAAAATATTAAGTACGTGCGATGCAGAATCTGCAATAATTCTAATACTGCCTGCTAATTCTTGCCCGCTCTCCGAAATATAATCTTCAATTTGTTGTTCTACTTCGAACAGTTGCTTTGTTAGTAATAGGATTTTTTTACCCTCATCGGTGAGCGTAATCTTTTTATTTTGCCGTCTAATTAAGAGAGTATCATAATTTTGTTCTAATTTTTTTACTTGTTCCGATACAGCTGGTTGGCTGATTTTGAGCCTCTCAGCCGCAACCGAAAAGCTGCCATAGATAGCAACGAAATGAAATGCTCTTAATTGACTATGTCTCAACCTTGTACCACAACTTAATTATAGGCTTATCTTATACATATATAAGTATTATCAATTTTACATATATATGTCTCAAAAGTAATAATTAGTACAGGTATAAAAACGGAGCTATTTTATGTCCTTGGAGAAGCCAAATATAGAAGCGCCAAGATTAGGTGAACCTTTTCTTTTAACTCCTGGCCCACTTACAACTTCTTATGATGCTAAGGCTGCTATGCTAAAAGATTGGGGGAGTTGGGACGGGGATTTTCGGAAAATGACCCAAAAAATGAGAGACCGGCTAATACAAATGTTAGGGAACGGCAATGAAAGTTTTGATTGTGTTCCTATGCAAGGAAGTGGATCTTTTTCAGTGGAGGCAATGCTCGGTTCATTTGTTCCAAAGACCGGTAAAGTACTAGTTTTGTCAAATGGTGCGTATGGTCAACGAGCGGCAAAGACTTTAAATTACCTTAAACGTGAGTGTATTGTTTTGGACAAAGGGGATTATCTTCCGCCGCGTGGTGAAGAAGTTTCTCAAATTCTTAGTAACGACTCAGATATTACTCATGTGGTTGCAGTACATTGTGAAACGAGTTCTGGTATTCTTAATCCAATAGAGGAAATATCAGCCGCCACATATAAGGCGGGGAGAAAGCTACTTGTAGATAGTATGTCTGCATTTGGCGCAATTCCAGTAGAACCTGATAAAATAAAATATGAGGCGATAGTATCTTCGGCTAACAAATGCATCGAGGGTGTGCCAGGCTTTGGTTTTATTCTCGCTCGAAAGTCTGCTTTAGAAGCGGCGAAAGGGAATAGCCATTCTCTTTGCTTAGATCTTCATGATCAGTGGTCTCACATGAATAAAACTGGGCAATGGCGTTACACGCCGCCAACACATGCTTTAGCTGCGTTTTTAGTGGCCCTAGAGGCTCACCGCAAAGAAGGTGGGGTCAGTGGGCGAGGCGCTAGGTATACTAAAAATCGAGATACTCTGGTGACCGGGATGAGATCAATTGGATTTGAGACTCTTTTAAGTGAACGCTGGCTGTCACCAATAATCGTCACTTTTTTCTGCCCAAAAGACCCTCTTTTTGATTTTACTCAATTTTATGATTTGATGAAATCACAAGGGTTTATTATCTATCCAGGAAAACTTACTGTAGTCGAGAGCTTCAGAATTGGTTGTATTGGGCAAATGGATGACCAAACTATGCTGAAAGTCGTGGATGCGGCAAACGAAAGCCTTCAAAAAATGGGGGTTACTGATGCCTCGCCTCCAACTAAAGCTTTGGAAGAAAGAAAGTTGCTTCAGTCTTAATTTTAATTATCTAAAAAGGAATTTTTATGACACTTGCACCCCATGTAATTGCTAACGAAAGAACATATTCAATGCCAAAAAGGTGTGCAATCGCAATCTGCCTGGATGGTTGTGAGCCAGAATACTTGGAAGTAGCGATAGGTGAAGGATTAATGCCAAATTTAAAGATGATGCGTGAAACAGGTACAGACCGCATTGCTCATTCTGTTATCCCTAGTTTTACAAACCCTAATAATTTGTCGATTGCTACTGGGCGTCCCCCTAAAGTGCATGGAATATGCGGTAATTATCTCTTTGACCCAGATACTGGAGAAGAGGTGATGATGAACGATGTGCGTTTCCTACGAGCGCCAACGTTATTTTCTAAGTTTTATGAAGCAGGAGCACGTGTTGCAATGGTTACAGCGAAAGATAAGCTTCGTGCTTTGTTAAGCGCTGGCTTAAAATTTGATGAGGGTCGTGCTATTGCATTTTCTGCTGAGCGCGCAGATGAAACATCTATGGCCAATAACGGGGTTGAAAATGCTAGTGAGTGGTTGGGGATGCCTGTTCCAGAAGTGTATTCGGCAGAATTATCAGAGTTTGTTTTTGCTGCTGGTATTAAAATTCTGAATGAACTGAAACCAGACATTATGTATTTATCAACAACAGATTACGTGCAACATAAATTTTCTCCACAAGAGCAGGGAGCCAAAGACTTTTATGCAATGTTCGACCGCTACTTAGGCGAATTACAAAAATTCGATGCGGCAATAGTAGTCACAGCAGATCATGGAATGAAGCCTAAGCATGACAATAATAAGGAGCCAGCGGTCATTTACATGCAAGATAAGATGGATGAATGGCTAGGCATTGGACAGGCGAGAGTTATTTTGCCAATAACTGATCCTTATGTTGTTCATCATGGCGCCCTTGGCTCTTTTGCGACGGCATACTTACCCGATAACTGCGATATTAATAGTCTAATCAATAAAATTGCTTCCTGCCCGGAAATTTTACAGGTTATTAGCAAAGAAGAGGCTATTGCCACTTACGATTTGCCAGGCGACCGAATTGGCGACATAGTTATGATCTCCACTGAAAACCTTACAATAGGGACAAGTGAGGATCGGCATGATCTTGCAGCATTAAAAGAACCACTTAGATCCCATGGTGGTTTAACGGAGCAGGAAGTACCATTTATCGTAAATAAGGTTATGGATTTACCGAGCGCTCCTGAACTGAGAAATTTTGATGCATTTTTCTACGCAACACAAGCAGCAGCTTCATAAAGGAACCTAAGAAATGGAAAAAAAAGATATACGCCATGAGGGAATGCGTATCGGCGGAGAAAAAGTCGTTACAGAAAAAGTCATTGAAGTGAGATACCCCTATACAAACGAGGTGGTCGGTACGGTACCTGCTGGCACTTCGGAACATGCCGCCAAAGCATTTAAAATAGCCTCAGATTATAAGCCCTCACTTAGTAGATATGAGCGTAGTCAAATTCTTCGAAGAACTGGTGAATTAATTGGCGAAAGACAAGAGTATCTAGCCAAGTGGCTAACTCTGGAGTTAGGCATATGCCATCAGCATGCAATTTATGAAACAAAACGTGCGCAAGACGTGTACCAATTCGCAGCAGCACAAGCAATGAATGATGATGGGCAAATATTTTCCTGTGACTTAACGCATAATGGTAAAGAGCGAAAAATTTTCACAAAGAGAGAGCCTGTACGTTCAATAAGTGCTATTACACCATTTAATCATCCACTGAACATGGTAAGTCATAAAATAGCTCCTTCTATCGCTACTAATAACTGCATGGTATGTAAGCCAACTGAACTTACACCGCTCACAGCAATAACCCTAGCTGATATTCTTTATGAGGCAGGGTTACCTCCAGAAATGTTTCAGATTGTAACTGGGCTTCCAGAGGATATTGGTGAGGAAATGATGCTCAATGAACACATTGATATTATAACTTTTACTGGTGGCGTGCCAGTCGGTAAGTTGATAGCATCCAAAGCTGGATATAAAAGGCAAGCTCTTGAGCTTGGTGGCAACGATCCGTTGATTGTTTGTAATGATCTTTCAGGAAGTGATTTGGAAAAGGCGGCTACAATTGCTGTAGCAGGCGCTACTGGGAATTCTGGTCAACGGTGTACAGCCATAAAGCGCATTTTAGTGCAAGAAAGTGTAGCTGATGTTTTTGTTCCACTTGTTCTCGAAAAAGCGAAGAAAATTAAATATGGAGATCCCCAAGATCCGAACACTGAGTTAGGCTGTGTGATCCATGAACAAGCAGCTGAATTATTTGAAAAACGAGTAATTCAGGCTGAGAAGGAGGGGGCTGAGATATTGTATCATCCAGGTAGAAGAGGCGCTCTTTTACCTCCGATAGTTGTTGATAAGGTTCCTCACGACAGTGAGTTGGTTATGGAAGAAACCTTTGGCCCTATAATCCCCATTGTTAGAGTTCCCGATATAGATGAAGAAGTTATAAGTATATCAAACAGTACACAGTTTGGATTGTCCTCTGGAGTATGCACGAATGACTTAAATAGAGCGATCACATACATTAATAGCTTGGATGTGGGTACATGTAATATTTGGGAACAGCCTGGTTATAGGATTGAAATGTCACCTTTTGGTGGAATTAAGGATAGCGGCAATGCTGTTAAAGAAGGAGTAATAGAAGCAATGCGGTTTTTCACAAATGTAAAAACATATTCATTGCCATGGCCAGAGTAATTATTAATTTAGATCTTAAGCCGTCTAATCCTATATGTTCTCCGTCATTAAAAATTTAATAAAAGAAAGACAAAACAAAGCAATTTTAGGAATGTAAATTGGTTAGCCACATCTTTCCCAGGCATACACAGGATAAATTGCCAATAGCTTTTGGAGGCGAAGGTTGCTTTCTTTTTGACGAAACTGGTAAGAAATACTTAGATGCCTCAGGTGGTGCCGCTGTTTCTTGTTTAGGTCATTCGCATCCTAAAATAATTAGTGCACTTCATAAACAGTTGGATAGCTTGGCATACGCACACACTTCTTTTTTTACTTCTGAACCTGCCGAGACATTGGCAACAAAATTGATCTCTAATGCACCTGGTGATTTAAGCCAAGTTTATCTGGTTTCAGGCGGTTCAGAGGCAATAGAGGCTGCTTTGAAATTGGCCAGGCAATATTTCCTCGAAACTGGTCAGCCTTGTAGAAAAGATGTTATTGCAAGGCGACAAAGCTACCATGGAAATACGCTTGGCGCATTGGCGGTAGGTGGGAATGAATGGAGACGTTCACAATTTGCACCCTTGTTGATTGATACGCATCATATAGCACCTTGCTACGCCTACCGAGAAAAGTATGATTATGAAACTGATTTCGAATTTGGGCAGCGTGTAGCTAATGAATTGGAACATAAGATTGAAGAGCTTGGTTCTCAAAACGTAATGGCATTTGTGGCGGAACCTGTTGTTGGCGCAACTTTAGGCGCCGTTCCGGCGGTTGATGGATATTTTAAAACCATCCGAGAAATTTGTAATCATAATGGCGTTCTCCTAATTTTAGATGAAGTGATGTGTGGTATGGGGCGTACTGGGACACTTTTCGCTTATGAACAGGAATCGATAGCCCCTGATATTGTTTGCGTAGCAAAAGGTCTCGGTGCTGGTTATCAGCCAATAGGAGCTACTATTTGTACTGATAAAATCTACTCAGCAATTAAAGATGGTTCTGGGTTTTTTCAACATGGTCATACCTATATTGGGCATCCCTTGGCGGCGGCTGCAGCTAATGCAGTTTTGGACGTTTTGCTTGAAGACAACATTTTAGAAAAGGTTTCAGGTCTAGGGGCTCACCTTGAACAGTCATTATATACTGAGCTTGGCCAACACTCTCACGTTGGTGATATTCGGGGCAGAGGATTATTTTATGGGTTGGAGATCGTTAAAGATAAAAAAACTAAAGAGCCATTTCATTCTTCTGATAATTTAGCAAGGAGGATTAAATTGATTGCAAAAAATAGGGGTCTATTATGTTATCCTATGTCTGGTACGGCTGATGGGAAAATAGGTGATCACGTACTATTAGCGCCCCCCTATATTATTAATGAAGACGAAATCCAAAGTGTCACAACCTTACTTGCCGAAAGTATAGAAGAAGCACTAGGCTGTATCAAAGGATAAGCACAGTGCATGAGATACTAAAATTAATAATTTACACGAGTTAGGTGGTCTAATTTTTTGCAATATTCTTATTTGGATCATAAAAAGGTAAATCAACGACCCGCGCGGCAAATGATCCATTTGGGGTATCAACATCTAGTTTTACGCCCACACCGTTGTATTCAATGGACACCATTGCAAGAGCTATATTCTTCATGAGCCTAGGTGAGTAGATGGCTGATGTTACTTTTCCTACTTTTTGCTCATCCTTTCTGATCGTCCAAAACTGAGTATTGGGGCCTGAAAGAGGATCACATTCAAGTGCAAGGCCAACCTGTTTTACTTTCACGCCCTGAGTTTTGATTTTTAGAAGTGCTTGTTTCCCAACAAACTTGTGAGGCGACTTAAGATCAACAAGCCTATCAAGCCTTAACTCGAACGGGTTTGTGGTAATATCTGCATCGGCATGATAAGATAACATACCTCCTTCAATTCGCCTTATTGATGATGTATGCCCTGGCTTAAGACCCATAGGTTCTCCGATTGACATTATGTGATCCCAAAGCTCATTTCCCTGCGTTTGATCTGTCAGGAAGATCTCGTATCCAAGTTCGCTAGACCAGCCTGTACGTGAAACAATTAACGAAATACCTTTCCACTTATACTCTCGATGCCAATAATATTTGAGGTCTAAGATGCTATCACCAAATAATTGCACCATAATGTCGCGTGACTTTGGACCTTGTAATTGCAGGGGTGAAGCATCTGGTTCAAAAATATTAACATCAAAGTCAGTGTTTACTGCGACACCCTGGGCCCATAATAAAATGTCACTATCTGCCAAAGAAATCCAAAAACGATCTTCTGCTAGGCGTAAAAGAACGGGATCGTTCAAAAGCCCACCATCTTCATTTGTGATTAGTATGTACTTACATTGACCAACCTTCATTTTAGATAGGTCACGGGGCGTTAAAAATTGTACAAATTCTGCTGCGTCAGGTCCCGAAATTTCCACTTGTCTTTCAACGGAAACATCGCAGAGGATTGCGTCATTAACTAGGTTCCAGAAATTCTCTTCTGGGTCTCCAAAGTCTCTGGGTATATACATGTGGTTGTAAACAGAAAATCCTGTAGCACCCCAATTTACAGTTGCGTCAAAGAAGGGCGATTTACGGATTTGAGTCCCAAATCCGAAGTCATTAATTTTTTTCATGGAGGTCTCTCAAGGGTGTTGGGTCGTGGTGTAGCGTTTTTTTAGTTATAGTTAACTTACATCGACAATTATTCTGTATTTTGCATTAATCAACCAAAATATTTTATTAAGCTGAATGGAGGGTCTAATTTAAGATTTACTTCTTTTTGTTTGACCCAAGAAGCGGTTCTTTCGTCCAATAACTCTTCGTTTAATTCCAAATAACATTTTTATGAGAAATGCTTTTGAAATTTTGGCTATTTCGTAGATTGGTTCTAAGTAAAGATCGGTTATTTTACCTTCTTTTCCGCTATCATAAGCGTCAAGTCCAAACACAACTTCCCCCTTGTTTTGCGATAAGTGGAGTGATCCGAATATCCAATCCCATATTGCCAATGCCGCACCAAAATTTTTATCATAATGCTCTTCTGCAATTGAGTGATGTACTTGATGCTGTGACGGTGAAATTAAAACATGTTCCAGCCATTTCCAATATGAAATATCTATATGGCTGTGGCGCAAATTTGATCCCGTAGCGTGGAAAAAGAATACAAGAATGTTTACGCCAACAACTGTATAAAGATCTACCGCAGTGCCGAAAAAAAACAAAAACGTTGGAATAACTGTTCCTTGAGCGAAGATACTGCGTAGAGAAAATAGTACTCCTTCTAATGGGTGTACCCTATAAACGGTAATTGGAGTCATAGTTTTAGCTGAATGATGCACCTTGTGGATTGCCCAAAGAAGAGGAATTTTATGCATCCATCGGTGGACGAAATATTTTGAGAAATCATCAACTATAAAAAGTGAGATCGTAAACAGTGCAATTATCACACTCGAAGGAGTGTTTACGAATAAATTCTGATTAAAAAATTCAACGCTGTGTAAGAACAGATATATCGCTGTAGATATAGCGACTTGTGAAATCAATAAAGGTGAAACGAAAAAGGTAAATATCCTATTTATCAAAAAGAGCTTATAATCGGCTTTTGCAGATCCAGACCAGATAATTTTTTTGTCAAATATTTTCTTGAGAGCATTATTTAGTGATTGACGCTTGATTAAAATTAGCCACAGAAATGCTAACAATACGGATAGTATTAAGTAACCAGTAAATACCCGCTTTTTCGGGTTTACAAAGTCGGATAAAAAAAAGTCGAGAAGGTTAATATCATCCATATTTGGCTATCAATTTGGCTATGGTGAGAGCATATAAAACGCCCTCACCATTACTTTGTATATTAATCAGTTTCCGCACTACTAGCAGAATCTAACTTGTCTGACAGTGCTTGCAGATCACCTAATCCGTCATTTACACGAGACTTCACACCAAATGTATCAACCATCATTTGCTGTATGTTAAGCATGTGTAACTGATAGTCAGACCAAGATCTTTTACGGTCCATAACGAAATTACCATTAGCGTCCATGCCGGTAACATAAGTGTTATTTAATGTTACAGGCCCAAAACCCATGAGATCATTCATTTTTGTAGCGGTTGCTCCAAGGTTGCTCTTACCAGATTGCATAGCCATGGCAAAACCTTTCAACTCGCCCCAATGTTTTGCATAAGCTCGGTAAGCTTTATTCAAATCATCACCACTTAAATCTTTCATTTTGTTTATATCTTTATACACCGAACCCGCATATTTGAATACCGCTTCTGCGAGAACCTTTTCCCAATTCTCTTCGATAGATGCGGCGTATGACTTGAGCTGAGATCGCTCACTATCAGAGAGAGCATCTCCAGCCGCAGCTGTAATCAATTTACGGCCATCAAGAAAGGCATTGTAGATAGTATTTGTGTAATCAGTAGATTTGGTTCCTGATCTATCAAACGCCGCAGCGTAATACGTTGGTCCAAACACGTATTCTGATTTTAGGTCAACCATGCCGTCACCATTTTTGTCGGCGACACCTTGGTTTTTCATTTTTGCGATTTCGTAAACTTTATTTGGATCGAACCCATGCTGATGAGCAGCAGCTCCCCAATATCCGAATGCCTCATCCCAAGAATGCTCTTTCCCGGTGTAATGAGCTCCATCTTTGTATGGTTTATTATTAGGCTTTTTCTCAGCACTGAGTTTCTCATCGAGGTAATTATCTACAGCCTGATTGTACGCCATTGCTCCCATGGTATACTTTGAGATTAATTGCGCCCAGTCGTAACCAGTCTCCGCATCAAAGCCTTTATTAGCTTTTGCTGCCATACTTATCATATTGTATGCCACATCTTTTCCAGACATATTACCGGGCCATGCGGGCATTGCTCCGTCGTAAAACTTACCAGAAATATTCTTGCCTTTTGAAATTTGGTGCAAAGACGTCTGTTTTATTTTAAAACCGTCTTTAGATTTTGGAGCAATTATTGGAAGGTCTTCATCTGAACCGTTAAAGTATGAAAGCATTTGTGCTTCAAGAGCAGCAGCGTTACCACCACCGTTTCCCTTGCCGGCTAATTTTTTTAGGCTTTGCTCTAGCACATGTCTTGCAGCTTGACCTGAGTAAGAGACGGTATTCGTTTTGTCTCCAGAATAACCATTAAGAGTTACTGGAAATGGTCCATATCCATCAGAAAGTGCCATAGAGCCGGTTAGTGCTACTGCAACAATTGCTGTGGTCATTTTGAGCTTTTTCATAATCATCGATTTCTCCTATTTTGACGAAAACAGTAAAACTGACTATTTCTATCAACATTATTATCTACTTTGTCAATAAACCTGATAAAAATAATCAGGATTGACATTCCTGATTAAATAAATCAAGAATTAATTCAGCCAGCTCGAATCTTTGCAAGCAACTCTCCACAATTAAAACGAGGGACACAAAAGATGGATAGTTGGGACCAAAATGAAGAAGAGCCTGCCACAGATTTTCAGGAAGTGCTGAGTGTTTTCAGTGCGTTAGGTGGATCAGAAGTATGGCAATTAGAGTGGCTAATTGACCGAGTTGAAGACAGAGATTGGGGTATGTCATGGCTTTAAATATTGTAGATAACGTAAAAAATGATGATATTGCACTAGGCGACGTTGTGGTTGAGGAAGTGCCGACTTACGATGCATTAGAACTTACTAATGGCGGTAAAGTGGCCACCATAACGCTAGCAGGCAAGCATTACACACTACGAATCACAAAAGCTATCAAGCTGATTTTGACAAAATGAGAACACCTGAGATATCTCGGGGTGGAGCTCCAGTTGGGTTTTTGTCGGAGCTGGGGCCGATAGAATCTACCGCAATAACCTATCTCCGCTTATGGTGCCAAAGTTTGGAAGCGCAGACTGCGATTGCAAGAGACTTCCAAATCGTTTTTGGCTCTGCGAGGGGAACGGAAATAACGCAGAGCTTTGAGGCTCTTTGTAGGCTATGCGTAGAGAATGGTAGGCGTCCATTAATGAGACATGGTTTGGACTGCAAATGTTTTGGAGCTGATGAATCTTGTTTCGCTAATTTCATAGGGTATGCATCAGAAGGTGCTCGTGAGGATGCCCTTATGATAGCCATGACCATAGTTGAACCTGAAAAAGCTCATATATTAGCAGCTTTGGCAGAAGATTTTGGACTTGCACTTAGAGATATTACGTCAAAATGTCGATTATCTAATTCTGCATTTGATGGACAAACCCTGCACTGACTCTTCAGATAATTAACCTAGTGTTATTTAATCTGGGTCTGAATTCCTGCCACAACCCAATATACCTCATCTGATACTGAGGCTATCTTCTGGTTCATAAAGCCTGCGTTATCTCTGAATTCTCTTGCTAATGCATTGTCGGGAACAATTCCGGTCCCAACTTCGTTACTGACGAGTACAATATTAGCATTTGAATTTTTTAATGAATTAGCCAGTTCATCGATTTCTCTCTCCAAATCATTTTTCTTTAATAGATGATTTGATAGCCAAAGCGTTAGGCAATCTACCAAAATGGGCTTATTTGATCCAATTTTTTGGATCTCATCGGCTAAGTTGAGTGGAGTAAAGAGTGTAGACCAGCTTTCGTCACGACGTGCTTGGTGTTTTTCAACTCGTTGCGCCATTTCTTCGTCTAACACTTCGCATGTAGCAATATAAGTTGCTGGCGATCCAAATTTTAAAGTATGAATTTCTGCTGATTTAGACTTACCAGATCTTGCACCACCAATGAAAAATGAAATAGTCATGATCTTATGATAAACATAATTAATTTAGAAGTTTAATAGAAAACTACTTTGAAAACATATTTAGGTAAAAAATTAATATTAATACGTCATGCGCCAGTAATTTCTGATGGCTTGTTTTATGGCTCGAGAGAAGTAGCGTGCCGGCCCCCTACAATTCGGGAAATAGAAAATATTAGAAATTTGGTACCCACTAAGTTTAAATTATATGTGAGCAAGGCAAATAGATGTTTAACGACTGCCAACTTTTTATTTCCGAGCATAAAATCTGTAAAGTTTGATGGGTTAAGGGAGCAGCATTTTGGGAGTTGGGAGGGTATTTCTTACGATGAGATACCTAATATCGGAACGCTTTCGAGTGAAGAGTTAGCCGATTTTCAGCCTCCCAATGGAGAAAGTTTTAACGAGATGAGCCTACGTGTGAATCTTGTTCTAGAGGAAATTCTCAACAAAATCGGGTCTCAAGATTACGGCATAATTGTCGCTCACGCTGGTACTATTCGTGCTGTCTTATCAACGCTAATTGGAAAATCAGCATTAAGTTTTCAAGTTGATAATTTATCAATGAGTGAATTTATTTTTTTGAATGATGGTATGGTTGTGAATTACTTTAATAGAGCTGGAATCCACTGATATATTTAAATAAACTAGTAAAGAATTTTAGGGTCTTGATATGAAACGTCTATATCGCCAGGAGAATTTTGTTGATTTTATGGCTGTTGTAATGCAGTTCACACGCATTAAAGTAACGTGGACAAATTTTTCTGATGAAGCTCCAGACTTAAAACGTGCCAGTTGGGCGTTTCCGCTCGCCGGCTGGTTGCTAGGCCTGATATCGGGCGCTCTCGGTCAGATTTTGCTATTTTTAGGTTTACCAGTTCTTCTAAGTTGTACTATCGCAATAGCATCATGTATCTATCTAAGCGGTGCTTATCATGAAGACGGCTTGGCAGATATGGCCGATGGTTTCGGTGCAGGCGGTGATGGAAAAAAAATAAGCAATATTATCCATGATAGTAGACTTGGGACTTACGGCGTCTCGGCTTTATCAATAGCATTAATTATCCGCATACTGCTGGTTTCAAGTTTAGTGGAAACTGGGCTTTGGCTATTTTTGCTAATGGGTGCAAGCTTAGCAGTAGGGAAAGGATTTATTATGATCAATCGTCGTATTTTCCCAGTTTCAGAATTCGCGGGACCTGCCACAATTTCTTTTTTGGGGAACAACAGTCGTCAAATATTTTGTTTCTTAATATGGTTCGTACCATGTTTATTTATTTTTACGATACCTCAGCTAGCAACAGGTATTATACTTGCTTTACTAATATCTCTATGGTGTGGTTTCAGGGCAAAACTTTACCTTGGTGGCATTACCGGCGATGTACTTGGAGCTACTGCCTTCCTGGCAGAACTAGCTTTTCTGTTAGGTATATTACTATTGGTGTAATTCACCGATTTAAGTTGTTCAGTATTTTACGGTCTTCAGCCATCAAAATCTACTATCTCGGTAAGCTTCAAGGCTTTTTTCCGTAACTTTGCTATTGTCATCAAATTAACAGTATCAGCATTAAAACTCCCCCAACTTTTCACCAAGTCATCTACTTTGGTTCCTGGTGCTATTGGATACTCAAAATTGGCAGTTGCATAAATTTCTTGTGCCTCGCCTGAGCTAAGAAATTCCATAAGCGCTAACGCATTGTCCTTATTTGGAGAAAATTTTGCCATTCCTATGCCAGATACATTTACATGTGTCCCTCCACCTTCAAATGTTGGGAAAACTATGTTGACGCTCTTTGCCCAGTCAGCTTGCTCAGGATCCTTAAGCATTTTCCCCATGTAGTAGGTATTACCGATAGATAGATCACATTCTCCTGCCCATATTGCTTTTACTTGGGCTCTATCATTACCTTGGGGTTTTCGAGCTAGGTTCTGCTTAAAACCATCTAACCACTTTTTGGCATAGTCTTCACCATGATGATGAATAATTGCGGAAGTTAGTGCCAGGTTGTAAGCGTTTAGACCTGAACGAGTACAAACTTTCCCGCGCCATTTCGGGTCCGCAAGATCTTCATAACTTTTGATTTCTCCAGTACGGACCCGCTCTTTGCTTACATAAATTATTCTTGCTCGGGTTGTAAGGCCGAACCAATGACCGGCAGGGTCTCTATACTTTTCTGGGACATTAGTTGAAAGGATCTGACTGACCACCTGCTGTGTAAGTCCTGCTTCAACTAGGGCAGACAGCCTCGAAATATCCACAGTCAGTACCACATCAGCGGGGCTTCTCTTTCCTTCCGCTTTCATACGCTCAATCATACCTTTTCTTAGGTAAACTATATTCACTTTTATTCCAGTTTTGTCTGTGAATGCAGTTGTTAATGGTTCAATCAGGAAAGGTTGACGATATGAATAAATATTAACTTCCGATGCGAAGATAGGTGAACTAAAAAAAAGTGTAACAAAGAATAGTGAGGTGGCGACAAATTTTTTCATTTACTAAATCCACATTAGGTTAAAAACTCAACTAAGTATTTCTGAGTAAATTTGTCAAGATAAAAGATGCTTGAAACAATGTAAAATAATTGGTTTCTAACCTGGTATAAATTCGGTACCTAGGAATATAGCTTTGTATTAAATATAATTGGTAAACGTATTTTAAGGTTAGCTTTAAATTCAGTTTTAATGGATAAATACAACATGGAAAGAGTGACAGATTTAAACCATATAATTAATGAACAAAGTTATGATTTGTTAAACATTGATTTTGCCGTTGAATGTAAGAAAGACCTCGATCAAAGAGGTGTTTTGACTTTGCCAAATTTTCTAAACGCCAAAACTCTGATAGAACTCGTGGCAGAGGCAGAAGATTGTGCATCTCAGGCGTATTACACAGATTCTACTCATAATGTTTATCTTACAAAAATTGATACTAATTATGCTTCTGATCACGTTATTAATAAACAATTAGTGTCCTCAAAAGGTTGTATTTGTACTGATCAAATTCCTTCAGGATCAAAACTTGAGCAACTGTACAGCTCTTCATTATTTAAAAAGTTTATTGCAAAAGTAGTTGGTGAGCCTTCCCTGTTCCCGTACGAGGATCCATTATCATCAATAAATGTTCACTATGCTGGCGAAGGACAGGAACTAAATTGGCATTTTGATAATTCAGAGTTTGCAATAACACTTTTATTGCAAAGTCCTGTTGGGGGTGGCGAGTTTCAATATATAAAAGATTTTCGAAATTCAGAAGAAAATGAGATGAATTTTGACGGAGTACAAAAACTACTGACTGCATCAGTTTCTCCAGATATTCTTACTATGGAACCTGGAACTTTAGTCTTATTTAGGGGTCGAAATTCAATTCATAGGGTTACACCAACCGTTGGGGTTAGAAAAAGAATACTTGTAGTTCTAGCTTACAATTCTGAGCCAGGCATCGCTTTGTCCGAGAGTGCCCGGACAACATTTTACGGTCGCCTCGGCTAACCGGGTGAAAATTACATAAAGTCTATCATTTACAAATAATGAGTATTTTAAATATCATCGTTAGAAAGTAATTTAGAATTAATGGACTATATTAAATAATGGGGTCAATCTACTCAGAATACCTCTCCCAAACATCATATTTTGGCCAAATTTTGCAGTTCGTATTTTCTATCAAAGTGGTTGCAAAATCAGTTTTGCCGATACGGCAGTATCCCACGAGCCTTTTGTAGCTCATAGCTCCCGTTAGCTCACAAATAACTTTTGATCCTTTAAATTGTAATGCAAATGCTGATGCAAATTGGCCCTCTGGCGTATCATTCTCAGGACAATTTAAGGCTGCAATACGAATGGGAATATTACCTACTTCAATGGTATCTCCGTCTCTGATGTGGGATATAGTGCCCGTTAAGGTAGAGTAGTAATCTGAGGCTTTTGCTGGGGATAGGATTGTCCAGCTCAAGAGAAGCACAAACATCTTTATTTTTGAGACTTGCATTAGTATGTTTCACCAACAAGCTTTAGAAAGTAGTTTATCCTAATCACCCTCGATACGAGTTCCAGAAAATCTAGACTGCCAATTTTCACATTCTTCGTCACTTATTTTTGGGAATAATACTTCTGGAACCGTGAATTTAAAATTAGGTTTCAATTTACTGGTGGCTTCAGATATATTCTCTGGCCAGGTCCAATCGTTACAGTCCATCGCTGTCATTAGTTGTTCTGCTGCGTTCGGTATGAATGGTTTTGATAAAACTGCATAAATTCTAACCAAGTTTAGTGCTAACCGAATTTGTCCTGCTGCCTTTTCTTTGTCTTCCTTATACACCGACCATGGCGCTGATGATTGAAGGTATTCATTTCCTAAAACCCAAATAGAGCGCAGTTCAGATGCAGCTTTACGAATTTCTATGGATTCCATATATTTTTCAAAGGCTTTGATTTGGGTTGTTAAGTTTTCAATAAGATCATATTCAGCTTGACCGTACTCACCACCTGCCGGTATTTCTTCGCCGAATTTAGACCTGCAAAACTTAGTCACGCGGCTTACAAAGTTTCCCAGCACGTCTGCTAAATCTTTATTAACGCTTGTCTGAAAATTATCCCAAGTAAATTCAGAGTCAGAGTTTTCGGGTGCATGGCTTAGAAGCCACCACCGCCAATAATCTGCTGGAAGAATTTCAAGTGCATTGTCCATGAATACACCTCGGCCTCTCGAAGTGGAAAATTGGCCTCCATCATAATTCAGATAGTTGAACGATTTTATATAATCTACAAGTTTCCAAGGTTCGCCGGAGCCCAAAATCGTAGATGGGAATGAAAGGGTATGGAAGGGAACATTATCCTTTCCCATGAACTGAGTATAAGTCACGTCATCTGCACCCTTATCAGTTCGCCACCAGCTTTCCCAATTATTACCTTTTCCCGCATTTACCCATTCTTGTGCGCATGCAATGTACTCTATTGGTGCATCAAACCAGACGTAGAAAACCTTTTCTTCCATTCCAGACCAAGGGACATTACCTTTTTTAACAGGAATACCCCAGTCCAGGTCTCTTGTTATTCCGCGATCTTGCAACCCATCTCCATCATTTAGCCACTTTTTGGCAATCGAAGTTGTTAGAATGGGCCAGTCAGTTTTACTATCAATCCAACTTGCCAGTTTTTTTTTCATTTTTGATTGACAAAGGTACAGGTGTTTAGTTTCACGTCGTTCTAGCTCTCTGGTTCCAGAAATTGAGGACCGCGGATTTATAAGGTCTTTGGGGTCCAATTGCTTCGTACAATTATCACATTGGTCACCTCTAGCATCCTCAAAGCCACATGCAGGGCACGTTCCTTCGATATAACGGTCGGGTAAATATCGTTTATCAACATGCGAGTAAATTTGCGTTTCATTGACTTCATTTATTAAGCCAGCGGCTTCTAACTGACCAGCAAAGTGCTGAGTTAGTTCATGATTTTCTCTACTTGATGATCTTCCAAAATGATCAAAAGAAAGACAAAATCCATCTGCCAACCGAGCTTGCACGTCATGCATTTCCCTACAGTATTCGGATATATTTTGATTTGCTTTTGCTGCTGCTAACTCTGCAGGTGTCCCATGTTCGTCCGTTGCGCAAAGAAATAATACTTCATTACCGCGTCCACGCTGGTATCTAGCGTATAAATCAGCTGGCAGTTGGCTGCCAATAAGATTGCCAAGATGTTTTACGCCATTTATGTATGGTATTGCTGAAGTGATAAGGTGCCGCTGCATAGTTAACTCTTTGTTTTAATAATCGTTTAGCTTATGTCATTGAGATTTGGAAGAGACATAGCCAATTCAATTTGTCGTACGTTAGATAGCATAACCTTTAACCGCAATTAACGATTATTTATGATCTTTGTGATGGGACTTTAAAAGTCTGCCTATCAAGAATGATGTTCTTGGTGAGTAAATATAGTCAGTTTTCTCTTCAACAGATGGTCTTGAAAGCATTCTATAAAACCCAAAAACAACCAAACCTACATGTCCAGACGCGATTAAGTAAAATAACGCAGAGGGACCAAATGACTGCATTAATATGGATGCTGTGTAAGGTGCCGCTATTGCACCGACTGCGTAAAAGAACATAAGTGCAGCGGAAAGCTCAACTCGCTCGTAGTCCTGAGCAAAGTCATGAGCATGAGCTGCTGCGACCGAAAAAATAGGGAACGTAGTGAATCCAAAGATGCCCGCGGTCAGCATCAGAATATAAGTATTATTTGTATTTATATTTGCTGTGACCATACAACTTATTATAGCAGCAAATGACAGCCAAATAAGTACCCAACGGCGGTCGATTTTATCTGCTATGAATCCAATAGGGTACTGGGCAATTGCTCCGCCTAACACAAAAGATGCTAAGAAGTATGCAATAGTAGTAATTTCTAGCCCTACCTGTTGACCAAAGATGGGACCTGTCATTCGGAAAGAGGCCCCGGACAATGCTGCTACTACCACACCTACTGCTGCAAGTGGTGACCGGCTAATTGCCAGCATGGGCCTCAATCGAGGAGCCTTCGGTGTTTCTGGCTGCGCCACCTTAGTAAGGGTCAAAGGTATAAGTGTTGCGCAACATAGTAATGCGAGAAGATTATAAGAGACGTAGCTAGCCGGCTCGAGCACGCCTATTATGAGCTGAGACATAAGAGACGCTCCCATATCTACCACTCTGTAGCTTCCCATAGTTCTTCCACGAGTTTCGTTGGTAACTTTTGATTGGAGCCACGATTCTATGATTGTGTAACAACCAGCTACACAAAAACCGGATCCTATGCGCATAAAAGCCCATGCGTATGGATTGATTATCATCATATGTGCTAATAAAGCTATAGCCCCAGTTGCTGTGAAGGCTGCAAATGCTCTTGAGTGTCCAACACTACCCATCAGACGAGGCGCCCACCAACATCCAATGAAAAAGCCAATAAAATGAGCAGAACCCAGTAAGCCAATTTGATCAGTGGTAAAGTTTAACTTTAGTCCAGAAAGTGCATCTAGAGGGCCAACACCACCGTTTGAAAGTTGCAGCAGAACAACTGAAAGATAAAGAGCGGCGAAGGAAATAATTAGTCTCATTAACTTACTTTTGCCTATCGTTTTTTATGAGATGGACCTTATGCGCCTCGCAATAGTTCTTTTCATGTAGGTAATGATATTTCAAGTCGGTTTTTAATTTCTGTTAGGAAGAATTTTTTTTCTGGTAATAAGCGTGCGCGCGTTAAATCAAGTCTCCATTGATATGGTTTATTTGCATGATTAGGTCTAATATACCAACGTGTCTCAACGCCTAATGCACCTCCATCCTTTGGTGTTAGTATTAATGGAAGTGGAGAAATATTTGATGATTTACAACTTTTAGCTGCCAAGTGCATACGCCTAATTTGCGTGAGGGTAGGGATTTGTTCTAGCTCAGCTATGATTAGTTGTGGTGTGCCAACTCTGAGACTTTCTTCTATGCACCATAGTGTGTTCTTAAAAGATGGTGAATTAACAAATATAAATCGATGTGGATTAACCCATTTTGAGACTCCGTCTGGATTAACCATGTGCTTAGAATATGAAGGGCGTATCCATAATATTGGGCTTTTGCACCTTTGCGCTAAGATGAACGGGAAAAATAATTTAGCTGGTCCATAACATTCATGTACGCGTCCGTGTTCCAATCCTATATTTTCATAGATTGGAATTTTAGGTTGGCTTTTAGTATCGCCATTTATCAAAAGACTCAGGTTCATACGCAAAAATATCATGTTCCTGTTTTGTTCTCAAATAGTTTCTTGTGTTTAATAATATTTTGTCTAGGACTTAAGTTAAATATTTAATGGGGAAAACTGCTATGAAAATGTTTGAGCTGGGTCAAACAGGGCTAAAAGTTTCAGAATTATGTTTAGGTACAATGACTTATGGTACACAAACAGCTGAAGCTGATGCTCACCGACAAATCGATCTGTGCCTGTCAAATAATATAAATTTTATCGACACTGCTGAAATGTATCCTGTGAACCCAATTTCAGCTGAAACCGTCGGGCGCTCTGAGGAAATAATTGGCCAGTGGATATCTGCAAACAAAAATCGGAGGTCAGATTTTATATTAGCTACTAAGCATTCGGGGCAAGGTCTTTCTCACGTAAGAAACGGTGTACCGATAACCAAGGGAACTATCAATGAAGCTATAGAGGGTAGTCTCAAAAGGCTTAAAACTGACTATATTGATTTATATCAATTTCATTGGCCAAATCGGGGTTCGTACATGTTTCGTCAGAACTGGAAATATGATCCATCTGGGCAAGACAAAACAAGCACTTTAGAGAATATGTATGAATGTTTGATTATTCTTCAAAATCAGGTTGATAAAGGAAATATAAGACATTTTGGTTTATCTAATGAAAGTGCTTGGGGGACCGCTAATTGGTTGAAATTATCAGAGCAGCATAATTTGCCTAGAGTAGCAACTATTCAAAATGAGTATTCTTTATTATGCAGACTATACGATACTGATTTAGCAGAATTAAGCGTTAACGAGGGAGTTGGTCTAATGGCTTTTTCCCCTCTAGCAGCCGGTCTTTTAACAGGCAAATATTTGGATGGGAATTTACCGAAAAATTGCCGGAAATCAATAAACCAAGATTTGGGTGGAAGAGATAATGTCAGATCGGAAATGGCAGTTAGATCATACTTGAAGATAGCGAAAGAGTTTGGATTAGACCCCATACATCTTGCTTTGGCATGGTGCAGAACGAGACCATTTATGTGTTCTTCTATTTTTGGAGCAACAACAGTTGATCAGCTTCCGGTTATTTTAGAGTCAGTGGATATAGAGTTAACCCAAGAGTGTATAGATTTGATAAATGAAGCTCATAAACTCAATCCACTGCCGTTTTAAGCATTTTGGACTATAAAAAATTGGTAATTACAGCAAATGGAAATATGGGTATTCCTATCAATTAGCGCTGCTATTTTTCAAACGCTTAGATTCATACTACAAAAATTTTTAAGTGATACGCGCCTTGGAGTCGCTGGGGCAACCTTTTCTAGGTTTATATATTCAGCTCCAATCTTATTGGTTTTAGCGCCGTTATGGTTTGGTTATTTTGGTTACCCAATTGTAACTGGGTCTTTTTTTATTTCTTCTTCGATTGGGGGAATTGCACAAATACTTGCAACATTGTGTGTTTTAGCGCTTTTTAAGCAGCGAAACTTTGCAGTGGGGATAGCATTTAAGAAAACCGAAACTTTGCAAATTGTTATAATTTCATTGGTCATTCTAGGCGAAGTAGTATCAATTAATGCGCTTTACGCGATTTGTATAGGGTTTTTTGGTTTAGTCCTGTTATCAAAACAGCCACTGAAAAGAAGCTTTTTAGAGGGTGGTATATTTAACCGATCTGTTTTCTTGGGCCTCTTGTCAGGTTTTTTATTCGCAATTTCTGGCGTGTACTACCGTGCTGCTACTCTTAGTGTATTAGACGAGAGCTCTATAAACAGAGCAATTCTGACATTAACATGTGTTCTAGTTTTTCAAGTAATCGTTATGGGTGGATGGATGTTGATTTTTAATCGAACTGAGCTCAAAGCTGTGTGGAAAGTACGCAGCATCGCAATCTGGGTTGGGCTGACGTCTTTAGCAGGTTCATTTTGTTGGTTCTGGGCCTTTTCGTTGGTAAATGCTGCTTTGGTAAAAGCTGTTGGTCAAGTAGAATTACTGTTTTCAATATTGGCGAGTATCGTTTTGTTTAAAGAGAAAATAACGTTTAGGGAGTTGGTTGGGATTTTTACAATTGTGGTAAGTGTGGTCGGTGTAATTATATTAGCCTAAGTTAGCTAATATAGTAAAACTCGCTAAGACCATTGCTATTTTGGAAAAAGGGAACTCTTTTCGGGATTAGATCATGATCCAAATTTGAAATGACCTCAGCAAACACAACCTCTGTAATAAAAGGTAAATCAAATTTTCGTACTTCTTGAATTGGTATCCATTGTAGGTGAGAGAGCTCGTCGGACGCTCTTGAAAAGTCATCTAAGTTTGTGCCTGCTGAGAGAGAATCCGCATCGAGGTAAAAAAAACGAGCGTCGAAGCGTCTTGGTCGACCAGGCGGAGTAATTGCTCTAAATACAAATTGAAAGTTAGATGCATCTGGAACAAACCCTAAGTCTGCGAATTGTTTCCATTCAGTTGGAATTTTTTCTGCCCATTTTTCTTTAATTCCAACTATAATCCCCGTTTCCTCAAAGAGTTCTCGGATAGCTGCAATTGAAAGCGCTAAAGCTAAATCCCCGCTACACTGATAAGTCATCCTTGCATTACAAGTGGCGTTTAGTCGTTTGAAAGAGTTGATCTGAAAGTCTTCTTTTTCCACTGCTCCACCTGGGAACACAAATTTATTTGGCATGAAGGCAGCATTTCTGCCCCTTTGTCCCATGAGCACAGACGGATTAGATTTTTTATTACGAATTAATATTACAGAAGCTGCGTCTTTAATTTCAACATTTATAGTCATTTTCCCGTACGCAAGCTTTCGAAACAATATAGTTCCTCAAAATATGCAGTTTTTTGAGAAACTACAATGAGTCTGCAAAAATCTGTGTACGATTTGACTGTGAGGGTGCCAAATGTCTGTTAGTTTCTATCTCAAAAATATTAACTATTGCTGAGAAAATGTTGTGACTGAGATTAATTTCTCTTCAGAAAATACTGCCCAATATAAATATAGTTTAATATTAAACTATATTTATATTAATTAGCTAGCCGCTATTTCAGTAAAGCTTTCTTGTCAAATCTATTAAAGTCGATAAAGGTAATAGTTACTGGTTTACAGGGGTAATTTTATGTTGAAAGATATTGCAAAAAGTGTCTGGGAAAATGCTTATGCTCCCTATTCAAAATTCAAAGTTGGTGTGGCAATTAAAACGATAGATGGATCGGTATTTTCAGGAGTTAACGTAGAAAATGCAGCATACCCTGAGGGGACATGTGCAGAAGCAGCGGCTATTGCTGCAATGTGTACTGCTGGTCAAAGGGAAATTGTCGAGGTGTATGTGATAGCTGATTGTAAAGAACCGGTCCCGCCCTGTGGCGGATGCCGTCAGAAATTGGCAGAATTCTCCAAACCAGATGTTCCGGTGACGATGGCCACAATTAGTGGCAAAGAAAAGACTACTGTCGTAAGTGATCTTTTACCAGGGTCATTCAGTAACAACTTTTTCAATGAAACATGATAACCTTTAGCGCCCAAGAAATACTCTCAAAAATAAGATGTAAAAGTTCAATATCTCGGGAGGAATTAATTTGGTTCGCGAATGGCCTCGCTGATGGCGTAGTTACAGATGCGCAGGCGGGGGCATTTGCGATGTCTGTTGCAATAAATGGCTTAGGTAGCCAACTTGCAAGGACCAATTGGACCTTGGCGATGCGTGATAGTGGTAAAACTCTATCGTGGGATGTTGGTTTGCCCGTTTTAGACAAGCATTCAACAGGAGGAATTGGTGATTGTGTGTCAATTATTCTGGCACCACTTCTTGCATCTTTTGGAGTTTGTGTTCCGATGATTTCAGGAAGAGGTTTAGGCCATACGGGTGGGACTTTAGATAAACTTGAGTCAATTCCAGGAGTGAAAGTTATGCACTCTGACAAAAGATTGGTAGAAATAATCAAGAATTGTGGATGTGTAATTGCGGGTGCTAGTGCAGACATTGCTCCAGCTGATAAACGACTTTATGCAATAAGAGATGTTACCTCGACGGTCGATAGTTTAGATCTTATAACAGCGTCTATATTATCAAAAAAACTTGCTTCAGGATTAAATGGTTTGGTCTTAGACATAAAATGTGGGTCTGGGGCTTTCATGACAGATTTAATCCAAGCCACTAAACTTGCGCAGGCATTGGTTAAAACGGCAAACGAAGCAGGCTGCCCAACAACTGGTCTTATAACTGATATGAACCAGCCTTTGGCACCGGCAATGGGAAACGCCCTTGAAATAGTTGAAGCCATGCGAGTTCTATCTGGAGCTAAGGGAAGTAGACTGCGTTCCATTGCTGTATCTCTTGGAGCAGAGCTTCTCACAGCCCAAAAAATATGTAAAAATAAGAGACTAGCGACAATCGAATTAGAAAGAAAAATCGATAGCGGCCTTGCGATGGATAAATTTAGTAAAATGATCTCATTAATGGGTGGTCCTAGCAACTTTGGACAAAATTTTACGAGATACCTTCCTGAAGCTACTGCCGTTATAGAGGTTTGTTCGCCTGACGCAGGTTATTTAGCGCAATGGGACGGGCAATCTCTTGGTAATATTGTTGTGAGCCTTGGTGGTGGACGGCTTGTAGAAACAGATCAAATCGATCATGCGGTTGGTTTTAGCGATATTGCTAGCATTGGGACTAAATTGGCCAAAGGATCGCCAATTCTTAAAATCCATGCTGCTCGTATTGATCATGCAGAGTCAGCAAGAATACAAGTTTTGAAGGCATTAAAGATAAGTGATGCCATTCCAAAAGAAACGGACTTAGTTTTGAAGAGAATTACATAGTGCCTAGAGCTGTACTAATTGTAATGGACTCTGTTGGAATTGGAGGAGCTGTTGATGCGCACAGATATTTCAACGGCTTAACTAGTGATAAAGGCGCAAATACCCTTCTAAATATTGCAAAAGCATGTGACACAGGAATTGCAAATGATGGTCGAAGTGGTCCATTGAATGTTCCCACTTTGCAGTCTTTAGGTTTAGGAAATTCTATTTCGTTATCAACTGGTGAAGTGGCGCCCAACATTCCGATTGTTGAAATCGGAGCAGCATTCGCAGTAGCCGGCCCGGTATCAAAGGGAAAGGATACTATAACAGGCCATTGGGAGTTAGCGGGCGTACCGCTTGAACGTGACTGGTTCTATTTCCCCGACATTGAGCAGTCGTTTGATACCGAATTAGTCAATCTAGTGTGTGAGCTTGGAAAACTTGATGGTATATTAGGAAACTGTCATGCCTCTGGTACTGAAATAGTAAACGAACTCGGTGAGGAGCATTGTCAGTCAGGTCAGCCCATTTGTTATACGTCTGCTGATAGTGTTTTTCAAATAGCAGCTCATGAAAATCATTTTGGTTTATCTCGCTTATATGATTTGTGTCAATTATTGGCACCACACCTACATAAAATGAATGTTGGGAGGGTAATTGCGCGCCCATTTACTGGCAACAAAAAATCTGGCTGGTTACGAACGGTCAACCGCCGAGATTATGCAGTTGCACCACCTAAAAAAGTACTAAGTGAATGGATGCAAGAAAGTGGTGTTGAGACAATAGCATTAGGAAAAGTGGGTGATATTTTCTCAATGCGTGGGTTTGATCGCCTGATCAAGGGTGAAGACGTTAAATTAATGGAAGCGCTAGCGTCCGAAATTGAAAGTGGATCTGACAACAGTTTCATTTTTGGTAATTTTGTAGAATTTGATACGCTATATGGGCACAGACGCGATATCTCGGGTTACGCAAAAGCATTAGAATGGTTTGATACTGAAATTTCAAAAATAATAAGTAAATTAAGGAAAGATGATTTGTTGATTCTTACTGCCGATCATGGAAATGATCCTACGTGGAATGGCTCTGAGCACACTAGGGAAAATGTTCCTGTTCTGATGGTTGGCGCTTCTCCGACGATAAATCAAAAAGTGAATTTTGCTGATATTGCTGCGACGGTTGCTAATTTTATGAGTATACCTACAATTGGTCCCGGAAAGAGTATCTTATGAACATAAGAAAATTACCCAAAATTGAACTTCATTTACATCATGAAGGTGCAGCGCCGCCGAATTTCATACGTCAATTAGCATTTGAAAAGAATATTGATTTAACACAAATATTTAATGCTAACGGTGATTACTGCTTTTCAAATTTTAACGAATTTTTAGCAACATATGAAGCAGCGTGTCAGGTATTAAAAGAACCGGAAGACTTTCATCGGCTTACCCGTTCGATATTGGAAAAATCGGCAGAAAATGGTGTTATTTATACAGAAGTTTTTATATCTCCAGATTTCTGTGGTGGGGGAGATTTAACGGCATGGAAAGAATATCTAGCGGCGATAGAGGAGGCCGCAAATAGTGCAAAAGAAGATTTAGGTATAGAAATGCGAGGGATAGTCACTTGCATTCGGCATAATGGGCCTTCTAAAGCAAAAAAGGCATCGATTTGCGCCGCAGAAACCGCTTCTAATTTTGTTATAGGTTTCGGGATGGGCGGTGATGAGCTGGTTGGCACCCAAGGAGACTTTACATACTCTTTCAATATGGCTGACGAGGCTGGTTTAGGATTAACCACTCATGCGGGTGAATGGGGTGGAGCAGAGAGTGTGAGACAGGCCTTGCAAGATCTCCGAGTCACTCGTCTGGGCCATGGCATTCAGATAATCGACGATGCAAACTTAATTCGAGAAGCGATCGATAAAAAAATAACATTAGAAGTCTGTCCTGGATCAAATGTATCACTTGGTATATTTGAGAATCTCTCAATGCATCCGATTAATTCACTATTAAAAAGTGGTCTCCTAGTTACTGTTTCTACAGATGATCCTCCGTTCTTTAATACAACTATGACCAGTGAATATAATAATCTGAGAGATGTTTTTGATTGGGATGAAGATATCTTCAAACTTATAAATCAGAACGCAATTCACGCTGCTTTTTGTGGCGAGGAACAAAAATTAATTTTACTTGAGAGGATAAATTCTGCATGGACAAAAACCTAATTATAGTTGACCATCCATTAGTCCAACACAAACTTACACTAATGCGAGAGAAAGAAACACCAACTGCATTATTTCGACAGTTATTACGCGAAATAAGCCAGTTTCTGGCCTATGAGGTAACTCGTGAACTCCCCACTCGCTTAAAAAAAATCAATACACCTCTCGTTCCAATGGACGCACCTGTTATGGCGGGTAAAAAGCTAGCTTTGGTATCGATTCTAAGAGCTGGAAATGGCTTACTTGATGGCGTGTTGGAATTGATTCCGTCTGCTCGTGTTGGCTTTGTCGGTCTTTATAGGGATGAGGAAACATTGCAGCCGGTGGAGTACTATTTTAAGGTCCCTGACAGTCTTGAGGATCGAGTAGTTATTGCGGTAGACCCGATGCTTGCAACGGGAAACTCATCTGCAGCAGCTATTCAACGCCTCAAAGAAGCCGGAGCTAGGGATATAAGGTTTTTGTGCTTGCTGGCAGCGCCAGAGGGTGTTGAGAGAATGCAAGCGGCTCATCCAGATGTTCCGATTGTAACAGCTGCGCTAGACGATAAGTTAAATGAGCATGGTTATATCGTGCCAGGATTAGGTGATGCTGGTGATCGAATGTTTGGAACAAAATAAAATTTTTTTCTGAGGCAAGAGTATAGAGTATTAGCCACCGCAGATTGTTTGCAGGGCAAGCCATGCACTATCATCCAAACTTGGCTTTCTAACTTTTTGTGATATTTTTTCACTATTGATCATAAATTGTGTGCTTTGGCCTGTCACATCAATTGCGTAAGAGTAAGGTAAAGCCGAAATTGCTCTTTTGTTGAATTCGTTCATAAGAGTTTCTAGGTCTATATCTACTTGCTTTTTGATTATCCAGTCTTTTGAAAATCCCCTCAGGGTGCTGGCGTCTGGACTTTTACCTAATAGAAACTGAATTATTTCAATGTTATTCATTTGTTTCATTAGTTCGTCCAACGCATTACTTTTTGCTTCTCTTTGTATCTGTGCTAAAATATGGCCCGCTACTACATCAGGGTCATCAAAGTCTTCAACAAGTGCTTTTGAGACAACTATAATTTTTCCTGGCAGATGTATCGCTTCAATTGTTTCACTTGGAACTATATGAAAACTGTATTCTTCTAAGCCCAAGTTTGAACTAAATTTATCCAATGCAATTATTCCAAGTTCTCTCGAGCATGGTGCGCCAACGAATGATATGAATTCGTTAAAAACAGCTTTACCCATTTCTTGCTCTCTGACTTCTGGAATTATTTTTTGGGTATAATCACGAAGTGCGGCTGGAAGCCAAAAAATACTTAATCCCAAAATTACAATTGAAATTGAAGCTAAGCTAAAGATACGCAACCGACCAGGCTTTGGTCGCCTGCGATCTACGGCTTTCATTAATTTCTCAATAGCTTTCGCCATTTCATTTTCGTTACTACCTAACTCAAGAATTTCCCCAGGGTCCCCATCCGGATGATATAACTTACTTCCATCCTTAGATTGGGTCACTGCCAGTGCAGCAAGCGACCAGTGAGCAAGAGGCTTTTCATTTATGTCAGTTATAACTAACGATGACTCACCAATAGATATTATTACATCAAGCCTCTGAGCTTCAGCACTCTTGCGCCAAATACCCGTTGCTTCCAATCTTTGATACTGGGTTAAGGCAGTCATATTTATCTACTTATTAGATTTGGGTTAATGCAATCATTTAGGCCAGTCGCTATGATAATTCCTTTGCAACTTTTCGGAGTTCAAATTTTTGTATCTTGCCGGTAGATGTTTTTGGTAATTCACAGAATATGATTTTTTTGGGGCACTTAAACCCTGCGATTTTTGAACGTGAAAAATCAATTAACTCGTCTTCGCTTGTGACAGTTTTAGCTAGCAGCTCTACAAAAGCGCATGGTACTTCCCCCCACTTCTCATCAGGCATCGCAACAACTGCACAAAGAGAAACGCTTTCATGGGCCATCAGGACGCCCTCAACCTCTAC
Organism: uncultured Rhodobacterales bacterium; assembly: GCA_963999845.1. Lineage (GTDB taxonomy): Bacteria > Pseudomonadota > Alphaproteobacteria > Rhodobacterales > Rhodobacteraceae > Salinivivens. The sequence continues at coordinate 49,793 of CAXEVV010000002.1, read as the reverse complement.
TGAACTAATATTTTCGCCACCAGAAATAATAATATCTTTTGCTCGGTCAGCAATTTGTATGTAACTATCCGGATGCTGGATTGCTATGTCTCCAGAGTGGAAATAACCACCTTTAAAAGCTGAATTCGTCGCCTCTTTATTTTTGTAATATCCTTTCATAACTGAATTACCACGGATCATTATTTCACCCTGGGTAGCACTATCCATTGGAATTTGCCCCATTTCTTCGTCCATAACGGTGATATCTTCCATCATAGGCATAGCGACGCCTTGCCGCGCTTTAATAGTTGCTCGTTCCTCATCTGTAACACTGGCCCAATCGTTATCTTGCCATAAACATTCTGTAACATGTCCGTATGTTTCAGTTAAGCCATAGACCTGGGTGACATTGAAACCTAATTTTTCCATTTTGTCCAAAGTAGCAGGTGCGGGTGGGGCGCCAGCTGTGAAAACCTCTATTTTATGTTCGAAATGCTTTCTTTCTTGTTGATCAGCATTCACAATCAAGTTGAGTACGATCGGTGCCCCACCAAAAAATGCAACTTTTTCTTCTGAAATAGCATTGTAAATCGCTGCTGCAGAGATTTCTCTACAGCAAACTAACTTACCCCCAACCATCGGCATAAGCCATGTGTGGTTCCATCCGTTACAATGAAAAAGTGGAACTATAGTTAAAAAGACAGGGAATATCTGCATTCGCCACGAGACCACTGTTCCCATAGTCATCAAATAGGCCCCACGATGATGATAGACCACTCCTTTTGGTCGCCCAGTCGTCCCCGAGGTGTAATTTAAAGCGAGGCTTTCCCATTCATCCTGGGGCATCAGCCATTTGAAATTTTTGTCGCCTGACGATAAAAATTGTTCATAGGATCTGTATTTTCCGCTGCTCTCAAATCCTGCGCTGGAATCTGGAACTTCTATAATCAGAGGAGCCTTTTTTCCCATTTGGGCACATGCACTTTCTGCAAGTGATAAAAATTGCGAGTCTACTAAAACAACTTTGGCTTCTCCGTGATCAAAAATATAGGAAACTGTATCCACGTCCAAGCGAGTATTTATCGTGTTCAAAACAGCGCCACATGCGGGCACCCCGAAATGAGCTTCGGCTTGTGCTGGAACATTTGGTAAAATAGTCGCCACAACGCTTCCAGGTTTTATACCAACTGAAACTAGTGCAGAGGCAAGTTGACTGCAGCGAGCATGATAGTCCGCATAATTTACCCTATGCTTATTGTATACGACTGCAGTACGCGTTGGGAATACTTTTACTGCTCGTTGTAAGTGCGATAACGGAGTTAACGGAACAAAGTTTGCCGGAGTTTTGTCTAATCCTGTTTCATCGTCCATCCAGCCCATGTTAGTTTAGCCTCGCATTTTTTGTTAACAAGTTCGTATCATAATAAAGCTAAATTTAATAGCTTTTGCAACTCAACTAAGCTTGGAAGGAAAAATTTCTTTTTCAGAGCATACTTCTTTGATCACTTATAAAGATTTGTTTAACTTTCTGGAGAAAATCTATCGTAAAAGGCCTCATTATTTTTTCCCAGCTCAGCTAGAATAGGGGGACACTTAAACCTTGGACCGTAAGTTTCACATAATACCTTACATCGTTCCGTGGCGTATGGAGTCCCCAGGATATCTAACCAACTTAATGGGCCACCGGACCATGGAGCAAATCCCCATCCTAAAATGGCACCCACATCACCTTCTCTAATATCCATTAGCACGCCTTCTTCCAATGCCCGAACGGCTTCAAGAGCCTGAATGAACATAAGTCTGTGTTGTACATCTATGAAAGCAATTTTCTTTGTTGATAATGGGTATTTTTTCTCTAAACCATTCCAAAAACCTTCTCTTTTGCCTTTTTCATTATAATTATAAAATCCTTCGCCAGCCTTCCTTCCTAGACGGCCTTTGCTCTCCATCCAAAACAAAATTTCGTCAATTTGCTCATTTGGATAAGATGCACCCATAGCCGCTTTGGTGGCACGCGCGATTTTTGCTCCTAGTTCTATGGAAGTTTCATCGACAAGTTGTATTGGTCCAAGAGGAAATCCTAACTGCTTTGCGGCACTTTCAATAATACTCGGGGGTACCCCCTCCGTTATCATTCGTAGTCCTTCATTTAGGTAAGGTATTATACAGCGATTAGCGTAAAAGAACCGTGCGTCGTTGACTACGATGGGAGTCTTTTTGATTTGTCGAACGAAGTCTAAGGCTTTTGCAACCGCTCTTGCTTCAGTTTTTTTCCCTTTGATGATTTCAACGAGCAACATTTTTTCAACCGGACTAAAAAAATGTATTCCAATATAGTTTTCAGGATATTTGCTTGCGGTAGCTAATTCACTGATTGGAAGTGTTGACGTATTAGATGCAAATATACAGTCTTTTGCGATTACTTCTACAACTGCCTTTGTGACGTCAGATTTAACTTTTGCATCTTCAAAAACTGCTTCGATAACTAAATCTGCCTCTGAGAGGTTTGTGTAATCATTCGTGGCTAAAATGCGGGTGAGAGTTTCTTCTTTTATTTTATCAGATATTTTTCCACGGTTTATACCGTCAGTCAGATATTTTTCAGAATAGCCCTTACCCTTATCTGCCGCAGTTTGGTCTCTATCAACCAGTACTACATTAATACCGGCTTGTGCTGCTACAAGTGCTATGCCTGCACCCATCATGCCAGCGCCTAAAATTCCAACTGTCTTAACACGCTGGTCGGGTACCTCTTTTGGACGAACGGCTCCCTTCTCTAGAGCGCCTTTGCTAATGAATAGACTTCTAATCATGGCTGATGAGGATGGATTCATAACAATATTTGTAAACCAGCGCGCCTCAATCCGCAGTGCCGTATCAAAAGGTACTAACGAACCTTCATATATAGCACTCATCATTGCTTTCGCTGCGGGGTAAGCACCCATGGTTTTACCATTGACCATAGCAGAAGCACCTACAAAAGTCATAAATCCATTCGGAGAATATGGTGCGCCGCCTGGTAATTTATACCCTTTCTGATCCCAAGGTTTCACTATATCGACGTCTCTTGCCATCAATATCCAAGCTTTAGCATCTGCCATTGGGTTATCGCTGACTTCATCGATAAGCCCTGATGATTTTGCCTTTATTGGGTCTACAGTTTTTCCTTCCAGTAAAAACTGTGATGCCCCAAATATACCTAATTTTCGAACTAATCTTGTTGTCCCCCCCGCTCCAGGGAAAATACCTACTTTAATTTCTGGCAAGCCAATTTTTGCTTTCTTGTTATTTGCAGCAAAGATACGATGAGTGCAGAGTGGTATCTCCAAGCCTATGCCGAGAGCTGTTCCCGGCAGAACCGTGACAATAGGTTTACCCCCTTTGTTGGTTTTAGGGTCCATCCCTGCGCGTTCGATTTTTCGCATTATCGAGTGCATTTGCATGAAGCCGTCAAACAATCCTTGAGCAGGGTTGTCACCATTTAAATTTTTTAAATCTGCTAAAACTTTTAGGTCCATTCCTGCTGCGAAATCAGGTTTGGCGCTTGTAATTACTGCACCAATTATACTTTCATCACCTATTACTTTATCGATTAGGCTATCCAGAAGGTTTATTGCTTCGAAATTTAAGATGTTAAAAGGCTTTTGAGGGCAATCCCATGTAATTGTGGCTATCTGGTCTGGATCTATTATTATTGAAAAGTCTACCATTTCTATTACCTTACACCCGCTCAATAATTGTTGCAGCGCCCATGCCTGATGCTACGCACAGTGTAGCGAGGCCCATTGTCTTATCTTGACGTTCCAATTCGTCCAAAAGTGTTCCTAAAATCATTGCACCTGTTGCTCCGAGTGGATGGCCCATAGCTATTGATCCGCCGTTCACATTTACTTTATCATGGTTTATTTTAAACGCTTTTTCAAACATGAGAACTATTGAGGCAAATGCTTCGTTTACTTCAAAAAGATCTATGTCACCTATTGTAAGTCCACTTTCAGAGAGTATTTTGTTTGTGGCTGGTACTGGCCCAGTAAGCATAATTGTTGGCTCAGTACCCACTTTACATGTAGCACGAATTTTAGCCCTCGGCTTTAATCCCCGAGCGTTACCAAATTCCTGATCACCAATTAAAATTCCTGCAGCTCCATCAACTATACCTGAACTATTTCCTGCATGATGAATATGATTAATTTCATCTATTTCTGGGTATTTCATTAATGCTACTTTATCGAAGCCAGGCATAGCTTGTCCGATATCCTGAAATGCTGATTTTAATGCACCAAGCTTTTGCATGTCGGTATCAGGTCTGATATACTCATCACGGTCGAGAATGGTTAACCCATTGACGTCTTTGACAGATACAATAGAGCCAGAAAATCTATCTTCATTCCATGCGATATTTGCTCTTTTTTGACTTTCTACAGCCAATTCGTCTGCTTGATCTCGTGAAAAACCATACTTTGTGGCAATCAAATCAGCACTAATGCCCTGCGGTACAAAATAATTGTTCATTGTAAAGCTTGGGTCGACCGCAACGGCACCTCCGTCACTACTCATTGGAACTCGGCTCATGCTTTCTACACCTCCTGCAATATAACAATTGCCAGCGCCACCTCGAATTTGATTGGCCGCAAGGTTCACTGCTTCTAATCCGGAAGCGCAAAATCTATTGATTGAAATACCAGGCACGGCTTCATCTAATTCTGATGCCAAAACAGCTGTCCTGGCGAGACAAGCGCCTTGTTCTCCAATTTGAGTAACATTGCCCCAAATTACATCTTCAACGATATGTCCGTCTAAATCATTGCGTTTTTTGATATTATTTAGAACTGTCGTGGATAAGGCGAGGGCACTTACTTCATGAAGACTACCCTCTTTACGTCCTTTCCCTCTTGGGGTGCGGACAGCATCATAAATAAATACTTCTTTCATATTAAATCCTTTACTTCGGTGGATAGGCTCGCTTGAGCAAATCGTAAGGGTGTTTCCAATTTTCATATGCTTCAATGTTAGATAACCAGCGATCAATGTTCGGATGAGATTTGCGGTCAAACCCAAAATTTTCTGGGTAGAATAGATATGAGCAACAGGATAAGTCGGCGGCGCTTAACTGATCTGCCGCAATCCATTTTTGGTCATCAAGGTGATTTTCTAATACGGCAAGTGCAGCATTATTTCGTTTTTGTAGGAAATCAATTACTTCAAAAGGTCTTTTATCTTCAGAAATGAAATTCATTAGAAACCGGGTAGGCCCAAGACTTCCCGATAGCCTAGAGTTATCCCACAAGACCCATCTTAAAATTTCAAGGCGTTCTTCTTCATTTGTTCCAAAATAATGTCCTATTTTACCGTGCAGATAGTCAAGTATAGCACCTGATTGTGATATTTTTTTATCACCATCTTCTAGAACTGGTACTTCAGCCATCGAGTTGATTTCGTTTTTATAAGCTTCTGATCGAGTTTCACCACGAAAAAAGTCAACGAAAACCTGCTCCCAGTCAGCTTTTGCAAAATGCAGGGCTAGAGCAACCTTATAGGAGTGCCCGCTTTCTGCGAATGAATGTAGTTGGAACTGCATAATTTATCCTATTTAGAAATTATTTGCACTTATTTTCATGACTGAGCTTGATCCTGCTCTGATGCGTGCAAAGTGTAATTTTGTAAACGGTAACTGTCTTTCCATAAAATATTGTCCAGTTGAAATCTTGGTTTGATGAAAATCGTTATCATCAGAATTAAGATTTATAGCTTTAAAAGATGCCTGGGCCATTTTACACCACATTAGACCAATACATATATATCCGAATAGGTGCATGAAGTCATAAGACCCAGAGAGAGCGTCGTTTGGATTCTTTATGCCTTTGTCCATGAAATAAAGAACTGCTCCTTCTAAGTCCTCTACCGCAGATTTCATAGGCTCTAGAAACGCGCTATCAAATTCGTCTGATTTATTTTCATTTTCTTTTAAGTAAGTCTTCAAAATTGTGAAGAAAGCCATCATATCTTTACCTTGGTTCTGAGGCAATTTTCGTCCGACTAAATCCAAAGCTTGAATGCCGTTTGCCCCCTCATAAATCATTGCAATACGCGCGTCTCTTGCAAATTGAGACATTCCCCATTCTTCTATATATCCATGTCCGCCATATAGTTGTTGGGCTTGGATTGTCATGTCAAAACCTTTATCAGTTAAAAACCCTTTTATAACTGGTGTTAACAGTCCTATTAAACCTTCGGCGCTGCTATCTGAGGTGCGATTAGCTTGATCTATCATACTTGCGCCCCAAAGGATAAATGCACGGCTCCCTTCTGAAAAACATTTTTGATCCATTAAGTTCCTACGGACATCTGGATGAACAATGATTGGGTCGGCCAAATCATCAGGATTTTTGGTACCTGTAATATCTCTTCCTTGTAATCGATCTTTCGCGTATAAAAGAGCATTTTGATAAGCCAATTCAGCTTGTGAGAGGCCTTGTAAGCCAACTCCTAGTCGGGCTTCGTTCATCATCGTGAACATTGCTCTCATCCCCTTATGTTCCTCACCGACTAAGTATCCAGTTGCTTCATCATAATTCATCACACACGTAGCATTGCCATGGATCCCCATTTTTCTCTCTATTTTGCCAACCGAAACTTGATTGCGCTCCCCCAACGAACCATCTTCGTTGACCAAAAATTTTGGGACAATGAAAAGAGATATTCCTTTCACTCCTTTAGGCCCATCAGGAATCTTTGCCAGAACCAAATGTATAATATTTTCTGCTAGATCGTGATCACCAGCGGAAATGAAGATTTTTTGCCCACTTATTTTAAAAGTTCCATCATCTTCCCTAGTTGCTTTTGTCCTCATTAAGCCAAGATCTGTGCCGCAATGAGGTTCAGTCAGGTTCATTGTCCCTGTCCAATTGCAATTTACTAAATTAGGTAGGTACTGAGCTTTTTGTTCATCGCTACCGTGGGAGTAAATTGCTGAATATACACCATGTGTTAGGCCGTGATACATTCCAAGCGCCATGTTGGCACTCGCAAACATTTCACCAACTGCAATGCTAATCAAATAGGGAAGACCTTGGCCACCAAATTTAGTATCACAATCAATTCCAGTCCATCCACCGTCTTTGAGTTGATTAAACGCTTCTCTAAACCCCGGTGGAGTGTAGACAAGTCCATTCTCAAAACTGCAACCGTGTTCGTCTCCAATAGCGTTCAATGGTGCGAGTACCTCTGTTGATATTTTTGATGCTTCTTCTAAAACGGCATTTAAATACTCGTTATCTAATTCGCTATACCCGGGGATTTCACTATCGTGAATTTCTAAAACGTTCTGTAAGACAAACTTGATATCTTTAATTGGTGCGCAGTAGCTTGGCATTATTTAAGTCCCATTTTATTATTCGGCTGGCTCAGAAGATAAATTAGTTTGTTTTATCAATTCTCTTCCAAGGCTTAGTTGTTCCTTTAATTCTTCTATGGTTTCGCCGATTTCAAACTGTTGCAATTCTAGCTGTCTCAATCTTTCTTTTGCCAATTCATAAGTTCGTAAAAGTTGAGTCTGCTGTTGATCGCCCATATCGTATAGATTAAGTAGCTGCCTGATTTCCTCTAATGAAAAACCGAACCTCTTTCCTTTTGAAATTAATTTAAGACGAGCTCGATCACGTTTTGTGAAAAGTCGTTTTTGACCATGTCTTATTGGGGAAAGAAGCTCCTTTGCCTCATAAAACCTTAAAGTTCTAGCGGTTACACCGAATTCATCACACATTTCACGAATTGTTGAAGAAGCATCCATTTCAAAGACTCTTTTGAGCTGACAATAACCTGTAAAATAAAAAAGTTAACGTTTACGTAAGCAAACGTTACGTCAACTTAAAGTTTTAATGATTTCTTGGTTACTGATCTGAGTTCTTCCAGTTCTTTGATTGTTTCGGCTAGTTGTTTTTGTTGTTCAAAAAGTTCAATAAGTTTCCGATCAGCCATATCAATAAATACATGCATTTGAGCATTCGTGCCTTCTTTATCGTAAATTAACAGCCACTGTCTGAGTTCCTCTAATTGAAAACCAAATTTTCTACCGCGCAAAATTAGCGTCATTCTTGCACAATCTCGTGCACCATAAAAACGTGAACGCCCAATCCTTTCTGGACTCAATAGCTCAATATATTCATAATAACGCAGGGTTCGCGGTGTCACATCGAACTTTGCGCACATTTCCTTAAACGAAAGTTTTATTTCACTCATACAAACCCCCACATCTTGCGCAGAGTGTAATGCTGTCTTACTAATCCGGCAAGGTCGATCAAATAAATTTAATTCGCCCTTTTATTAGATTTAAAACTATTAGTGCAGGTAGCTCGCCCAGGGTTTAACTAACTAGCTAGCTAAAAGGAAAATAATTGGACTCTTCTCGGAGTATAACTCACCGCCGTGTACTAGCGATATCACTCCCAATAGTGCTTTCTAATATTTCCATTCCAATTTTAGGTGCTATCGATACCGGCGTAATTGGTCAACTTGGAGATGCAATTGCTATTGGTGCTGTTGGTATCGGCGCGATCATACTGGGAGCAGTATATTGGCTGTTTGGTTTCTTACGTATGGGGACCACGGGTTTTGTTGCCCAAGCTTTTGGTAGGGATGATACCTCTGAAGTAGTAGCTTTACTCATCAGAGGGGTCCTGATTGGCTTTTTTTGTGGTCTTTTTGTCATTTTAATACATCCAATAATATTCTGGTTATCTTTTCTAATCTCTCCCAGCTCCAATCAAGTTGAGGTTTTAGCCCTTGAATACATGAGTGTTCGTATTTTCTCTGCACCAGCTATAATTTCTACTTATGCAGTGATGGGATGGCTGATTGCACTAGAGAAAACTAAATATGTATTGATATTGCAACTGACGATGAATGGTTTGAATGCCATTTTGGATTTTTGGTTTGTGCTAGGTTTGGGATGGGGCGTAGAGGGCGTTGCATGGGCCACATTTATAGCTGAATGGTTCGCCTTTTTCGTTGGTTTAGGAATCTGTTTTACACTATCTAAAAACTTTCCAAAAATAATCTGGAGTATAGTTTTTTCTCGAACAAAAATTCTTTCAATTCTATTGGTAAATAGAGACATTTTCTTACGATCACTCATGTTAGAAATGATATTTGTATCCTTTCTTATGACTTCAGGAAAATTTGGTGATGTAGAGTTAGCCGCAACACAAATTCTACTTCAATTTCTGCATATTTCTGCATATGGAATGGATGGTTTTGCTTTCGCAGCAGAAGTTCTAGTAGGCCAGGCAGTTGGCAAATCAAATCGTATCATGTTGAGAGATGCAGTCATTAAGGCTGGTTTATGGACGTTTATAATAGCCGTTTTTATGTCTATCATTTATGCTATTTTAGGACCCTTATTTATTCAAATAATGACAACATCAGATGAGGTTAGATTGGTTTCTGAGACATTTCTGATATTCATTGTTATTGGACCCATTTTGGGGGCGCTACCTTTTCTAATGGATGGCATATTTGTTGGTGCGACAAGGTCAGTTGATATGCGCAACATGATGTTTTTATCACTTATAATTTATGCCTTAGCTGCATATGTTTTAGTGGGTCTATACGGGTTTTACGGTCTCTGGGTTGCCCTTTTAGTCTCATTTATAGTTAGAGGCCTATCACTTCTTTCAAAATATCCAAGGCTTGAAAAATCAATTATTTGATTAGTTCTAAAACACGCTCGGGTGGACGTCCAATTACCGCTTGTTTACCTAATACTAATATTGGCCGCTCAATCAAAATTGGATTTTCAAGCATTGCCTGAATAAGTATTTCCTCGTCACTAGTGCGGCTTAGTCCTAAGGCTCTAAATATTCTTTCATTTGTGCGTATAAGTTCTATAACCGGTATCGACAAGATTTGGATTGTGGAAATTAAGTGTTCGTAACTAATGTTTTCTTCGAGGTAATAAAATATGTTTACCTCAACAGACTGATCTTTAAGTAAAGTCAGGGCAATTCGTGATTTTGAACATCTTGGGTTATGCCAGATCTCATTCATAGCCATTCTTCTGCACCAGTTCCGATAGCTTCTTCCACATTTTTGAAGCCATGGTTTTTTAAGGTAAGATCTAATTCTTTTAATATTTTTGTTGTAACAGAAAATCCTGAATAAATTAAAGCAGAGTATATCTGGACCAGCGATGCTCCCGCTCGGATTTTTTGGAATAATTGTTCCCCTGTAAATACACCTCCAACGCCGATTAATGGAATTTGACCATCTGTAATAGAATAAAGTTGTGCAAGTACACGTGTAGAAGTCTCAAATATAGGAACACCCGAAAGGCCACCTTGTTCATGCTGATAAATGCTTTTCAGATTGTACCTACTGGTGGTTGTATTTGTTGCAATTATCCCGTCAATTTTAGTTTCGCTGGCTACTAAAGCAATGTTTTCTAACTCCCCTTTTTTAAGGTCTGGTGCTATTTTTAAAAATATAGGAACTTTAATTTTAGAATCATTTTGACAGGACATTACTTTGTTCAATAATTCACGTAATTCCTTATGTGCCTGTAGCTCTCTTAAATTCTCTGTATTTGGCGATGAAACATTAACAGTCGCAAAATCGACGAATTCTTTGCATGTTTTAAATACAGTGGCAAAATCACTGATACGATCAGCACTTGTTTTATTCGCTCCAAGGTTCAACCCAATTATTCCGTTTGAGGGTCGTCTAGACAATCTTTTGGAGACTTTAATCATACCATCATTGTTAAATCCAAATCGATTTATAATGGCTTTATCCTCTCTAAGCCGGAATAGGCGTGGTTTAGGATTTCCTTTTTGAGCATTTGGGGTAACTGCGCCTACTTCGATGAAGCCAAAACCAAAGTTCATCAGGGGTTTAATGGCCTCTGCATTTTTATCGAAACCCGCAGCTAAACCTAAAGGATTGTTGAATTTTAAGCCCGCAACATTTAGTTCCAACGCTTTAGACTTAAAAACTGGGGTGTTTGAGACAATACCAAGCTTGAGGGCTTTTATGGCTAAGTTATGAGCTTTTTCTGGGTCAAGGCTTGTTAGTAATCGAAGGCCAATTTTTTCAGATAAGCTCATTGATAGCCTCTGGTAAAGAATGACGCCCATTTTCCTTTTTTATTACTCTATGCCATTCGACTTCTGTCATTAGTAGCCCTCTGTATAAATGTGGAAAGTCTTGTCCTCCACGAGACGGTTCCCATTTAAGGTCTGTTGAAAAAGTATCTGTTTTAAAGGCTGCTACAACCAGCTCGTCATGACTTGAAAAATGCTTAGTTACAGTTTCCCTGACCTGCGTCGCTGTAGAAAAATGTATATAACCATCGGAAATATCAACAGGCGCACCTTTGGTTCTCCCAACTTTTGCTAAATCTTGCCATTCATTTGGCAAGAAAATTTTAAATATCAACATAAAGCTCGTGATGCCTAAATATCATTATTTGGTCAAGGCTCTTACGGCTTAATATGCAAAAAGATAGACTAACTTTTGTTTAACTTGTTTTTTTATCTCGTTTATGCTGAATCTTATTTATAAAAGCTGTAGACTGTAAATAATTGGATTGAGGGCATTTATATGTCAGAAAAAATTGCATTTTTAGCTGCTGACACGGATAGTGCGCAGGCTGCATTGCATGAACTGACAGAAATTTATGGGCAATGTGATTTTAAAACAGCGGACTATATTGTCGCATTGGGTGGCGATGGGTTTATGCTCCAAACTTTACACCTTTGTCAGAATTTGCGAGCCCCGGTGTATGGAATGAACCGCGGAACCGTTGGCTTTATGATGAACGCTTATGAAATAAAAGCCTTGCCATTGCGGCTTGCTAATGCGGAGCAGCAAATAATTAACCCTCTAATTATGAAAGCTACACTTGTTGACGGAAAAGTTGAGACTGCGCTAGCGATAAATGAGGTCTCTCTTTTAAGAGCTGGGCCGCAAGCCGCAAAGTTAAAAATATGGGTTGATAATCGACAGCGCATGGATGAGCTGGTCTGTGATGGCGTTTTAGTTGCTACTCCAGCAGGATCAACTGCTTATAATTATTCTGCTCATGGGCCCATACTGCCCATCGGCGCAGATGTTCTGGCGATGACTGCACTAAATGCATATCGACCCCGTCGATGGCGCGGGGCTTTGTTACCTAAAACGTCTATCGTTCGCATAGATGTACTAGATAATAAGAAAAGACCCGTGATGGCAGATGCTGACAGCGTATCTTTTAAAAATGTCAAGAAAGTTGAAATTAGCTCTGAAACTAAAATAAAGCATAAAATTCTTTTTAATCAGGGCCACGGGCTAGATGAAAGATTAATTCAAGAGCAATTTGTTTAATTAAGCCAACCTAGCTGCTTCCATAGTTTTTCATAAATAGTGCCGCAGTGGTTCTCAATTGTGATTAATGCACTCACAACTGCATCTTCGCGCCATCTTTGCCCAATTATCTGAATTCCAATTGGGGTGGCACCAGTTTTAGTATACGAAATGTGGGTTGGAACAATCCCAGCTGGGTGACCAATAAAGTTAACTGAATACGACCAGAGTGCCGCACCCAATACCTCAGTTACACCTGCCGCACCCTCAGCATCTCGATCTGGATAAAAAAAGGTGGTTGGTATTAGATTTGAAATAATTAGAGGATATTCATCCATAAAAAGTGCCCATTCTCGAGCATACCGTGTTCTGTTAGCCATCGCAGTTAAAAGCTTTCTTCCTTCATAAGGTTCAAATTGACGAAAATATTCATCAAAAATCATTTGTATCTTTTTTGAACCATATTTTCGGATATCGTCTCCCAAAAGGCCGTATACTTCACCCAGCAGTGCACTATAGCCATCTTTTGCGGTTTCCTCTAAGAGCGGCGGAGTCACTTCATGTACCTCAAAGCCCACATTGCTCAGAGCATCAGCTGCTATCTTCAAACCTTTCAGAACTTCTGAATCCGTTTTGAACCCTGGAGTATCACAACAAAGAGCTACTTTTCGTGAGTTTCTTGATAACTTAGAATTATCCCAAGGCATAGGGACATGGAAGGGATCCCTTAGATCGGACTTTATTATTTCTGGCATGGCCAACTGAAGATCATGTGCACTTCTAGTAATCAGACCTTGTACTGACATTGACTGAGCAAGGATGCCTCGCTCATTAGTCTGACTTGAGTTCCATGCTGGAACTCTGCCTAGGCCGGGTTTGAGTGTAACTGCTCCAGTTGCAACAGATGGAAAGCGTAGTGAGCCTCCTATATCATTTCCATGAGCCAACGCGCACATTCCGGACATTACTGCGGCACTAGCGCCGCCCGATGAGCCGCCTGGCGACAAGTGCTTCCCCCACGGATTATGTGTTCGACCATATAATGGATTTTCCGTATCAGCCCTAAAAGAAAATTCTGGAGTATTTGTTCTGCCTACAAATATTGCTCCGGCATTTATGAGATGATCGACAATTGGTGCATTTTTACTGGCTATTACATTTTTTAATGCCGATACACCGTTGCTTGTTGCATATCCTTTTTGATCCACATTTATTTTAACAGTGACTGGAACTCCAAATAATCTTCCTTTTGGATCCCCTGATTTGGCATTACTGTCAAGGTTTTCGGCACGTTTTATGGCCTCTTTGGACATATCATCGACAATGGCATTGAGTTCAGGATTTACTGTTTTTATATGTTCCAGATATGCAAATGTTATTTCTGTTGCACTCAAATCGTTATTTTTTGTTTTTTTAACAAGCTCAGTGGCAGAGAGAGCCCATATAGGTTTATCCGACATATTTCACACCTTAGATAAAAAAGAGCGTAAACAAAATATATCCAAGATCAATTACGTTTTGCTTTTAACGGTGAGCTGTCTGCACTATTTTGCGTAACCAATTGTCATTAGAGCTTCTTTGATTTCTTCTAAAATAACTGGATCGTCTATAGTGGCAGGTAGTTTGAATTCTTCATTGTCGGCAATTTTAACCATGGTGCCGCGTAAGATTTTTCCAGATCTTGTTTTGGGTAACCGATCTACAACAATCGCATTTTTAAATGATGCCACTGGACCAATTTGCGAACGTACCATTTCCACGCACTCAGTTTCTATGACTACATGTTCTCGCTCAACACCAGATGTGAGACATAAGAATCCTATGGGCAATTGCCCTTTCAAGTCATCAGATACTCCAATTACTGCACATTCTGCTACATCAGGGTGATTTGCTAGAACTTCTTCTATTGCCCCCGTTGATAGTCGATGACCGGCCACGTTTATCACATCGTCGGTTCTTGCCATTATGTAAATATAGCCATCATCATCAATCGTACCCGCATCACCTGTTTCATAATACCCAGGGAATGTATTTAAATATGATGACTTGAACCTTTCTGCCGCATTCCAAAGAGTTGGAAGGGTACCTGGAGGTAGGGGTAACTTAATTGCAATTGAACCGAGTTCTCCAGCTGGGAGCTCTCTCCCAGTGCGGTCTAACACTTTGATATCAAAGCCAGGCATTGGCACTGTTGGGCTTCCAATTTTTATTGGAAGTTTCTCTATTCCTATTGGGTTTCCAGCAATCACATAACCTGTTTCCGTTTGCCACCAATGGTCAATAATTGGCACCTGGAGCAAGTTTTCTGCCCATTTAACGGTATCTGGGTCAGCTCTTTCTCCAGCTAAAAATAAGGCGCGTAAATTTCTGAGGTCATATTTTTGTTTGAGTTCCCCTTTGGGGTCCATTCTCTTGATGGCTCTAAATGCTGTTGGTGCGGTAAAGAAATTACTGACTTTGTGCTCGCTTATCACACGCCAAAACGTTCCCGCGTCTGGTGTTCCAACAGGCTTCCCTTCAAACACTAAAGTGGTATTCCCGTGTATAAGTGGTGCGTAGCAAATGTAGCTGTGACCAACTATCCATCCTATATCAGATGCCGCCCAAAACACCTCTCCCGGGTCTACATCATAAAAATTTTTCATAGTCCAGTTGAGAGCGACCAAATGACCAGCGGTTGGTCTTACTACCCCTTTTGGAGCTCCGGTTGTCCCGGAAGTATAAAGAATATATGCCGGATGACTACCTTCAACTGATACGCATGGAGCTTTTTCTACCTTATTTTGAATATGCTCCCAGTCGTAATCGCGCCCATTAACTAATTTTGCTTTACATTGTGGCCTTTGAAAAATAATGACAGTTTTTGGTTTATAATTTGCTAATTCAATAGCACTGTCGATTAGTGGTTTATATTCAACAATCCTATTGGGTTCTAAACCACATGACGCAGCTATTATGGCTTTTGGTTTGGCATCATCAATTCTTACGGCCAGTTCATTGGAAGCAAATCCACCAAATACTACTGAATGTATTGCGCCAATTCTTGCACAAGCCAACATAGATATAATTCCCTCAGGAATCATAGGCATATAAATTATAACTCGGTCACCTTTTGAAATCCCTTTACTACTTAAGGCTCCGGCTAGGCTTGCAACTTTTTCTAATAACTCTGCGAAGGTTATTGAATACTTTGTATCAGTCATTGGACTGTCGTAAATAATTGCTTTTTGGTCTGCTCGACCGTTAAAAACATGCCTGTCGACGGCATTGTAGCAAGTATTTACCATGCTATCACTAAACCATTCGTACAATGGTGCTCTATCTGCAAATAGTGCTTTTGATGGTTTCTTATCCCAGTCGATAGCCTCTGCGGCGTTCATCCAAAAGGCTTCTGGATCCTTTTTCCAGCTATTATAAATTTCTTTGTAGCCCATCGACCTTACCCTTCAAAACAAAAACACTATTTTGCATAATGCGTTAAATTCTGATTTCAGCAAGAGCGGAAAAAAAGTTTTTAAATTATTTGTTGTATCTCAATTATTGAGGGTTATGAATGTTACAATTCTTGATTGTAAAAAGCTATTTGGAAATATTCTTTAATTATTTATATGACTTCGGACGACGCAGAAATTTACGCATTAAAAGCTGCGAATTGGCTTCTCTCAAATCAAGAGCTTCTGGATCTTTTTATGGGCTCAACTGGAGTATCAGAGAATACTATCAAAAGTGATATTCAAAACACAGTATTTTTGGTGGCCGTATTAGATTTTTTGTTACTTGATGATAAGTGGGTTATAGAAGCCTGCGATGCTATGGAATTACAACCTGAGTTGATGCAAACTGCAAGACTATTCTTGCCAGGGGGCGATCAGGTAAACTGGACTTGAAATTTAATGGATTTTGACGCTATTTTATTTGATAAAGACGGCACTCTTTTTGATTTTCATGGTACCTGGAGCTCATGGACATTAGATATAATTGACTACCTCTGCCGAAATGAAGCGTCAAAAAAAGAACTAGTGGCTGGGGCACTAGGGTATGATTTAAAAAATCAGAACTTTTTAAAATCGAGTTTGTTAATCGCCGGGACAGCTGAACAGGCCGCGGATAAGATTGCGACTTTTATAAATGATATCAGCAAGCAGGAAATTGAGAATTTTTTATTGAGTTCAGCAAAAACTGTGAAACTTATGGAGGTTATTCCATTAGACAAGTTTCTGAAGAATTTACAATCTAAGGGTGTGAGGATAGGCCTTGTAACAAATGATTTCGAGGCTTTAGCGCATTTACATTTGAAAGCAGCTGGTATTCACAAATATTTTGATTTTATCGCTGGTTACGACAGTGGTTTTGGAATTAAGCCGGACCCCGGGCCGCTTCTGGCATTTGCAGAGCAGTTTTCGATCTTACCAGATCGGGTTGCTATGGTTGGAGACAGTACTCACGATTTATTTGCTGCAGAAAAAGCGGGGATGTATAAAATTGGAGTACTTACAGGCTTAGCCTCATATTCTGATCTCGCTCCATATTCTGATTTGGTTCTTGATAACATCGGGAAGATAGAAGAACTCCTAAATTAATTATGTTTTAATACGACTCAGATTGTCGCAAAAGAACGGGACATAATTGTTTAACCTCTATGTTTTGGGAACAAAACTTAAGAGCATACACATGAATTCTATTAAATCTCGGGGAAAAAGAGGTGGTGGGAGAGCTGGCAATGCTGGTAGACGAGGAACCTCATCCATTCTTCAAATGCCCTGGAAACTCACAACAAATATAGACAAGCCTATTGAGCCTTTGAATGAGGAGGGTGTGACAGCCATCCATCTCGGTGCAATGGAAATACTAGAAGATATTGGGTTGGAAATTCTTAATATTGAAGCCAGAGACATTTTGGAAAAAGCGGGCTGTATCGTAGTTGGAGAAAACGTAAAATTTGATCGCGAATTTATTATGGAGATGATAAATAAAGCGCCCTCTGAATTTGATATCACTCCAAGAAATCCAGAGAAAAAAATCACTTTTGGTGGAAAAAAAATATTGTTTGGGAATGTCTCTTCACCACCGAATTATTGGGATACAAAAATACGTAGAAAAGTGCCGGGAACCAGAGAAACGTGCAAAAATTTACTTAAGTTGAGCCAGTATTTTAATTGTATTCACTTTGTTGGAGGTTACCCGGTAGAGCCAGTTGATCTTCATCCCAGCACCCGTCATCTTGACGTCCTCTATGATAAATTAACTATTACCGATAAAGCCGCTCACGCCTACAGTTTAGGCAAAGAGAGGGTGGAAGATGTTATTGAAATGGTGCGAATTGCAGGTGGATGGACGGACGAAGAGTTCGATAGTGGTCCAAAAATGTATACAAATATTAATTCGACATCTCCGTTAAAGCATGATGAACCCATGCTTGATGGATGGATGAGATTAGCCAGACGAAATCAAGGCTTGATCGTAACACCATTTACGTTAGCGGGTGCAATGGCGCCAGTGACTATGGCCGGTGCAGTTGCGCAGTCAATTGCTGAGGGCTTAAGTGCGATCGCCCTCGCGCAGTATATTAAGCCAGGCGTTGGATGCGCAATAGGCACTTTTACTTCTAATGTTGATATGAAGTCTGGCGCCCCAGCATTTGGGACGCCTGAGTATATTCGAGCAACCCAAATGACGGGTCAATTAGCCCGTTTCTATGGTCTTCCATTAAGGTCCTCTGGAGTATGCGCTGCAAACGTGCCTGATGGGCAATCTATTTGGGAAACGTCTAATAGCCTATGGGCAGCGGTACAGTCAGGATCGAATATTATTTACCATGCTGCTGGCTGGTTAGAGGGTGGTCTTATCGCCAGCCCCGAAAAATTTATAATGGATTGTGAAATTATACAACAAATCCAAAGGTATATGGATCCGGAAATATTCTCCACAGATACTGACAGCATTGCAATATCAGCTATTAAAGAAGTTGGCAGTACCGGACATTTCTTTGGTGTTGAACATACTCAGAGTCGTTATGAAAGTGCCTTTTATCAACCATTTTTATCTGACTGGAAAAACTATGAGGCATGGGAAGCAGCTGGCGCTGTATGGACGCCTGAACGTGCTTATAAAATATATGAACAAATACTTAATGAATTCTCAGAACCAGTAATTGACCAAGGAATTGATGAGGAATTAAAGGAATTTGTTGAGTGTCGAAAAACTGAGGGTGGAGCCCCTACTGATTTTTGATGTTTGTGTAAATATTTTCGATTTTAGAATTCTTTTTCTGGTGTTTATGTCAGATAATGGCTAACTACCGCCATAATATTACTTAAATGGACCTTTTTTATGGGAAGAGATGTAAAAATCGCGCCATCTATACTCGCTGCAGACTTTGCAAATTTTGAAAAGGAAATTAAGGCAGTTGAGGAGCAGGGTGCTGATTGGATTCATGTTGATGTCATGGATGGGCATTTCGTGCCAAATTTAACATTTGGCCCGGCCTTATGCAAAGCTATTCGTCCGCATGTTAAGACGGTGATGGATGTACATCTTATGATCAGCCCGGTTGAGTCATATATACCTGCATATGTGGACGCGGGTGCAGATATTATTACCGCTCATTATGAGGCAACACCCCACCCGCATCGTGCAATGCAAGCAATTCGAGCGGCCGGTTGCAAAGCTGGTATTGCATTGAACCCAGGTACTCCAGCTGAAAGTGTAGAATATCTGTTAGATTCTATTGACCTTGTTTGTGTCATGACTGTGAATCCTGGATTTGGCGGTCAAAGTTTTATTAGATCTCAAGTGGATAAAATAAAAAAATTGAAATCTATGATTGGTTCGCGAAAAATCTTTTTAGAAATTGATGGAGGAATAGACACCAAAACTGCATCGCTGGTTGTAGATGCAGGTGCAAATGTTTTGGTAGCAGGTTCAGCGGTATTTAAAGGAGGCTCCGTTGATAACATATCTATTTATGGAGAAAATATACTAGCAATCCGGAACTCAATTGCCTAATTACACCATTTTTTTATAAACTATCTTGAGTGTTTTTTCCTTTCAACAGCTGCATTGCAGCCAATGTGCCACCTGCCTGATGGGGAATATTTGTCTTACCAAGCGCCATCTCAATTCCTCCGAGTGTCGCTACTAGCATTAGGTCATTAAAATCTCCCAAATGACCTATCCGGAAAACCTTCTTCGATAATTTGGATAACCCGTTTCCCAGTGACATATTATAATTTTGCAAGACTACTTCTCTAAGTTTGTCGGCGTCGTAACCATCCGGCAGCAACACTGCGGTAAGGGTATTAGAGTGGTCTTTATTTTCAAGGCACAGAACCTCCAAACCCCATGCCTGAACTGCTAATCTGGTTGCTTCCCCATGTATTTTGTGTCTTTTAAAAACCTCTTCAATACCTTCATCAAAAAGCATATCCAATGCTTCACTCAGTCCAAAAAATAGATTTGTGGCTGGCGTGTAAGGAAAGGCGCCGGTCTTGTTTGAAGCAATATAGTCATCCCAGGCCCAATATGATTTGGGAAGGTTTGAGCTTTTGGAAAACTCAAGTGCTTTTTCTGATACTGCATTAAATGAAAGCCCTGGTGGTAACATAAGACCTTTCTGTGAGCCAGCTACCGTAACATCGACACCCCACGCGTCATGACAGAAGTTTGAAGAGGCCAAGGATGAAATAGTATCGACCATGAGTAATGCCCCATGATTTGCTTGATCTATAGCCTCACGCACCTCTTTTATATTTGACATACAACCAGTAGACGTTTCGTTGTGAACAACGCAGACTGCTTTTATTTGGTTTGAATTATCACTTAACAGACGATCCTTAATTTTGTCTGCGACTGCGCCTCGACGCCAGTCTGTAGGAATGAGTTCAGTAACGATGCCTAAACGATTTGCTAGTTTACACCATAGGCTCGCAAAATGCCCAGTTTCTACCATTAGTACGGTGTCTCCTGTTGACATTGTGTTTGTCAGAGCTGCTTCCCAAGCACCTGTACCTGATGCTGGGTAAATAATTACATGAGAGTCTGTTTTGAAAATCTTCTTCATACCCAAAAGGCATTTTTTTGAGAGATCAAAAAAGTCTTGGCCCCTATGATCGATAGTCGGGAAATCCATTGCACGCAGAATTCTGTCTGGTACATTAGAAGGGCCAGGAATTTGCAGGAAATGTTTGCCTGGTAGGTGTTTTCTTGGCATTTTATCGCGCTTCTTTATTGCTATTTTGATGTCGAGCTATTCTAGCCTTACACCATATTGTGAATTGAACTAATGAAGCTATGATACTTATCAACGCAAGATAAGGGAAGGTTTTTAAGCTCTAATGGGGTCAGATTTTTCAGTTTTAAAAAGGTCAATTGAAGGAGAATTTTTAGAAAGTACTTTTGACCTTGGACGATATGCCACTGACGCATCAATTTATCAATTGATGCCCAAAGCGGTAGTTGTTCCCAAAACAGTAAACGACGCGCGAGAAGTTATCTACTTTGCTCAAAAAAATGGATTTTCAGTTTTAGCCCGTGGTGGTGGTACCTCCCAAAACGGGCAAACCGTAAACAGGTCCATTGTTATTGATAACAGTAAATATTTGAAAAAAGTCCTAGAGTTTGATCCTATTTCTAGAAAATGTGTTGTCGAACCGGGTATAGTTCTCGATGAATTAAATCGGTTCCTCAAGCCACACGGATTA
The DNA here is from genome assembly GCA_963999845.1 of uncultured Rhodobacterales bacterium. GTDB lineage: Bacteria > Pseudomonadota > Alphaproteobacteria > Rhodobacterales > Rhodobacteraceae > Salinivivens. The sequence continues at coordinate 28,779 of CAXEVV010000002.1, read as the reverse complement.
TTTTTTCCAGTAGACGTATCTACATCAAGCAGGGCAACAATTGGTGGCATGGCAGGTAATAATTCTGCTGGTGGTCGATCAATTCGGTATGGGATAATGCGTGATAACGTAAATTCAATTGACGTAATAATGGCTAACTCCGAACTTGCACGCTTTGGAATGATGCCTGAGCAGATTTTTGGCCTCGATGAAGTACTGCCTGAGCTTTTGAGCTTGGGTGTAAATAATCGTACTGAAATTGAGAGAAGGTTTCCTAAAGTCCTCAGAAGGGTAGGTGGATATAATTTAGATGCTCTTATCGAAGGAACACTTTCTAGGCGCCCAGGCAGTAATGCAGCTACCTCTGATATCAATTTAGCACACTTGATTGTGGGTTCGGAAGGTACGCTTAATTATTCAAGCGCGATTGAACTTAAACTTTCTCCCTTGCCACCAGCAAAAATTATGGCTTTGTGTCACTTCAGCAGCTTCTATTCAGCCATGGAATCCGCGCAGCACATAGTTGGTTTAAATCCCATGACAGTCGAATTAATTGATGAGACCATGGTTTCACTAGCGCGCACAATACCATTATTTAAAAGCACCGTTGAGGATTATGTAAAGGGTAATCCGGCAGCAATACTGGTTGTTGAATTCTCTGAGGAGACCTGGGCGGGAAATTTATCAAAAGTGGATCAACTCAAAGAAATAATGGTTTCTATATTTTTTGGAAATAAGTCCGAAAATCCAAAAAAATCTGAAATAGATCGAGGCATAGTAGTCATCGAGCCATTAGAAGAACAAAATCGGATTTCTGAGATGAGGAAATCTGGTTTAAATATCATGATGTCGATGAAATCAGATGCCAAACCAGTATCCTTCGTTGAAGATTGCGCAGTACCGTTGCCGCACTTAGCAGATTATACACAAGGCCTAACTGATATATTTAAGAAATACGGCACACATGGGACTTGGTATGCCCATGCATCGGTAGGTTGCCTACATGTTAGGCCAGTTCTTAACATGAAGAACGGTTCTGATGTGACAAAAATGCGGGCGATAGCTTTAGAAGCATTTGAATTGGTGAAGAAGTTTTCTGGTTCCCATTCTGGTGAGCACGGAGATGGAATTTCAAGATCTGAGTTCAACCCGGTGATGTTTGGTGAAAAATTAAATACTGCTTTTATAAAATTGAAAAAAATCCTGGACCCAAGTGATTTATTTAATCCTGGTAAAATAGTTAATGCCCCTAAGATGGATGCACGTGATTTGTTTCGTTATGCTCCTGGATATAAAGCATCTGATTTTCCTACTACATTGGACTGGAAAGGATGGCCTGGTGCTGCGGGTGGGCTCCAGGGAGCCGTTGAAATGTGCAATAACAACGGTGCTTGTCGTAAATTAGTTGGAGGTGTTATGTGTCCCTCATTTCGAATTACCAGGGATGAGAAGGATAGCACAAGAGGAAGAGCGAACATACTTAGACTAGCTATGTCGGGACAGCTTGGCCCTGATGCCATGATCAGTGATAAGATGAAAGAAAGTCTAAAACTCTGTGTTTCCTGTAAGGCTTGTAAGCGAGAGTGCCCAACTGGTGTGAATGTCTCTTCGATGAAGATTGAAATCAATGCTCTGTGGGCTGCGAAGCACTCACTTTCCTTACATGACCGGCTAATTGCTTATTTACCAAATTATGCATCGGTAGTAGCTAAAGTGCCTTGGGTTATGAATTTACGTGACAGAATACCAGGTCTTCCCTTTATAAGTGAGAAAATAACAGGATTTTCATCGAAAAGAAGATTGCCAATATGGCGAAGTGACTATTTTAAAAGTTCAGAAATAAACAGTGAACCAAAAGGGAAATTACCAGTAATCTTATTTGGTGATACTTTTAACAGATATTTTGAGCCAGAAAATTTAAGAAGTGCAGTAAATGTGCTAAAGGCGGCCGGTTATACGCCATTTTCTCCAATACCGAAAAGCAACAAAAAAAGTGAGATCTGTTGCGGCAAAACTCATTTATCTGTTGGAAATGTAGATTCAGCTAGAGTGAATGCAAAGCAATTAGTCGAAACATACTTACCGTACGCATCTGCAGGAATACCAATAGTTGGACTAGAGCCTTCCTGTTTATTTACGATTAAGGATGAAATCCCAATGTTATTAAAGTCAGAGGATGCAGATCTTGTTGCAAAGCATGTAATGACTTTTGAAGAACTCTTAATGGCGAATGTGAATGAGATTAGATTTAAGCCCAGAAAAGCTAAAGCTTTGCTACACGGTCACTGTCATCAAAAGGCTTTTGATGCAATGGGTCCCGTTGAACAGATACTATCATACGTAGATGGTCTTGAAGTAGAGCCCATCGTAACAAGCTGCTGTGGAATGGCTGGAGATTTTGGGTATGCGGCAGATACCTTTGAGTATTCTGTTCAGATGGCAGAACTAAATCTTCTTCCAACTGTTCGAAAGGCTGAACGGGATACTTTAATTATCGCAGATGGAACTTCATGCCGCAGTCAAATTTTTGATGGGTCTGGAAGACAAGCAATTCATGTAGCAAGATTTCTTGAACAGCAGTTGTTAAAAGGTGAAAATTAAAAAAGGCCGACGGCAATTAACCTTATTCCCATTATGCAGAAAGCTATCAGTAAGGCTTTTTCAAACCAATTCTGCGTAATACGTTTTCTAAGACTTTCACCAAAGTAGAAGCCCAGTAATACAAATAATAACCCAAAAATTGATTGAGTGATGATCTGGAGAGTTAATACCTTACCAATATATAATCCAATTGCGAATGGAGCGGCCCCAACTAAAAATAAAAAGCCTGAGGCTGAAATGAATCTTTCTTTATCTAGGCCTCTTGCAATTAAATACATAGCTACGGGGGGAGACCATATTGAACTTAACCCTCCCAAGATACCCGAGATCATTCCAAAAATTATTTGTAAAAACTTTCCATTTTTGATTTTTAACTTGAGACCGACCAGGCCATTCAAGGCATATATTACCATCGCTGTACCAATAGAAATGGTCAGCAATTCTGTAGGATAAGATGCCATAAATAGTGAAGTAATAAATATACTTATTAATATAGTCATGCCCATGGGCCAATAGTTTTGAAAAGACTCCATTCTATGATTTGATCTAAAGAACTGTGAAAGGTTAGTAATTAGGATAGGGAGTACCAGAAGAGCAATTGCGTGAGTTGGCTCTAAAATTAGTGTAAGTAAAGCCATAGCAGCCGCTGGTAATCCAATACCCAAGAATCCTTTAACAATTCCCGATAAAAAAAATGTAGCTAACATGAATGTTAAAATACTTGGATTATTAGATGGGAAAAAGTGCTCAAATAAGTTTGCTTCCAAATTTATCTCCAATTAGCGCATGATTAATTATTTATTCTGCTCTTATATTTTGGCTTGGGGATAAATCAGATTGTATAATTTCAAGCGCTGGATCTTTCCAGATGGACCTTTGGGTAGATCACTCATTATATGTATTTTGTCAGGGGCTTTGAATTTTCCAATGCTACTTATGCAGTGCTCTAAGAGATGTTCTAAGTTAAGTTTTATACTTTGCCTCGGGATAATACACGCCTCTACTCGTTCGCCATAATTTGCACATGGAACTGCAAAAGCGGCGGCCTCAAGAACACTGTCGTGATCGAGCAAGGCTTCATCAACTTCTCTAGGAGCAATGTTTTCACCACCTTTTATAATCAGTTCTTTTATACGACCGGTTACGTAAATATAACCATCCTCGTCCATGTAGCCCAAGTCACCAGTTTTGAGCCAGCCTTCTTTTGTTATTGTTTTAGCAGTTTCATCTGGCTGCTTGAAATACCCCTTCATTACATTACTACCTTTGACTAAAATTTCTCCTATGATGCCAGGCGATACTTCATCACTTAACTCGTTTCCAATCATCAGTTTATTTCCGAATGCTTTTCCGGGTGAGCCAATTTTTCTTACTTTTGGAGGCAGGGGATTAGTTGAAATTTGTGATCCGGTTTCTGTTAAACCCATTGTCTCTATTATTGGTATTTTAAAGCGTTCCTCAAATTTACGGTGTATCTCGGGTGAGAGTGGTGCAGAGGCAGACCTTGCAAAGCGCAAAAAAGGAATTTTTGCCGGCATAGATTTATTGTTCAGAATGTAAGAATACTGGGTTGGTACTGCCGAAAACCACGTACATTTGTGGGTTTCTATTAGCGTCCAAAACGCATTAACAGAAAAACGGTCAGGTAGTACTAGAGTACTCGCTGAAGCAAGTGTACCCATTACTGTTACACAGAGTCCATTAATATGATAAATTGGAAGAACGCATAGCGCTGTATCTTTATGATCTACTTCATGGCCGGATGAAATATAGCGGCCTGCAGCAAGTAAATTTGAGTGACTGAGCATAACACCCTTAGGGTTACCAGTCGTGCCTGATGTATACATTATTACTGCAATCTCTTCCGCAGATACATTTCCTTTTTCTACAAACGTTTCATTAGGAGCTTCTTTTCCCCAGATTGGGCCCAGCTGAGAATCCAACTTTATAATTTCTATCTCTTTTTTAAAGTCAGATAGAGCCTCAGAAATCAGTTTTTCGCAATCATCGGCCGTAAATATCAAAGCCGTTTCTGAATGATCAAGTGTGTAAGCAATAATTTTAGATCCAGCTACTAAATTTAATGGAAGAGCTATATGGCCGGCATAGATTATTCCAAGTATGGTCAAACAAGAACTTATACCATTATTGGCAGCAACTGCTATTTTTGACCCTGGTGCCAGGCCTCTAGCATTCAAATGAAATGCTATTGATCGTATTTTGTTTCTTGCTGATGCGTACGATACCTTTGATCCAGTCTCAGGAGATACTAACCAAGTCAGGTCTCCAAAATGAGTTCCATTATATTCAACTTGCTCATTTAAAGTTGAGGGTGAAATAATTTTGCTCATGGTGAAACTTTGGCCCAGTATTCTGAAAATACATCTTCTAAGTCCGGTTTGTTCTCTTCGATTTCACGAACGACTTTAACCTCATTAATGAAATGTTCCCAATTGAGATTTCCATCGATAGAGTTTCCACCCCAGCTTCCGCAACCCATGGATAAAGAGAATGGCAGGCCATTATTAAAGAAACCACCTGTTGCAAAACAGTGTGCTTGATTAACAATTACTCGACATGTTTTTGCCACCATAGCTAATTGGTGGGCTCTTTCATCATTTTTAGAGTGGAGGCCTAATGAATGACCAGCACCTTGGTAGTCCTGTATTTTGATTGCCAAATTTACGGCGTCATCAAAATCTTCTGCCATGTAAAGCGATAGAAATTGTGACATTTTCTCGCCACTAATAACCGCACTAGGCCCTACTTTGGTAGTTGGCAGAATTAAAAAGCGCGTATTTTCGTCTGCTCTATGGGCTAATCCGGTCTTATCAAGTATGACATCGATATCCTGGGCAAGAAGCGCGGTGTTCATTTTGCCATCTTGCCAATGTAAATTAATGACGCGCTTTGTTTCATCTTCATCCAGTACTAGACCGCCAGCACTTTCGAGAGCGACGAGGGCCTCTTTATAAATTGACCGAACTGCAATAACTGAGTTTTCTGACGAACAAGACGTTGCATTATCAAAGGTTTTTGATCTTACAATTTTTTTTGCTGCATCATTTAGGTCCGCTGTTTCATCTAAAATTGTAACAACATTTCCCTGCCCGACACCCAGTGCGGGTGTGCCAGATGAGTACCCAGCTCGAACGTTACTCTGAGAGCCAGTGACAACTAGTAGGTCCGCTAATTCCATCAACCTTTTGGTCTTTGGCTTTGATGGTGGCGTAGGTACCATTTGAACTAAATTGGGGTTAATGCCAGCATCTTCTAAATTTTTTCTAATGTGTTTTAATAAAATTGAAAATGGACCTGCACCTTTTGGGGATGGTGCAATAACAATAGAATTGCCTGTTTTTAATGCATTTATTATATTATTAGTTGGAGTTGCTAGTGGATTGGTTGACGGCACAATGGCTGCAACGACCCCTTTAGGGCGAAAATAAATAGATAAACCTTTTTCATTGTCGTCATAGATATGTCCAAAAGATTTTACGTTTTTTATGTCTCTTAAAAGACCGAGCGTCTTATTGTGATTTTTTTGAATTTTATCACGAACGTTTCCAAGGCCAGTTTCCATCACTGCAAGTTCTGAAAGCTCATTGTTATTCTCGGGCTGCATAAGGGCCCATCCTACCGCCTGACACGCTAAATCGAATACTTCCTGTGAGCCATTGGCTTCATACTCTGCCTGCGCCTCTTTAGCGGTGGCAATAAGTGTATCTATCTCTTGTATTTCTATATCATCAATCAACTTATAACCTTCGACTTATGAATTTACTTGTTTTGCAAAAAAGGCAGAGTGAAGACTTTTGAGCAATGTTAAGGCACCTGCAATTACTAGGATTGTACAAATTGGTCGAGAAAAATAAGTCCCTAAATCATAATGGACCATTTGCATGCCTTGGGCAAAATTTTGTTCTCCGATTTTTCCTAAAATTAGACCCAATACTATACCTGGTATGGAGTATCCCGATCTCCTGAGAAGAAACCCAATTACACCTGCCGCAAACATCACGATTACATCTAGGACCAGTCCTCTGCTAATATATGCGCCAATACTGGCAAGCATTAAGATCATAGGCGCAAGAAATTGGAAGGGAATCTTTAGCAGATAGAGGATAGTTTTGGTTTCCAAAAGGCCAATGAAGAGGATAGAAAGATTTGCGTAAAACATTCCGGCAAAAACAACCCAAATTAAATCTGGTGAATTATAAAAAACTAATGGCCCTGGTTCTAAGTCATGCATTTGAAAAACAGCAACCATCATGGCTGTTAAAGCCCCTCCGGGAAGTCCTAGCGCTAACAAAGGTATCATGGCGGCCCCAGTTGCGGCATTATTTGCCGTCTCTGAGGAAATAACCCCTTCGAGCTTTCCCTTTCCAAACTCAGATTTATTTTTCGACCATCGTACCGCTTCCCCATACCCCATAAACGCAGCCAGAGTTGCGCCAATCCCGGGTAATATACCGCAGAAGAAACCAACTAATATAGATCGAACCACTGCAATTTTATGGGACCACAATTCAAAAAATGTGGGAAAGTCTACACTAAATTTGGGCGCACTATAGTTGCCACTTACTTTTTTTTCGGCTTGAACAAAAATTTCTGAAACAGCAAAGAAACCTAAAATTGCCGGCACAAAAGCAATACCTGCTGCAAGATCGCTAAAGCCAAAATTAAAGCGGTTTATACCGCCGACGGGGTCCTGGCCTATTGTTGCAATTAAAAGCCCAAAGAGTACTGATAACCAGCCTTTCCAAATTGTGCGCCCACCAACTGAAGAAGCAACAGCAAGACCAAAAAAAACTAATGCAAAAATTTCTGGTGGCCCAATATTCATTATGGCCCATTGAGCTAATGGTTCCGTTGCGCTCATCATTACAATTGCTGATGCAATACCTCCTACTGCAGAGCATAAAACTGCAGCCCCAACTGCTTTGCCTGCCATACCCTTTTGGGTCATTGGATACCCGTCAAAAGCTGTTGGCGCATTTTCTGGAGCACCCGGAATATTGAATAAAATAGCCGTAATTGCACCTCCGTATGTACCAGTACAATAAATTACAGCAAAAAGCATAACGCCTTGAGAGGGCGAAAGGTCAGCTGTAAAGGGGAGCAATATTGCGGCCAAGGTTAACATACTGACGCCTGGTATCGCGCCAAAGAGCATGCCGCCTATCACGCCAAAAATAAAGATACCAATTGTAAATGGGTCCCCAAATAGTGTTGCAGTTCCGGTAAGAAAATTATCAAGCATTCAGTATTGCCATCATAAAAGTTGATCAAATTGTGTTTTCATTTTCAACATGAAAGCGCTGAAATCATAAAACGGTGATACGTTTCCTTGTGGCAAAGGGGCATTCAATATGAACATAAAAAGTATAATTAAGAGACTGTAGATTAGTAAAGTATTGAGCAAAATGAATTTTACTCTTCGTTCTCCCCAAGCAAGCATAACAAGTGAGATAAAAAATGGTGTCCCAAAATAAAATCCCACAGGTTTTAGAGAGATTGCGTAGAGAAGTGGTATTAAAAGTATCCACGCTGTTTTTAAATAATCTACAACAGAGGTGTAATGTACCTGGTCTGGAGATTCACTGGCTCCAACTCTACCTTTTTGAATTTTCGATCCATTTTTTAAAGAATGGTATAAGTTACCAAGCGCTGCCAGGCCTATAAGTATCAAAATCACACGAGGCCACCCAGTGGCACCAAATTTATAAATCTCAATAGGTTGATTAAAGTTAAAACTTACTGAAAAGAAAATCGCTGCAATTAGTAACCAGAATGCTACTTCAACTAGATCTGAATTTTTTAGATTGCCCATACTTGGTCTTTCAATGAAGAGGCCCGCGACATACGTCGCGGACTTTGATTTTTCAGATAAAATAGGCTTATTTATTTTACGTCTAAACCCATTTCTTTATACACATCTCGGTACTGTGCTATGGCTCCATTGATCATGTCTATTGCACCGTTTGTGTCACGATAGCTATCAATGACTGTCATGAATTTACTTTCATTATATGCCTGGTAGCTATCTTCACAATATCCGCGTTGGAATGCCCATTTCAGCCAGTCTACTCTATCTGCTGGTGCGTCCTTGTGAACGTAGAAACCTCTGAACCGTAGCAATGGTTCAAAATCCATACCCATTTCTCTGTGAGTAGGTACATCGCTAAATACACCTGGCCGCTCATTGAAGACTGTAAGAATTGGCTTAAAATTGTCAGCATCTAGAAATTTGCGAACATCGCCAGGCTGTTCGAAGAGCGCATCAACTTGGCCGCCAAGTAATGCGCCGTATCTAGGTGCGCCTTTGTCAAAAGAAATTTGTTGTATCTCCATATCTGAAGCTTCAGTAATAAACTTCATTATTACGCGCTCCATGGATCCTTCTTTTGAAACGTTTGCAATTGTTGCTTTCCCATCTTGAGCTTTGACCCATTCAACAAAACTTGGCCAGTCTGTATATCTAGTCTCATTTGTTCGAATATATATTTGTGAAAATGTGACTTGAGATATTACAAGTGGTATTAAATCAACAGCAGGATTTGGTTTGCTAGAATCTAAGGCATGTGCAGATGAAGCGTCATCGATATGTTCGAGGACTGTATACCCATCTGCTGGTGCTGCCATATAGGCCGTCATGCCTACAGTGCCAGAACCACCGGGTTTGTGATCACGGTTTATACCAACTGAGGTTAATCCGGAAACAGCTTCTGCCATTGCCGCGGCCACTTGTCCTGAACCTCCACCTGGTCCATATGGTACGATCATTGTTAAAGCACGATCCGGAAAACCTCCTGGTTTTGCCATGCTGGCCTCAGACACTTTACATTCTCCAGCCAGGGCAACGCCGGCAAAGCTGGCTAGAGCTGCTGCTGTTATGAGACCAGAAATTGGTTTTTTTGATTTCAAATTCATATTTTTCCTCCCCATGATATTTGGTTTACTGTACATCACGTTTTTTGATCGTGGCGGTGTTTCGCTTTTTGTCAACAAAAATCGATTTGATTAGATCATCCAAAATGAATACCCCCACTTTTGCACCCTCATATTTAAATGAGACAATATAAGCTTATGGGAGACGTTGTAAAAAAACAACCCTTATGAATAAAAATTTCCTGATGGTAAAATTAGATGACGATCCTTACTAGATCGATTCTGGTCAAAAACAAAATAACGAAACTATTGTTACTGAAAAATTCGCTTATAATAAATGGGTGCACAAACAGTAGATTTTTAAAATGGCAGCCCGTACGAGAATCGAACTCGTCTTTCCAGGTTGAAAACCTGGCGTCCTAACCGATAGACGAACGGGCCGCTCTGCCTGTGACTGCCGTTATTATGTAAAGCCCACGGGCTGTGCAAGTAGAAAAATGCATCAAATTTTTTTTTTTTGTATTATGTTATTATATCTACAACTTTTCTGGCCAGGCTGCATCGTCTATAATTAATTGAGGAGATTTTTTACCTTGCCAATAATTAATATCCAATTTTCCAGCCAGATGTACTTTTTTACCACCGTGTTCAGCTAGTGCTGCACCTAAATTCCCTTCAAAAGCACGGAAACATATAGCATCCATTGATTTGCCATTATCATCTGAAAAACGAACTTTCAGGTGGGTATCACCGACCCTTTTAGAGAAACTTATGCTAACATCACAAAATGCAAACCTTGGCTCTCGAATTGCTGAACCGAATGGACCACAATTTTCTAATTCTTCAATAAGATCAATGTTTACTGCCTGAATAAAAAGAATTCCATCTACTGGCACTTCTGGAGCTTCTGGAGTTATAATTTTTTCTTTTTCAGCTAATTCACACAATCGATGCATTGCTGCCTGCAGCTGGTCCTTTTTTAGGCTTAAGCCCGCCGCCATTTTGTGGCCACCACCATTTTGTATAAGACCCTCTCGCTGTAACCGTTGGATCGCAAAACCTAAATCATAACCATCGACGGATCGGCCTGACCCTTTACCCTCAATCCCGTCAAAACCAATTACGAGTGCAGGCTTATTAAATTTATCTTTCAGTCTCGACGCAACAATTCCAACAACCCCTGGATGCCACCCTTCTGCTGCTGCCCAAATAATCGAATTTTTGGCCTGATTTTTATCGACTTTTTCAAGTGCTTCCTCTCGCACATTATTCTCAATTTCTTTTCGCTTTAGGTTCAGCTCTTCTATTTCCTCACAGAGATTGGTTGCCTCTGATATTGAATTTGAGCAAAGAAGCTTTATTGCTAAATCTGAAGGTCCTATTCGACCTGGTGCATTTAGTTTTGGACCCAATATATATCCCAAATGGTATGAAGTAGGCGTTGAATTAAGACCAGATTTATCGATAAGCATTTGTAAGCCTAATCGCTGCCTGGTGGATAAAATTTTTAGTCCTTGACGAACAAAGGCCCTATTTACACCGATCAACGGGGCGACGTCTGCAACGGTTCCCAAAGCGACTAAGTCTAAGTACTCCATTAGGTTGGGTGTGTTTTTATTTTGAGATTTAATTTGACGACCGCATTCAACCAAAGTTAGAAATACCACACCAGCTGCACATAGATATGATAAATTGCCGCTTTCAATTTGTCTGTTTGGATTGACTATTGAATAGCATTTTGGATCTAATTCAGATCCTAGATGATGGTCTAAAATAACAACTTCACAACCTTCACTAACGAATTCTAATGGTTCATGACCAAGAGTTCCACAATCAACACAAATAATAAGGTCATGTTTCGAAGACAATGAAGTCATAGCCCGCTCATTAGGGCCGTATCCTTCCTTTATTCTGTCGGGGACATAAATACTTGGCTGAATGTTAAAAAAACGAAACCATGATACAAGCATTGCTCCTGAAGTTGCCCCATCAACATCATAGTCAGCGTAGATAACTACTTTTTCTTTATCATTCACCGCCTTTATAAGTCTCTGAGCTGCTTTGGACACATCCTTTAACTGCGTTGGATCTGGTAACAGGTTTCTAATAAGAGGGTTTAAATACGAGTCTACACTTTCTGGAGAGATTGCTAATCTACCTAAAACACTTGCAACTGGTGCTTTTTGTCCAGTGATCTGCGCTATAGCTTCTGCGCGCCTATGCTGTTCGTCACTTGGCCCGTTCCATTTTCGTCCCGTTATGGAATTATGGACACCTAGAAATGCCATAAACAAAAACCTTATTTCTTTGGCACACGATAAATCATTCGTCGTACTGAGCCTGTTTTAGACCGCATCAATATTGTTTCTGCAGTGATATGAGTGATCTCTCGCTTTATTCCCTCCAAGAGTGATCCGCTGGTAACTCCCGTTGCGGCGAAAATAACGTCCTGAGTGACCATATCATCTCTTGAGTAAATTTGAGATAAGTTACTTATTCCTGCTTTTTTAGCGCGATTTCTTTCATCATCATTCCGAAATAATAATCTGCCATGGATTTGACCGCCCATACATTTAAGCGCAGCAGCGGCAAGGACTCCTTCTGGAGCTCCTCCAATTCCCATATACATATCAATACCAGTCGTTTCTGCTTCCGCGCAATGCATAACTCCAGCTACATCGCCATCGGAAATTAATCGAATTGCTGCCCCAGTTGACCTCACTTGCTCTATCATGTCCTGATGCCGTGGTCGCTCTAAAATACACACCGTGATGTCGCTGGGATCACAATTTTTTGCCTCAGCTAATATTTGAACCCTTTCATAAGGTGACATATCAAGAGATAGTAATTTTGGTGAAAAACCCGGGCCAACTGCTAGCTTTTCCATGTAGACATCCGGAGCATGTAGCATAGAACCCTTTGGCCCCATTGCTATAACTGTTAACGCATTCGGCATGTCTTTGGCGGTTAAGGTTGTGCCTTCTAGTGGGTCTAACGCAATATCGACACCGGGCCCATTTCCAGTTCCAACTTTCTCTCCAATGAAAAGCATCGGCGCCTCGTCACGCTCGCCTTCGCCGATAACAACTGTGCCTGCTATATCCAGTAAATTAAGTTGTTCTCTCATTGCATTAACGGCAGCTTCGTCTGCTTCTTTTTCGTCACCACGTCCGATAAGTGATACTGATGCTATCGCTGCGGCTTCAGAAACTCTTGCCAATCCAAGGGAAAGCATTCTGTCATCAAATTCAATCTTTGGGTTAGTCATGGAAAAGCCTTCTTGCTCTAAAGTGGTTCGATGCGTAAAGCGACTGGTTTATCGTGCACTACCCTAGTTTTTGGTAAATTGGCTAAAGCTTTCTCAATAGACTGCGAGTCAGTATTATGTGTAACAATGAGTACTGGTGCATGTGCATCAGCATGCGCGTACTGGCGCATCCTGTCTATTGATATTCCGAAGTCGCCTAGTAGTGATGCTACTTTCGCCAAAGCACCAGGCTTATCTGACAATGATAAACGTAAATAGTATGGCGCTCTTGTATTTGATTTCACAGATTGGACAGTTCTGAGTGTATTTGCCTGTTGTCCAAAAGTAGGTATTCTTGCCCCTCGAGCAATGTCTATAATATCTGCCATAACGGCGCTGGCTGTCGGGCCTTCTCCAGCTCCAGGGCCGCTTAGGATAATCTGTCCAACATGGTCGCCCTCAAGCATTACCATATTTGTACCACCCTCTAATTGGCCAAGTGGTGATGCGGCTGGAACTAAGCATGGCGACATTCGCTGCTCGAGGCCGTCTCCGTTAAGTTGCGCAACACCAATTAATTTTATTCGAAACCCCATATCTGCTGCATGATTTATATCCTCGATTGAGATTTGACCTATACCTTCTAACTGTACCGCTTCAAAATTTACTTTGGTCCCGAAGCCAATTGAAGCGAGCAAAGCAAGTTTATGTCCTGCGTCAATTCCACCAACATCAAGATTAGGATCAGCTTCTAAATACCCTAAGGCCTCAGCCTCTTTAAATACTTCTTCATAACTCAACCCGGCTGACTGCATGCGTGTTAGAATATAATTGCATGTTCCATTCATCACACCAACGACACGCGTTAAGCTATTGCCCGCAAGCCCTTCAGTTAATGCTTTAACGACTGGAATACCCCCTGCTACCGCAGCCTCAAACCTTAGTGATTTATTATTTTTTTCGATATTTTCAGCTAACTCTTGTCCGTGATGTGCTAAAAGAGCTTTATTAGCGGTCACTATGTCTTTCCCACTATTAATAGCTGCTAAAACGGAGTCTTTGGCTGAGCCAGAATGGCCCCCGATTAGTTCAACGAAAATATCAATATCTTTTCGATTGGCTAGAGAAACAGGATCGCTCTCCCAATCGTACATACTAAAATCTACCCCACGCTCTTTTTGCCTTGTTTTTGCGGAGACAGCCACAAGTTCGATTTTTCTGCCCGTCCTGGCCTGCAGTGTTTCTGCTTTCTGCTGTATTATCTTTACAACACCAATGCCTACTGTTCCCAATCCGGCAATGCCAAGTTTTATTGGATTGGTCATGGTGCGTTCCTTTAGTGAGTTGCAAGCTATACGAGCGATTTAACCATAAAGCCGATATTAAGCAACAGGCTAACGATACTAATGGATCATAATTTATCGGATATTGTGGTGTTAAAAAATTTGAAAAAAAATAAAATTAAGCATTAAGCTATGCTCGTAATTTAAAGTTATAAATCATTATCTGTCGCTTTTAGAAAAGCTGTAAAAGATATGTTGGCGATATTGGGTTTATGGAGAATAAAATGATAATTGGTTTTATAGGATTAGGTAATGTAGGAAGTAAGTTATCTGGAAGCTTGCTAAGGAATGGCTTTGATGTATTCGTTTATGATTTAAATAGTCAGCTAACGGCGGAATTTGCAAAAAAAGGAGCAAAAATTGGCGAAAATCCTGCACATTTAATGAGTGTTTGTGATTTTGTAATAACGTGTTTACCGAGTCCCGCTGCTTCTAATCTAGTTATGCAGACAATGCTTCCATTTGTAAAAGAAGGAAAAACTTGGTTGGAAATGTCCACGACAGATGATGCTGAAGTGAAGCGTTTGGGGGCGGAGGTCATAAGTAGGGGGGGGAAGGCCGTTGATTGTCCAGTATCAGGAGGTTGCCATAGAGCAGATACTGGAAATATAAGTATTTTCGCTGGCTGCGACAGAGCCACATTCGAGATGATACTACCGATGTTAACCACCATGGGTCGGAGGGTTCTTCACACGGGAGAACTGGGCAGTGCCAGTATACTAAAAGTTATCACTAATTTTCTAGCTACGGCAAATTTAGTTTCTTGCGCGGAAGCCCTTACCGTAGCAAAGGCTGCAGGTTTGGAATTGGGAAATGCGTATGAGGCCATTAGAATTTCATCTGGCAATTCCTTTGTTCATGAAACGGAGAGCCAGGTTATATTGAATGGTAGTCGCGATATCTCATTTACGATGGATCTTGTAGCGAAAGATATTGGTCTCTTTCAAGCGGTAGCAGATAGAGCAAATGTGCCACTTGATTTAAGCCCTTTATTAATCGAAGTTTTCCAAGATGGAATAAATAGGTTTGGATCGAGGGAACTTTCGCCCAATATTATAAAAAGATTAGAAGAGGTTACAGGTCTGGACATAACTGCCCCAGGATTTCCGGCAGAAATGATCGATCAAGAGCCAGAGGAACCAGGTTATGAAGTGAGGGTGAACAAATTTTAGCCGAGTAAAAACTAAATGTCTTTTACGAAAGCGTCGTTACAGTTTATTTAGGCGCCTAAAAATATGGAGGTTTGAATGCGCTTCTCAGCATTGCGCATACTGAAGGAAAGTCTAACGGGCAATACGAATTGGACACCGCATTGGAGAAATCCAAGTCCAAAGTCTAAGTATGATGTAATTATCATAGGTGGCGGTGGACATGGATTGTCTACTGCTTATTATTTGGCAAAAAATCACGGAATAAGAAATGTTGCAGTGCTAGAAAAGGGCCATTTAGGTAGCGGTAATATTGGCAGAAATACTACTATCGTCCGGGCTAATTATTTATTGCCTGGAAATTCCGAATTTTATAGTCACTCCCTTAAGCTTTGGGAGGGACTAGAGGCAGATCTTAACTACAATGTCATGATGTCCCAGCGTGGTCTTATCATGTTATGCCATTCAGATGGGCAACGTGATGCATTCGTGCGTCGGGCTAATGCAATGAGAAGTCGGGGAGATGACGCGCATATGTTGTCTGTGGAAGATTTACGCAAGCTATTGCCTTATCTAAACTATGATAATGCACGATTCCCAATTTATGGCGGTCTGCTTCAAAAAAGGGCTGGAACGGCAAGGCATGACGCAGTGGCATGGGGTTATGCACGGGCCGCGGACCAACGAGGCGTTGAATTGATTCAGAACTGTGAGGTAACTGGCTTCAACATAAACAATGGAAGAGTAACTGGTGTAGAGACATCGCGGGGAAAAATTGAAGCAAATAAAGTTGCGATCGTTGTTGCTGGGCGTTCCAGTCAAGTTGCTCAAATGGCTGGTATTCGGCTTCCAATAGAAAGCCATATTTTGCAGGCATTTGTAACAGAAGGATTAAAGCCTGTGATTAATAATGTAATCAGTTTTGGAATGGGCCATTTCTATATAAGCCAATCTGATAAAGGTGGTCTTGTATTCGGTGGTGACTTAGATGGCTATGCGTCATACGCACAAAGAGGTAATTTACCGTTAATGGAGCATGTTTTTGAAGCTGGTATGGCTCTTATGCCGATGATTGGTAAGGCGAAAGTTTTAAGATCGTGGGGCGGAATAATGGATATGTCACCAGACGGTAGTCCAATTATTGATAAAACTTCAGTTGATGGATTATTTATAAATTGTGGCTGGTGTTATGGAGGTTTCAAGGCGGTACCAGCTTCTGGATATGCTTACGCCCACTTAATAGCAACTGACAACTATTTTCATACTGCGTCGAATTATCGATTTGAACGTTTTAAATCTGGATATGATCTTATGGAT
This sequence comes from uncultured Rhodobacterales bacterium, assembly GCA_963999845.1. Classification (GTDB taxonomy): domain Bacteria; phylum Pseudomonadota; class Alphaproteobacteria; order Rhodobacterales; family Rhodobacteraceae; genus Salinivivens. Next base: position 12,253 of record CAXEVV010000002.1, on the reverse strand, counting down.
GAGGAGGGTACAGGTTCTCAGCATAACCTGCACTAAAGCCTAATGATAAGTATAATATTGTAAAAGAGTGAGCTGATTAAAATGAGAATAATCTGCCCAAATTGTGGTGATCGAGACATTCGGGAATTTTATTACCGAGGATCTGCAAATGACTTAGATCGGCCGAAGCCTGAGGATAGTCTTTCTGATTGGCACGCGTTTTTACATTTGAGGGATAATGTAGCGGGAGAAGTTCGTGATTTATGGTATCACGAGAAAGGTTGTAATAGTTGGTTAATAGTTACAAGAAACACAATTACTCATGCCACTGTAAGGACAGAATTGCTTAACAATACTGACGAAGGTCTGATATGAGGATAGCGTCAAAGGGGATTTTGAGCCAAGATCATGAGGTGACTTTCTATTTTGACTCAAAACCGTACCAGGGGTTTGTGGGTGATACTGTTGCTTCTGCACTTCTTGCAAATGACGTACATTTAGTTGGCCGCTCGTTTAAATACCATCGGCCTAGGGGTATAGTGGGCATCGGCTCTGAAGAACCTAATGCTCTTATTTCGGTTCATAAAGGTGGCAAGGTAGAACCTAATGTACGAGCTACTACGCAGGAAATATATGAGGGATTGATTGTAACCAGTCAGAATTCTTGGCCAAATCTAAAATTCGATGCTCTGGCTATAAATGATATTACTGCTCCGTTTTTTAGTGCGGGTTTTTATTATAAAACTTTTATGTGGCCACCAAGGTTTTGGGAGGCTCTTTATGAACCAATAATTAGGCGCGCAGCGGGACTAGGAAAGCTAGATTGTGAACCAGATAACGATAATTATGACCAAAATTTTGCGTTTTGTGATCTTTTGATTATTGGGGGTGGACCTTCCGGACTATTTTCCGCGTTACTTGCGGGCCGAGCAGGCTTAGATGTCATATTAGTTGACGAAAACCCAAACTTTGGCGGCCGGCTTCTTTTTGAAAATACAATTATTGATGGAAACGACTGCATAGATTGGATCCAAAGCTGTCTTGGCGAATTGAAATCACTTAAAAATGTACGAATGCTTTCGCGAGCGACGGTTTTCGGCGTTTATGATCAGGGAACTTTTGGAGTGCTCGAACGATTTTCTAGACATGTTCAGAGTTCTGATAGCGAGTCCGTTTTAGATTGTTTTTGGCGTATTGTTGCTTCCAGGAGTATACTGGCATCTGGAGCCATAGAGCGTCATATTGCATTTGGAAATAACGATCGGCCTGGAATTATGATGGCAAGCGCCGTTCGGGGTTACTTAAATCATTATGGAGTGGCGGCTGGAAAATCTATTTCAATTTTTGGCAACAATGACGATGCTTTCAATACAGCTAACGACTTAAACTCGGCTGGCGTCGAAATAGCGGCCTACGTCGATAGTAGAAGGGATGCGAATATCCAAGGCGATTTTCCAATTTTTCGTGGAGCTGAAGTTTATGATACAGGTGGAAGATTGCGGCTTGAGCATATCTGTATCCGAGATGAACGAGGGGAGCGTAAAATACAAACCGATTGTCTCGGGGTAGCGGGTGGTTGGAACCCGAGTATTCATTTGAGCTGTCATACTAACGCAAAACCTGAATGGAAAAATAATATTGCCGCATTTATTCCTAAATCTAACAGTGTTTCCGGTATGATAGTCGTTGGATCAGCAAATGGCCATTTTACAACATCGGCTTGTTTTCAATCAGTGGGCGAGGCAGTAGCTGAACTATTGAAATCAAGCGGAATGAAGATAACAAATAAATCTTATCCTGTGGCTTCAGACTTAGCATATAAGATAACGCCACTGTGGGCGGTTCAGGGTAATAAAAGAGCGTGGATCGATTTTCAAAATGATGTAACCACAAAGGATATAAAGCAGTCGGTAGATGAAAATTTTCGTAGTGTCGAGCACATGAAACGTTACACCACACAAGGAATGGCAACTGACCAGGGAAAAGGTTCAAATGTTATTGCTATAGCGTTGCTCGCTGATGCCAGTGGCGAGACTATAGAAGGGACTGGTACTACAACATTTCGGCCACCCTACACATCAATACCTATTGGAGCAATCGGGTCCTCTGGAAAGGATAAGGGATTTGCTCCGGAACGGCTTACGACAACACATGATACTTCAATTAAACTGGCCGCCCCTATGATTGAAGCTGGCTTGTGGTATCGTCCTAGTTATTATCCTAAACTTGGAGAGTATGATTGGCTACAATCCTGTAATCGTGAAGTCTTAAGCGTGAGACAAAATGTAGGAATCTGTGATGTCTCAACACTTGGTAAAATTGAACTTCATGGAAAGGATACAGCACAATTTCTTGATTTTGTTTATGTTAATTCCTTTAGCTCGTTGGCTGTTGGTAGGGTCAGGTATGGGCTGATGTTGAGAGAAGATGGGTTTGTAATGGATGATGGCACATCGGCCAGGATCGCAGAAAACTCATATCTTATGACAACGACTACCGCCGCCGCAGGCTCTGTCATAAGACATTTAGACTTTGTTCATCAAGCCTATTTGCCAGAGTTAAATGTTAAGTTTGTATCCGTGACAGAGCAGTGGGCCCAGTTCGCGGTTTCAGGCCCGAAGTCTACAGATGTTATTTCGTCGGTTATGGACGGACCATTTCATGAAAAGGATTGGCCGTTTATGGCCTGTGGTGAAATTAAGGTGATGGGAATAAAAGCACGCCTGTTCAGAATTTCATTTTCTGGCGAATTAGGGTACGAACTGGCTATTCCTGCGCGTTTCGGCAGTAGCCTCTTTAATGTTCTTAAGTTTGAAGCTGAGCAGCGAGGCGGTGGAGTTTATGGTATGGAGGCGATGAATGTTCTTCGTATGGAGAAGGGCTTTATAACGCATGCCGAAATTGATGGCAGAGCTACCGCATATGACGTTGGTTTGCAAAAAATGATAAGTCAAAAAAAAGATTTTATTGGTAATAAAATGGCACAAAGGCCAGGTCTTTTAGACCCTAATAGAGAAAGACTAGTCGGTCTAAAAACAAACAGTCCGCAAAGTAGCCTTACAGCTGGAACTCATCTTTTTAATATTGATGATGAACCTTTTGCAGATAACAATCAGGGCTATATATCTTCCGCTGCTTTTTCACCAATTGAGAATTGCTACATCGGCCTCGCATTCTTGAAGCGAGGGCCAGAAAGATGGGGAGAAAAAATAAAGGCTGTCAATTTTCTCGCTGATACAGAATTGAATTGCGAGATTTGTCCCCCGGTTTTCTATGATCCAGGTGGGGAAAAAATTCGTGCGTAAGTTATTAGGAATAAGTCCACTAGCAGGTTTGTGCCCAGTTGAGTTCGACGGATTAAAGCTGTCTGAGTTAAACTTTCCTTACCTTTTTTCAATAAGCCCATATCCCAAAAATGAAAAAAAATGCTCTGCGGTTCTTAAAAAAAACCACGGGATAAAGATGCCAAACGTTTGTAGAGCAGTGGGCAGCTCAAAGAAAAAAGCAATTTGGTTCGGTAATTTTACATTGTTTATTGGCGAAGAGCCTAACATTGCACTGGATGAGGTGGCTGCTGTGGTTGATCAGAGTGATGCTTGGTGTTCGTTGCGACTTACAGGCACATATGCTGAGGACGTTATGCAGCGGCTTTGTCCGATTGATGTTCGTTTAAGGTCATTTAAGACGGGATATGTTGCCAAAACTATGCTGGGTTTAATGCAGGTAACTCTACATAGAAGTGGTAAAGAGCAATTTGATATTTATGGCTATAGATCAATGTCTCGTACATTGATAAACGAAATAACAGGGTCAATGAAAAAGACCATGCATGTAGTTAAGCAAAAATGATAATTTGTGAGATTTTGATTAGTGTTTGACTGGACAACCATAAAATAAAAACTGATTATAAATCTATGAGCTTGCCGCATGGATTCTTGGATGAACTTAGGTCTAGAATTTGCCTTTCTGACGTAGTGGGGCGTAAAGTCCAGTGGGATTTACGTAAATCTAATCAGGCCAAAGGAGATATGTGGGCTCCCTGTCCCTTTCATCAAGAGAAAACAGCAAGTTTCCATGTGGATGATAATAAAGGTTTTTACTATTGTTTTGGTTGCCAGGCCAAAGGGGATGCAATCGGTTTTGTTAAAGAAACAGAAAATGTGAACTTTATAGAAGCAGTGGAAATTTTAGCGTCAGAAGTCGGCTTGCCGATGCCTGAATTTGATCCAAAGTCCAAGGAAAAATCTGATCGAAATAAAATTTTGCTCGATATTATGGAACAGTCTATAAACTTTTATCGCCTTACATTAAATTCTCAGCAAGGGGTGGTTGCACGTGAATACTTAGATAAACGCGGGCTAAGTTCAAATTCTATTGAGCGTTTCGAAATAGGTTTTGCACCATCAGATCAAGCTATTTTAACCAATAAGCTGAGGGACAAGGGTTTTGATCTGGATGCGATCATTGAAACTGGTATGTCGGTGAGATCAGATGATGGTAGCCGCCACTATGATCGTTTTAGAGGGCGTATCATGTTTCCAATAAGGGATGGTAGAGGCCGCTGCGTTGCATTTGGCGGCAGATCTCTGGATCCTAACGCTCGCGCAAAGTATCTCAACTCGCCGGAAACACCTTTGTTTGACAAGGGCAGGAACCTTTATAACTTAGTGGGTGCAAGATCTGCTGTCGGCAGGGGTGAGCCTTTGATTGTTACAGAGGGTTATATGGATGTAATAGCCTTAGATTCAGCAAATTTTAATGGAGCCATAGCGCCGCTAGGTACGGCAATCACTGAGAATCAGTTGCAACTGATGTGGCGAATATCTCCCGAGCCTATCATTGCTCTGGATGGTGACAAAGCTGGTCTGCGCGCTGCATATAAATTGATCGATCTTTCTCTGCCTCTTCTCAAAATTGGCCAGGCATTGAGGTTTGCACTGATGCCACAAGGAAAGGACCCTGATGATTTAATACGTAACGAGGGATCTTCTTTCTTTAGGAATCTAATTGACGAAGCGATACCTATGGTTGATTTAATTTGGAGAAGAGAGACTGAGGGCAGAAACTTTGATAGCCCTGAAAGGCGCGCTGGGCTCGATAAATCTCTGACTGATGTGGTTACTTTAATAAACGAAAAAAACCTAAGAAATCACTACAAAGAAGCACTTTTTCAAGCGCGTAGGCAGTTTTTTGGCAAACAAAATACAAGCATTAGACGGGCTGGATCTAAAAATGCTTCGTTCGTGATGCCACAAATAGATACAAAGTCTTCCTTTTTGGTAGAGGCAGATGAGAAGACAGCTTCAGCTAAGATCAGAGAGTCAACGATAATAGCAGTCTTAATAAGATTTCCAGAACTAATTGAGATATTCTTCGATGAATTAATAATGATTGATTTAGCAAGTCCTGATTGCGATCTAATTCTCAAGGAAATAATCAAATTAGACCTCAGTTCAGAAACTGACATTGAAGATCAACTAAAAAATATAGTTGGTACTGAGAAAGTTGAGAAACTTCTTAACTCATCTCATCTCAGGATATTACCCAGCCTCCGCTCGAAAGCTACAATAGAAATGGGCCAACAGACCCTTAAAGAGGAATTAGCTAAACTCAGCAGTGAACGAGGACTGATTATTGAAGTTGACGAAATTAACAATATCCCTCCAGAAGAATGGCATGAAAGAGATTTTTCGAGATTAGGAATGGCGAACAACGCGAAGCAGCGTACGGTGAGTTTTGTCCAAGAAGATAAAATAAACTATGAAGAGGCTCAAAATGGCTTAAGTGTTAACAGGGAGGAGCGCCTCAAATTCGACGAAATCAGAGATAGTATCAACTTTGATAAGAAAAAAAGCTGATTGAGGCGACAAAAATGATTTTTTATTGTCTATTTGGGTGGCCGAATCAGTCAATTTGTATATTGATTCTCTGAAACCGAATCATTCAACGATATTGGGAGTTTTGAATGGCCGCTAAAGACACGGAAGAGAAAAAATCAGATGAGCAGGATGTAGATCTCGCCCTCGATATGAGCCAAACAGCGGTAAAGAAAATGATAGCTGAGGCTCGTGACCGAGGTTATATTACTTATGATCAATTAAATAATGTTTTACCACCTGACCAGGTGTCATCCGAACAAATTGAAGATGTCATGTCTATGTTATCGGAGATGGGCATAAACATAATTGAAGATGATGAAGCTGAAGACGAAGATAATAGAAACACAGATTTAGTTACAACAGCAGGAACTAAAGATGTTGCACTTTCGTCTGGCGATAGCGAGAAATTGGATAGAACTGATGACCCTGTACGCATGTATCTGCGAGAAATGGGTTCAGTTGAATTATTAAGTAGAGAAGGCGAAATCGCAATCGCTAAGCGGATTGAGGCCGGCCGAAATACTATGATTTCTGGCTTGTGCGAAAGCCCTTTGACCTTTCAGGCTATCACAATTTGGCGTGACGAATTGCTAAATGAAGACATTCTTCTAAGAGACGTAATAGATCTCGAGGCAACTTTTGGTAATCAACTTGGGGAGGATGACGAACCGGTTATAGACACGGCGAATGTTACAGCAGAAAAAGCAGCCGTCAAAAATAATGAGCCAGAGCTAGATGCAGATGGTAATCCCATTATCCACGATGATGATGAGGATGAGGATGATGAACAGTCTAACATGTCATTAGCTGCTATGGAAGCAGCTCTTAAACCTCAAGCTCTAGAGACCCTAGATCATATTGCTGGTAACTATGAACATCTCTCAGCGATGCAAGACGTGCGAATATCGGCTACTCTCAATAAGAGCGAAAATTTTACGAATGATGAAGAGGAGACATATCAGTCATTAAGGGCTGAGATAGTTCAACTTGTTAATGAATTACACCTTCACAACAATAGGATAGAGGCACTTATTGATCAGCTCTATGGTATAAATCGTCGGATAATGCAAATTGACGGGGCTATGGTCAAGTTGGCTGATCAGGCGCGTATTAACCGTCGAGATTTCATCGAGGAATATAGAGGTCAAGAGTTAGATCCCGGCTGGCTCGACCGCATGGCAGAAAAAACTGGCCGTGGGTGGCAGATGTTTATTGAAAAGTCTCGGGAGAAAGCCGAAGAGCTCAGGGCGGATATGGCGCAGGTCGGGCAGTATATCGGTCTGGACATCGCAGAGTTTCGCAGAATCGTGGCACAAGTCCAAAAAGGGGAAAAAGAAGCTCGCCAAGCGAAAAAAGAAATGGTTGAAGCAAACCTTAGATTGGTAATCTCGATTGCAAAAAAATATACAAATCGTGGATTGCAATTTCTTGATTTAATCCAAGAGGGCAATATCGGATTAATGAAAGCTGTTGATAAATTTGAATATAGGCGCGGATATAAGTTTTCTACTTATGCTACTTGGTGGATCAGGCAGGCTATAACCCGTTCGATAGCAGACCAAGCTCGAACAATTCGGATCCCTGTTCATATGATTGAGACTATCAATAAGCTAGTTAGGACAGGTCGGCAAATGTTGCATGAGATAGGTCGCGAGCCTACTCCTGAAGAACTGGCTGAAAAGCTGCAGATGCCGCTTGAAAAAGTCCGTAAAGTTATGAAAATTGCCAAAGAACCTATTTCATTGGAAACACCCATTGGTGACGAGGAAGATAGTCAACTTGGTGATTTTATAGAAGATAAGAACGCTGTTTTGCCTCTTGACAGCGCGATACAAGAAAACCTGAAAGAAACAACCACTAGAGTTCTGTCATCGTTAACGCCGCGAGAGGAACGTGTCCTGCGGATGCGGTTTGGTATTGGTATGAATACTGATCATACGCTCGAAGAAGTAGGTCAGCAATTCAGTGTCACTAGAGAGCGGATAAGGCAAATAGAAGCTAAGGCTCTTAGGAAACTTAAACATCCAAGCCGTTCCCGTAAGTTAAGAAGTTTTTTGGATCAATAGCTCCGATAACATAGTGGTCACAACTGAATTTGGGCAAAACAAAAAATATTATCATCAAGACTAATGGCCTGGGTCTATATGATTTCACTAGTGAGCTGAAAAATTGGGTATCGGGTGAGGGAATACTGCATTTGTTTGCAAAACATACCTCTGCAAGTCTTCTGATACAGGAAAATTTTGATCCGGAGGTAAAAACGGATCTAATCAATTTTTTTACAAGGTTAGTTCCGTTCGCCTCAGATCCAAGAATGCGGTATCTTTCACATCGCTATGAAGGTGAAGATGATATGCCCGCACACATAAAGGCTGCGTTGGGTCAAGTCTCTCTTACAATACCCGTAATTGAAGGGGAATTGACTTTGGGTTCTTGGCAAGGCGTATATTTATTTGAGCACAGGAAATCTCCAAAAACTAGAGAAGTTGTAGCAAAGCTGCAAAGCGACACATAATTTCACTGTTAGTAAAAAAAGTGTATCAAATAGCAAGATCACACAATATGTTGTTACTGAAAAGCTAGGATTAATAGTCCATGCTTATTGAAACTGATTGAAAGGAAGATCAATGCGGTGCCCTTTTTGTGGTAATATTGATACTCAAGTCAAGGATTCTAGGCCTGCTGAAGATCATGTATCAATTCGCAGACGAAGATTTTGTTCTGCTTGTGGAGGCCGGTTTACAACATATGAACGTGTGCAATTACGGGACCTAGTAGTTATAAAGTCCAATGGTCGCCGAGAGGAATTTGACAGAGCAAAGCTAGAGCGATCAATTAGAATTGCACTCCAAAAGCGGCCTGTTGAGCATGAGCGTATGGATCAAATGATTTCTGGGATAGTACGTAGGTTAGAAAGCTCGGGCGAAACCGATATCCCCTCCAATCAAATTGGTGAAATCGTTATGGAATCTTTAGCGAGAATTGACACTGTTGCGTATGTCCGGTTTGCCAGTGTCTATAAGAATTTTCAAAATCCAGACGATTTTGATAAATTTGTCAGCGAGTTGCGCCCAAAACCTCTCGACGAATAGACAGTATGGTTAATCAGTCCTTGACCTATGAACATTTCATGTCAGTGGCCTTGTCACTTGGGCGACGTGGTCTTGGTAAAACTTGGCCAAACCCTTCAGTTGGCTGCGTCATTGTGAGAGATGGTATTGTCGTCGGAAGAGGGGTTACTGGAAAGGGTGGTCGTCCTCATGCTGAAACCCGAGCATTGACCCAGGCTGGGAAGAGGGCTCAAGGTTCTACCGTTTTTGTTACGCTAGAGCCGTGCTCTCATCAGGGTCAAACAGGTTCTTGTGCCACGGCACTAATTGAAGCTGGTGTTAATCATGTGGTAGTGGCCATAAAAGATAATGATCCTCGGGTAAATGGGTCAGGTTTGAGAATGCTAAGATCTGCCGGAATTAAGGTCACGACTGGCGTACTTTCTGACGAGGCGAAGTGTGATCATAATGGCTTTTTGCTCAAAAATAATGAGAGTAGACCAAAAGTCACTTTAAAGTTAGCTACAACTCTTGACGGTCGTATTGCGGCCCGTACCGGTGATAGCCAATGGATCACAAATGAGAGATCGCGAGAAATAGTTCAGCTCCAGCGAGCGCATCACGACGCAATAATGATTGGTGCAGGGACTGCTCGCAATGATAACCCAAGACTTACCGTAAGGAATACTGCACTTTCTGCGAATCCTGTTCGCATAATAATTTCTGATAAAATTGATTTACCAATAAATAGTAAGCTGTTTACGTCAATAAAATCACATCCTACTTGGATTATCCATGGTGCTGATACTGACGAAGAAATAAAAAAGGCATGGACTGAAGAGGGCGCAAAGCTGTTAAAGACAGAAAGCGCTAACGGAAAGATTTTGCTCAAGAGTGCCCTTATAAATTTAGCAAGTGAGGGAATTACGTCTGTTTATTGTGAAGGTGGTAGCACGCTGGCTGCGAGCTTACTCTCAGATAATTTTGTTGATGAATTAATAATTTTTACAGCTGGTGTAATCATAGGAGGAGATGGTTTGCCGACGGTTGCATCCTTGGGACTTGATAATCTTAAAGATGCCAGGCGTCTAAACCTTTTAGAGACTATGACAATTGATGGTGATGTAATGACCCGATGGTCTTTTAAATAGAAGCATCTAATTCTATGAAAGCGTCACAATAGTGAAAATTTAAACTAGTGCTTCTAATCTTGCTTTTAAATAAGTAGGTTTCAAACATCCAAATAGTGTACGAGTTAGAATTCAAATTATTCAAAGAAAATAAATCCGAAGGATAGTATCATGTTCACTGGAATAGTAACTGACATAGGTAAAATTATCGAGCTGGAGAAGCGTGGTGATTTAAGGGCAAGAATCCAAACTGACTACGACATTAATACCATAGCGATTGGTGCGTCTATTGCATGTGATGGAATTTGTTTAACAGTCATAAAAACTGGCTCAAATTGGTTCGATGTGGAAATAAGTGCAGAAAGTGTTCAGAAGACTCATTTAAAATTTAACACATGGGTAATCGGAGCTTATCTTAACCTTGAACGAGCACTCAGGGTGGGGGATGAGCTCGGTGGGCACTTAGTATCAGGTCATGTTGACGGTGTGGTTGAAATAATCGATATGAAGGAAGAAGGTGATAGTACCAGATTTGTATTTTCAGCCCCACAAGACTTACAAAAATTTATTGCTCCAAAGGGGTCAGTCGCTTTGAATGGAACCTCATTAACCGTCAATGAGGTTTCTGAGTTAAATTTTGGTGTAAATATAATTCCTCATACCAAGGAGGTTACAACATGGGGGACTTCAAAGATTGGTGATTACTTAAACTTAGAAATTGATACACTGGCACGCTATGTTGCCAGGTTGAATGAAACCAACGCAACACGTGGTTATTCTGCAGGATGAAATCCTTCAATTAGTTGAAAGAGACCAATTCTTGCTCCTAAGTATATGCAAGAAAGTGTTAACGGTGCGGAGTAACTTAAAGCGCTGAAAGCCGTCAAGCCTTGGCCCACAGAGCAACCCAAGGATAAGACTGCGCCTATCCCCATAATTGATGCGCCAAGAATTTGTCGTTTTAGCTCTCGTGGATCTTCACATGCTTCCCAACGAAAATGACCTTTTATTAAAGAACCGGAAAAGGCCCCAATCAAAACGCCAATAACTGCTCCAATACCAAACTTCATACTTATTGCACTTCCGTACATCGCATAGAGAATAGTTTCACCAACTGGTGCGACAAATGTGAAAGACTGAACAGTTATTGGGTCATAGGCTGACCTAGCCAGCCAAGATGTACCAAGCCATCCGGTTACAATGGCAATCGATACAATTATTGACCAAAAAATAGAGGTAAATTTCATTTTGTTTCTGTGGTTGTATAATCCATATAACAGAAACAAAACTCCTATTAACAGTCCAAATATCGTTGGATTTATTCCAAAGGTTTGAGATCCAAGATATGATATGCTTGGTGGTGTAGATGTCTCTAACGAAATTATGGGAAACAGAGTAACACGTAATTTTGCCAATGGCCCTGAGATAGTGAAGTAGGCAGAGACTCCCATTACTAAAACAAGTACAAAAGACCTCAAGTCACCTCCACCGAGGCGGGCCAAAGCCCCGTACCCGCAATTTCCGCATATAGCCATTCCATACCCAAAGAGGAGGCCTCCTAATATGGCAGAATATAGGTTCACCTCAGTGGAAAGATATAAGCTTTCTGAGAGGTTAATTAGTTCATAATGACTAAATAAGTGCACCCCTATTATACTAAGTCCAAGTGCAAGTGCCCACATTCTAATTCTGATTTGTGATCCCCCGTAAGCTGCGTCTTCAATTGCTCCCAATGTACAGAACCGCCCCATTCGAGCAGCTAATCCTAAAAGAATACCCCCTCCTAAACCAACTAAAGCTGAAAGTTCATTGCCCCCTAAAGTACTAAACATCGAAATTTCTTATCATAAATAAATAGAAATATGCCAAAATTCTTATATAAATTAAAAAAGACACTTAAGCTTCATTTTTGGTATTACAAAATAAGTCATAGACCACTTCTAGCACTCGCTTTGGCTTGTCATCGGCTAAACGATAGTAGATCGTTTTTCCGTCACGCCTTGGTATTACCAGGCCCTCTAATCTGAGCCTTGATAGTTGCTGTGATACAGCTGCTTGACGCGCGGATATAAGATCTTCTAATTCGGTAACAGACTTTTCGCCAGATACTAGATGGCATAATATCATGAGACGCCCCTCGTGACTTATAGCTTTTAAAAATGCAGATGCATTTGTAGCTTTGGTTACCAATTCATCTAGTTCGTCATCCGACATG
>CAXEVV010000001.1:0-140309 GCA_963999845.1 uncultured Rhodobacterales bacterium | reverse complement strand
CGCCGTTTTTTAGCGAACACTGTTCTATTCTGTCACCCAATCTTCTTATGTAAAATTTACAACTAGTAAGTTTAGAAAATTTTTCCAAGCCACTTCGCCCAGTAGCTATGAACACATTGGATCCATTCGGAATTATTTTCTCTGCCTCATTCAAAGTCGGTAATGTTATCCAATTATCATTAGGTTTTGGCTTCCAAGAAGGTCGGATAAACTTTCTAAATTTTATATTTTCTAGCTCAGCAATCTTTACACAAATTTCTGTTGTGTATTTGTCAAATGGATGGCTCGCATCAATAATAGATTCAATTCGGTTTCTCCGCAAAAAACTAGGTAAAAAATCTTCTTTTTTTAAAGCCGATATTTCACCGGCAATATTGAAACTTGTTTTAATTCGCGACCGTTTATCTAGAAAAATAAAGACTTCATAATTAGTTTGTCGGGTCAGTTCATCTGCAATTTGCAAGCCTTCTCCAGTCCCAATCAAAATAAGAATTCTAACACTCACGGCTACCCGAAATCCTTTTAGAACTGGCTTTAAGTATTAAGACCTTTTACACATATTTAATCGATTAAGTCGAAAGAATTTAACAATAATGTTTAGACAAAGCAAAAATAACTTAGCACGCCACAATTTAATTATTTTGATTCTGGCTCAAGCTACGGTCGGAAACCAAATGGTTATGATTTTCATCATAGGCGGACTAGCCGGACAGTCACTCGCAGCCAATCCCTGCTTTGCAACCTTACCCATATCATTGATCGTTCTGGGATCTATGCTATCGGCAAACCCATTGTCGCTTATAATGCAGAAGTACGGACGGCGGGTTGGCTTTTTAATTGGAACATTGGGTGGTGCCTCAGGAGGTATCATTGGCTGCCTTGGTCTCTATCTATCTGATTTTTCAATATTTCTTATAGGAAGTTTTCTAAGTGGAATTTATATGTCCGCTCAGGGCTTTTACAGATTTGCAGCGACGGACACTGCATCTTCCGATTTTAAACCAAAGGCTATTTCTTACGTTATGGCTGGCGGCTTAATATCCGCAATTATAGGACCCCAATTAGTAAAATTCACTTCCAGTAGCTTTGTAATTCCGTTTCTAGGTACATATATCATTGTGATCTTATTAAATCTAATTGGCGCAATTTTATTCCTATATTTAAGAATACCAACACCAAAACAGGAACTAACTGAGAAATACGAAAGTAGGTCCTATAGCCAAATACTAAAAACACCAGAATTATTAGTGGCTATAATTTGTGCAATGGTCGCATACGCCCTAATGAACTTAGTGATGACATCAACACCACTGGCGGTGGTAGGCTGCGGCTTTACTGCAAATAATGCTGCGGATATTGTTTCAATGCATGTTTTAGCAATGTTTATTCCATCATTTTTTACAGGCCATCTAATAGTAAGGTTTGGAAATATTAAGATAATCGCCACTGGACTTTTGATACTTAGCTTATCTGGATTAGTAGCATTATCCGGTATAAGTTTGATGAATTTCTCAATAGCTTTAATTTTATTAGGAATTGGATGGAATTTTAGCTTCATCGGGGCGACAAGTCTCCTGACTAGCTCCCACACACCTGAAGAACGCGGGAAAATACAGGGCTTAAATGACTTTATAGTATTCGGCGGCGTGACATTTGCTTCACTAGCCTCTGGAGGCCTAATGAATTGCGCAGGCGGCTCAACTGCATCGGGATGGAGTGCAGTGAATTTTGCAATGCTTCCTTTTTTAATCCTGGCTGGTTTAGCTATTTTTTATCTCTCAAGAAAAACAGCAAGAGATAGAATAATTTAGAAAGTCCTTAACAATGCTTTTGTAATAAAAGTCAATGTCATACGCCTATTTTCAAACTTCGTAACGATATTGTCTAAATTCTCAGGATTACTCGCAACAGCGCGTAAAATCTTCCAACTTTTCCATCCAGTAAATAAAACCCACCTCTCTTGTTCTGTAAAATTCTTCAAATCAGTTTTAGCAAGTTTCAAATTATTTAACGCAATTTCACATTGTTGACCAATTTGATTTAACAATAACCCTGGTAGTGGGACTTTTCCTAATCTTTTTAGCTCAGGCGTCGCTACAAGATAATTAGCTAGAGCGATTGCCATGCCAGCATCCTGAAAACGTTTATTGCTCGATATAAAATCACTACCCGAAGCTACCTGAAGAAGGATCACTGTCGAGTCATATAAATAGTTTTTAAGATCGTAAAAACTCTCAAATTTATCAGAATGTATGTCCCATTTTCTCGCCAGGACTACCTTTTGCAATTTTTTTGCCTGAGCTTTTTCAATACTTTTTGCCAAAGGTGTGGCAACAGCATGTTTTCTTACTATTTTTCTTTCAATAATTTCATCAAGAGCATCTAACCACCACTGAATTCGGATTTCAGCAATCATTGGTTCCTTTGTCAAATAAGGGGCTCTCGACACTTCAATGTTAAAGGCAAATATGACAAAATAGTAAGGCCGAAGTTTTTTAGGAGCAGCCATTATACTTCTAAATCTATGCGGATCACTTGTTTCTACGAGAGAAGCACAAAATTTTACGTCATCGTCAAAAATCATTTTGTTTAGTTCATCAAAGCTTGAAAAGAGTTAACAGTACAATTTATCTGTTTAACTTAGGTTCAAAAATCTCTTAAGATTTTCCAGTTCATTGCGTCAATTAATGCATCGAAACTTGCATCTACAATATTCGCTGATACACCCACTGTTGCCCATCGGCGACCTGCACTATCTTCACTATCAATTACCACTCTTGTTACGGCTTCCGTTCCTCCCTGAGTAATACGCACTTTAAAGTCAACTAACCTCATATCATCAATAAACCGTTGATACTGCCCAAGGTCTTTCACAAGTGCTTTCGCCAAGGCGTTAACGGGGCCCCTATCGGAACCAAATTCATCCAAACTTTCGCTAACCGATAGTTTCTTTTGCCCGTCCACCTTCACCACCACGACTGCCTCAGAAAGACTTATCATATGGTCATATTTATTCTTTCTTCTTTCTACAGTCACCTTGTACCGTTTAACATCAAAAAACTCAGGAAGTTGCCCCAAATTTCGTCTAGCTAACAATTCAAAACTTGCCTGGGCTGTATCATATGAATATCCTAGCGACTCTTTTTCTTTTACCAGCGTTAATATTTTTGCTAACTCTTCCTCACTTAATTTTTGTGTGATCCCTGCATCATTTAAACGTTTTTTTAGATTAGACGTGCCAGCTTGATTAGACATCGGAATAATTCTTTCATTCCCCACCAATTCTGGGTCAACATGCTCATATGTTGATGGATCTTTAAGAATTGCATTAGCATGGAGCCCAGATTTGTGGGCAAAAGCTGAGGCTCCAACGTAAGAAGCTTGGCGCATAGGCACTCGATTTAGAATTTCATCCAATCGTCGAGACAATCTGGTAATATCCTTGAGGGCAAAGTTGGAGATACCCGTATCAAATCTATCAATATAAGCCGACTTTAGTGCTAAAGTCGGTATTAGAGCTGTAAGATTTGCGTTGCCGCATCTTTCACCTAGCCCATTTAGGGTACCTTGAATTTGACGCACACCTGCGTCTACTGCACTCAAAGTATTTGCGACGGCATTATCAGTGTCATTATGCGTATGAATGCCTAAGTGCGTTCCTGGAATTCCAGCGTTTATTGCTTGTGACACCGCATTTTCTATCTCTCGCGGCAACGTACCCCCATTGGTATCACATAAAACTATCCATCTTGCACCAGCTTCGAACGCAGCTACTAAGGTTTTTAAGGCATAAGCTGAATTTGAAATCATACCATCGAAAAAATGCTCAGCATCAAAAATCGCCTCTCGACCCATCGAGACTACATGAGATATAGACTGCGTAATTGAGTGTATATTTTCATCTAATGAAATACCTAATGCCCTCTCCACATGAAAATCATGTGCCTTACCAACCAAACAAATCTTTTGGGTACCAGCATTCACAACCGCTGACAGTACGTCATCATTTGCCGCTGACTTTCCAACGCGTTTTGTCATACCGAAAGCAACAAGATTTGTATTTGTATGATAATTTTCAAAAAAGGTGGTATCCGTAGGATTAGCTCCAGGCCACCCTCCCTCGATATAATCGACGCCGAGACTAGTTAATAATTCAGCAATCTCTATTTTCTCTTCCGTCGAAAACTGCACGCCCTGCGTTTGCTGGCCGTCACGAAGTGTTGTATCGTAAATATATAGTCGCTCTTTTTGCAATGAGTTAATCCAAGGTGCCAAATGTCTAGTATTTCTTAGACAAAATTACAGTAAAGTATACTCAAAGTATACGTTCGATTGCAGCTAAATCAAAATTGAGCATAGGTACTAACTTAACATTATCCTTACTCATGCGAACCTCAACTCCAGCCTTCAGTAACTTATCTTTTAAGTCATCCAAATTATCAAAATTTTTAGTTACCATTGCTTCTGATCTTACTTTATTTAAAGCCTTTTCGTATTTTGATAAATCAAACTCAAATGCCCAATCTTTAAAAACTGGGATCATCAACCCTATCAGATTAGCATCAGCCTTTAATTGTGCAAAATTCTTAGTTTGGGCATGATGATGCAGTAAAGCAATAATTCCTGGTGTGTTTAAATCATCAGACAAAAATTCCATAGCTTGCGATGACGGTTTTACATCACCATCCAAATGGACGCACATTTCATACCAACGCCGTAGAACGGTATTAGCTTCATGAGCTTTTGCTTCAGTCCAATCCATCGGCTTGCGATAATGTGTTGACAAAAAAACAAACCGGATAACTTCCCCTGGGAAACCTTTATCAATCAAATCTCGGACAGTAAAAAAATTACCCAAAGATTTTGACATTTTTTTTCCATCTACCTGGAGCATTTCGTTGTGCAACCAGAAATTTGCAAAGCCACCGGAAGGAAAACAGCATTTACTCTGAGCAAGTTCGTTTTCATGATGAGGAAACATCAAATCGTTGCCCCCACCATGAATATCAAACGACTCTCCTAAAAGTTCATGGGTCATTGCTGAACACTCTAAATGCCAACCAGGACGTCCCCTTCCCCAAGGACTTTCCCATCCGGGAAGATCATCACTCGAGGGCTTCCACAAAACAAAATCAAGGGGATTTACTTTATAGGGAGCAATTTCAACCCTTGCTCCTGCGAGCATATCCTCAATAGAACGGCCCGACAGGGAGCCATAGTCTTTATAACTTTCAACAGAAAACATTACATGACCCTGAGCTTCATATGCGTGACCAGACTTTATAAGGCCTTCGATCATTAAAATCATGTGAGGAACGAAATCTGTAGCTTTAGGCATCTCACTTGGAACAAGATTTCCAAGCAACTCCATATCTTCCAAATACCATGCGATAGTTTCATCGGTAATAACTTTTATTTCTTTACCAATATCTTTAGCCCTTTGGTTTATCTTATCGTCAATATCAGTAAAATTTCTGACGTATTTAACATACCGCGCACCAAAAACTTCCCTGAAGAATCTGAACAAAACGTCGAATACTATTACATTTCTTGCGTTTCCCAGGTGAGCGCGATCATACACAGTCGGACCGCACAAATACATCCTTACATTACTCGGGTCTATCGGTTCAAAAATTTCTTTTTTTCGAACTTTGGAGTTATGAAACTTTATTTTGATCATATGAACACTTGCATATTGCTTCAAGAATACCTTTATAGTTTTCTGCATATCCAAAATCGAATTAGCTCAAATTCAATTATAAAATTTATAGGTTTTCGAAGATGAAAATGGAATTCTATTCAATTATCTTTCTACAAATAAGTTATTTGTTTGACAATTAATAGCGGTAATGGCCATTGGTATAAATAGATAGACCAAGTTTTCAGAGTGAGATTATGCCACATTTATCAGATCGTGTTATTTCTATCACAGGGCTTGAGGACGATGGTTGGGAAATTTTTAACCTTGCACGCGAAATGAAGCTGAATGGTAAAGAGATTGTCGAGCTAACAATTGGTGAGCACGATGATACCACCCACTCATTAATATTGGAGGCAATGAATCAGTCAGCGCGAAATGGGAATACTGGATATGCGAGTGTTCCGGGCACGAGCGCTTTAAGAAAAGAAGTCGCAAATAGAGTTCAGAGGCGGACTGGAGTTTATACCTCTGCAAGCAATGTGATTATAACTCCTGGCGGTCAGGCTGGTCTTTTTGCGGCGCATGTTGCCTTGGCAAATCAGGGAGATACCGGTCTCATTATTGATCCTTTCTACGCTACCTACCCTACAACTCTCCGAAGTGCTGGTTTAAATCTTAGAACAGTTAAAACTAATCCAGAGGAAAATTTCATTCCTTCACCTGAAGAATTAGATGCAAAAGCTAAAGGGGCTAAAACTTTACTTATAAATTCACCAAATAATCCTACTGGAATGATTTATGATGAGCATACGTTGCTCGCTATATCGAAAGTAGCCATCAAAAATGATCTTTGGATCATTTCTGATGAAGTGTATGATACTCAAATTTGGGAAGGTAAGCACATTTCAATACGTTCATTTACAGATATGGAAAATCGAACAGCTGTAATTGGTTCTATGTCCAAAAGTCATGCAATGACCGGCAGTAGACTTGGGTGGATAGTTGCGCCGGAACAAGTGATCGAAAAATTGGCAGATTTAGCTTGTAACACGAATTATGGTGTTGCGGGCTTTATTCAAGATGCTGGCTTATATGCACTAACTCAAATGCCTGAAATTGAAGCAATTGTTGCAGAGCCCTTCAAAAGGCGCCGAAAAATTGCTCAAAAAATTATTAGAGAATTCCCTAGTGTAAAAATATGTCCGTCGTTAGGGGGCATGTACTTGATGCTTGATATCCGTGAAAGTGGATTAAATGGCATCGAATTTTCAAAGGCACTACTTAATGCCAAGAATATAGCAGTGATGCCGGGTGAAAGTTTCGGCACCAGTTCCGCTGGACATATACGAGTAGCAATGACAGTATCAGATGATATTTTCGAATATGCTACTCGCACTATTTGTTCATTTGCATCAAACTTTGTTTGCTCAACCAACTAGTTCCAAACCCGCAAAGAAGTATGCAATCTCAACTGCCGCTGTTTCTGGCGCATCTGAACCATGCACTGAATTCTCACCAACGCTCTCGGCATATTCAGCCCGTACAGTTCCTTCTGCGGCTTCTGCAGGGTTGGTTGCGCCCATTACTTCGCGGTTTTTAAGTATAGCTCCCTCGCCCTCTAGAACCTGAACAACAACTGGTTCGGAAGCCATAAAATCACATAGTTCGTCATAAAAGG
Source organism: uncultured Rhodobacterales bacterium (assembly GCA_963999845.1). Lineage (GTDB taxonomy): Bacteria > Pseudomonadota > Alphaproteobacteria > Rhodobacterales > Rhodobacteraceae > Salinivivens. Next base: position 132,990 of record CAXEVV010000001.1, on the reverse strand, counting down.
GACGCTCAGCATGTACTTCATAAAACACTCCAGCCTGATCCTTTGATAGGTGTATCCGTTTCTGAGCAATAATTCTTAAGCCTGCCTCTTCAAACTTAGCATTGATTTTGCCAGTGAGATTTCGTTTTGTGGCATCGGGTTTTATAATACTTAAGGTACGTTCTATTGCCATGATATTATCCTTTTAAATGAGATCACTATTTTACAGAATGGAAAACTAGTGGCGCGCTTAACACGACACAATTGATTTGAAAAGTGGCTATGTATCAAAACTAACATCTTTTGCTATACAAAGCGTGTATTGGTTTAAGTTAGTTCAAAAGCAAAACAATTTTAGAAAAATTTGTTTTAAATAGAGTATAAATTGAATTTAAAAACGAACCTAACTAGTTTTTAACAAAGCTTGTCTCTTTACGCTAATACTGTATGAGATCAGGACATGATTTCTTTCGAAAATATATCCTTTTCCATTGCAGGCCGGACCTTGGTCAAAAATAGTACAGTAAGCATACCGAATGGTCATAAAGTAGGTCTCGTGGGACGAAACGGAACGGGCAAAACATCTCTATTCCGATTAATTTACGGAGAAATTACTTTAGATAATGGGAACCTGAAATTAAATAAAAATGTGCGTGTAGGGGGCGTCTCTCAAGAAGCTCCAAGCAGTAGTATCACTTTGATAGATACTGTACTGGCTGCAGACCAAGAGAGAACTGATTTACTTGAAAAAGCCCAAATTGAAAAAGATCCCTTAAAAATTTCCGAAATTCAAACACGATTGACCGATATAGACGCTTGGTCGGCAGAAGCGCGCGCCTCGACAATCCTAAATGGGTTAGGATTTGATAAGCATAAGCAAAAACTGGCGTGTTCTGAGTTTTCCGGTGGATGGAGAATGAGGGTTGCTCTCGCCGCGGTCCTTTTCTCAAAACCGGAGCTACTTTTACTTGATGAGCCCAGTAACTATTTGGACCTAGAAGGGACGATATGGCTTCAATCTTACATATCACAATACCCAAGTACTGTCATAATTATCAGCCATGATCGGGCCTTGCTAAATAGCTCTGTAAACTCAATTTTGCACCTCGAAGACAAGGAACTTCAACTTTACACTGGAAATTATGAAACTTTTGCCAAAACGAGGGCCGCCAGACTAGCACACAAAGAAGCCGAGGTTAAAAAACAAAATTTAAGGCGCCAACACCTTCAGTCTTATGTGGATCGGTTTCGTTATAAAGCTGACAAAGCAAAACAGGCTCAGTCTCGATTAAAAATGCTTTCCAAAATGGAGCCAATTTCACTTTCCAGTGAGGCAACACTAAGAAAATTTGAATTTCCACAACCAGAGGAATTATCTCCTCCCATTGTAAATATTCAGAGTGCCTCAGTGGGTTATGGAGTAAAAACAGTTTTAAATGACATAAGCCTACGAATAGACCAAGACGACCGGATCGCGATACTTGGGCAGAACGGTGAGGGCAAATCAACCCTTTCAAAACTGATAGCTCATAAATTGAAACCGCAGATTGGAAAAATTATCCATTCGAACAAATTGCGAATTGGATATTTTGCACAGCATCAGGTAGATGAGTTAATCTTAAATGAAACTCCAATCGATCACGTTAGACGAGAACGGCCATCTGAAACACAGGGCCAGATTAGAGCTAGGTTAGACGGATTTGGACTTTCAGTAGAGCAAGCTGATACGCAGGTTAAAAGCTTATCAGGGGGACAGAAGGCACGATTATCACTATTACTGGCTTCTCTGGACGCTCCTCACCTTCTTATTTTAGATGAGCCCACCAATCACCTGGATATTGAAAGTAGAGAAGCTTTGGTCGAAGCACTGACGAAATATTCTGGAGCTGTTATTATTGTTTCCCATGATATTCATTTGTTGTCGTTAGTAGTCGACAGATTGTGGCTTGCAAAAAATGGAAGCGTAAATGCCTATGAATATGATTTAGAAACATATCGAAAATCCCTTCTTTCAGGTGGCTCAGCAAAAAAAAGCGAACAAGCAAGAAGCAACAAAACAATAAAACAATTCTACACTCAAGACCAACTAGCAGGATTTAGAAGTGTTGTTAAGAAATCAGAAGAAAGGGTTGAGAAACTGCTCACAATGGAAGAAAAAATAAGCATAAAGTTAGCAGACCCAGAAATTTATTCCGATAACCAGAAAGAGGAGCTTATCCGCTGGAATGCAAAATATGCTGAGGTTCGGAAAGCACTCAGAAAAGCAGAGGAAATTTGGGAGAAATCACAAAAAACCTTGGATAAGGCGTTAACTGAAAATTTAAGTGAGTAGACATGGAAACAACATTGCTCATAACCTCTCTCGTTACACTTTTTGTGATAGTTGATCCAATCGGATTAACACCAATTTTTTTCTCGTTAACGCAAGGTTTGTCCACAAAAGAACGTCGCATTGTAGCAAGAAGATCTGTCATTGTTGCATCTTGCATTTTATTATTATTTGCAATTTTTGGTGAAATAATACTTACCTTCATCGGGATTTCCATGCCAGCTTTCAGTATTGCTGGAGGCATCTTATTATTTTTAACTGCCTTAGAAATGTTATTTCAAAAGCGTAAGAAACGCCGTGAGGCACAAGGCAATGAAACTTTAGCTAGCCATGATGATCCTTCTGTTTTTCCTTTAGCAGTACCGTTAATTTCTGGGCCGGGATCAATTGCCACTGTTATTTTACTTTCGCAGACACATACCGGTTATTTTGGTTCTTTTGAATTGGCCCTCATAATTTTTATAACGATGGTTGCTACATATTTATTTTTCTCCGCCACCACATATCTTAACAAATATCTCTCTCCTACTTTCATAGATGTGGTAACACGTATTTTGGGAATGCTACTTGCCGCTTTGGCTACTCAATTCATAATGGATGGAATTCACAACTTTAACCAATACTAGTATTTAAATTCTATTTGGCGTCGAAAGTTAATGGAAAATCAAAAACTTATATTTTTAAGTATTATTCTTATATTACTGTTGAGTTCATATCTCATAAACATGCGCGATAATTTATCAAAATTTTTCAAATCAGCCGCTGCATGGGTGATCATATTTTCTTGCTTCGTTGCAGGATATGGTTTTTGGCAAGATATGACGCGGCAAAATCCCTTAGCTACAATAAATAATGGCTCTGATATAGTAATTAAAATGAATGATGACGGGCACTTTCATACAACCGCTCTTGTGAATGGCGTTGAACTAGAATTTCTAATTGATACTGGGGCTACACATATTGTCCTAACAAAAAAAGACGCTAGGAAAATAAATTATGACCTATCCAAATTGGTATTTTGGGGAAAATCTGATACCGCGAATGGCGTAGTGAAAACTGCACCAATTAGGTTGCGATCGATTAAAATTGGGCAATATGCCGATACCAATATCCTTGCATATATTAATGAAGGAGTAATGAGACAATCGCTACTGGGGATGTCTTTTCTTAGCAAATTTACCAGTGTCGAAATCCAAAACAACAATCTTTACCTTCGAATGTAAAACTATCACCAAACTAAGAGCTAGTTTTCTTTTTTGAGACTCCATACTCCTGTTTCTTGCGACCAGTATTTTGCGGGAATACCCGCATTGGTAAATTCTACCCATAATTCTCGAGCAGTCGACATTTCTTCAACGTCTTTAGCATCAAAGAGTAGCGCACACCGCTTATATTCAGCCACTTCTACTGCGGAAATAGATGCTCCGTTTACCGAAACAAGAAAATCTAAACGCGAACTGTCATGATCTTCAGTTCCTAATAAAATATTACATTTGTCGTCATTTTGTGAACCCAAGACAGCATGAGGTAGAAAGCTATCTGGTTGGGCAGCCCAAATCGCATTATCAAATGATTTTAGATTTATATCCTTTTTGCCCCTAATAAATATGCTCCAACCAGTCTCTACGGCTTTAGTAAGCAATAGTGGAAGAGCACTTTCTACTGTTTGCTTAGTGACATGGTAGAAATAAACTTCACTCAAATTAAGGTTCCTCAAAATTATTTTTTACCAGAGTATCCAAAGTCATTACACCCCAGCCCGTGGCGCCAGCCGGTGCATGTTCGGACTCAGACTTTGTTTGCGCAACACCTGCAATATCTATGTGAACCCAAGGAATTTCAGGTTTAACAAATTTCTCTAAGAATGCTGCAGCGGTAATCGAACCAGCTGCCCGCCCCCCAACATTTTTTATATCCGCCACTCTACTTTTTAAAAGTTTACTGTAAGGACTACCTAAGGGCATTCTCCAAGCACCTTCATTTTCTAAATCTGCTGCTTTTAATACGGCTTTACAAAGCCAATCATTATTTGAAAATAAGCCAGCATTTTCATGTCCAAGGCTCACAATTATTGCTCCAGTCAAGGTAGCTAAATCAATCATTGCAGAGGGTTTGTATTTTTCTTGTGCATACCACATAACATCACAAAGAACCAAACGCCCTTCTGCATCAGTATTTATAACCTCAATAGTATCACCCTTCATTGATTTAACTACATCTCCTGGGCGTTGCGCAGTTCCAGATGGCATATTTTCAACTAGACCAACGATACCTACAACATTTGAGGGAGATTTTCGCTTTGCCAATGCTGTCATGACGCCAGCAACTACCGCTGCACCACCCATATCCATTGTCATGTCTTCCATGCCACCAGCCGGCTTCAAAGAAATACCACCAGTATCAAAAACTACTCCTTTTCCTACCAGTGCAAGTGGAGGAACATCCTTTGCTGCCCCTGACCAACTCATAACTACTAATTTAGAGGGGCTTGGAGAGCCTTGACCAACTCCTAGAAACGCATTCATTCCAAGATCATGAAGGTCGTCTTCTTCCAAAATTTCAACCGTCACTCCCAATTTTGAAAGCTCTTTAAGCCTGCTGGCAAATTCCTCAGTTGTAAGAATATTCGAAGGTTCATTTATCAGATTTCTTGTGAGAAAAACACCGTCCCGTACAGCTTTGGCCGCAAGTAATTCTCCAGTTAGTGTTTCAGGGTTATTATGCATAATTTTTATTTTGAAAGACCCCTCCAAAATCATAGGAAGTTCCGTTTTATGAATATCGAACGTATATTCCCTGAGCATTACCCCTTTGCAAAGTTCAATTAAATTAGGAAAATTACCAAGAGCCAAAAGAATTTCCACAGAACCTTTCATTTTAGCAATTGCTACTCCTGCCTTCCTTGCAGTGGCTTTTGATGAACGTCGTCCAATCTTAAGAACACAAATTTGCTCAGCAGCACACCTATCTGGAAAATTTATTTGAAATAAATGACCTATATCAGCATCTTTGAATTTCTTGGAGCTTATCAAACGAGTCAAAGAACCTCTGGTTAATTTATTCACACGCCGAGCAGCAGGATCCATTACTCCCTCAGGAGTTATTAGAACAATTAGAATACCCTCGTTTGTGCTCAGACAATCCAAATCTGTCTCTATAATTTCCAAATTCAATGGCTTTATAGTTTTCATATTTTTTTAAATTCCTATCAAATGATATTTTTTTTAATTAACACTTTTCGCTATAAACATTTTTTGTTTATGTACAATTACCACTTTCAGGATGTAACATAAAGCTGTGTCACGATTTGACAGATATTTATTGACTCAATATTTTTTGATGTTTGGATTTTTCTCCCTCATCTTGCTTTTGATATATTGGATCAACAAAGCTATCGCTCTGTTTGATAAATTGATAAGCGATGGTCAATCGTTTCTCGTATTTTTAGAGTTTTCTATTTTAACAATCCCTCCAATTATACCAATAATAGCACCACTGGCTGCATTTGCAGCGGCTATATTTGTGACTAACAGACTCAAAAACGACAGTGAATTGACTATAATGCAAGCGACTGGTTTCAGTCCATTAAGGTTGTCGAGACCAATTTTTTTATTTGGATTAATAGTAACAATGATTTTGTTAGTAATTTCTCATTATTTAATTCCTACATCCAACAAAATTCTCCTAAAAAGACAAAACGAAGTAGCTGCATCACTTAATGCCAAATTGCTTCGTGTTGGAAGTTTTATTCACCCACAAAACGGTATCACGTTCTACATCGGAGGTATGTCAAGCACGGGCATAATTGAAGATGTATTCGTCTTAGACGAGCGCAACGAAAGCCAAGAGATTATAATAACATCAAAATCAGGCCAGCTACTAAAGGATAATGACAACCCAATGTTGGTTCTCGAAGAAGGTATAGTACAAAATTATGATGTAAAAAGTCAAAACCTTTCGACCACACATTTCCAAGATTTATCTTACGACTTGTCTTCTTGGTCAGTTAAGGAGCGGCTTGTAAAAGCAAAACTTCTTCTTACCTACTCAAGTTTTGAACTTTTTAGCGATTATAAATTAGTTTCGATAATGTCAAACACATCGCCTACGAAAGTCCTTGAGGAGTTTCACTCGCGCACATTGACACCATTCTTAGCTTTGGTTGCAGCTTTAATTGGCTTTTCCACTCTTATGATAGGAAGTTACTCAAGATTTGGTACATCAAAACAAATTTCTTTAGGCATTGCAATTTTAATTTTTATTAAGATATCAGAAAGTTACGCAAATACACTAATGTTAAAGTCTGAAGAAAATTGGCTAGCTTTGTATATGCCAATCTTAATTGGTTTTTCTATTTTCAGTTTTCTAATTTTTCTTGCTTCAAATCAAAAGTTAATAGGCAATAAAAAACAACCACGCGAGATTGTCTGATGCTGCTTCACATATATTTTGCAGGTAAATTCCTTAAAAATTTTCTACTAACTTTAAGTATTTTTATTATATTTATGTTCCTTATTGACTTGATTGAACAACTCCGAAAGTTTGCTGAAAGTGTTGATTTTATAGAGGTATTTTTTCTAGCAGTATTGAATCTGCCAGGATCCGTATATCAAGTATTCCCCCTGATAATAGTTATAAGTTCAGCATGGATTTTTTTATCTCTCGCCCGTAATTCTGAATTGATTGTTTTCAGAGCAGCAGGAAAATCATCATTATCAATGCTTATTACGCCTGCCATTTTATCATTTTTAATAGGCGTTTTGACTATAGGGTTTTTTAACCCAATAGTTGCCTCCACCTCCAAACGATATGCAGATGTAAAAGCTAAAATAGTTGACGGACAAGAAACCACAATTTCCATAGGTAATGAAGGTTTATGGCTAAGACAGGCCGATGAAACCGGTCATACTGTGATACGTGCCCAGAGGGCAAACGCAGACGCAACCGTGCTTTACGACGTCACCTTAATAAAATTAAACGAAAAAAAGCTTCCAGTTCAAAGGATCGAAGCAAAAATACTTACTCTAATGGATAACAAGTGGATTGCTAATAATTCTATAATATGGCCGATTAAGTTTGGAGTAAATGCTCAATCTAATGCAAAAGAATTTAAAATAGTTGAAATTCCTACTTCCTTAAAAAGAGAACAAATTATCGATCGGTTCGGTGATCCATCCACAATTAGTGTGTGGTCACTTTTAGAATTTATTGATCAGTTAGAACAAGCTGGCTTCTCAGCTAAGAGATATTCAGTTTGGCTGCAAAGCGAACTTGCGAAACCAGTTTTTTTTCTATCAATGATGTTGATATCGGCCGCTTTTTGTATGCATCATTACAGGGCTAGAGGTACAAGCCTTAATGTGTTGATGGCGGTACTTATTGGTTTTTTATTATTTTATTCAAAAAACTTTGTATTAATTCTTGGTACAAACGGACAGCTTCCAGTATTCATCGCTGCTTGGGGGCCCTCCTTTGCAGCTTTATTTATATCGCTTGGATTGTTTCTTAACCGCGAGGAAGGATAGTGCGACAATATCTTTTTTTGTTGTATTTGACCTTAATTCCATTTTTGGCACTGGCAAAAAATGACAACTTCATCAAAAGCGCTTCAATCATTGCCGACATTATAGAAATAGATGCAAAGGGAAATTTAACAGCTAAAGGTAATGTCAAAATTTACCACAATGACAATATTTTGAAAGCTCAAGAAATATTTTATCGGAGAGATCTTGATACACTTTCAGTAAAAGGTCCACTTTCTTTAATCGATAGCAGCGGAAGCGAAACCAAAGCTGAAAGTGCAAATTTTGAAAATGGCTTACAACAAGCTATCTTGGATGAAGCTCGTGTAATATTGAGAAATCAATTAGAAATTACTGCTGAAAAATTAAAGTACGCAGTTAATCAAAATAGTGATTTTAGCCGCGTAACTGCTACATCTTGCAAGACCTGCGAAAATGAAACACCTTTTTGGCTTATAAAAGCAAAAAAGGTATCCCATGATAAGAAACTCAAAACAATTTATTTTTATGATGCCTCTTTAGAGATCTTGGGCTTTCCAGCCTTTTACACTCCTTACATCAGCATACCAGATCCATCGGCAAAACGGGCTATTGGATTTTTAGCACCAGAATTTTTATCGAATTCAAGATTAGATTTTGGAGTAAAGTTACCTTTCTTTATTCCCTTAGATGTAGATAAAGATGTAACCATTACTACTTTTTTAACATCACAAACCAATACAATCGAAACGCGTTATAGACAGGCTTTTTCAAAAGGTAACTTAATTTTAGATAGCGCTCTGACACGTGATACTTTGGGTGACAATCAATTTCGTGGATACCTTTCAATTGATGGAGAGTTTAATTTAGAAAATGGATATATTTTAAATTATACCGTTGAGCGCGTATCAGACAGCGCTTATCTCGGTGACTACGGCTACTCAGCGCGAAATGAATTATCATCTGGGCTTACCTACTCTAAAGTGCAACAAAATAGATTCTTTGAGACCTCACTTGGTGTAATTCAATCTTTATACGCTGAAGATAAAGATAATCTAACTCTTACAACAAATTATTATTACGACCGAACATTTGGTCAAATAACAATTCCTGGCTCATTAAGTTTTAATAGCGAATTAGTTGGAAGTTGGCGTAAGGGATCTGAAGACATCGTAGGAAGAGATACAGCCAGATTTGCAAACCAAGTGGGTTGGAGTAATTCTATGATTAGTAAATGGGGTTTAGAGTACGGAAGCGGTTTAAATCTTAATCAAGACATTTTTGTTGCAGTTGATGATAGCAGATTAAATGATTTAGAAGTTCTTAATAGTATTGGTGCTAATACATACTTCAGACTGCCATTGATTTCCAAGTCAAATAAAGCAACCCACTTGATAGAACCCATGGCTCAAATCGCTTGGGGAGAACGAAAAAAGGCAATTGTTTATGTAGATGAAAGTGAAAATACTGAGTTTGATATGGGAAATCTTTTCTCAATTTCGAGATATTCAGCATCAGATCAATTTGAAACTGGACTTCATGGTGCTTACGGTTTGAGATACAATTATCAAACAAATACAAATATAACCGGAGGAGAATTTTCATTTGGACAGGTAATAAGGTTCGCCGAAGAACCAGGTTTTACTAATAGTTCGGGACTTGGAGAGAAAAAATCAGATATTTTCTTAGCGGCCCAACTATTTCTACCCTATGCCTCTTATGTTTCCTTCCAGGGATTAATAGATAATAAATTTCACACGAAGAAGACTGACTTTAATGCTGGTTTTAAGTATAAGGCGATATTTTTAGACACTAATTATAGTTTTTTGCAACCGGACACTGAAGAACACCGTCTTAATCCAATCGAAGAATGGACCCTAAAAACGGGATACGAAATTAATGATAATTGGCAGTTGGGTTCCAATTTAAGATATGACGAAATAGAGTCTCATCTTGCAATGCTCGGTGCTGGATTATCATATCAAAATCAATGCGTCGTGGTAAATCTAGAGATGGATAGACGCTATTCGCAGGAAGGCACTTCCCCACCTACAACCAATTTTAGCTTTGCAATCAGCTTAAAAGGCTTTAGCACAAGATCTACAAATAGTCTTACAAAGAAAAGTTGCAAATGACCATATTAAATAGGTATTTTGATGGCGCTAAATAGAAGTCTCATATTCAGCTTAATATTTTTATGCCTTTATGCGTTTTCAGAAAGCAAAGCTCAGGCAAACTTCTTACTTGCAGCTAAAATACAAGTAAACAATTCTGTGATAACACAATTTGAACTTGATCAAAGGGCAAAATTCTTAGGAGCACTAAAATTTGCCGGTAACCATAGTGAACTCGCTCAAACACAACTCATTGAAGAACGTTTAAAGCAAAGTGAGGCACAAAAATTAAACATAAGTGCGTCTGATGTTGAAATTGAGGATGCTCTAACACGTTTTGCATCAAGAGCAAATTTAACTGTAAAAGAATTCAACAAAGAATTAAAACGACTAGAAATCTACCCAGACACATTTCGATCGTATGTCGAAACAGAAGTAATTTGGCAGAAGCTAGTAAATAAAAAGTTTGGTGCACAATCTTCTGTCTCAAACCTGCAATTACAAAGGGCAAAAAGCATATCTAAATTTGAGGATACGATCCAAGTTTTGCTGACCGAAATAATTATACCATTTTCAACAGATGATCGCAGCGAAAAAGAAAATTTAGCCAATCTATTAAAACAAATCAGATCTAAAGAAGAGTTTTCAAACGCTGCTCAGAAATATTCAAAAGCACCCACTGCAACAGTTGGTGGTAGAGTAAAATGGCAAAACTTCGACAGATTGCCAGGAATTATAAAACCCTTAATACTTGGACTTTCGCCAGGACAAGTAACTGAACCAATAATGTTAACAAAGGCGATAGCATTGTTTCAATTAAGGGATATACGTGAAATAAAAACCGATAGAACTCAACTCGAGTTACTAGACTTTGTTAAAGTGAAATCAGATTTAAAATACCTATTATTTGTTCAAGATAATTTTCACAATTGCTCTGATTTAGAGGCAATAATAGGAGACCAAACCGAAGTTACGTTAACTAGAAAAAAACTTTTATCTGATGAAATACCTAATACTCTTGTCCCAGTATTAGATAATTTAGATCAAAATGAATCCGAAATAATTGTTGAAGATGGTCAATCACAACTCGTAATAATGTGTGAAAGAAATAATCAATTAAATTCTACAGCTCAAACTCTTGAACAAGATAAAAATGTTCTTCAATCCAATCGTCTTAAGCATTTAGCAAGAAGTTTTTTAGAAACCTTAAAGGATAATGCAAGGATAGTCATTAAATGACTATAGTAATTACTAGTGGGGATCCTTCTGGCATTGGTCCTGAGGTTATACAAAAATCCTGGACTTCTCTCAAAAGGGATAAAGATTGTAATTTTTTCTGGGTGGGAGACCCACTACACTTGCCAAATAATGGAATACCTTGGCAACCAATAAAACATCCAGAAGAGGCTTCAGAAGTTTTCAGCGAAGCATTGCCAGTCTTAGTCCACAAGTTCTCAAATCCGCTTAAAGTTGGTCAGCCACAGCCTGAAAATGCAAGTGATATTATAAGCGTCATTAAAAAAGCAGTTAACTTAGTGGTTAATGGTAAAGCGAAGGCCTTGTGCACGAGCCCAATAAATAAGGATGTTTTGAAATCAGGTGCACACTTCCCGTATCCTGGGCATACTGAATTTTTAGCACATTTAGATAATATTGATACTCCAGTAATGATGTTAGCTTGCTCAAAGTTAAAAGTTGTCCCAGCAACTATTCATATACCTCTGAAAGAAGTTCCCTGCTCTCTTTCTGTAGCAGGTTTAAGTGAGACAATTAAAATTACAAACGAAGCGATGAAAGAAAAGTTTAATATTTCAGAGCCCGTTATAGCTGTTTCGGGACTAAATCCGCATGCGGGGGAAAATGGGCAATTGGGCCGCGAAGAAAAGGAAATTTTAATTCCGGCAATTCGTAATTTACAAGGCTCTGTAAATATTATTGGGCCACTATCTGCTGATGCTATGTTTCATCCATCTGCTAGAGCAAAATACGATGTGGCTATTACAATGTACCATGATCAAGCACTTATACCACTGAAAACAATTGGTTTTGAGGAAGGAGTAAATATAACTTTAGGTCTATCATTCGTCCGCACTTCACCAGATCATGGCACAGCCTTTGATCTTGCTGGACAAAATATTGCTGATGAAACTTCAACCATAAAAGCTATAAAAATGGCAGTGTCGCTGTCACGAAAGTGTAAGGATGGATAATCTTCCCCCGCTTAAAGATGTAATTTCCAAATATGAAATCCGCGCGAAAAAATCCTTGGGACAAAATTTTTTACTCGACCTCAATCTCACATCAAAAATAGCTCGCTATGCTGGTAATCTAAAGCAATCCGATGTCTTAGAGATTGGCCCTGGACCGGGTGGACTAACAAGAAGCTTGCTCAATGAAGGTGCAAGGCAGGTAGTATCTATTGAGAAAGACAACCGTTGCATAGCAGCACTAGAGGAAATTCAATCACTTTTTCCAGGTAGATTAAGATTGCTCCAGGGTGATGCTTTATCCATGAATGTTACACAATATCTTACTGATCCAATTAAAATAATAGCAAATTTACCTTACAATATTGGAACAGAACTTTTGATAAGATGGTTAAATTCTAAAAATTGGCCATCTTTCTGGCAAAGCATGACATTAATGTTTCAAAAAGAAGTTGCAAATAGAATAGTTGCCCGTCCAGGAAGCAAAGCATACGGAAGATTGTCAGTGATGTCTCAGTGGCGTTGTAATACAAAAATCGCTTTCAATATTCCTGCGACAGCATTTACGCCTCCACCAAAAGTAGAAAGCGCAGTTGTGCATTTTGAGGCTTTAAACGAACCAAAATTCCCGGCTGAAGTAGATAAGTTAGAATTTGTAGTTTCGAAAGCGTTTAATCAGCGCAGAAAGATGTTACGAGGAGCACTGAAGGGCCATTTTATAAACGTTGAGGAAGGACTATTTTCCATTGGTGTATTACCCACCAAAAGAGCAGAAAACATTACAGTTCAAGAGTATTGCGCTATGTCTCAAATTCTAATTAGAAAGTAACGGTTTGCTTGATTGGGTTTTTAAATAATCGCTATTCAGCCGCCTCAACAGATGGAACATCTTCGCTTGAAAGATCTCCGCGGGAATTCTCAGTGTTATTTTGGTCGCTAGTACGACTTCTACCATTACGAGGTTTACCACTTTTATTTTTCTTTGCTGGATGATTTAGATCATCAATTTCGCTACTAGGTTCACTATTGCGCCGGCTAGAAACTCCTTCCGAGGAATTATTGCCGTCATTATTTACAGTATTTTGTACCGCGTCAGATTCACCGTTATCGCTGGAGGGTCTTGACTGCCGTTCCCTTTCTCGATCCGCATGACGCTCCTTATTTTCTCTATCTTGTTGTTCCCTTCGCGCATCCATCTCCCGTTGCGCCTCTGCCAACAGTCTCACATAATGCTCTGAGTGTTGCTGAAAGTTTTCTGTCGCAACCCTATCATTTGATAATTGTGAGTCTCTGGCCAATTGGTTGTACTTATCAATGATCTGTTGTGGCGTACCTCGCACCTTACCTTCCGGCCCGGAACTATCAAAAACTCGATTAATAATATTTCCTACCGAACGGTTGCGGTTCTTGTTAGAACGCGAGCGTGATTTTGGTGATCTCATTTAAGCTGTTTAGCCCTATATTTGCTTAGTCATAAATTACATCAATATGTATAGAAGTGTGGGTTATATGATGTGTGAATTTAACAGAATGCTTTCATTCGCATTTTTTCTATCTCTTAATACACCACTAATTGATATACTTTCAAGCAGAAATATGAAAATTTCAACAAAACTACCCTTTGTGATCATAATGCACCTTAAGATACTGTAGCAGATAAAACACGATCTTTTGAGTTTAGATCCTTGTGGATTCTAATTTCATCAAAACCAGCTTTTTCTAAAAGATACTTTACAGCGGGCGCCTGTTTGTACCCAATTTCAAGAAAAACACGTCCATTTTTGGTCAACTTATCACGAGCCTGAGAAGTAATGATGCGATATGCATTCAGACCATCTCCTCCAAGTGTTAATGATATTTTTGGATCATATCTATATACTTCGGGGCTCAGCTCATTGTATTCATCTTCAGATATATAAGGAGGATTGGAAACGATTATATCAAACTTTCCATTAATCTCTTGAAACCAGTTGGAACCTAGTAACTTTAAACGATCATCAACACCATAGGTCTTAGAATTCCTAGAAGCCGTTTCCAGAGCATCCTTGGAAATGTCCGTAGCTACACAACTCGCTTCGGGGCACTCTGCCAAAATTGTAATAGCGATCGCACCACTCCCTGTACCAAGTTCAAGCAAGGTATCAAAATTACAATCAAGTATTAATTCAACTAACGTTTCCGTATCGCCACGAGGGTCTAAAACCTTTTCATTAATTTCAAAATCTCTACCCCAGAAGGATCGGTAACCTAGAATTTTAGACACTGGTTTTCTTTTACAGCGCTCGTCTATCATTTTCCAAAATTTAGAAATCACAATTTTAGATGGAAAATTATCATCGAGCAAATTAAGTTGCGATGTCTGTATGTCTAAACAGCCTGCCAAAAGCAAGCGAGCGTCTCTCACGGAATCGGTTATACCACATTCACTCAATTTAGCTTGACTTGCTATTAATAAGTCTCGCAACTTCATTCGCTTATTTCTGCAAGCATTTTAGCTTGAGCATCTGCTAAAAGTGCGTCAATTATTTCGTTCAAATCGCCACCAAGTATTTGATCTAATTTATAAAGTGTAAGGTTTATTCTATGATCTGTCATCCGCCCTTGCGGAAAATTGTAGGTCCTGATCCTTTCCGATCTATCTCCAGATCCAACCTGAATTTTTCTACTTTCTGATCTCTGACTATCTACTCGCTGCCGCTCTAAATCAAATAATCGAGTTTTTAAGACTTGCAGAGCTATTTCGCGATTTCTGTGTTGGGACTTTTCAGAACTTGTAACGACTATGCCACTAGGTAAATGAGTAATACGAACCGCTGAGTCTGTCGTATTTACATGCTGTCCCCCTGCCCCGGAGCTTCTCATGGTGTCTATTCTCAAGTCATTATTATTTATTTCTATATCTACGTCTTCAGCTTCAGGTAATACGGCAACAGTTGCTGCAGAAGTGTGAATCCTTCCCCCACTCTCAGTTTCTGGTACTCTTTGCACTCTATGCACGCCACTTTCATATTTGAGACGAGCAAATACTCCATCGCCCTTAATGTGGGCAACAACCTCCTTGATTCCACCCAACTCAGTTTGCTGTTCTTCAATCATTTCAAAAGACCAATTATTTATCTCTGCATAACGTTGATACATTCTCAGTAAGTTACCGGCGAAAAGGGCAGCCTCTTCTCCTCCAGTTCCAGGGCGTATTTCCAAAATTGCAGGGCGCGCATCTGCAGAGTCCTTGGGAAGTAATGCCAACTGCAGACTTTGTTCAGTTTTTGGTATTTTTATTTTTAAATTGGTAAGTTCATCTTCAGCTAACGCTTTCATATCTGGATCAGCAAGTAATTCCTCAACATCTTTTAGTGCGCTTAATAGCCCTTTGTAATCGATGATTTCATCCACGACAGGCCGTAGTTCAGCGTATTCACGAGATACTTTTGCTATATCAGCGCCAGAAAGTTCCCCATTTAACTTCGCTTCCAGAAACTGGAAACGGGAGACAATTTGGTCAAGTCGATCGAGTGGCAACATTAGTCCCTCATGCATCTATTAAAATTATTGGTCAAGTTTATTACTTGGTAATTCTTACTGAGAACTTACTTAATTCTTGATTACGGTCGACGTTTTTTATTCCATCCCCAAATGCAAATTAACTCATGAGCCACGTGAGCTCCGGCGACAGCTGTTGCACCCGAAACATCATATTGTGGAGCAACTTCTACAACATCCCCACCGACCATGTTAATACCAGCAAGATCGCGTAAGATAATCGATGCTTGTATAGAAGATAACCCACCCCATACTGGCGTACCTGTCCCGGCAGCATACGCCGGATCTAAACAATCAATGTCAAAAGTCAAATAAGTGGGAGCATCACCCAAAATAGATTTTATTTTGTTTGCTGTTTTACTTGGACCAGCCTCAAACACTTCCCGCGCATCGATAATATTTACGCCCATCGTATCAGAATTATGTGTTCTAATTCCAACCTGAACGGATCTTTTTGGGTCAATTAACCCCTGTTTTACTGCTTTATAAAACATTGTACCGTGGTCTATACGGTCCATGTCATCATCAGGCCATGTGTCGGAATGGGCATCGAACTGTAATAAAGCCAGCGGCTTACCAAACTTTTTTCTATAAGCTCTTAATATTGGATAAGAAATAAAGTGATCACCTCCAAGCGAAATACACCCTTCACATTTACTTAATATTCCAGTTATGTGGTCTTCTAAGCACTTTGGAAAGTCACTTATTTTAGCGTAATCAAAGGCTAAATCACCATAATCAACCATAGACAGTTCTGAAATTGGATCAAAATCGTTCCACCCGTATATCGGATCAAATGGCTGTAAAGTTGAGGCTTCCCTAATTGCTCTTGGACCAAAACGAGCCCCTGGTCTATTGGTAACAGCTTGATCAAATGGAATACCAGTGATTGCCAGGTCGATATTATTAAGCTCTTTCGTATATTTTAAACGTAAGAAAGAGGTAGCTCCACCAAAAGCATTCTCATAGGATTGGCCTGTATAACTATCTCTTGTAAATGCTTGATCTACTTGCTTTTTTGCATCTTTTAAACTCAATTTTATCTCCCAAGAGGTTGTGATATTTCAACCAGTCGTGCAAAAAATGATGCACCATAGACGGAAGCATCATCATTAAAATCATAATTTGTATTGTGTAATCCCGCAGCCTCACCAATACCTAAAAACAAGTAAGCTCCAGGTCTTTTTTCTAAGAGGTAAGAAAAATCTTCCGCCCCCATTTCTTGCCCAGCGTTATCATCCACCATGCTTACACCTGAGACATCTTTGGCTGCGAGCGCAGCCATTTCGACATTTTCTGGATTGTTAATAGTTGGAGGATATCCTTTTTCATACCTCAATTTGCAGTCCACTCCAAAACTCTGAGCATGCCCTGCAACGATTTCTTCCATTCTTTTTATTACCATGTCCTGCACCACTTTATCAAAGGTACGCACAGTTCCATTAATGTAAGTATTCTCTGGCGTCACATTATCCGTACTTCCAGCATGAATTTGAGTTACGGATACCACTAATTTATCATTTGGATCGCGACTTCTGGATACGATTGTTTGCAAAGTTTGAACAATTCCAATTGCGGCTATTATAGGATCCTTCGTATCATGTGGGTAGGCTCCGTGACCACCAACTCCAACGACATCAATATGAAATTTATCTGCGCCAGCCATAATTGCACCGGGCATTGTATAAAATTTTCCCAAGGCTACATCAGGAGTATTGTGAATGGCATACACATTTTTTATGTTAAATCGATCCAAAATACCTTCTTCTACCATAATGCGGCCACCGCCTTCATTCTCTTCGGCAGGCTGAAATATCAAAGCAACTCTGCCAGAAAAGTTTCTAGTTTCACTTAAATAACGTGCAGCCCCTAACAGCATTGTAGTATGACCATCATGCCCGCACGCATGCATTAATCCAGAGTTATTTGACGCATATTCTAAGTTTGTTGTTTCCATCATCGGCAGTGCGTCAATATCAGCTCGAAGACCTATAGTATCACCATTCTCTTTTCCATCTATGATAGCTACTAACCCTGATTGTGCTATCCCAGTATGAATTTCACTAATGCCAAATTCACGTAGTTTAGCCTCAATAAAGGAGGCCGTTTGATAGCAATCTAAACCTAACTCAGGGTTTTGATGAATATTTCTTCGCCATTTTTTCATATCCGCGTCAAACGCAGCAATTCGATTAACTATTGGGATATCTGGACTCCTTCGACTTAAACGTTCAAAGTATATCAAACAAAAAAAGCCAAGAGGACGCAATGCCTTTTAATGAGAAAATTATAAATGAAAGAAATGGAAATATTGCGGCTTTGGTTGAAATAATGCGTGCATTGAGAGATCGCGAAAAAGGCTGTCCCTGGGATATAGAACAAACATTTGAAAGTATATCCCAATATACGATAGAAGAAGCATACGAAGTCGTAGATGCAATAGACAGAAAAGACTGGGACAATTTAAAAACTGAACTTGGAGATTTGCTACTACAATCAATTTATCATTCCCAGATAGCCTCGGAAAAAGAATATTTTAACTTTAACGATGTCGTTAGAGAGGTTTCTGATAAAATGGTATCCCGGCATCCACATGTCTTCGGAGAAGACAAGGTAAATAAAACTTCTCAGCAACAAATTGAGGATTGGGAGACTATCAAGGCAGCAGAGAGAAAGTCTAAACACCAAGGGAAAGTACTCGATGGCGTGGCTGTTAACCTACCTGCTTTAGTAAGAGCAATAAAACTTCAGAAACGCGCAGCGCGTGTGGGTTTCGATTGGCCAAGTTATGAAAATGTTTTGGATAAAATTATTGAAGAAGCACGGGAACTTACTGATGCAGCAGCCGATGGAAACTCAGCTCATATAGAGGAGGAGTTTGGAGATTTACTTTTTACTTTTGTAAATTTGGGTCGGCATTTGAATATTGACGCGGAAATTGCATTAAAAAAAACAAATAATAAATTTAAAAAAAGATTTGATTTTATTGAAACAGAGCTTGAAAAAAAAGGGGAACACCCCCAAGACACTTCCTTAAACGAAATGGATGTTTTATGGGAAAAAGCAAAGAAAATACTTAAATAATTCATTGTTTGGAGATCACGTTGAGCGCTCAAAAAATTATAATTGATACAGATCCAGGACAAGATGACGCTGTGGCCATATTACTTGCTCTCGCCAGCCCTGATGAAATTGAAGTGCTGGGAATAACCGCAGTCGCAGGAAATGTGCCTCTTTCTTTAACCGAAAAAAATGCACGTATTATTTGTGAATTGGCAGGACAGCCTAATGTCGGCGTATATGCGGGTTGCGATCGCCCTTTAAAACGAAAACTTGTTACTGCAGAGCATGTTCATGGCAAAACGGGCCTTGACGGACCTGAGTTATCTGAACCTAAGATAACCTTAAAAGAACAACATGGCGTTGATTTTATCATCGATACGATTATGAACGAGCCTGCAAACACTGTTTCTTTATGCCCATTGGGGCCCCTTACAAATGTAGCTTCGGCAATTTTGAAGGAGCCAAGAATTACGAAAAGAATTAAACAAATTGTTTTAATGGGTGGAGCATATTTTGAAGTTGGAAACATAACGCCTGCTGCAGAGTTCAATATTTATGTTGATCCTGAAGCAGCAAAAATTGTTTTTGAAGCTGGAATTGATTTGGTAGTCACGCCTTTAGATGTGACACACAAAGCTCTTGTAACAAGTGAGAGAAATGAAGCATTTCGGCAGCTAGATACTCCCGTAGGATTAGCTGTTGCAGAAATGACAGATTTCTTTGAAAGGTTTGATAAAGAAAAGTATGGTTCAGCAGGCGCTCCATTGCATGATCCATGCGTAATAGCATATTTGATCGATCCGACAATCTTTTCAGGACGAAAGATCAATGTTGAGATAGAAACAATATCAGAATTGACTTTGGGTATGACGGTAGCAGATTGGTGGCGAGTAACCGACCGGAAGGCGAACGCTTATTTTATCGGAGACTTGGAGGCTGAGAGGTTTTTCAGTCTATTAACGCAGCGATTAGGGCGATTGCCGATTTAAGGGTTCGGTTAGATAAATGAATAATTTTGAAAGCAGCTACGCTCAACTTCCAAAAAGTTTTTACTCAGTTACACCTCCAACGCCAGTTGCAGTCCCCAAATTGTTGAAGTGGAACTCACAGCTGGCCGAGGAATTAGGACTAAAATTCGAAAGTTTAGTGGAAAAAGAAAATATTTTCTCTGGTAACTCTCCTCTGAACGGTACCCCCATAGCACAAAAATACGCTGGGCATCAGTTTGGACAATTTAACCCGGATCTTGGTGATGGGCGGGCACATCTATTAGCTGAAGTAATTTCTGCGAAGGGTGAGCGGTACGACATAGCGCTTAAGGGATCGGGTAGAACACCATATTCTAGAGGCGGTGATGGTAGGGCCTGGTTGGGGCCTGTTCTAAGAGAATATATAGTGAGTGAGGCTATGTACAACTTAGGCATCCCTACCACGCGTGCACTTGCAATTGTCAGTTCGGGCGAACCTGTTTATCGAGAAGCGAAGATGCCAGGAGCGATAATTACTCGCATTGCGAAAAGCCATATTAGAATAGGTACTTTTCAATGGTTTTCCGCGACATCAGATACTAGCAACTTGCAAATTTTGTTGGATTATTCAATTAAACGACACTATCCCGATGCAAAAAGCACTGCGGATTTTCTGCGGGCTGTTTGTTTGAGCCAAGCCGAACTAGTTGCAGAATGGATGAGAGTAGGTTTCATTCATGGCGTTATGAATACTGACAACTGTCTAATTTCAGGCGAAACTATTGACTACGGTCCCTGTGCTTTTATGGACGAATATAGTCCTTCCAAAGTTTTTTCCTCAATAGATAACTTTGGAAGATATTCTTTTATTAATCAGTCAAAAATTATAATTTGGAATTTAGCCCAGCTGGCTAGCGCTCTATTACTACTTCATCAAGATGAAACGAATACGCTTGAAGAGTTTCAAGAGATCATAAATGAGACATCGGAATATATGTCGCAGCAGAATGACATCAAATTTGCATCTAAATTGGGAATTGATACGCCTGTCCAAAAAGATAAACACTTAATTAGTGAATTAATGACAATTCTAGATGAAGAAAAGGCAGATTTTACTAACTTTTTTTCAACAATTACAAACAATGATCAACCTCACAAATTTATGAAGAATTCGACGTATTTAACTTGGGAAAAAAAATGGCATAATCGCATTCAAAATATACCATCGGCAAAAGAAACTATGAGACAGGCAAATCCCGCAATTATTCCTCGTAATCACAATATTGAAAAGGCTATCCAATCGGCCCTTTCGGACAACTTTGAACCTTTTCACACTCTCAATGAGGCGCTGATAAATCCATATAATTACAAAGAAAAATCTGATTTATTAAAAGCTCCAAAAGAAGATGAAAAGGTTTCCGCTACTTTTTGTGGAACATAAGAATAATGGTTGTTCCGTTGGCGAGTAATAAAATAATGACTAAAAATAATTTAAATTATATTTCAATTTTATTTTCCACCTTTAAAATTAAAATTTATATAACATAAAATATAATTTTTACCGTTAATAGAGGCAATTATGAGCGAGACAATATTAGAGCGATGCGAAATAAAAGGGCTACGGATGACCAACCAGCGAAAAGTTATTGCCGAAATAATAGAAAATACTTTTGATCATCCTGATGTAGAAGAGCTGTACAACCGCGCTTCCGCCATCGATGACTCTATATCTATTGCAACTGTTTATAGAACGGTGAAATTATTTGAAGAAAGCGGTATCTTGGATAAACTTGAATTTGGCGATGGTCGAGCAAGATACGAAAATGCTGACCGAGAACACCATGATCATTTAATCGACATTAACTCCGGCAAAGTCATTGAATTTGTCGATAATGAAATTGAAGAGTTGCAAGAATTAATTGCTCTTCGACTAGGATATGAACTTCGAGGTCATAAATTAGAACTCTACGGTGTGCCAATTAAGAAAGCATAACTAGATAGTTTAATAATTCTTTTAACGGACATTGTATTTCAGTTATCGCTCGACTAAGGCTTAAGCAAAAAATTTGTCAATTCTCGAAAGTCCAATATGTATACTATAACTGAGATTAAAGCTCGTGAAATTTTAGATAGTCGCGGCAACCCAACCTTAGAGGTTGATGTTAAACTTGAAAATGGAACAGTGGGTCGTGCAGCGGTTCCCTCTGGAGCATCAACTGGGGCTCACGAAGCCGTTGAGCTTCGTGATAATGATCATAAACGCTTTAAGGGAAAAGGCGTTTCTAAAGCTATCGAAAACGTCAACCATGACCTGGCTAAAGTACTTGTTGGAACAAGTTCAAAAGATCAAGAAAATATTGATCATAAAATGATTGCATTAGATGGGACAGAAAACAAATCAAAGCTTGGTGCAAACGCTATTTTAGGAATTTCTTTGGCAGTTGCAAAAGCTGCTGCAATTTGCAGTGGCCAGTCCCTCTTTAGATATATTGGTGGGGAATCCGCAAGAGTACTTCCCGTGCCAATGATGAATATTATTAACGGCGGTGAACATGCAGATAATCCTATCGATATTCAAGAATTCATGATAATGCCAGTCGGCGCCAAAAATATAAAAGACGCCGTTAGAATGGGCTCCGAGGTATTTCACACTTTAAAAGCAGAATTAAAATCAGCAGGGCTATCGACCAGTGTTGGCGATGAAGGCGGCTTCGCACCAAACATCAGCTCTACGAGAGACGCTCTTGATTTTATTTTAAAGTCCATTGAAAAAGCAGGATATAAGGCAGGCGAAGACATTTATTTGGCATTAGACTGTGCTTCAACCGAGTATTTTAATGATGGTAAATATCATTTTACTGGAGAAAATAAAGTTCTCAGTTCAAAAGAAAATGCCACTTATCTAGCAAAACTGGTTAACGACTATCCTATAGTTTCAATAGAAGACGGTATGTCGGAAGATGACTGGGAAGGTTGGAAAATATTAACGAACGAGCTGGGAAACAAGATACAACTTGTAGGAGATGATCTATTTGTGACAAACCCTAAGAGGCTGAAGAAAGGAATTGATATATCCTGCGCTAACTCAATGCTGGTCAAGGTAAATCAAATAGGGACACTTACGGAGACACTTGAGGCCGTAGATTTGGCACATGGTGCGAATTATACAAATGTAATGAGCCACAGATCTGGGGAGACGGAAGATACTACCATTGCTGATTTAGCTGTCGCTACCAACTGTGGACAAATTAAGACAGGTTCTCTTGCTCGATCTGACCGTTTAGCAAAATACAATCAGTTGATTAGGATCGAAGAGGAGTTAGGAAGTTTGGCTAAATATGCTGGTAGATCAATTTTAAAGTAAGACTCTGCTATCGATTACTCATTAATAATCACGCTTTTTATAAATTTTGCGCCCAATAAGTATCTAACGAAATAATTTACTAAGTCTGTTTAATTTCGCTTTTTTTAAAAGACGATATTCATTTATTTTATTCGCTTCACTGCTATTAAAATCATTTAGAATAGTACCAACTAAATTTGATATAAGGTCAAAGTTATAAAGCGCTTCTTTGTAAAGCAATTCATCTGGATGCACGGCTCTGATCCCATATTTTACTAATTCGGAGTTTGGAAAATCTTTCAGATTTAATGTCACTATAATGTTTGTATTGCTTTCAATAGCGGCAGCCAATACGTGAACATCATTTTGATCAGGTAAATATAATTTTGGGATATGGCTGTCAAAGTTATGCACTATTGCTTTCGGATATTTAACCTTAAGCATCGTAATTTCTGCTGCTGCTTGAACTTCTGCTGCGGCATTGGTTTTGGCGGATGCTCTGCGCCACTCCTCTAAAATTCGTTCACTCCAATTTAAATCCCATCTTAGTTCATCTGAAACATTAAGAAGTAGATTTCGAATTACTGTCGGGTATAGAGCACATGCGTCAAGTAATAGCTTCATAATCTAAATACCAAAGATTTAAGATATGAATTATCCAAAAGTTGGAGATGCATGGGATGATCCGCTGCGGCAAAACCAGTATAGATCAATTTACCACGCCGTCCTCCCCTACCAATGCCTCTTACGCAAGCATTTCTAAATTTTATTAAATCGGCTAGTTGAGAGCATGAACAAAGGACCAGAACTCCATTTTCTCTTATCAAACTAGAAGCCAACTTTGCCATTTTTTCGTATGCTCTCAAACCAGATTGAAGAGAATTTCGAGATGTAACAAACGCTGGAGGATCACAAATGACTATATCATATAAGTGATCAGAGTTGGCGAGCTCCTTCATCACTGCAAAGGCATCACCGCGTATCGTATTGATGTTTTCGGACTTTTTCATTTCAGCAGCAGCAACACCAACCAATTCAAGAGCACTTGCAGAACTATCTACAAATGAAACATTTGATGCTCCAGCAGCGATCGCTGCTAAACCAAAACCACCCACATGACAAAACACATCTAATACTGCTTTCCCACCTGCTAAACTGGCGACAAATTTATGATTTTGCCTTTGGTCATAAAATAGACCAGTTTTTTGTCCTGAAATAACATCAGCTTTGTATATAGCTCCATTCATGGGGACTGATATTGCTCCTTCTGGAATATCACCAAAAAATACTGAGTTTTTATCATCCAAACCCTCCAATCTTCTTGAACGACCAGCTGCATTTTTGATTACAACATCAATTTCGCAAACTTCTTTGATTGATCTTGCTATAACTTCACACATATTCTCGGTCCAGAATGCATTTGGTTGCATCACTACAACCTTATTGAAACGGTCCGCAATCAATCCTGGTAGGCCATCGGCTTCCGCGTTTATTAACCTGTAAAACGGATCTCTGAATATTTCTGTCCTTAAAGATAATGCCTTCATAATCTTATCTTTAATCCAAGTTGCATCGATAATGGCTTGAAGATTGAAATCCATTATTCTGGCAAAAATTTTTGAATTTGGATTAACAGTTACCAGACAAATTGGATTTTTCTCATAATCTACCAACTTACAGAATGAACCAGGTATTAATGCTTTCGAACGACGATCAGAGATTATATCATTGCTGTAGATCCAAGGATATCCATAGCGGAATTTTTTAGCTTCAACGCCAGCCCTAAGTCGCAAGGTAAATTCTGTCATGCTAAGCATTTCCATTTTTTGATCAAATAAATACAAGTAAAGTTAATATAATTATCTTTGGCAACTATCTAATTTAATTGTTAAAATTTAATAGCAATTATTATCTTTTTTCTTGAGTTTTATATTATCTTAAGTTACCTGTTAATATAGCTGTTAGCGCTAACATTCATACGAGATATTTACAATGCCAATTAACGAAGTTGTATCAGAAGTTACAAATCGGATAATTTTGAGGTCTCGTGACTCTAGGCTTAAATATTTAGAGAATATGCAAAATCAACTAAATATAGGTCCAAGGCGAGCGCATTTAACCTGTGGAAATCAGGCGCACGCTTACGCGAGCACCTCAAAAGACAAAATATCACTTTCGAAAACTTCAAATGGAAACATTGGGATTGTTACGGCATATAATGATATGCTATCCGCTCACCAGCCGTTCGAAAGCTATCCTGAACTCATTCGCAAAACAGCTAGAGAATTTGGAGGGACAGCTCAAGTAGCAGGCGGAGTACCAGCCATGTGTGATGGTGTCACGCAGGGGCAGCCAGGCATGGAGCTTTCTCTTTTTTCACGTGATGTAATTGCATTAGCGGCATCAATTGCTCTCTCCCACAATACTTTCGATACTTCTATATATTTGGGGGTGTGCGATAAGATTGTTCCCGGCTTAGTTATATCAGCGGCTACTTTTGGATTTCTACCAGCAGTATTTGCTCCTGCTGGCCCAATGCCCTCAGGCATTCCAAATGACAAAAAATCTATTATGCGTCAAAAATTTGCTACAGGAGAAATCAATCGAGAAGAATTAATGAAGGCTGAAATGGCAAGCTATCATAGCCCTGGAACATGTACATTTTATGGAACGGCAAACTCAAATCAAATGCTTATGGAATTCATGGGTTTGCATTTACCTGGATCATCGTTTGTTCCCCCTAACACGCCTCTAAGAACCGCATTAACCAAGTTAGCGACTAAACGCGCACTGGAAATCACTAGTTTAGGAAAATACTTCACACCAGCTTACCAAATTTTAGACGAAAAAGCTTTTGTGAATGGCATCGTGGGGCTAATGGCTACTGGAGGATCAACTAATCTGGTGCTGCACTTGCCTGCAATGGCGAAAGCCGCTGGAATTAAAATCGAACTAAGTGACTTTGATGACATCTCGAGTGTAACGCCGCTTATGGCCAAAATATATCCAAACGGATTAGCAGATGTTAATCACTTTCACGCCGCCGGTGGACTGAACTACATGATATCTCAACTTTTAGAGTATGGTTATCTGCACAACGATGTACAAACTATCATGGGTTTAGGTTTAGAAACTTACACCAAGGAACCGAAACTGGTTGATGGTAAAATAGAATATGTGCCATCGAGCATAAAAACGCATAATGAAAAAATTTTAAGACCTGTGATTGACCCTTTTCAAAAATCTGGCGGAATCAAGAAATTAGACGGAAATCTTGGAACTTGTATCATCAAAATTTCATCTGTTCCGATGGAAAAACAAATAATCGAAGCGCCGGCCAGAGTCTTTGAGTCTCAAGAAGATGTTAAAAATGCATTTAAAAAGAATAAGCTAGACTCAGACTCAATAATCGTGGTGAGATTTCAAGGCCCCATCGCCAACGGAATGCCAGAACTACACGGATTAACACCTATTTTGTCTGTACTGCAGGACAGAGGGCTCAAAGTCGCATTAATTACTGATGGGAGAATGTCAGGCGCATCGGGCAAAGTCCCGGCAGCAATTCATTTGAGCCCCGAAGCTTCAAGCTCAGGACCAATATCAAAAATAAAAAATGGTGATCTTATCCGGTTGGATGCACTTTCTGGAAAA
Organism: uncultured Rhodobacterales bacterium; assembly: GCA_963999845.1. GTDB lineage: Bacteria > Pseudomonadota > Alphaproteobacteria > Rhodobacterales > Rhodobacteraceae > Salinivivens. Next base: position 106,295 of record CAXEVV010000001.1, on the reverse strand, counting down.
TTAAATAATTTAGAAAAAAATTTTGAATCTCGAGAAGTGAGGAAAAAAGACTTAACTAAAAATGAAAGTGGTTTAGGTAGAGAGCTTTTTAAAGTTTTTCGTGAAAATGCTAAATCCGCAAAATATGGTGGCGGAATAACATAAGTTGGGATGATATGAATTCACACAAAGAAAGTCATGATTTATTAGATATTTGCAAATTGGCGCCCGTTATCCCTGTATTAGTGGTTGATGACACAGCAAGTGCCGTGCCATTAGCAAAAGCACTAATAGGTGGAGGCCTTAGAGTTTTAGAAGTTACCTTAAGGACTAAAAATGCTCTCGATGTTATCAAGGAAATGGTAGCTAATACTACAGAGGGAATAATTGGCGCAGGAACGCTATTATCTGAAGAAGATGTTTATGCAGCTAAAAATGCAGGAGCAAGTTTTGGAGTGACTCCAGGTATAACAGATCAAATACTAAGAGCATGTGCAGAAGTTAAACTCCCTCTTCTGCCTGGTGCTGCCACACCGTCAGAAGTAATGACTTTGTTAGCCAGAGGTTATTCTGTTCAAAAATTCTTTCCTGCGGAGTCAAATGGTGGGATAGCAGCTTTGAAATCAATACTTGGTCCAATACCCGGAGTGAGCTTTTGCCCCACAGGAGGAGTGACGTCAACAAATGCATTAGATTACTTGTCATTGAAAAATGTACCTTGTGTTGGAGGCAGTTGGGTTGCTCCTGAAAATAAAATTAAAAATGCTGATTGGAAGGCGATAACCGAACTAGCTCGCCGGGCCTACGCTCTAAACGAACACTTTAACACTTGAGATCAGCGATATTGAATAAAAGAGATCCTTGCAATTATTGCGCTAAAAAGTAAATTTTAATAGCATAGATTTAGGACATGCTTATGAGTTCAGCCGAACTTTATATAAATCTTGCGAATATTTGCTCCAATTGGAATGCATTGAATAGTCTTTCCAATGGCGCAGCGGGAGCTGTAGTTAAAGCTAACGCCTATGGTCTTGGAATAAAGGAAGTGGGGATCTCACTTGCAAAAGCAGGAGCAAGAGATTTTTTCGTAGCTGTTGCAGAAGAAGGAGCAGCTCTTCGTCGCGCTATAGGCCCCGGCCCTAAAATATATATATTTTCCGGGCATATGGTTGGAGACACAACCCTTTTAAGAGACTTTGATTTAATACCTCTAATTAATTCAGCAAAACAACTATTATTTCATTTAGAAAATTCATCCAATCAGTTGATTGGAATTCAATTAGATACGGGAATGAACCGCCTTGGAATGGAAGCTACCGAGTTTCAAGAATTAAACGAGACTATTTCTAAATTAAAACCAGACTTAATCATATCACATTTAGCTTGCGCTGACGATCAAACCCATCCCATGAACGAAAAGCAGCTCGTTAATTTCAACGCTATGACTAAAGATATAAATTGCAAAAAATCACTTGCCGCTACTGGTGGCATTTTATTGGGAAAACAATATCATTTTGATATTACAAGACCCGGTATAGGTTTATATGGTGGAAATCCTTATTCTAACGCAAAAAGAGTCATTGGACTTAAGTTACCTGTAATTCAAATTCGAACCGTCCTACCAGATGAAACAGTTGGCTATTCTAATACTTGGACTGCAAAAAAAATAACAAAAGTCGCAACCGTAAGCTCGGGTTACGCTGATGGCATCTTTAGGAATATGAGTAATAAAGCAACGTTGTATTACAATGAAATACCGAACAGTATAATCGGGCGTATTTCAATGGACTTGATTGGGGTAGACGTTTCTAATTGTAAAGAAGACCCAGATTACTTATGGCTTTTAAATGGCAAACAATCGATCGATGATCTTGCAGAAGAGGCAAATTCAATTGGGTATGAAATCCTAACCGCTCTTGGACAGCGATATAATCGTATATACATTTAGAGATGTAAAAATGAAAATTTTGAGAAGTGTAGGCAAATCTTTTAATATATTTTTACAAAAGGTAGGCGGAGTAACAAAGTTTATAATTTCAATTTTTTCGAACCTAATTACTCTGCCAATCTATGGTAGAGAAATAGTAAAAGCCTTTTTCCAAATTGGATGGATGTCTTTGCCAGTACTAGGGTTAACTGCTTTATTTACAGGCGGCGCATTGGCATTACAAATCTACGCTGGTGGGTCGAGATTTAATGCAGAGCAAGTAGTTCCTGCGATAGTTGCTATTGGTATGACGAGGGAATTAGGCCCAGTTCTAGGAGGTTTAATCGTGGCCGCACGTGTAGCTAGTTCAATAGCCGCCGAAATTGGAACCATGAAAGTGACAGAACAATTAGATGCTTTAATCACTCTTTCTACTAACCCAATAAAATATTTAGTAATCCCTCGCATTATTGCAGCTACACTGTCCCTACCAGTATTAATAGCCGTTGGTGACTCAATAGGAATCCTTGGAGGATACGTGGTAGGAGTAAATCGTTTAGATTTTAGCTCGAGTACTTATTTAGTAAGCACGGCAAGTATGCTTCAATTTTCAGATATTTACAGCGGCATAGTTAAAGGTGTTTTTTTTGGCTTTATTATCTCTGTATCTGGTTGCTATAGCGGCTTTAATTCATCAAACGGGGCAGAAGGAGTAGGAAAAGCCACAAAATCTGCTGTAGTAACCGCTTGCGTTTTTATTCTAGCTACAAATTATGTATTAACAGAGGCCTTTTTTAACTCATGATAGAAATTAAAAACGTTCACAAAGCATTTGCAGATCAGAAGGTGCTCCGCGGCGTTGACATACTAGTGAAAAAAGGAAGTTCAACCGCAATTATAGGTACTTCGGGAGGTGGAAAATCTGTACTTTTAAAAATTTTACTTGGCCTCATAAAACCCGATAGTGGGGAAGTATGTATAAAAGGCGAACATGTATCGTCTGCAAGTCCTACACGCGCTCTTTCGAATATAGGCATGCTGTTTCAAGGATCAGCTCTCTTTGATAGCCTTCCCGTTTGGCAAAATATTTGTTTTAAATTTTTAAAAGGCAGAGAAAAATTATCAACGACGGAAGCCAAAAGCCTAGCAATCCAAAAGTTAGAACAAGTTGGCCTAAACGATGAAGTAGCAAATAAATTTCCCGCTGACTTATCTGGAGGAATGAAGAAAAGGGTCGCGCTAGCCAGAGCAATTGTAGGTAACCCAGAAATTATGTTTTTTGATGAGCCCACTACTGGACTTGATCCTATCATGACAAATACAATTAACAGTTTAATCAGGGAAATTGTTGACACAATGGCAGTAACTGCTCTTACCGTTACTCATGACATGTCATCAGTAGAGCAGATCGCGGACAATGTAGCTCTTTTAGAATCAGGATTAATCCGATGGGAAGGAGAGACAAAAAAACTGTGGGAAACAAAAGATCCTTATATCTATCAGTTTATTAATGGGAAAACTACCGGACCGATTAGCGTCATTTAATTTTTAGTGATTTTAAACAATCAAATTGTTAATTTTTTTATCAACTTGAATTGTTGAAAAACAATTGGCAAAAGTGTGACATGGCCAAAACCTCAAAATCATACTCATGTACATCTTGTGGGGTAATAACAAGCAAATGGGCAGGACGCTGTGATGGGTGTGGTGATTGGAATACTTTACAGGAAAATAAAGGGCTTTCGAATGGACCCGCAAAAGTATCGTTAGGCAACGAAAAAGGCGAAAAGATATCTCTAAGCGATCTTTCTACTAACGATGCTCACCTTTCTTACTCTGAATCTGGCATTACTGAATTTGACCGTGTTCTCGGAAACGGGTTAGTGAGTTCATCGGCAATTCTACTATCTGGTGATCCAGGTATTGGTAAATCTACGATATTACTACAAGCAGCAGCAAAATTTGGTCTAGCAGGACTTAAGGTTCTCTACATCTCTGGAGAGGAGGCATCTTCACAGGTAAAATTGCGTGCGAAACGTTTAGGGTTATCATCTGCGCCCATCAAGTTTGGCTCAGAAACAAATTTAAGAAATATACTTACAACATTTGAAGATGAAAATCCAAATCTTGCAATTATAGACTCAATCCAGACCATCTGGTCTGACGCTGTAGACAGCGCTCCAGGAAGCGTATCTCAAGTAAGGTCTACCGCATTTGAACTTACCAATTATGCAAAACGTTCTGGAACTGCAGTAATAATGGTTGGGCATGTAACTAAGGAAGGGCAAATAGCTGGACCTCGTGTAGTTGAGCATATGGTGGATACAGTGTTACATTTTGAGGGAGAGCGGGGCCACCAGTTTAGAATTTTACGGGCCGTAAAAAATAGATTTGGTCCGATTGACGAAATTGGTGTTTTTGAAATGGCCACTGATGGATTGGTTCAAGTAAAAAATCCCTCAGAGCTTTTTTTATCTGAAAGAGGTCATAATATACCAGGATCAGTAGTTTTTGCAGGTGTCGAAGGGACGAGACCAATCTTAGTCGAATTTCAGGCTCTGGTAACACCCTCGCCTCTCAGCCAGCCGCGCCGAAATGTAATAGGCTGGGACGGTACCCGATTATCGATGATCCTAGCTGTGCTAGAGGCAAGATGTGGTATTAGCCTTGCCAACCATGATGTTTATTTGAATATTGCAGGTGGTATAAAAATTAATGAACCCGCTGCAGATTTAGCAGTTGCCGGAGCAATTTATTCTGCAAAAGAGAATATAATTTTTCCACCAAACACTGTTTCTTTTGGAGAAATTAGTCTATCAGGAGCTGTTCGACAAGTAAGCCAAATTGAAAGTAGATTAAAAGAGGCAGAGAAGTTAGGGTTTATCGAAGCAATCACTGCAACACGAAACAAAAAAACATCCCCAAATGGAATAAATGTTAAAGAAACAAACACTCTTCGCGGTTTTATAAGTATGATGCAAAAATATAGAGGTTCAGCTAAGGTATCCGACGATGGAAGGCCTTAATATTGTAGATGGCGTAGTAATAGTAATAGTATTGATTTCTGCGATACTTGCTTTTGCACGTGGCGTGACCAGAGAAATAATGGCCATAATGGGATGGATTATTTCGTCCATAGTAGCGTTTATTTTTGCACCACTGACTACTCCACTAATAAAAGAAATTCCGCTGCTTGGTCCGATATTAGCTGACAGTTGTGAACTAGCTATAATAGCTGCATTTGCTAGCGTTTTTGCTCTGAGCTTGTTAATTTTTTCATTCTTCACGCCACTTCTGAGTACAGTTATTACTAAGACCCGTCTCACAAAAATTGATCAAGCTTTAGGCTTTGTTTTCGGAATACTTCGTGGCCTATTTTTAATTGCAATTACCTTTTTTGCTTACATGGCAATACTAGGCAATGGAACAATACCTCAAATAGATGTTAGCAAAAGCGCATTGATATTTGAGGATATGATAACATCAATTAAAGCACAAAATCCAGAAAGAGCATTAGGATGGATAATTGAAAAATACGAGATATTAGTAAAAACGTGTGAATAAAATGGAAGATCAATGAACTCATTGTGTTCAAATCTTAAAATTTTTGTGAATTTTATTAGGGGCAAAAAGACCAGACTGTAGTCTCGTAATATAACAAATGTTGCGTAATACAAATACACCTATGCTGAAAAATTTATGGCAAGTATAAGTTATCAATTATTATAATTTATTTGAAAAGGCTTCCTCATGGCAAAAAAAATAGCCCTCATAACGGGTGCTTCTCGCGGACTGGGAGCTGCTCTATCAGAAAAATTAAGCGAAACCCATCACATTATAGCGGTGGCTCGTACAGTAGGTGGCCTTGAAGATTTAGACGATAGAATAAAAGCAAAAAATGGTTTTGCTACATTGGTTCCAATGGACATCACAAATAGAGAAGCTATGAAGCAGCTTTTTTCATCAATATTCGAAAGATGGGGTAGAATTGACCTTTGGGCTCATACAGCAATTTATGCACCCCCATTAAGTCCGTTAAGCACGATTGATTTGGAAGATTTAGACAAAACCTATTCGACTAATATTACAGCAACTGCCTTATTAATAAATTTTATTAGCCCAATTATGAGAAAAGAAGGTCATGCTTTATTTTTTGAAGATCCATGTAATGGAAATAAATTCTATGGAATATATGGATCATCAAAAAGTGCACAAATATCATTGGCGATGTCATGGGCAAATGAGACAAAAAAAATAGGCCCTAATGTGAATATTTTTGGTATTGCACCAATGAGAACTGCGTTGAGAGCCCGGTTCTTTCCTGGTGAAAATAAGGAAAAGTTAATGTCACCCAAAACTGAGGCAAATCGTGTTTTAGCAACACTTTTCAATCCATAGTTCACCTGAATAATGATACTATTGTAGATGCTGTAAATCATTCGTACAAAGGAGCTAAAAGTAGTCTGAGATTATGCGAATACTTATTACTAATGACGATGGAATAAATGCACCTGGCTTAAAAGTTCTTCGTGAAATTGCTCAGAAATTAACAGATGAAGATAACATCTTTACCATCGCCCCTAGCAATGAAAGATCGGGGGTGGGACATTGTATAAGTTATAACGCCCCTGTGCTTATCGAAAAAACTGCAAAAAATAGTTATTCAGTTTCAGGATATCCCGCTGATTGCGTGATTTCTGGAATACATCATGTTATGAAAAACGATCCACCCTCGTTAATTCTATCTGGAGTAAATAAGGGTAATAATTCAGCAGAAAATGTATTATACTCTGGTACGATTGGAGCGGCTATGGAGGGCGCACTTCAAGGAATTACCTCTATCGCTCTATCACAATACCTAGGACCGGAGTCAGAGAAAATGTCTAGTCCTTTCAATCCATCAATTAATCATGGTTTGAGCGTGATTAATAAGATCCTTGATAAACATATTAAAACACAAGGTGACTATAAGGTATTTTACAATGTTAACTTTCCTCCAACCGAAAATATAAAAGGGATTACAGTAGTCCCTCAGGGGTTGAGACCTAATACCACTTTCAGTGTAAGCCCATTTAAAACACCTAACGGTAAAGAATTTTTGTTTGTCAAAGGTGGAAATCAACACACTCAGGTTACTCAGTGCTCGGATGTTGCCGCTAATTTATCCGGTTTTATTTCGTTAACACCAATGAGAGCGAACCTAACAGCGTTTGATAAAATAGCAGACTTTGAGTGATTTTGATGCAAAAGAACGATGAAAAAAAAATGCAATTTATATTGTCTGTTCGCTCAAAAGGAGTAGTGGATAATAATGTACTTAAGGCTATCGAGAGCTTAAATAGAGAACACTTTCTTAAAGGGGTGTTTGCCCAAAGAGCACACGAAGACACTCCACTTCCGATTGAATGTGGTCAAACCATAAGCAAACCATCAGTCGTAGGAATTATGACGCAAGCTTTAAAGGTTACCACTCGTGATAAAATTTTAGAAATTGGAACTGGGTCAGGCTATCAGACTGCTATCTTGAGCAAACTCGCCCGAAGAGTTTATTCTGTTGAAAGATTTAAACCGCTATATGACGAAGCTAGACTAATCTTTAAAAAATTAAATTTGAACAATATAACGCCTATTTGGGGTGACGGAAGCCAAGGAATTGTGGAACAACAACCGTTTGATCGTATAATAGTGACAGCGGCAGCTGAGGATCCACCACCAATATTACTTAATCAATTAAAGGTTGGAGGTATTATGATAATACCCGTGGGCCAGTCGGATGAAATTCAAAAACTCATTAAGGTAGAAAGAACAGAAACAAATTTTAAATATGAAGATTTATGCGATGTACGCTTTGTACCATTGCTCGAGGGGAGAGAAGACGGTATCTATGTATAAAAAGGCAGTAATATTTATTTTTTGGAAAACTTTCACATGATCAAACCCAAATTAACCAAATTTAAATATTTTTTTTTACTGACTAGTTTGTGGATGCTAACCGCATGCGAAAATTCAGCTTTGAGTAATTTCGATTTTGATTTTCGCGGTAATTCCTTCGATACTTCCGACGCAGCGCTTCAGGCTACTCAATCTAGACCAAAAGCAAACGAACTAGGCATTATAAGTTATCCAACTTATCAAATAGCTATTGCTAGACGAGATGATACTATCGAAAGTATGGCAGAACGACTTGGACAAGATCCAGGCGAGTTAGCGCGGTATAATGGTTTGGCAGAAGGAGAAAGGCTCCGCAACGGGGAAGTATTAGCGCTCCCAAGGACTGGCTCGCGCGGCGGACAATATTTAGAAAGTAGTGACGAGATAGAGGAAACGACACTTTCAAAAGACATCAATGTTTTGGAACTCGCTGATAACGCTTTAAAGGTAGCTGGGGGGGCTGGGAATAACCAACTTGACCGAACTTCAAGTGATGCAAAAAATTTAATGGACCCAATAAAGCACAACGTTGTTAGAGGAGAGACAGTTTTTACTATATCACGCCTCTACAATATTTCAGTTCGTTCCCTGGCAGATTGGAATGGTCTAGATAGCGATTATACGCTCAGAGAAGGGCAGATTCTAATTATTCCTTTAGTTGATAAAAAGGCTACCCAAAATACACAAAAAGAAGTAGTTGAGTCAGCGGCTCCCGCTCCACCAAGTTCGAAAAAGCCACAACCCCGAAATGTGAACAAGCAAGAATTTTCGGAGTCAACCAACACCAAAATATCAGTACCTGAAAATGGTAGGATGGCATATCCTTTAGAGGGCTTAGTCATACGAGAGTACTCTAAAAATATAAATGACGGAATTGATTTTACTGCTCAGGCGGGTACGAAAGTGGTTGCCGCAGACACTGGACTAGTAGCCACAGTGACTGAGGACATAAATCAAATAGCAATTGTTGTCCTTAAACATCCAGAAAATATCTTAACTGTCTACGCAAATTTAACAAATATAAAGGTCTCCACAAATCAAAATGTTAATCGAGGTGACATATTAGGTGAAATCCCCGACGGCGATCCTCCCTATCTTCATTTCGAAATAAGGGAAGGTTTTGAGAGCGTGGATCCGTTAGAATATCTAAATAATTAAAAGTTACTTAATACTTTTATCTTAAGGGCAGCTTATGTTTACCGGCTAAATCAACAAAAAACTGCCAAGCTACCCTTCCAGACCGAGATCCTCTGGTGCGAGCCCATTCAGTAGCTTGAGCTTCAAGTTCTTTAGGATCGATTTGCAGATTATAATGCCTTGTGTAGCCTTCTATTATGTCAAAATATTCATCTTGAGAACAAGGGTGAAACCCTAACCATAAACCAAAACGATCTGACAAAGAAATTTTTTCTTCAACAGCTTCTGACGGGTTTATAGAAGATGATCTTTCATTTTCAATCATATCCCTAGGCATCAAGTGTCTGCGGTTTGACGTGGCATAAAAAATTACATTGTCAGGCCTACCATCTAAACCACCATCCAAGATTGCTTTCAAAGATTTATAATTTTGATCATCATAACTAAAACTCAGGTCATCACAAAAAAGTAAAAACTTAAATGGAAGCCGCTTAAGAAGTTTTAAAAGTCTACCTACCGAGCCCAAATCATCCCGCTGCAATTCAACTATTTTAAGTTCAATTCCATCATTATTTATTTTCGAATGTACGGCCTTTACTAATGATGATTTTCCCATACCTCTGGCACCCCAGAGTAATGCATTATTTGCAGGGAACCCACTTGCAAATTGTTTTGTGTTTTTCAATAAAATATCCCTAACTTGGTCAATACCTTTCAGTAACGAAATATCTACTGTATTATTTAAAAGCACAGGCTCAAGGTAGTCTGACGCCATATGCCACATGAACGCAGAGAAATTATTAAAATTGGGAAGATCTTTAGTTTTTGGTGCCAAGCGTTCTAATGCATCGGCTATTCTTGCAAGTTGATCATTCGTTTTTTTCGTCATCGAAATCTTTCATAATAGGATCATCAAAGCTTTCCTCATCATCGTAGTACCCGTCTTGCCTTAACTTCTCTTCTCGCTTTTTTTCAACACGCGCAACTAGAAGTATAGAGACTTCATACAGTCCATAAACAACAACAAAAAGTATCACCTGAGTGATGACATCAGGAGGAGTAACTAAAGCAGCCAAAACCAGTATGGCTACAACTGCGTATTTTCGAACATTGCCAAGTCCCTCCGCACTTACTAAACCCGCTTTTCCCATTAAAGTTAGCAAAACCGGCAACTGAAAGCACATCCCAAAAGCAACAATAAATTTTATGGTTAAACTTAAATATTCTTGCGCCGAACCCTGAAATGCTATGCCCGCCGCCGCATTATCAACGTTATCCTCATCTAACACGCTACCAGTTTGCTGAAAGCCGAGAAAAAAATCAAAAGCTAAAGGAGTTACTACGTAATAGGCAAAGGCTGCACCCAGAAAAAACATAAACGGTGAAGCAACGATAAAAGGCAAGAAAGCGTTTTTTTCAGTCTTGTACAAACCCGGAGCCACAAAGCGCCACATCTGGAAGCCAATAATAGGAAATGACAAAACTAAACCACCTAATAAAGAAATCGAAATAGCCACAAAAAAACCTTCCTGCAGCTTAATTAATATTAGACCACAATCTGAATGACCTCGAACCGCCATTGCAGAACACAAAGGATGAGTCAAAAAATCAAAAATGGGGTTCCAAATTGTGAAACAAATTATCATACCGATGATGAATGCCAAAACGGAATAAATTAGCCTCTGACGAAGTTCTGCTAAATGCTCAATAAGTGGAGCTGAGCTGTCTTGGATGTCATCATCTACTGCCATTAGCTATTCTCAAGCTTATCGGATGATACGTTCTTTGTGCCTTTTGAAGACTTGCCCTTCTTTGGCACTTCATCTGCTAAATTCATGTCAGCACTTTTGTCTAGCTTTTCTTGAGCTTTTTTTTCTGCATGTTCTTTTATTTTTTTGGCCTGTTCTGCTCTTTTGCCGGCTAATTGGCCGGTCTCTGTTTCTGAGTCATAGGATGTGTAATCAGTAGCAGCATTCTTTACTGCATCAACGCTAGATTTCAAAGGATTGGCAGCGGAGCGAATTGTCGAAGATATATCACTAACCCCTACGTCATCAGCGGCATTGTTCATAGCCCTTGAAAATTCTCGAGCCATACCTTTAATTTTACCTACAAACTGCCCAGCTTTCCTGAAGAGCACTGGAAGTTCTTTCGGCCCGACTACGATAAGAGCGACTATCCCGATGAGAAGTAATTCAGTCCACCCCAAATCAAACATTCAAACTAGACCTTGTCTTTTTCAGTCTCCGGAGTGATATCCGTAGCAGCGTCAGAAGTTTCTTCTTCAATTTCTTTTTTGCTATCATTTACACCTTTTTTGAAGGCTGTAATACCCTTGCCAACCTCGCCCATTAATGAGCTAATTTTGCCGCGGCCAAACATAACTAATACAACTACTGCAATAAGTAAGATACCAGGAAGTCCAATATTATTTAGCATTTCGACGATCCTTCTGCTTAGAGGGCCTTTGCCCTTCAATTTCATATTAATCTATTTAGTTGTTAATGCTCAGTTATCAAAGAGGCAACACATTAAAATAGTTTTTTTGTTTTGCACTTCACTACGCTGCAAAAACAAAACATCGATCACGCGGGATCGTGAGCCATAAAGGCTGACCTAATTTGGGTAAAAATACACTAGGAATCGTTACTTTAAATATACTGTTATCAAAATCCATTTTGAATTCTATGAGGCTTTCATTTCCAAGAAATCTAGCACGCTCAACGCATCCACGAGCTGGAATACCCATGGAAACAGTAGGCAAAGGGCCTTTTCCATCTCTGTCGAAATCTATTCTTACATGCTGCGGCCTGATAACTATCTCTACGCTGGCACCATCATTCAATCCAGGTGCAAAAAACTGGCCAAATTGTGAATTTGCGAGTGCGCCATTTACTGTAGACTTAATAATATTTGCATCAGAAAAAAATGCTACGGCCTCCCGGTCTACTGGTGCATTATACAGATTATATGGCGCACCTTTTTGAACAATCCCTCCATCCCTCATTAATGCTATCTCATCTGCCATTTTCATAGCCTCTTCCGGCTCATGGGTTACTAACAGTACAGCGGTAGCTTCTGATTTCAAAATATCTATAGTTTCGTCTCGTATATCATCTCTGAGGCGCTTATCTAAGCCAGAAAATGGCTCGTCCATTAACATTATTCGTGGCCTTGGGGCAAGCGCACGAACAAGTGCAACGCGCTGTTGTTCCCCACCCGATAGTTCATGCGGAAAGTTATCACACTTCGAAGTAAGCCCAACTCTTGATAAAAGTTCATTGGCTTTCTCTTTAATATCGTCACTTGTTTTAGTGATACCAAATGCAACATTTTGCCAGACTGTCATATGAGGGAAAAGTGCAAAATCCTGAAAGATCAGTCCAATGTAACGCTTCTCTGGTGGTTCACTGAAACCGCGACCAGAAATCATTTCGCCATCAACCCAAACTTCTCCCGAAGATTGAGGTTCGACCCCAGCAATCATTCTGAGTGTCGTAGATTTACCACAACCAGATGGACCCAACAAACACGTTATTTGCCCAGGCAGTACACTTAATGAAACAGCATCTACGACTTTAGTATTATCGTATACCTTGGTGAGCGACTTAATTTCTAAACGTGGAACTAAGGTTCTTGCCAAAAAAACAACCTCTGTCAAACTTAACCATAAAAACAAAATGGATCTAACAGGGATGGAACTAACGTGCAACCTCGTCCAATCTTGAAAGTTTTTTCCAAATTAAGTGTTAGCTCAAATAATTATTACTGAAATTAAAATTAAATAATTAAATAGTCCATCATAAGAAATTATTTTCTATTTTTTGGGTGGGTTGCCTTTTAAATTACCTTAAGATATCGGGTTCAAATGTCTACAAACCAATCCAAATCAATCAATATTGATAAAGAAGTTGTTCGCCGAAGAACTTTTGCTATCATTTCCCATCCCGATGCAGGTAAAACGACACTTACTGAAAAGTTTCTTTTATATGGAGGAGCTATTCAATTAGCAGGGCAAGTTAGAGCAAAAGGAGAAGCACGGCGAACTCGGTCTGACTTTATGCAAATGGAGAAAGATAGAGGAATTTCTGTATCGGCATCTGCAATGTCTTTTGATTTTAACAGCTATCGATTTAATTTAGTAGATACTCCTGGACATAGTGATTTTTCAGAAGATACCTACAGAACACTAACGGCAGTGGACTCCGCCATTATGGTAATTGATGGTGCAAAAGGCGTCGAAAGCCAAACCCAAAAACTATTTGAAGTCTGCCGATTACGTGATTTACCCATTTTTACCTTTTGCAACAAAATGGACCGCGAAAGCCGCGACACATTTGAAATTATAGATGAAATTCAGGAAAGCCTAGCAATTGATGTGACCCCAGTCAGTTGGCCCATTGGTACTGGTTCAGATTTCATAGGATGTTACGATCTTATCCATGACCGACTGGAGTTAATGGATAGAGTTGATAAAAATCGCGTAGGTGAAAGTATCAAAATTAAAGGACTTAAAGATCCAGAGATAGATAAACACATCCCCACCAAGCTGAAAAGAAAGTTAGTAGAAGAAGTAGAAATAGCAAAAGAGCTACTACCTCCTCTCAACCCAAAATCATTATTGGAAGGGCATCTCACGCCCATTTGGTTTGGGTCCGCGATGAATAGTTTTGGTGTACAAGAATTAATGAAAGGGATAGCTAACTTTGGACCGTCTCCACAAATGCAATCAGCAGTACCAAGGTCAATAAAACCTTTAGAAAAGGAAGTATCCGGGTTTGTATTTAAGGTACAGGCTAATATGGATCCAAAGCACCGTGATCGAGTGGCTTTTGTACGTCTTGCGTCTGGGCATTTTAAGCGAGGAATGAAACTTACACATGTGCGATCAAAAAAGGTTATGACTGCATCAAATCCTGTACTTTTTCTAGCTTCGGATAGATCGCTAGCAGAGGAGGCGTGGGCGGGTGACATTATTGGAATTCCTAACCATGGGCAATTAAGAATAGGTGATACTCTTACTGAAGGCGAATTATTACAGGTCAAGGGAATTCCTTCTTTTGCTCCGGAAGTTTTGCAAAATTGTTTGTCGCTTGATCCAATGAAAAGTAAACACCTTGAAAAAGCACTTTTTCAATTTGCCGAAGAAGGCGCTGCTAAAATATTTAAACCAACTTTCGGATCTGGGTACATAGTGGGTGTAGTTGGTCCATTGCAATTTGAAGTACTGGAAAGCAGGATTAAGTTGGAATATGGCTTACCTGTGCGCTTTGAAGCAAGTCAATTTAAGTCAGCGTGTTGGATATCTGGCGAAAAGCAAGAAGTAGATAAGCTTAATTCAGAAAATAAACAGCATATGGCGTTAGACAGCGACGGTGATCATGTATTTCTTTCTCGGCTGCAATGGGATTTTGACAGGCTTGCCCGAGACTATCCCACCATTACAATATCAAAAACGAAAGAACTCGCCCTCTTAAATTAGCATGTAATTAAGCACTGCGATTGACCTTAGCTTTTTTTTTGGATATTACCCCGGAATATAAATATGTAAAGAACTAGAGGTATTGAAAATATTTATTTGCAATCAGCCCCATAGATGTAATTGAAATATATTTATGGCGATATTCTCAGATCTAAAGTTAAACCCAAAAATCTTAAATGCGATCCAAGACGTTGGGTACAAGCAGCCAACACCTATACAGTTACAGGCTATTCCTGCGGCACTTGAAGGCAGAGATGTGTTGGGGATTGCCCAAACAGGGACCGGTAAAACCGCAAGTTTCACTTTGCCGATGATACATTTACTAGCTCGAGGACGAGCTAGAGCTCGCATGCCTAGGTCACTTGTTCTTTGCCCAACCAGAGAGTTAGCGGCACAGGTAGCCGAAAACTTTGAACTATACTCAAAAAATTTAAAGCTTACTAAAGCATTGCTCATCGGTGGAGTGTCCTTCAAAGAACAAGATCAATTAATTGACAAGGGGGTGGATGTATTAATTGCAACTCCCGGACGTCTTCTAGATCATTTTGAACGTGGTAAATTACTGCTCACTGGCGTTCAAATTATGGTCGTTGATGAGGCCGATAGAATGCTCGATATGGGCTTCATTCCAGATATTGAACGTATCTTCAATCTTACCCCCTTCACTCGTCAAACACTATTTTTCTCTGCAACAATGGCCACGGAAATAGAAAGGTTAACCAACACTTTTTTATCAGCTCCTTTACGCTTAGAAATTGCTCGACAAGCATCTGCCTCCGAAAACATCAAACAAAGCGTGATACTCTTCAAAGCAACACGAAAAGACCGAGAGGGCACTGAGAAACGTAAAATTCTGAGAGATTTGATACTAAAAGAAGGTAAAGATTGCAAAAATGCAATTATATTTTGTAATCGTAAAACTGACGTAGATATTTGTGCAAAGTCATTAAAAAAATATGGCTTCAATGCCGCACCAATTCACGGAGATTTAGATCAAAAAAATAGAATGAATACTCTTGATGATTTTAGAACCGGATCCCTGCAGTTTCTTGTAGCTTCCGATGTTGCTGCTCGCGGATTGGACATTCCAAGTGTCAGCCATGTTTATAATTTTGATGTTCCAACAAATGCAGAAGATTATGTTCATCGAATTGGTAGGACTGGACGAGCAGGTCGTAATGGAAAAGCTCTTATGATTTCAACACCTCGAGACGAAAAAAATTTTAAGGCTATTGAAAAGTTAATTCAGCTAGAAATTCCTTTAATTGATAATTTTTCTTTTGATACAAAAACGAGTAACGAAGAAAAAACACCTGAAAATAAAATTAAAAACACCTCCCGAAGCAGACCACCAAAGAAAGCCGTTAACACAAGTATTGAGCCACCAGAATCAGAACCAAAAAATCGAAACAACTCGTCCAATTCGTCAGAAAACAAAAATGAATTTGGGCTACCTATTTTTATTACAAAGAGTTTTGTGGAAAGACAAACGCATTAAAATAAACGCAATAGTACAAATTTGAATTTTATCTAGCTGTAATTAGGATCTCCTTTTAGGCTAACCGACTAATTATAACAGAAATTTCAGGCTTTTTCCCAATTTCGGATTTACAGGTTTGCCTAGCGCCCCTTTTAAGCACTTCTTCTAATTTGTCATTGTTCAAAATAACATCTGGGTCAACTCTACCAATCAGTTGCCCCAAATCCTCTTCCAGACAATCAATCAAGGGAGCATTTGAGTTTGTTACAAGCGGCAAACCTTTTGTTTCACACCAAGGGTCTCCAATAAGATCATCTTTTTCATCAAGGAGAATGGTCACAATAACCAAACCATTCAAAGCCATACGTATACGGTCTCTGACTACACCCTCCGTCGAAGTAACTTTAGAACTTCCATCAAGATATAACCTACCAAGCTCTATTTTTTCTAAGATCTTAGGCTTATTAGAAGATAAACTTAAAAGATTTCCATTGGGACAAACAATTGATGCAATCCCCTTCTCTGACGCTAACTTGGAATGCTCTCGTAGGTGCCGGTGTTCTCCATGCATTGGTATAAGAAATTGTGGTTGAATAATTTTATGCATTTGCTCTAGGTCAGGGCGGTTTGCATGACCAGAAACATGATAAAGACCAGTGTCATCCTCGACAACGTCGACACCCATCTCTGAAAATTGATTAATTATTCTAGATACACCTTTTTCATTACCGGGTATTGTCTTTGACGAAAAGATAAACAGATCACCCTCCTGCAATGAAAAACCTCTGTACTTTCCATTTGCTAACTGGGCGGTAGCGGCCCTGCGCTCTCCCTGAGATCCAGTTGCCAAGATTAATAAATTTTGTCTTGGAACATTCAGAGCATCTTCTGGGCTTATAAGAGGAGGGAAATCACTCAAAACACCTGACTCTACCGACGCGTCTATCATTCTTCTCATAGCCCGCCCAAGCAGGCAGACCGAGCGACCAGATTTTATGCCCGCTTCTGCTAATGTCTTCAATCTAGCAACATTTGATCCAAAAGTTGTTGCCACAACAAGCTTTTCAGCACTTTCTATAAGTTCCTGTATGGATGAACTAATTGATGCTTCTGACCGCCCTTTCTGTTTTGAAAAAACATTAGTACTATCGCAAATAAGCGCCTTTACACCACCCTTGGCAATATCCCGCCAAACTTCTTTATTAAACGGCTCACCAACGCCAGGGGTTTCGTCAATTTTGAAGTCACCTGTGTGCACAAGGCGACCGACAGGGGTGTCTATAACAATACTGCTGCTCTCTGGTATTGAATGTGAGATGGGCACAAATCCGACTTTAAATGGCCCTAAGTTCAATGTTTTAGGCCATTGTTCTACTGTGTTAACAGAGCTTTCAGAGGAATAGGCATCATTCATTTTTAATCGCGCTATATGAGCGGTAAAAGCTCTACAATATACAGGTGCACGCAAGTCTTCCCACAAATGCCCGATTGCACCAATATGGTCTTCATGCGCATGTGTGATCAAAATCCCCTCAAGCCTATCCCGCCGTTTCATTATCCATGATAAATCTGGGAGAATTAAATCTACGCCAGGGGTAGTCTCCATATCAGGAAAAGAAACGCCAAGATCGACAATAATGAAACGCTCTTTATCGGGCGGACCAAAACCATATATATATGAATTTAGTCCAATTTCACCCGCTCCACCAAGCGGCATATAAATTAAGTGATCTGCGCTCATTTGATTGCTAAATTCTCATTGTGTTCAAAGATCAAACGCAAGCCATGCATTGTTAGATCATCTTTCCACTCATCGAATACCTTTTCTGCTGATTGTAATAGAGGCCCTAGCCCTCCTGTAGAAATTATTCTCATTTCCGATCCATGTTCAGTAATAATTCGCTGACAAATTTCCTTTACCAATCCAATGTATCCCCAAAAAACACCTGACTGCATGCACATTACTGTATTAGTCCCTATAACTTTTTCTGGTCTTGCAATATCTACGTGTGGAAGAGCTGCGGCTTCCTGATGTAAAGCCTCTAAAGACAGATTTACGCCCGGAGCTATCACACCACCAATATAAGCTCCATCGTGATCAACTACATCAAATGTTGTAGCAGTACCGAAATCCACAATTATCAAATTTCCACCAAATAAATCGTAACCAGCTACAGTATTAACCAACCTATCAGACCCTACTCCCGCGCCACTATCGACCCTCACATCCAGTGGGATATCGCAGTCTGACTTTCCCACGACCATCGCTCTGGTGCCAAAATAACGATCAGCTAATACCCTTAAATTGAAAACTACTCGGGGAACAGTAGAAGAAATTATAACATTTCGAATTTCAGCGTTTACTTTATTCAGGTTCATAAGAGATAACAGCCAAACATAATATTGGTCAGCTGTTCGCTGATGCTCAGTAGCCGTTCGCCAGGTTGCAATAAATTCGTCGCCGTTCCAAATAGAAAAAACAGTATTCGTGTTACCACAATCAATTGCTAAAAGCATTATATACCTTTCTATTCAAAATATACATCCGCTGCCGCTATAGAACGTGTAGCCCCACCTGTTTTTAAAATCAAATGCCCATCGAGATTAATATCAAGAAACTGACCATTTATTATCTCATTTGCTGTTTTTACTACAATATTGTCACCCAGCTTGTGAATGCGGTTTAGCAAAAGAACTCTCAAATCCGAGAAACCCCTTACTTGTAAAGTGGCCTCATAATTTGTAAAATTAAACGCCAATTTATTTAATAACTCGATGGGATCTACAGTAATGCCCGTTTCAGCTAGCACGGATGTAGGACAGTAAGCGCTTTCTTCTAGTTCTGAAGTCCTTGGGTGTGAAATTAAGTTCACCCCAAAACCAATCGATAAGGCGATTTTATTTTTACTAACAGCTATCGTCTCAAGCAAGATACCAGCAACTTTTTTTCCATTCAACAATATATCATTTGGCCATTTGATTGATATATCAGCATTGCTGTTTCCAAAATGCTCCAAAGTGTCATAGAGCGATAGGGCAGCAGTAAAAGAGCTTAATGAAAATTTGTCTATGCTAGTCTTTGGAAAAATCACACAGGTGCACGCGAAGTTTCCTAAGGGATCAATCCAGGCCCTGCCCCGCCGACCTTTCCCTGCAGTTTGCAAATGAGCAAATATCCATGATTTATTAGACAGGCTGGATACTCGCCTGCGAGCTTCCAACATAGTGCTATCAACTTTGTTTAACACAATGATATCGTAAGAGATTTTTATTCCTAATTCGCTAAAGAACTGGCTGCTAAACCTGCGGCAGCTTCTATTCCAAAAAGGTTAATAATTCCAACCACCATTACAACTGCTGCCGTTGCAGCAAAACCTGACAATATTGGTGATTTCATAACATCCAAAGAGTCATCTTGATTCTCACCAAAGTACATTAAATAAATAAGCCTCAGGTAATAATAAGCTCCAATAACTGACGCCAAAACACCCAAAACCGCCAGCCAGATCAACCCTGCATCGTAAGCTGCCCTCAAAACATAAAGTTTGCCAAAAAAACCAACCAATGGTGGCACGCCAGCCAGGCTAAAAAGGAGTACCAGCATTGCTAAAGCCCTTCCAGGCTGTTTTAAACCAAGCTGATTTAAAGAATAAATATCGGTCACTGGCTGCCCATCTTTTTCCATTGACAAAATAAAAGCAAATGTACCGACGTTCATCGTAACATATATCGCCATGTACACCAACATAGCTTGGAGACCGAATACCGTACCCGATGCAAGTCCTATCAGGGCGTATCCCATGTGCGCAATAGACGAGTAAGCCATTAACCGCTTGATATTTGTCTGTCCAATTGCAGCAATTGCCCCTACAAACATTGACAAAACAGACATCAACGCCACGATCTGTTGCCACTCGGCAATCATGACAAAAAATGCATCGTGTACAACTCTTGCAAAAAGAGCCATTGCAGCAATTTTGGGTGCAGTGGAGAGAAATGCTGTAATTGGAGTTGGGGCACCCTCATAAACATCCGGTGTCCACATATGAAATGGTACCGCTGAAATTTTAAAAGCAAGACCTGCAACTACTAAAATCATTCCAAACATGAAGCCAAGGCTGTGACTGCTGCTATCTAAAGAAGTAATAATAGACTGAAAATTAGTTGATCCTGAATAACCGTATACGAGAGAAGCTCCATACAGCAATAGACCAGAAGATAGAGCTCCCAATACAAAATATTTCATGCCAGCCTCAGTAGACTTTAGGCTTTCTCGCCGCATCGAAGCGACAACGTAAAGAGCCAACGACTGCAATTCTAAACCCAAATATAATATCATTAAATCGTTAGCGGACACCATAAACATCATTCCGACTACCGAAAAAACAATTAAAATAGGATATTCAAAACGTCCTAAATTATGTCTTAACATATATCCTAAGCTCATAACGAGTACTGCCGCAGAAGAAAGTAAAACAAGTGCCTTTGCATATCTAGAAAATGCATCATCAATAAACATTTTATTAAATGCGGTCTCACTCGGAGACCCATCGAAAAACATCCAAATTCCAATGATAACCATAAGACCTGCAGTCACAAACGTAATATTTGCAGTTCTTTTATCCTGACCACTGTAAACACCAATCAGCAAAGCAATCATAGCGAAAACAGATAGTATTATCTCTGGCAAAATTGAATTTAGATCATTATTGATCATATTAAATATTGCTCCCTCACTGCGCTGCAATCATTATATTGCCGCTTACTCCAGCAACCGAAACAGCCGTATTATATTTCTCTACAAGCGTTTGTACCGACGGACCTATCAAGTCAAGAGCTAGGACGGGGTATACTCCTAAGATCAATGTCATTACTATCAGAGGAGTGAACACCGCTCTCTCTCGAATAGACATATCCTGAATAGTACGCAGTGCTTCCTTAATTAAATCCCCCATCATTACGCGGCGATAGAGCCAAAGCGCATAAGCGGCTGACAACACAACACCAGAAGTAGCCACTAGTGCCACCCAAGTGTTAACCTTAAAAATACCTACTAGCGTAAGAAATTCTCCCACAAATCCTGAGGTCCCAGGGAGACCAACGTTAGCCATTGTAAAAAACATGAAAACAAGTGCATAAGCAGGCATTCGGTTCACCAAGCCGCCATAAGCATCTATCTCACGAGTATGCATTCTATCATATATGACGCCGACACAAAGAAACAGCGCTCCTGAGATAAATCCATGACTGAGCATCTGAAAAATAGCGCCGTCGATACCTTGGCGATTAGCAGCAAAAATTCCGATAGTAACATAACCCATATGGGCAACAGAAGAGTAGGCAATTAATTTCTTCATATCATTTTGGACAAGTGCTACCAATGAAGTGTAAACGATGGCGATTGCTGACAACCAAAGAATGAAATCAGTCAATATATAAGAGCCTACTGGAAACATAGGCAGACTGAACCTTAAAAAGCCGTAACCTCCCATTTTCAAAAGGATGGCAGCAAGTACTACTGATCCAGCTGTTGGAGCTTGGACGTGGGCATCGGGCAACCAGGTATGTACCGGCCACATGGGCATTTTTACCGCAAAACTCGCAAAAAAAGCTAAAAATAACAGAGTTTGCACCCCACCTACAATCGGAAACCCTAGTAGGTTAAAACTTACAAATGAGAATTGATGTAGCATCAATGCCTCAACATCAGTGGTTCCAGCCTCAGAAAACATTACTACCATTGCGATAAGCATCAAAACTGATCCCAAGAGCGTGTATAGGAAAAATTTAAACGATGCGTAAACTCGATTAGATCCGCCCCAAATTCCAATTATCAAAAACATTGGGATAAGACCTGCTTCAAAAAAGAGATAAAACAACACTAAATCTAAAGCCATGAAAACGCCTAACATCAGCGTTTCTAGCAACAAAAAAGCAATCATGTATTCCTTGACGCGCACCTCGATACCCCAGCTCGCCCAAACGACAATTGGCATCATAAAAGTGGTCAATAGAACAAAAAGAATGCTTATTCCATCAACTCCTAACTTGTATTTTAAACCCATTATCCACTCGGCTTCCTCAACCATTTGGAAACCGGTGTTTTCTGGATCGAATTGCGCAATAATGAATAAAGAGACAAAGAATGTTACTCCTGTAGCAAAAAGAGCAAATCTTTTGGCAACAAGACCAGCTGCGCGATCATTTCCTCTTGCGACTAGTAGCAAAATAAGAGCAGAAACGGCTGGGGTAAATGTAACTATGGAAAGCAAAAAATAATCCATTTTAGCCACCTGCTCCCAATGTCATCCAAGTTATGAGAACTACAATTCCTAGTACCATGGCAAACGCATACGTAAAAATATATCCCGATTGAGCGCGCCCAGCCAACTTCGTTAGAAGTGGAATAAATACCATTGAAAAATTATTTATAAACCCATCTATGGTCTGACCATCTCCTTTCTTCCAAAGAAAGCGGCCAAGAAATCTTGCCGAACGAACGAAAAGTATTTCGTAAATCTCATCAAAGTACCATTTATTCAGTAAAAATAAATATAAATATCTCTGGTTCTGAGCCAATTTCCTTGGCATATCTGTGCGCCAAATATAGAAAATGTAAGAAAGTAAAAGACCAATTATCATAGCAACAAAAGGAGATAATTTGACCCATTTCGGTACGTGGTGCGCTTCATCTAAGATATGGTTATTGGGTGCCATATAGATAGCACCTATAGGCACATCAACGGCCAAATTATCATTAGATCTGCCAGCATCGTCACTTATATCATGTGATTGAGAAATGGCCTCTCGTATACCAAAGAATTTATTTACACTATAATGATCGCCAAAGAAACTTTTATACCAAATCATTCCTGAAAATATCGCACCTAAAGACAAAACAGCCAACGGTATTAACATTGTTTTAGGACTTTCGTGGGCTGAAGAATGAGTGTGTGAGTCTCCACGGGGATCACCATAAAAGGTCATGAAGATGAGTCTCCAACTGTAAAAAGACGTAAATAGAGCCGACAATACCAACATCCAGAAAGAATACCCTCCTAATGAAGCGGCGTAAGCACTTTCTATTATGGCATCTTTTGAGAGAAACCCTGCGAAACCATAATGAGTTAAAGGTATACCGACGCCAGTTATTGCTAATGTTCCAATCATCATAGCCGCAAACGTGTATGGGATTTTTTTTCTGAGGCCTCCATAATTTCTCATATCTTGTTCATGGTGCATCGCATGTATTACTGAGCCCGCTCCTAAAAAAAGCAGAGCCTTAAAAAAAGCATGCGTAAAAAGATGAAACATCGCGACGGAGTATACGCCAGAGCCGGCAGCAACAAACATATAACCCAATTGCGAACAAGTAGAGTATGCAATCACTCTTTTGATATCATTCTGCACTAGACCTATCGAAGCCGCGAAAAAGGCTGTAGTGGCTCCGATAAACGTGACGAAGGCCATTGCATCGGGTGCAAATTCCATAACAGGCGACATACGGCAAACTAAGAATACCCCCGCCGTGACCATAGTCGCAGCATGAATTAATGCTGAGACTGGAGTTGGTCCCTCCATTGCGTCCGGAAGCCAGGTGTGAAGGAAAAGCTGTGCTGATTTTCCCATCGCACCAACGAATAAAAGAAATGCCAGTAAATTGGCGGCGTTCCAATCAGCCCACAAAAAGCGTATTTCCATAAGGCTTAAACTTTGTGCAGAATAAAAAATATCGGAAAACTGAATACTTCCAGTTAAAAAGAAAATTCCAAATATACCTAATGCAAATCCAAAATCACCGACTCTATTTACCACAAAAGCTTTGATTGCAGCAGCATTTGCAGTAGGTTTTTTGTAATAGAAACCAATGAGCAAATACGATGCGACGCCGACACCTTCCCAACCAAAAAACATTTGAAGTAAATTATCGGATGTCACCAACATTAACATTGCAAACGTAAAAAACGACAAATATGCAAAGAAGCGGGGTTTGTAAGTTTCGCTTTCACTCCAATTAGGATCATGATCCATGTAGCCAACGCTGTATAGATGAACCAGAGCAGAAACAGTTGTAACTACAATTAACATGACTGCAGTAAGTCGATCGAAGCGAATTGCCCAAAAGGCCTCAAGAGATCCTGAACTCATCCATTTAAATATTTTTATAATTCTCAGTTCACCATCGAACTCTAAAAATAAAAACCAACTAACAAAACATGCAAAGAACAGTAAAGAAGTTGACACAATTATCGCTGCTTTTTCGCCAAGGATTTTCCATCCAAAACCGGCCAAAATACCTCCAATTAGAGGTGCGAAGAGTACGAATAGCTCCATTCTGGTTAGCCTTTCATCATATTTACGTCTTCGACAGCAATTGTTCCACGGTTTCGGAAAAAACTCACGATTATGGCTAACCCAATCGCTGCCTCCGCAGCAGCCACCGTAAGAATAAATATAGTAAAAACCTGCCCAACCAGATCACCAAGATAGCTAGAAAATGCCACAAGATTTATATTCACTGCTAGCAACATCAGCTCGATAGACATTAATAAAATAATAACATTTTTCCGATTAAGAAAAAGGCCAAAAATTCCGATTACGAAAAGTATCGAGGCTGTAGTAAGATAATGCTCTATGCCTATCATATTAATTTTATTTCCTTTATTTATATTTTATTTACTCACAAACCCTGCCCAGGTTTTATGTCTACAACTTCAAGAGCATCGTTAGGATCTCGATAAATTTGAGCAAGAATATCTTGTCTTTTAACATTTTTGCGATGGCGGAGCGTAAGAACTATCGCGCCAATCATTGAGACGAGCAAAATTAGTCCAGCCAACTGAAATAAAATAAAATACTTGTCGTACAAAATCATGCCAATTGCATGTGTGTTATGATCGGTAGAGTTTATGAGGGCCTCTCTGGCGCCGGGAGCGGTATCTGCATACGACCAAACACCAAAAGCCACACTGAGTTGCATTATCAAAACCACCCCTATCAGCAGCGCTAGAGGAAGGTAACTTGCCATTTCAGCTTTCAATGTTGAGAAGTCAACATCAAGCATCATAACTACAAAAAGGAACAACACAGCAACTGCCCCAACGTAAACTATAATGAGCAGCATTGCTAAAAATTCTGCTCCCAGCAAAACGAACAACCCAGCCGACGACAGGAAAGCCAATATTAACCATAAAACCGAATGTACAGGATTTCTGCTAATGACTGTCATCAGCCCACCAGTGATAGCACTGAAAGAAAATAAATAGAAAGCTGAAACAAAAATGCTCAAGTTTTTTTCTCCTTCAGTTCTTCGAAGATTTCATAGGGGATTTTAACCGCGTTTTGATTTATCAATGGTCCTGAGAATAATGACACGAAAATAAGTGCCTTTGCCACTAAATTATACATCTTTTCACATGGATTTTGATCAATACTCATCGGTAGGGTGCATCCATTTCTAAGTTCTTTGCAATCTCACATTCCCACCGATCACCATTGGCTAATAGCTTTTCTTTATTGTAAAATAACTCCTCACGAGTCTCTGTAGAAAATTCAAAATTTGGCCCCTCCACGATTGCATCTACCGGGCATGCTTCTTGACAAAACCCACAATAAATACACTTTGTCATGTCTATGTCATACCTGGTTGTTCTCCTGCTTCCATCTTCCCTAGGCTCGGCGTCAATTGTAATTGCCTGAGCGGGACAAACAGCCTCACAGAGCTTGCACGCAATACACCTTTCTTCGCCATTCGGATACCTTCGAAGTGCGTGCTCACCACGAAAACGTGGACTTAATTCTCCTTTTTCATGCGGATAGTTAAGCGTTGTTTTGGGTGCGAAGAAATATTTAAACCCCAGCTTAAAGCCAGTCCAAATATCCACAAGTAGAAAATATTTAGCGGCCCGCGTGTAATCAATTTTGCTCATATCCTAGGCTCCAATCACCCAGCGGGCGTATAGCCCACCGAACATATTAAATTTTGCCAAAAACGCCACAATTATGACCCAACCCAATGAAAGTGGCAAAAATACTTTCCAGCCTAACCTCATTAATTGATCGTAGCGATATCTAGGAGTTATTGCCTTTACCATTGCAAAGATAAAAAAGAAAAAGCCCATCTTTAATAACATCCAATGAAATCCATCTGCTAGACCGGGAATTGGCGACAACCATCCTCCAAAAAACAAAAGCGTGGTCAAGGCACACATAAGAAAAACTGCGATTAATTCACCAGCCATAAATAGTAAAAAAGGCGTCGAACTATACTCCACCTGAAAGCCAGCCACTAATTCACTTTCTGCCTCTGGAAGATCAAAAGGCGGCCTATTTGTTTCAGCTAAAGCCGAGATGAAAAATAGAAAAACCATAGGAAGATGTGGCAACCAGTACCAATTAAAAATACCTAAGTTACCATCCTGCGCGCGAACTATATCCCCAAAATTCATCGAGCCAGTTGAAATTATAACTCCGATAATAATCAAACCAATGGATACCTCGTAAGAAATCATCTGTGCAGCGGATCTCAATGAACCCAGGAAGGGATACTTCGAGTTTGACGCCCACCCTCCCATGATCACGCCATAAACTTCCAAAGAAGAAATTGCGAAAACAAACAATAGAGCGACATTAATATCAGATAAAACCCAACCGTCATTAAGTGGAATAACCGCCCAAGCGAGAATTGCCATTACGAAAGATATCAATGGAGCCAAAAAAAACACGGGCTTATCTGCACCAGCGGGAATAATTATCTCCTTGAAGACGAGCTTCAGCATGTCAGCTCCAGATTGAAGTAGGCCGAAAGCACCCACTACATTGGGACCACGTCGCATCTGAACTGCTGCCCAAACTTTGCGATCCGCGTAAATCAAAAAATACGCAGATAACAAAAGAAAGACGGCCATCATTAAACCTTGAGAAATTAAAATTAAAGCAACGCCCCAAGAGGAATTTAAAAACTCAGCCATTAGCCCTCGCTTTACAACAAAACTTTGTTGTCATTGCCCACAAAAACGATGATGAAAAGTCAATTTTTTCAGCAATTCCATTGTAAAAACCTATAATTTTAGATCTTACTCTGGTCCCTATGAGTGATAGCATTTTCATAACCTGTATCTTTATATCAACATTAGCTTACTCAGCCGCAATTCTGCCAGTACTCCTGGCTCTTGCTTGAGCTGACAATTCACTCATCAAGATCGAGGCCCTGGCGATTGGGTTGGTTAAATAGAAATCCTCAATAGCATAGATAAAATTACCCTTATCCAAGTCCCTGAGTCCCTCTGGCGTCCAGTCGCTCTCTACCAACATATCAATGTCATTTAGATGAGGATATTCACCAAACAGAACCTCACGAAGCTGAGCTAAGGTATCAAACTCTAGAGTTAAATCTAAAATTTGCGAAAGAGCTCTCAGAATTGCCCAATTCTCCCGCGCTTCACCCGGCGCAAATCCAGATCTATTAGCCAGCTGGGGGCGCCCCTCTGTATTCACAAATATACCACTTTCTTCCGTGTATGCAGCGGCTGGAAGGATAACATTTGCTCTGTGAGCACCTTGATCGCCATGGCTACCCTGGTAAATAACGAAAGGCCCATTAGGAATATTGATCTCATCTGAGCCAAGATTAAATATTACCTCATAGTTTTCTAGATCAGCAATGCCTTTAGGACTAGTTGCCTCAATATCCATGGCACCAACTCTCGAAGCTGCTGTATGTAGAACTAAAAACTTACAATTCGAAGCACTTGCCAGCTGCATTGCATGACCGAGCACTGCAGGTCCATCTGAGCCCTTCAAAGCACCAATTCCTAAAATGATAATTGCACGCTTAGCCTTAGCAACTTTCAATCCGCGTACACTTAGTTTCTCCAAAGCCAAGCGGTCAGATCCCAAATGTGAATACTCATAAGTCAAATCTAATCTGGGCCCAAGTAAATGAACATTAGCCCCATGAGACCACGCTTTACGTATGCGAGCGTTTAGAACAGGTGCCTCAATCCGAGGATTACTTCCAATCAGAAATATTTCATCAGCAAGGTCAATATCGTCAATGCTTGCATTACCCACATACCCAGACCTATTATTCTCAGGTAAATGGGCACCGTCTGTCCTACATTCAACGACGCCACCCATGCTTTCTAACAATTTCTTAAAGGCATATGCTGACTCTGTTGAAACCAAATCCCCAACCAGCCCCATGATTTTTTTCCCAGAAATCTCATCTGCAGTAAATTTTAAAGCTTCACTCCAACTAACCGAAACCAATTTACCATCTTTTCGTATGTAGGGTTTGTCTAACCTTTGCCGCCTAAGACCATCCCAAACGAACCGCGTTTTATCTGAAATCCATTCCTCGTTAATACCATCGTGGTTGAGTGGCAGTATGCGCATAACTTCCCTGCCTTTTGTGTCCACTCTTATATTTGAGCCCAAGGCATCCATGACATCTATTGTCTCAGTATTAGACAGTTCCCACGGCCGGGCTGTGAAGGAATAGGGCTTAGAGGTAAGAGCACCAACAGGACAAAGATCAATTATATTACCCTGCAAATTACTATCCAAAGTCTCATTTAGGTAACTGGTTATCTCTGCGTCCTCGCCACGGCCTGTTTGCCCCATTTGACTTATCCCAGCGACTTCAGAAGTAAATCTAACACATCGAGTACAGCTGATACATCTTGTCATATTGGTAGATACCAGTGGACCCAAGTCAAGATCATCTACCGCACGCTTAGCTTCTTTAAATCGACTGAAATCCACTCCGAACGCCATAGCTTGATCCTGAAGATCACATTCGCCACCCTGGTCACAAATCGGGCAATCTAGAGGGTGATTAATCAATAAAAACTCCATTACCCCTTCCCGCGCCTTTTTGACCATTTTTGAGTTGGTCCGCACCACTGGGGGTTGACCATCAGGTCCTGGCCGCAAGTCTTTCACTTGCATAGCGCAAGATGCTGTAGGCTTAGGGGGGCCACCAACCACCTCCACCAGACACATCCGACAGTTTCCTGCAATGGATAACCTCTCATGATAACAAAACCTGGGTATTTCTATACCGACAATCTCACAGGCTTGAATGAGCGTCATTGCACCATCAACCTCAATTTCGTGGTCATCAATTATAATTTTTTTTAGTTCTGTCATTTTTCTACTTGATGATAAAATTAACTATTAACTTACGATTATTTATAAACATTACTTAAATATTAACATCCACAAACCCAACTCCAAATCCAACTAAACCAGTAGATACAAAAACATATCGTCACGTTTCAATTTCGTCATATCCTGCAACGTCCCTTGAGGTTTATTGAGTTATTACTCAAAATTTCTGATACGTCATCTGGACCTAAATCCCAGGTAACATCTGATGTCCCAAACTTGTTCACACAATAAATTGTAGCCTCGTATCTACCAGCTTCTTTGGCACCACTTAATGAACGATGCGCACGCGGCACTGTAATCTCAAAATCTTTCTTGTCAGACGCTATCTTTAATTTCGTATTAAACATAATACCATCAAAAGCTACTCGGTTTTCATTAATCCGAGCAGTGCATCCGATAAGTAAGAACAGCGAGAATGATATGACTAAGATTTTGCTCAATTTTAGCTCACTCAGCGGCAATTGATTTAATTCTATTAGCGTATTTTTTATTTATAATTCTATCCTCTATTTCATTTCTGAAATTTCTAATAAGACCCTGAATTGGCCAAGCCGCAGCATCCCCTAAGGCACAAATAGTATGACCTTCAACTTGCTTGGTTACATCGAAGAGCATATCAATCTCTTCTTTCTCGGCGTTTCCTAGCACCAGTCGCTCCATAACTCTCATCATCCAGCCAGTTCCCTCGCGGCATGGTGTACATTGACCACAGCTTTCATGCTTATAAAATTTCGATAGGCGCCATATAGCTTTAATTATGTCTACAGAGTTATCCATCACAATTACCGCTGCAGTGCCTAAACCTGAACCTAGGTCGCCCCGCAAATAATCGAAGTCCATAATTGCATCTTTCATATCCTCGCCACGTACGCACGGAACTGATGACCCCCCTGGAATAACTGCCTTAAGATTCTCCCATCCTCCGCGAATTCCCCCACAATGTTTATCAATCAATTCATGGAAGGATATCGACATTGCCTCCTCTACCACACAAGGATTATTTACGTGTCCAGAAATAGCAAAAAGTTTTGTTCCAAAATTATTTGGCCTGCCGAACGATGAAAACCAATCTGGACCTCGCCTAAGAATAGTTGGCACGACAGCTATTGATTCTACATTATTTACAGTTGTAGGACATCCATATAAACCAGATCCAGCTGGAAACGGTGGTTTCATTCGCGGCATGCCTTTTTTGCCCTCTAAACTCTCAAGTAGAGCTGTTTCCTCACCGCATATGTAGGCTCCTGCCCCGTGATGAAGAAAAATATCAAAATCCCACCCAGAATTACACGCATTTTTACCGACAAGACCAGCTTCATACGCTTCATCAATCGCTAACTGAAGCATTTCTCGCTCTCGTATATATTCACCACGAATATATATGTAACAACAGTTTGCAGCCATTGCGAACGACGCAATTAAACATCCCTCTATCAAAGTATGAGGATCATGCCTCATTATCTCTCTGTCTTTACAAGTGCCTGGCTCACTCTCATCCGCATTAACTACTAAATATGAAGGACGCCCGTCACTTTCCTTAGGCATAAATGACCACTTTAAACCTGTTGGAAAACCGGCACCACCACGACCTCTTAAACCAGAAGCCTTCATTTGCTCAACTATCCAATCCCGACCGTTAACTAAAAGAGCTTTGGTATTATCCCAATGGCCCCTTGCTATAGCTCCACGAAGTGTTCGGTCGTGCATGCCATAAATATTTGTGAAGATACGATCTTTATCGTTCAACATTTATTCAATATTCCTTATAAATTAACGTGCCCGCCACATTATTATCCCAGATATTATGGCCCATAAGAAAGCTACTAATGCTAAAAAATCTATAAGGAGAGCGTACCTTCCCGGTAAACCAAGGTAAGGACCCAACCACTGCGCTAAGAGCCAAAGCAACATGGCAACAGCAATTACTGCACCCACTACCCGGCCCTGCCTTAAGTCGCTTCTTCTTTCCCTAACCACCATTATGCTTTTCAATTCCAATGATCCAAGTTGATTAATTTTTAGTATCTCGAGCCTGCTCAACAAAGTTTTTCAACCTGTTCAAACTCACTGCACCAGATAAATTCGAATATACCCAGTTAATTTCACCAGCGCTCCAGCTAGAAAGTTGCGAAATGTAAAATATACCCAAGCGATTTAGAGCACTTTTCGCCTTTTCACCCAATCCTACAAGGCGTGATAAATCTTCAGAAACCGCCTTTTTGGGAGCCTTAAATGTTTTAGGTTTTTTTGTTGGCAATCGCTCTGCGGTTTTTTTCGTATCTTCCAGCCATGGTGTTACAAGTGGCGTTTCACCACCGTCTATGCGCTTGATGGTATCTTTTAAATCATCCGCCATCTGCACACTTCCATTAAACCGGGTACGCCCACTTTCGTATTCCATTAGAGACGTTAAACCATTTATCGGCTCCGATGCAAATCTACCATTCTGCGGACCTGGAGTGGGCAGTTTCTCAACTGCTAGATCCTCAATTATCTGTGCAAATGTATCTTTGCTTAAGTCTTCGAAGTAGTCTTTACCAATTTGAGCCATAGGGGCATTAGAACAAGCACCCAAGCACTCAACCTCTTCCCAACTAAAATTTCCATCACTCGATAATTCGTGCGGATTAGGCGAAATTTTTTCTTTACAGACACCAATTAGATCTTCAGCCCCACATAACATACACGAGAGAGTGCCACAGATCTGAAAGTGAGCAACCCTGCCAACGGGCTTCAGGTGAAACATAAAATAAAATGTGGCAACCTCTAGAGCTCTCATGTGCGCCATGCCTAACAAATCTGCCACATACTCTATTGCTGGTTTTGAAAGCCACCCTTCTTGCTCCTGAGCCCTCCAAAGCAAAGGAATAATTGCAGACGCCTCACGACCCTGCGGATATTTCTTAATTTGAGCTTCAGCCCACGCTTTGTTTTTAGTAGTAAACGAGAAAAATGTCGGCTGTTCCTCGTGCAATCGTCGTAACATTAGCGGTCAATCTCTCCAAATACTATATCCATTGTTCCGATTATAGCGGCAACATCTGCCAATTGATGGCCAGATGCCATATGATCCATAGCCTGCAAATGCAAGTAGCCCGGGGCCCGCAATTTTGCTCTATAGGGCTTATTAGAACCGTCTGATACGAGGTAGACGCCGAATTCCCCTTTTGGTGCTTCCACAGAGGCATAAACTTCCCCTTCTGGCACATGAAAACCTTCTGTGTATAGTTTAAAATGATGGATTAATGCCTCCATTGAGCCTTTCATTTCAGCACGTTTAGGGGGTGTTATCTTACCACGAGCAAGTATCTCACCATGCTCGACTAACAGCTTGGATACCGCTTGCTTGATTATAATAAGAGACTGCCGCATTTCCTCCATGCGAACCAAATACCTGTCATAACAATCTCCATTCTTTCCAATCGGCACCTTGAAATCAAACTCGTCGTAACATTCGTAAGGTTGAGATCTCCTCAAATCCCATGCCAAACCAGAACCACGTACCATAACACCAGAAAAGCCAAATTTTTGTATATCATCTTCAGTAACTATTCCAATGTCGACGTTACGCTGTTTGAATATTCTGTTTTCAGTCAACAAGTCATCAATATCTCTCAAAACAGCAGGGAATTCTTCAGCCCAAGTAGCAATATCTTTAAGTAAATCATCAGGTAAGTCCTGATGAACTCCTCCTGGCCTAAAATATGCAGCATGCAAACGGGCGCCACAGGCTCGCTCGTAGAAAACCATGAGCTTTTCACGCTCCTCGAACCCCCATAATGGTGGCGTCAAAGCACCTACATCCATGGCCTGCGTGGTAACATTCAATAAATGACTCAGAATTCTACCTATCTCAGAATATAAAACCCTTATTAATGATGCTCTTCGTGGCACTGCTACTTTTGTCAATTTTTCTATTGCCAAACACCATGCATGCTCTTGGTTCATTGGAGCCACATAATCTAATCTATCAAAGTAAGGTAAGTTTTGGAGATAAGTTCTACTCTCCATTAGCTTTTCAGTACCTCTGTGCAACAGTCCGATGTGAGGGTCACAGCGCTCAACAATTTCACCGTCTAGCTCAAGGACAAGCCTCAAAACACCATGTGCGGCAGGATGCTGGGGCCCAAAGTTTATATTAAAGTTTCTTATTTTTTGTTCACTCGTGAGAGTGTCTCTAAAACCCTTTGACCCGTCCATTAGCTTGTCCCCTCTTTTTCATCATCGGGCATTATATACTCCGCCCCTTCCCAAGGACTCATAAAATCAAATTGCCGGTATTCCTGTGTCAAGCTTACAGGCTCATAAACTACTTTCTTTTGCGCCTCATCATACCGAACTTCATTATAACCAGTAGTCGGAAAATCTTTTCGTAATGGGAAACCCTGAAACCCATAATCTGTCAGTAAGCGCCTCAAATCAGGGTGTTGCTGAAAAAGCACCCCGAACATATCGAAAACTTCTCGCTCAAACCAGTTTGCACTTGGATGGACGCTTACAATCGACTGGATAGCTTCATTTTCCCGCAATGAAACTTTCAGCCTTATTCTATGATTCTGATACATCGATAACAAATGATAAACCACATCAAACCGCTTTAATCGGTTCGGGTAATCTACTCCAGTTATATCTATCAATGTTGAAAATTTACAACGGCTATCAACTCTAAGAAACTCTATAAAACTCGAGATGTTGGCGGGAGCAACCGCGATGCTTAGCTCACCATTTTCCAAACTCCAGGAAATGACACAATCATTTCTCTTCTGCTCAATATAACTGCCGAGTTCTCGTAACGCTTCTATCATCGGACAATTGTTCCAGTCCTGCGGATCTTTCTCTGCAAAGCCATTATCCCGTATAAAAGAGCCTCTGCCGTAGGGGGGCATCCGGGCACATAAACGTCCACCGGCACAATACGATCACACCCCCTGACTACCGAATAGGAGTAATGATAATACCCACCACCATTCGCGCAAGAACCCATCGAAATTACATACCGAGGTTCCGGCATTTGATCATATACTTTTCTTAACGCTGGCGCCATTTTGTTAGTCAACGTGCCTGCAACGATCATTAGATCAGATTGTCTTGGCGATGCTCTTGGAGCTGTGCCAAACCGTTCTAAATCATATCGTGGCATAGAAGTATGCATCATCTCTACTGCACAACAAGCCAACCCAAACGTCATCCAATGAAGTGAGCCAGTCCTTGCCCAATTAATCACATCCTCTGCAGATGTAAGCAAATAACCTTTATCTTGAAGCTGCCCGCTTAGCGCTTTGGTCTCCACCTCGAAATCACGCCCAGCTGTATTATCTCCTGTCATCACTCCCATTCTAAAGCACCCTTTTTCCACTCGTAAGCAAATCCGATGGTAAGTATAAAAAGAAAGACCATCATCGACCAGAATCCCGACATGGATAAATCTTTGAAGGCCACCGCCCATGGGAAAAGAAAAGCAATTTCAAGATCAAAAATGATAAATAAGATTGATACGAGGTAAAATCGAACATCAAATTTCATTCTAGCGTCATCGAAGGCATTAAATCCACATTCGTACGCCGACACTTTTTCTGAATCAGGGTTTCTTACAGCAATAATAGCGGCAGACAGTAATAATAGCAGTCCTAATGCTACGGCAATAGCCAAAAATATCAGGATCGGGAGGTATTCCGACAACATCTCGTCCACAGATGGCTCCTTTAAGGTTTCGATGCGCAAAGCGTATCGAGATTGGCTTGGTCGTGGTTTACCCTTACACGTTGTCAGGGTCAACACGAGTCGACTTTTTTTACGTTAAACAACTTATAGGCTGAATGATAAAGCGTACATATTGTCCTATATCTGTAATATTTAAAAAACCTTCAAAATGAGCCAAAAATTGAAATAGTCTGTAAACATTATTATCTAGGTTTCCTTTGCAAAAACTTGTCGCTTTTCGATAATTAATTGACCCCAAAGTCCTATTAAAAAGGTTGCTGGTTTAGCTCCGTTACATTGAACTCTTAAACGTACCCAAAATCTTTCATCTTGAACGGCGACGCATTCCAATACAGACGCATCAATACCCATATTTTGCGCTCCCGACACATATTGATCTGCATACTGATTAATTATAATACTTTCATCCAAATAAGCTGTTAGAAAACCCAAGCGGAACATTAACAGAATGCCGACTAATACAAAGACTCCCAAGCTATACCAAATATTATTCAAAAAATTATTTTGTGACCCATTTTAAACATCATCAAGATGTAATACGAGCTTCTACCTCCTGTCGAATTATGGTAGCTATTACTCTGCAATCTTCCACTGAAAATGTTAAAGGCAATCGCATATCTAACGTAGAATTAATTATTTTATCTGATTTAGCCATTTTTTGATCGGGAATATATTTCCAACTATCGTATTTTGAGGTAAATCCATGTGGTTCATCCTTACCGAACCATTTTAATTCAACCCCTCTATTTCGACAGCTGGACACAAGTGATTGAATTTCGAGATACGCAAAATCCTTTAATAAAAATTGAAAGGATGACCCAACAAACCGCTCTTTGCCAGGACGCTCGATTAAAAAAATACCTTCCACATCTTGTAATATCGCCTCAACTGTCCTGTATCGCTCATTCCAGCGAATAACGTTTTTATCAAGCTCCTTCAGCTGAGGACGCAATATTGCTGCTCGCAAGTGATCCATTCTTCCAGATATATTTGGCGTTTCATATTTGATAGCCTCAAACATATTTTTTTCTGGAGCTGATAAGTGCTTGTCAAACATCATGTAGGATCCTGATAAAGCAATAGACTTTGCAATTATTGATGGATCATTAGTAGTTAAAAACCCTCCTTCCCCTGAATTTAAATGTTTGTAGGTTTGCGTCGAAAAGCAGCCAATGACGCCATATGATCCAGAGGGCTTATCATTCCAACCTGCACCCATTGTGTGAGCACAATCTTCTATCACTTTTATACCATGCCGATTGGTGATCTCCATAAGTTTTTCCATATCGCAAATGTGACCTCGCATATGGCTGAGCAGAAGAACTTTGGACTGCGAGGCTTTTGCTTCTAAATCGTCCAAGTCAATTGTTAGATTCTCCGTTACCTCAACAAGTAACGGAACTGCATTAATTGACGCAATTGCTCCAGGCACGGGAGCTAACGTAAACGCATTTGTCAAAACTTTCTGGGCTGGCTTAACATCGATGGCACGCAATGCTGTGGCTAATGCATATCCACCTGAAGCTACAGCCAAACAGAAATCTGCTCCAATACTTTTGGCGAATTCAAGCTCAAGCGACG
The DNA here is from genome assembly GCA_963999845.1 of uncultured Rhodobacterales bacterium. Lineage (GTDB taxonomy): Bacteria > Pseudomonadota > Alphaproteobacteria > Rhodobacterales > Rhodobacteraceae > Salinivivens. Next base: position 69,884 of record CAXEVV010000001.1, on the reverse strand, counting down.
AAACTTCGCCTGCATCACCTTCCTTCAGGTTGTATCGATGCAGGCGGCCAGTATTCAAAACATTCACAGCAGCATCTATCGCATCCTGAGGCAAAGGTTCTTGCTGAGTAAAATTACCCTTGAATACTTCCATAACCAGATCACCAAAATAAATTTAAAGATTGAAAAACGATCACTATACTTATCCAAATTGATGTGTTTTGCAATCAATTATAAATTTAAAGTGGTTTCTGGACCAATAATTTAAAAATTTGATCTTTTTCGTAGTTTCGCGTGAAATTAACTAGCGTTCCAAAGACTTTTAACCCACGGCCTCTATGATGGAGAGCCAAGCAAACTCATCACAACCTCTGGCAGTTCTACAAAAGATTTTATTATTGCGTCAGGTTTAGCACCACTAAAATCATAGCCTCTAAAACCAAAATCAACCATAATAATTGGTACCCCTACAGCCCTAGCAGTGTCAAAATCTGTAACAGTGTCGCCAACCATTACGGATTGCTCCACAATACCACCCGAACCTTTTACTGCTGCAATAAATGGCGCTGGATCAGGCTTTCTTGTCGATAGTGTATCGGAGCCAATTAACTCTCCGAATAAATGTCGTGCACCCATTCTATTTATCAATTCCTCGGCCAATGCAGAGGGCTTGTTAGTACAAATTGCTGAGTTCACCCCTAATATTTGAAATTTATGAATAGTATCAATTACATGTGGAAAAAATTTGGTGTGCTTGTCCAAGTTTCTCGAATATGCTTTTAACAGAATAGGATACTGAGTATGAACAAAGCCCTCATCCATCAAACCAAGTTTTTGACAGCCTAATTCAAGCATTGCTCGACCACCTCGCATTGCTACTCCAGCGTCATCTTTCTGGCTCAAAAGATTTGGGTATCCCAAACTGCCAAAACAATAATTAGCGGCCGCGATCAAATCCGCGCTTGTATCGGCAAGGGTACCATCCAAATCAAAAACTACAGTTTTCATATTTTAATCTTAACCTCCTGGAGAGATCCTCACCATAAAATGAAACATTCAGCAACTTATTTTGACAAAACTTAAGCTTGCAACAAAGGTTTATTACGATAAAAGAGGTTCAAAGCCTAAGGACTGGATATGGATGCTGCAGTTGTTATACTAGCCGCCGGTAAAGGGACGCGGATGAGATCCAATCGTCCTAAAGTTATGCATGAAATAGGCAATTTCCCTATGTTGTCTCACTGCATCAAAACAGCACAACAAATCAATCCGTGGAAGATAATAACCGTTTTAGGACATGGACGCACTGAGGTAATGCAGTTTTTGCAGGAGACCAAAAAATCAATCGAGTTTGTAATACAGGAAGAACAACTAGGTACGGGTCATGCAGTCAAGCTAGCTACTAAAAAATTGTCAAATTTCGATGGAAATTTAATCGTAATGTTTGGAGATACTCCTTTTATATCATACGAAACTTTGATAAAAATAAAAGCAAAATGCGAGCAAATAGATTTGGTAGTTTTAGGCTTTCGCACAGAGGAATCTGCCGGTTATGGCCGTCTGGTAACTAATAGCAGTGAGCTTTTGAAAATAGTGGAGCACAACGATGCAAACGATGATGAATTAGCAATTAATCTTTGCAATAGTGGGATCATAGCGGGAAACTCATTATTGATTTCAGAGCTTTTAGAAGATTTGGATAGAAACAACACTAATAACGAATTTTATCTCACGGATTGTGTACATCTAGCCAAATTGAGAGGTTTAGATTGTGGCTTTTTGGTTTGCGAGCACGATGAAGCACTTGGGATAAACTCCCGCGATCAGCTTAGCCAAGCAGAGAAGAATTTTCAAACAACAGCCCGTACTCAAGCATTAGAAAACGGTGTTCACCTGATAGCGCCAGAAACTGTTTTTTTCTCAATGGACACAATTTTAGGTCGGGATACAGTAGTTGAACCAAACGTAATATTTGGAAAGGGCGTAACCATCGGCTCCAAATGTATCATTAAAGCATTTTCTTACCTGGAAGGATGCCAGATTTCTGACGAGTGCAGTATTGGCCCCTATGCTCGATTAAGACCCGGGGTTGACCTTTCCGATGGTGTAAAAATTGGTAACTTTGTAGAAATTAAAAACTCAAAAGTAGCAGAACATACAAAGATTAATCACTTGTCATACGTAGGTGATGCGAGGATTGGCAAGAATACTAACATTGGTGCTGGTACAGTAACCTGCAACTACGATGGAGTTAGTAAACATCGAACGGTTATTGGTGAAGACGTATTTATTGGGTCAAATACTATGCTCATTGCTCCTGTGACTGTTGGAAATAATTCAATGACTGGAAGTGGTTCAGTTATTACACAAGATATACCAGCGGACGATTTAGCAATTTCACGCTCTAAGCAAAAAAATAATAATAACGGTGCGAAAAAACTTAGAGAAATCCTCCGTAACAAAAAAAATAATGAGACCCACTGAGGCAAAAATATGTGTGGAATAATTGGCATCTTAGGCACACATGAAGCTGCTCCAATATTGGTGGAAGCATTAAAACGTCTAGAATACCGCGGATACGATAGTTCCGGCATAGCTACGATTAAAAGTGATGGCTCCATCGATCGAAGAAGGGCAGTTGGTAAACTAGCAGAACTGCAAGATAAATTAGTATTCGAGCCGCTTGAGGGAAAAGCAGGGATTGGTCACACAAGATGGGCAACGCATGGGGAACCGATCGAAAAAAATGCGCATCCCCATACCGTGGGAAATGTCTCAGTAGTGCATAATGGCATAATCGAGAACTTTATTGATCTTCGGCAAGAATTAAGCACGGACGGATATAAAACTAGGACTGATACGGATACTGAAACAATAGCAATGGTTTGCTCAAAATTTATTGATGAGGGATACAAACCAATCGATGCAGCACGTAAGACTTTATCAAAACTTAATGGTTCTTATGCAATAGCGATGCTGTTTGAGGGGCATGAAAATTTTATATTTGCTGCAAGATCTGGTTCACCCTTAGCGGTGGGGTATGGAAAAAATGAAATGTATCTTGGTTCAGATGCTTTGGCGCTTATGCCACTTACAAATAAAATAAGCTATCTTGAGGAGGAAGATCATGCTGTTTTGACCCGTGAGGGCGTCAAAATATATGATCAAAAGGGGAGTTTTGTATCTCGCTCGGTTACGTATTTGAACCAAAGTATCAATGCTCATGACAAATTAGGCTTTAACCATTTTATGGAAAAGGAAATTCACGAACAACCAAAAGCCTTAGAACAAGCAATCAAATCTTATCTTTGCGAGAGTGAAACGGGACTAAAAATAGATATTTTAGAAGAAGTAAACTTTCAAAACATTTCCAAAATAATTTTAGTGGCTTGCGGCACGGCTTATTATGCATGCCACGTTGCTAAATATTGGATTGAAAAAATAGCTAAAATTCAAGTTGAAATAGATATTGCAAGCGAATTTCGTTATCGAAAACCTCCTTTAGCCAGAGACTCTGTTGCAATTTTTGTAAGCCAATCGGGAGAAACCGCTGATACCTTGGCAGCTTTACGTTATTGTCATGGTAAAGTACGGAAGATAATTTCAATCGTAAATGTGACTACTAGCTCAATCGCCAGAGAGAGTGATCAAGTACTGGAAATTCACGCCGGCCCAGAAATAGGAGTGGCCTCGACCAAAGCGTTCACATGCCAACTTGCAGTATTATTATTAGTTACAATAAAAGCAGCTTGCGACAAATCTGAATATTCGGAAAAAAGACTTAAAGCTACTATCAATGAATTGAAAAATCTGCCGTCGTTTCTTAGTCGATATTTAGAAAACATTAATTCTATTAAGGACGTTGCCTACAAATTATCTACAGCTGACGATATATTATTCTTGGGCCGCGGCTTGATGTATCCATTGGCACTTGAGGGAGCATTGAAACTAAAAGAAGTTAGTTACATTCATGCTGAAGGCTACGCGTCAGGGGAACTAAAACATGGGCCAATTGCACTTATTGATGATACAGTTCCAGTTATTATTTTAGCTCCGTCCGACGAATTATACGAAAAAAGCATGTCTAATATGCAGGAAGTTATTGCTCGGAAAGCAAACGTAATACTAGTCTCAGACAAAGATGGGATCCAATCAGCCGGCTTGAATGGGCAAGACACTATCGAAATGCCATGTATTGACCCTTTATTAACCCCACTATTGTATGCCTTACCAGTTCAACTAATTGCATATTTTACTGCTGTTTATAAAGGTACAGATGTTGACCAACCACGTAATTTGGCGAAATCAGTTACAGTGGAGTAATAAATTTTTTTGAAAGTAAAATATTTTTTAGTTTTACCGACTTTTTGTAACCCTCCGCGAATAAAAAAAATCTATCACATAAAAATATTATCGCCCCACCCTCATCCAAAATTTATTTTTTAAAAGCTTGTAGTTCTAGCAAATTAGTATAAACAGCTGCCATCTTTTCGTAATTAAAGTTTTTGCGTAGTCACTCGTGGTTGGGAACGAAAAGAGGAACCCCCTTCCTATGAAACGCGCCTTAAAAAAGATCGGAAACAAAATGCCTCTATATGAGCATGTTTTTATTTCTCGCCAAGACTTATCAAACACACAAGCAGAGGGTTTGGTCGAGCACTTCGGAGTGGTACTGCAGGATAATGGTGGTACAGTCGTGAACTCAGAGTATTGGGGCCTGAAAACAATGGCCTACAAAATAAACAAAAACCGTAAAGGGCATTATGCCATGATGCGAACAGACGCACCCTCAGAGGCCGTTCAAGAGATGGAACGACTAATGCGCCTCAACGAAGACGTGATGCGTGTTCTGACTATTAAGGTTGATAACCATGATGAAGGTCCATCGGCGCAAATGCACAAACGAGATGATCGCAGTGAACGACGTGAGCAAAACGATTAACTTTGGCAAGGAGTTTTCAAAATGACCAACAAACCATTTTTTCGTCGAAAGAAAGTATGTCCGTTTTCAAGTGACGATGCCCCAAGAATTGATTATAAAGATACAAAGCTACTTCAAAGATATATTTCGGAGCGTGGAAAAGTTGTCCCCTCACGGATTACAGCTGTTTCAGCTAAAAAGCAGCGCGAATTAGCCCGTGCTATCAAGCGCGCTCGTTTTTTGGCGCTTTTACCGTACGCTGTTAAATAGAGGAGACAGAAATCATGCAAGTTATTCTTCTAGAGCGAGTGGCAAAACTGGGCCAAATGGGTGACGTAGTTGACGTAAAGCCAGGCTACGCAAGAAACTTTCTCTTACCTCAGCGCAAAGCTCAGACTGCATCAGAGGCTAACATAGCTTCTTTTGCTAAGCAAAAATCCCAATTAGAGTCTCATAATTTAGAAACAAAGAAAGAAGCAGATGCGTTGTTAAGTCGATTAGATGGACAAACGTTTATCGTTATCAGATCCGCCTCAGACTCAGGAGCACTATATGGATCAGTTTCTCCCCGAGACGCAGCCGAAGTTGCTACCGCATCCGGCTTTTCAATAAATCGAAAGCAGATATCTCTATTGAAACCAATCAAAGAATTAGGTTTGCACGAGATGTCAGTATTTTTACATCCGGAAGTATCAGCCACGATAATTCTCAACGTGGCTAGATCTAATGAGGAAGCACATTTGCAAGCGTCAGGAAAATCTATTCAAGATGTTGCAGCTGAAGCCGAGGCTGAAGCCGAGTTTGAAATAGCAGAACTTTTTGACGATATTGGAAGCGCAGCGCTTGATGTTGATGATGAAGTTGAAGATCAAGGATCGCCTGAAACGGCCGAAGGCTCGGACGAAACTAAGTCATAAATTAAAATCTTGGTATTTTAGAAACCGTGCCCTTTCGGGCTCGGTTTTTTTGTCTGTTACCAAAATTAATAGTAATCTTTTCAAATATTACTAAAACCGAACATTATTTGTAACAAAGTTAAAAAAAATCGTTAATTTATACTTTAACGTGACCATTTCTTGTTGACCAATCTTTTTGTTATTCTTATGTTGGCGTTTGCGACTAGTTTAGACAAAATTTTATCGTTTTACCGTTTGTGTGAAATAAGAGTGGGAGTTTCTTTATGACAAGCCAAATGACTGGAGCCAAGATGGTAGTTCAGGCCCTTATAGATCAAGGTGTTGATACTGTATTTGGGTACCCTGGCGGAGCAGTGCTTCCAATATATGACGAAATTTTCAAACAAAACGATATAAGGCATATTCTTGTGCGGCATGAACAGGGAGCAGTCCATGCTGCAGAAGGTTACGCTAGATCAACCGGCAAACCTGGAGTGGTTTTAGTAACTTCCGGGCCAGGTGCGACCAACGCTGTTACAGGATTAACAGACGCACTAATGGACTCTATTCCTCTGGTTGTTCTCACTGGACAAGTACCTACATTTATGATTGGTTCCGATGCTTTTCAGGAAGCTGACACTGTCGGTATCACGAGGCCGTGTACCAAACACAATTGGTTAGTTAAGGACACCGACCGGTTAGCACCGATTTTACATGAGGCTTTCCATGTTGCAAAATCTGGTCGCCCAGGCCCTGTGTTAGTTGACATTCCAAAAGATATTCAATTTGCATCTGGCAATTATGTAACTTCTAAAAAAGTACCAACCTCTCAATATAGACCAAAATTAAAAGGTGATATTGAACAAATTACTAAGCTAGTCGAAGCAATTGAGAAGTCAGAAAAGCCAGTCCTCTATACGGGGGGTGGCGTAATAAACTCTGGTAATGGGGCAAGTCAGCTTCTCAGGGAATTAGTAAAAAGCACTAACTTCCCAATCACGTCCACATTGATGGGCCTAGGGTGCTATCCAGCCTCCGGTAATAATTGGCTTGGCATGCTCGGAATGCACGGGCTTTACGAAGCGAATATGGCAATGCATGATTGTGATCTAATGATAAACATAGGCGCTCGATTTGATGATAGAATTACTGGTAGACTAGATGCCTTCAGTCCAAATTCTAAAAAAGCACATATAGATATCGACCCATCGTCGATCAATAAAGTAATTCATGTTGATATTCCAATCATTGGCGATATAGCGCACGTGCTAGACGATGTTCTAAATATGTGGAAAGCAAGAGGTCGAAAGACAAACTCAGTCGCTATTAATAAATGGTGGGGTCAAATAGATGAATGGCGATCAGTTAAATGCCTGAGCTATAAAAATAGCGCGAAGACAATCAAACCCCAATTTGCTCTTGAACGTCTTGAACAGCTTACTCGTAATAGATCAGATCGGTTTATTTGCACGGAGGTGGGTCAGCATCAAATGTGGGCTGCACAGTTCCTCGGTTTTGAAGAACCGAATCAATGGATGACTTCTGGTGGTCTCGGAACTATGGGATATGGTTTTCCTGCATCAATAGGCGTTCAAATTGCTCATCCGAATGCCTTAGTTATTAATGTGGCTGGAGAAGCTAGCTGGCTGATGAATATGCAAGAGATGGGTACTGCGATTCAATACAAATTGCCTGTTAAGCAATTTATTTTGAATAATGAAAGATTGGGTATGGTAAGACAGTGGCAAGAATTATTACATGGCGAACGCTACTCCCACAGCTGGTCTGATGCACTGCCGGACTTTGTGAAATTGGCAGATGCATTTGGTGCTAAAGGCATTATGGTCTCCGACCCAGCCGATCTAGATGATGCTATTTCAGAAATGCTTTCTTATGACGGCCCAGTGCTTTTCGATTGCTTGGTCGAGAAACATGAAAATTGCTTCCCAATGATACCATCTGGGGAGCCACATAACAAAATGTTGCTAGGAGAGGCAAAAACCGATGATGCCATCGGAAGCTCTGGGGCGGTATTAGTATGATTCATAACTTTACGGATTTAAGATGTCAGCTTTAAAAATAAAAAAAGGATCAAGCAAGCATTCTGCCTATGATCTACGGTCAAGTTTTGGCGATGAGATACAGACCCATACCCTGGCAATTTTAGTTGATAATGAGGCTGGAGTTCTTGCTCGGGTAATAGGGCTTTTTTCAGGCCGCGGTTACAATATAGACAGCCTTACAGTCGCCGAGGTTGATCATGAAGGACATCTAAGTCGCATTACGATCGTTACCACGGGCACGCCACAGGTTATTGAACAAATTAAAGCACAACTTGGAAGAATTGTACCCGTGCATGAGGTACATGATTTAACGGTTGAAGGGCCTCACGTGGAACGAGAACTTGCCCTACTGAAGGTTGGAGGTAAAGGAGAAAAAAGAGTAGAAGCCTTACGTCTTGCTGATATTTTTAGAGCAAATGTTGTGGACAGCACCCTAGATAACTTTACCTTTCAAATCACCGGCGCTCCCGATAAGGTTGACGCATTTGCTGAATTGATGCGTCCATTAGGTCTGATCGAAATAGCCCGAACAGGTGTAGCAGCTCTCTCTCGCGGCTAACCCATTCAATTAAATACCCTGTCGTTTTCAATTTAGTCATTTGTCGTTTTAGGCTAGCCCGAAATGGCATTTAACTTTATAACATATAAAAAAGTAAGGCTAAAATGGAAAAGATAGCTATACTAAACCGAGTTTGTTTACCAGTAGAAGATGCAAACGGTCTTCCCAATGAGCACTACACTTGCCCATCAGTTTTTAAAGAAGAGAAAGATATTTTGCTGTTCAACAAATGGAGCGGGCTCGCGGTAGCTGCTGAAATTCCAAGTGTTGGAAACGCGGTGCCAATTAATTTTCAAGGGACTCCTTTGTTTATAGTTCGCACTAAAGAAAACAGAGTTAAGGTTTTTCAAAATACCTGCCGGCATCGTGGCATGATACTCATAGAACAAGCAAAAACCATAAAGGGAGCTATCCGTTGCCCCTATCATAGTTGGTGTTACTCCACAGATGGGCACCTAATAAGTACACCTCATGTAGGGGGGCCAGGAAGGAACCTGCATGGATCTATAGATAGGTCTAATCTAGGTTTAACTGAAATTCGAAGTCACGTATGGATGGGAGTTATATGGATAAATCTTTCCGGCACCGCACCAAATTTTGAAGACAGTATGAAAGATTTGATAGATAGGTGGGCCGATTTTGATAAGCCTCTTTTTCATGGAGGAAGTGAGAGTTCATTCACAATTGAGGTAGCTGCCAATTGGAAATTGGCAGTCGAGAATTATTGCGAAAGTTATCATTTACCATGGGTTCACCCTGGACTTAATACCTACTCAAGGCTTGAAGATCATTATCATATTGAGCATAAAAATATATTTTCTGGACAAGGAACAAAAGTTTATAAGCAGTTGGAGGATAACGAAGGCAATAGTTTTCCAGATTTTCCCAATTTAACTGATAAATGGGATACAGCTGCTGAATATATTGCAGTCTACCCAAATGTACTTCTAGGTGTACACAGGGATCATGCGTTTGCAATAATTCTCATACCAGATGGCCCTGAAAAAACATATGAACACGTTCACTTATTTTATTCTTGCAAAAACACTTCAAAACAATTGCGACGCAAAAATATGAAATTATGGAAGAACGTATTTGAGGAGGATGTTCCAGTGGTCCAAGGCATGCAGAGGGGGCGTCATGCTGTAAAGTTTGATGGTGGTCGGTTTTCTCCTGTTATGGATAGCCCCACTCATTGTTTTCACTACTGGGTAGCAAGTGAGATCCAAAATGGACGCACACAAAAAGACTGAAACGAATTTGGAGGTGGAAATTTTAGTTGCCCACCAAAATAATGATGGTCTCAAATTAGCAGAATTATACGCAGAGGCCGCTTATAATTCATCCAACTCAGACAAGGCTTGTTTCTTTATGGTGAATGCATACACAATTGCCCTAGAAAATAGACATCCTGATACTCGATCTTTCTTTCAGTTTCTAAAAAAATACGATAGGGAAAGATAACCCTTCGTTATGTTTCAAAATAAAAGTTTCCAGCTATAAGACTTTTTAATAAGGAAATTCTATTGAAAAGTAGACTTTTTTATACAGCACTTTTATTAGTGTTTGGAGTTACAGCAGGATGGTTGGCCTCCAATACACTCCTTCCGCTCCCATGGATGATAGGCTCACTTTTGGCATGTGCAGCGTGGTCAATTAAATTTGGAGATAAAATAGCCCCTCCAAGTTACGCTTTTCCTCAGAGGTTACGAAAATGCTTTATAGCCGTAATCGGAGTAATGATCGGATCACAGGTTACTCCAGATCTCTTAAGACAACTCACCACATACATTCCAAGCTTATTTGGCTTATTAATTTTTAGTTGGTGTGCACATTTTCTGAATTATAAAATTTTCTTAATAGCTGGAAAATATGATCGAGCTACGGCATTTTTTTCGTCAGCACCTGGTGGCTTAATGGAAAGTATTGCTATGTCCGAGCAATATGGCGGGGAAATAAAAATTGTAACACTTCAGCAATTCCTGCGAATTATTTTGGTAATAATTCTAGTACCGATCATAATTTCAGTTTGGTTCGGAGGGCCAGTCGGTAGTGCTTCTGGAATGACGGTAAACGAAAATTCAAATATTACAGTAAGTGACCTAATTTATATTTTAATCTTAATAGCTGTAGGGTTGGGCTTGGGATCCCAGTTGAGGATGCCAGCAGGGCATTTGTTGGGTCCGATGCTCGTGACTGCTTTATTTTCCGTTGGTATGAATTATAGAATTTTTCTTCCTGACATACTCATTGTAGTCGCTCAGGTCATTATCGGAACTAGTTTAGGTGCAAGGTTCTTTGGTATGGATAAAAATATTCTTTGGACCGCAACTCGATTGTCATTAATATCAGTAATTTCAATGCTCATACTGGCATTCCTATTTGTAATGGCCCTCCAATACTTATCCGTAATAACTCCCATGACACTTTTTATATCGTTTGCTCCCGGCGGTGTTACAGAAATGTCATTAATAGCCCTATCAGTGGCATCGAGCCCAGCCTTAGTAAGCGCACATCATATTTTTAGGATTATTATTACAGTCTCTTTATTGGGTTTCATATACAATAGGTGGATCAAAGAACTTAATTAACTGTAAATTTTGAGCCATTTAAAAGTATTATATAAAAGTTTGTATTTCAGCTCTTTTTTTCTTCAAGAAGCAGCCACTCTTCTAGCAGTTCGTCCATTTTAAGTTTTCGCCCCAACAAAGCACTAGAAGCTTTATCAAATTTTACTCTATCAGACCGGAAAAGGTCTTCGGTGGATAAAAAGTCTTCTAATTTCTTTACCTCTGATTCAAGTTTTTTAACTTCTCTGGAAATCTCGATAAGCCTATGTTGCTCAGTAAATGATAAACTTTCACTTTTCTTTTTTATTGGTGCACCCGCTCCAATTTTTGATCTTGCAGGTTTAGCAACATTATCCAACCGATTGTCAACTTTAGAGTAACTGTTTAAGTATGACTCATAACCTCCTGTAAAATCTATAATTTTACTATTTTTATCGAAAAATAAAATTCGCGTTGCAACGCGGTCAACGAAATCTCTATCATGACTGATCAAAATAATTGTACCATCATACTCAGACAGTATTTCTTGAAGTAGATCTAATGTCTCTATGTCTAAATCATTTGTTGGCTCATCCAACAGCAAAAGATTACTTGTCTTGGCCATAAGTTTTGCAAGAATTAGCCTGGATTTTTCACCTCCAGAGAGAGAACGGACTGGAGCCCGGATAGTGCTAGGGTCAAACAGAAACTCTTTTAAATATCCAGCAACGTGTTTCGGCACCCCTTTTACCAATATGTGATCAGATCTACCTGGAAGAGCAGTTTCAGGATCATCTATCAAGTTTTCCCATAAACTAGCATCCAGATTCAGATTGCTTTTATTTTGCTCAAATCTAGCTACTTTTAAATTAGTGCCTTTTTTTATTGTACCCGTATCGGGAGGTATATCTCCAAAAAGCATATTGAGAAGTGTTGTCTTTCCAATTCCATTTGCTCCAACTAATGCAATCCGCTCTCCTCGGGTCACGGTGACGTTAAAATTGCTGCATATTAGCTTTCCACCAATGTTTTTACTAATGCCTCGTGCCTCCAATATCTTTCGTCCTGAGATTTCATCAGACTTGAAGGACATTTTTGAAGTATCTTGCCGCTTTATTTGCGAACCATAGTTTTGCTTAAGTTTTATCAACGCTTTCAATCTGCCTTGATTTCTTTTTCGCCTTGCCGAGATACCCTCTACTGCCCAAATGGACTCTTCTTTAATGCGCCGCCTAATTTTATGGTTATTCGCATCTTCATCAGTCCAAATTTTGTCCCGCCAATCTTCAAATTCAGCAAAATTTCTCTCGCTCTTTCGAAGAACTCCTCTGTCTAACCATAAAGTGGTTTTTGATGCAGAGCGCAGAAATGCTCGATCATGGCTAATAATTACTATTCCACACTTTAAATTTTTAAGCTCGGCCTCTAACCATTTTATACTTTCGATGTCCAGATGATTGGTAGGTTCATCCAAAAGCATCAGGTCTGGAGCTTCAGCTATTACTTTCGCCAAAGCTGCTCGTCTAATTTCTCCTCCAGAGGCAAGTTTAACCTCTTGTTGAAGATTTAGTTTTAGGCCATTACTTATTGCATCAATTTTGTAAGTTTCATTACTACCCAAACTGCTTGCTGCAAAGTCTCCTAAAGTGGTAAATTTAGAAAGTTCTGGATCCTGTTCCATGAGCCGTACTTGAATGCCTTTATGGATTGCAACCGCACCAGCGTCTGGAACAATTTCACCAGCAATTAGTTTAAAAAGGGTTGATTTACCGGAACCATTTCTTCCAACCAGACAACAACGAGCTCCGACATTCAAAACTAGATCTACATTTTTGAATACGTCAGACCCACCAAAACCTAGGCAAACTTGATGTAACTGGATTAAAGGCACACTCATAAAAATTTGAGCTAATTCAGAAAAATAAACAGGTCAAGGTTTCTTCAATAAAAATCGTTTCTTTGCATTGGGGATTTTACTCACCTCCAAACCAGTAAAAACATGAAGCGTATTTAACTTTTTATCGATTACCGCATGGTCACTTACCCAGCCCCCCATTAAAAGATAGGCTCTTAAAAGAGAAGGCATTTTTAAGATCGCCATTTTGAAGTTTGGATCAGCTTTAAGCACTTTTGCAAATTTGAAAACAGCCGGTGACTTAATACTGGGTAATAAATTTTTGGGACCCAAATGACGTAACTGAAGAACTGCAAAAGAATCTGTATATTTATTCTGATCGGTGCCCTCAAATGAAGAGCACCCGAATATAAAAGCAATCTTTTTTAATTGTATGCAGTGTGCGAGGTAGGCCCAAACTAATCTCAATATATCTGGGTCTTTCAGAGATGGGTCCGTACAAACTCGTCCTACCTCTAGTAATGGCTGATCAAAGCTTTCAATTTTTTTCAGGTCATAATAAGCGGCAGAGTATCCGTTTTGAACAAGCGCACCAGATTTGTAGAAAATATAACGAAAGTATCCAACTACTCTTCTGTTCTTTCTATCACGAATTAATATATGCTTGAATTTTTTATCATACTCATCACACTCAAGACCAGTCTCATTTGCCACCCCAAATGCTTTATACCTAAATGCTTGAGCTTCTTCCAAATGAACAGGCTGGAAAGCTTGCTCAAGATCAAATTTTGGATGGTAGTACTTCATCTAAATACTATCTTGCGTAAATGCATATAGATCTTTGGATACGTAAAGAAACATAGGTTGCAAGTTATTGTAAAAGGGACTCCGCAGATGGGCCTCCAACATTTTGAAATAACCTAAAAAGAAATGACATGTTTTTTAATCCAGATGGGGTCGTACGGTATTCTAGGATAACTATTTTTCCTTTCTCGAGGCCAAATTTCTGAATATTATCTAGCCGACTATTTTCATCGAAAGATAGGACAAGGACTTGCCGATCAACTGGCTTTGAAGCTCTGATGGAATTCTTTAAGACCTTGGTCTGGACAAAATAAATATTACCATCATCCAAAACGCCACCAATTGATGGAGTGCCAAGTTTTTGAATAACACTATCTTTGTCGTCTTCTGATACAGAAACTATTGATAATTCTTCTTCACTAGGTATGTACCCGTGATTACGAAATTGTTGCGAGCAACTGAAACCAACCAAGAGTAAGATAACGCAGAAAACCTTTTTAAAAAGTCCGTTCATCAATTATTCCTGACTTGATTAAAGTATAATATTACCCTCAATTACATCATGTTGACGGTTTATTGCAATAAAGGAAGAAATTTATAAATGCCCAAAAGCGAAATTTTTGATAAAATTATAAAAATATCTGATTTAAGTACTGTCAAAGGTAACAGTTTCCGATGGCAATCCAATGTTGCTTCGAACTCTAAGATTGCTGAGCAGCTGGATCTTATATCGCTAGGGAAAATAGACTTCAGAGGGAAAATTAGTGCTCATGGAAAAAATAAATGGTTATTATCAGGAAAATTAGGGGCTTCGGTAGTTCAAAAATGCGTAGTTACACAAGAGGCAGTGAAATGCCGTTTAGATGAAAATGTAAAACGTGTTTATGTACCGACAACAGAAATATCTCCACTAGAAAAAGATGAGGGGCTAGATGTTAATATGGAATTAGATGAAACATTAGAACCTTTAACTGACACGCTAGATTTATCTTTACTAGCATTAGAAACTCTCGCATTAGCGCTGCCAGACTATCCGAGATCAAATGATACAGACTATTTGTCGATTTCGTTAGGTGATGATAGCCTGGACGATATAGAAAATGAACAAAACCCTTTCGCAATTTTGAGCACGCTTAAAGAAAAGTTAAAATAGCAATATAAACTCTTTAAAAGTCACTAAAATAGCAAAATAAAAAAAATTGGGTTGTATATGGGTACCGAATAGATGTATTGCGCAGGGATAAAGGTTAACCGTGGGGTATACCCCCAATAATACTGAGTTTTAGACATGGCTGTTCAGCAAAATAAAGTATCAAAATCCAGACGAAATAATCGCAGAGCTCACGATGCTCTAAAGGCTGGGAATCCCAATGAATGTCCAAATTGTGGAGAATTAAAACGTCCTCATCACATATGTTCGTCTTGTGGCTTCTATGGAGACAAAGAAGTAATACCTATGACTGAGGAAATTGAGTTGGACGACGACGCGGCCTAGTTCCTAGTAAAGGAAAGCGTTATGCACACGACCGTAAATAGACATTCAGAGGTCGTGCATCCAAGCACAACTATAAGTATTGACGCAATGGGGGGTGACTTAGGCCCAACAGCTGTCATAGCTGGAATTGTTCGTGCTGCAAAAAAAAATGCTGGTATACACTTCCTTTTGCATGGTCCAAGTAAACACCTGGAAAAATTAGTGAGTAAACGCCACTCACTATCTGGCAGAGTAACGGTAATTGACAGTAACGAAGTTGTAAAAATGGAGGATAAGCCTAGCCATATAATCAGGCATGGTAAGGAGACATCTATGTGGTCAGCAATAGACTCTGTAAGGGATGGTAGTGCCAGCGTTTGTGTTTCTTGCGGCAATACTGGAGCCTTGATGGCGCTGAGTATGTTAAGACTAAGAAAACTAACTGGGGTAAACCGTCCTGCAATTGCCATACTTTGGCCATCGTCAAATCCAATGGGCTTCAATGTAATGTTGGATGTCGGCGCCGATATCAGAGCGGATGCAAAAGATTTACTACAATATGCTTTAATGGGTGTCTCTTACGCCAGAAATGGATTAGGTGTAACAACTCCGCGTGTCGGTTTACTTAATGTTGGGACTGAGCAACATAAAGGCAGAAATGAACTGAAAGAAGCATTTTCGAAAATTGAGCAATGCCAACAAGAGGCAAACTTCAGTTTTGAAGGTTTCGTTGAAGGTAGCGATATTCCTGGCTCCAAAGTAGACGTTATTGTAACTGACGGCTTCACTGGAAACGTGGCACTCAAAACAGGAGAAGGAACTGCAAGTCTTATTGGTTATTTACTGCGTGAGGCCTTTAAATTTTCGCCCTTATCAATGCTAGCAAGTCTTTTAGCTTATACCTCTTTGAATAGGCTTAAAATGAGAATTGACCCAAGAAGAGTCAATGGTGGAGTATTTTTGGGCCTTAATGGTACGGTTGTAAAATCTCATGGATCCGCAGACGCAACAGGTATTGAGGCAGCAATTAAATTAGCCTTCGAACTGTCCAGGAATGATTTTTCACAAAAAGTAGCTGCGCGGGTTGCATACGCAGGAGCAATAGATAACGATATGCATGAAGATGCAGATAAGTAATTTGGGATAATTAATGACAGTTCGTGCTGTGATAAAAGGATGTGGACACTATTTGCCAAAACGGATAGTTGAAAATTCTGAATTTGAACAAACTCTGGATACATCTGATGAATGGATTTCTAGTCGTTCTGGAATAAGACGTAGACATTTTGCAAGCCAAGACGAGACTACTTCTAACATGGCTACATTTGCAGCTAAAAAGGCATTAGAGGATGCTAAATTACTTGCTGATGATATAGACGCAATCATATTAGCCACTTCAACTTCGGACCTTACCTTCCCCTCAGCTGCAACTATGGTGCAGGCGAAACTGGGAATGACGAAAGGGTTTGCATATGACGTTCAAGCTGTTTGCGCTGGTTTCGTGTTTGCTTTAGCAAACGCAAATGCGCTTATAATCTCCGGACAAGCAGAACGGGTTTTAGTTATTGGCTCAGAGACATTTTCTAAATTAATGGACTGGCAAGATAGATCTACGTGCGTACTATTTGGAGATGGTGCAGGAGCTGTCATCTTAAGTGCAGAAAGTGGGAACGGGGATAAATCTGATCGGGGGATTTTAGCATCTGATTTGAACTCAGATGGAAGATTGAAAGACATTTTATATGTAGATGGAGGTGTATCCACTCAGTCTACAGGCTATTTAAGGATGCATGGTAAAGAAGTTTACAGACATGCAATCGAAAAATTGGCCACGACCGCTGAAAATTCAATGAAAACAGCAGGAGTTACTATCGACGAAATTGACTGGATTGTCCCGCATCAGGCCAACATCAGAATCATTCATGGAACAGCAAAAAAAATGGGTATCCCAAAAGAACGAATTTTAACCACAGTACAGGATCATGGCAACACTTCCGCTGCTTCTATTCCCCTGGCACTCTCTGTTTCAAAAACAGATGGTTTTTTAAAGAAAAATGACTTGATAGTTACCGAAGCCATTGGCGGTGGACTCGCTTGGGGATCTTTAATCATTAGGTGGTAAATTAGGAAATAGTAAAAAATTTGAAAACTTTTCCCAGCTTAACTCCATTTAAGTTGACTTACTAAATTCGTGAGCATTACAATTAACTGGAATGGGGGATGTAATATGAATGATAAAACACTAACGCGAATGGATTTAAGTGAGGCTGTATTCCGAGAGTTAGGACTATCCAGAAACGAATCAGCAGACTTAGTAGAAAGCGTACTTGAAAAAATCTGTGCATCAGTCGTTGCGGGCGAGCAGGTTAAGATTTCATCATTTGGTACATTTAGTATTCGTCAAAAAAGCGCACGAGTTGGGCGTAATCCTAAAACCGGACAGGAAGCGCCCATACCTCCCCGCAGAGTGCTTACCTTTAGGCCTTCTCATTTAATGAAAGACAGAGTGTCAGAGGGAAAATAAAGAAGGTTAGTTCTAAACTATGTCAAAATCTGCAAAAGCTTTTCGGAACATAAGCGAAGTTTCAGACTGGCTGGAGACTCCAACTCATGTGCTTAGGTTTTGGGAAAGTAAATTCAGTCAGATTAAACCAACCAAACGCTCTGGCGGAAGGCGTTATTACCGACCAAAGGATATGCTATTAATTGGCGGTATAAAGCAGCTACTTCATATCGAGGGGCACACTATAAAGGGAGCAAAGCAAGTTTTACGCGAAAAAGGGTTAAACTACGTTGTAGGCCTTTCTCGGCCACTGGATTTAGAAGTGCACGAAAAAGATGTTGAGTTAGAAAATCCAATAAAAGCCAATATTAAAGCAGCTTCACTAGTGCGGGACAAAAAAAATATCTCGTCCGCCGATGATAGAGCGGTATCATCTAAAGAGGTTCCCGAGCAACCAGGGCTCTTTGACTTTTTTGAAGCCCAAAACCAGAAAGACGATACAAAACCGTTTGAAGTAACAAGTAAACAAAAATTATCCTCATCATTTTTGATTGCCAAAATTGAGAATTTAAATAAACAACAAATAATCAGGATGTTACCCATTATGAATGATTTGAAAAAACTAACATTGTCCTGGAAATGAAATGTGAGAAACTTTTAACTTGCGTATAGGTAGAAAACTGATACGTCGTTTGTAATTTGTCGGGCTATGGCGCAGCCTGGTAGCGCGTCCGTCTGGGGGACGGAAGGTCGCAGGTTCAAGTCCTGCTAGCCCGACCAAAATTAAATAGCAGTGTAATACAAAATTTCAGTGATATTTTTCACAGCAACCCGACAAAAACTTATATGTTGCTTGCCAGTATTAACAATGTTAGCAAAATCATTAATGGCGGGTTAGTCTATGTTGAGTAAAATAACGTTATGCGCAAAATAAAAAAATTCTGTCAATGGTGAGAGTACTTTAAATGATTGGAGTACTCCCAAATCAGGAGATAGAGAAACTCATTAAAATTGGTGCAATCAGTTCAGATGTCCCTATAGAGTCTGAACAAATACAGCCTGCAAGCCTTGACATGCGATTAGGTAGCAAGGCCTTTCGTATCAGAGCGTCTTTTTTGCCAGGAAATCGCGAAAAGGTTGAAGAGCGTTTAAAATCGCTTCAAATGCACGAAATTGATCTACGAGGAGGAGCAGTTTTAGAGAAAGGGTGCGTTTATTTAGTACCACTGCTCGAAGTACTTAAATTACCAACAGATATTCAGGCGGCAGCAAACGCAAAAAGTTCAACTGGACGCCTTGATTTGTTGACCAGAACAATCACAGATTCTGGAGAGGAATTTGATCGAATATCAAGTGGATACCGTGGAAAACTATATGCTGAGATATGCCCCCGCTCTTTTTCCGTTTTAGTACGCACAGGAATGAAACTTAATCAGATCAGATTTAGAAATAAAAATACTACATTAAATGACGAGAGTTTAAAGGCACTCCACGCAAAAGAAAAACTTGTGCCCGGAGATGCGATCATCGATGATGGATTAGGGTTTTCTGTAGATTTACAGCCATCACATGGGAATCTAGTGGGTTATAGAGCCAAACCCCACACTGGAATAATAGATTTAGACCTAATTGATCATTATGATCCCACTGAATTTTGGGATGAGATAAGGACTTCTTGCGGGGAGATCATATTAGACCCGGGAGCGTTTTATATACTGGTTAGTCGTGAGACTGTACACATACCGCCTGGATACGCTGCTGAAATGGCTCCATATGTTGCTATGGTGGGAGAATTTCGAGTTCACTATGCAGGATTTTTTGATCCAGGTTTTGGTCACCATTCGGCAGGTGGATCAGGCGCACGTGGAGTATTGGAAGTAAGATGCCATGAAGCTCCATTTGTACTTGAGCACGGCCAGGTCGTAGGACGATTATTATACGAAAGCATGTCGCATCAACCGACAAAGCTATATGGTCAAGGTTTAAAATCAAACTATCAAGGACAAGGGCTTAAATTGTCAAAACACTTTATGAAAATTGGCTAAATTTTAAAGTCCGTCATAAAGACCTACTCCACAAAGAGCTCTGGCTGATCCATATCATTAAGTAAATCAGCTTCTTCTTCAATGTTATCATCATTACTGTCTTTGCCGCTTTGAATAGTGCTTTCTAATAAGCCAGCAGATTTTAGTTCTTTAAGTCCAGGAAGGTCTTTAGCACTTTCTAATCCAAAGTGATCCAAGAAATGTTGCGTAACAACGAAAGTGACTGGTCGTCCTGGTGTCATTTTTCGTCTTCCAAATTTTATCCAATCCATTTCTAGCAATAAATCTACAGTACCCTTTGACACCCCCACACCTCTAATTTCTTCAATTTCTAATCGCGTCACCGGCTGATGATAAGCAATTATAGCTAAAGTTTCTACTGCAGCACGACTTAACTTACGCGTTTCTACCGTCTCTTTTCTCATTAAAAAGCTAAGATCGGGACTAGTGCGCATAGCCCAACCAGCTCCAACTTTGACAAGATTAACCCCACGATGACTATATTCTATCTTTAATTCGTCTAAAACGGAACCAGGGTTTGAGCCTTGCGGCATTCGACTTTCTAGCTCAGTAACGCTAACCGGTTCGGAAGACGCAAACAGGATTGCTTCCACCATTCGTCGCTGTTCCACTATCGATGGCGCATCAAAAAGATGTGCCTGACTAGTTTTACTCTCTTTTTGCTCTGGTGAGATTTTTTTTGAAGGATCAATCATTCAACAGCCCTTTTTCGAAGTTCAATTTTAGCAAAGGTTTCTGCTTGTCTTAGTTCGACATTTCCAGCCTTTACTAACTCAAGGGTTGCAGCAAATGTTGCTGCAGTAGCTGCCCTCACCCGCTTTGGTTCATTTTGCCATTCCTCCGGCAAAAAACTCATCAAATCGCTCCATTCGCCAGAAAAATCTAACATTTTTCGCATTCTATCTAAAGCGGATTCCATCGTGAATACATTTTCTCTATCAGCACTGAAAGGTCTGAATTCATCCCGTGTGCGAATTCTTGCATATCCTTGCATCAAATCAAGAAGACTTAGAGTATAGTTAATTTTGCGCTTCTTCTCCAAGTTTTCAGGCAGACCTCTTGAAAAAAATTCTTTACCCAATTGATTCCGAGCCATTAACTTGGCGCCAGCATTTCTCATAGCTTGTAAACGCTCTAATCTAAACGCTAGAATTGCACTTAATTCTTCCCCTGAGGGACCATCATCGCCCGGATCAGCAGGAAGTAACAATCGCGATTTAAGAAATGCAAGCCATGCTGCCATTACTAGATAATCAGCGGCTAATTCAATCCGAAATTCTTTTGCTTTTGCTACGAATGCTAGGTACTGACTTGCTAGTTGGGAAATAGAGATTTTTAGTAAATCTACTTTTTGCGTTCGTGACAAAGCCAGTAACAAATCTAAAGGACCCTCGAAACCATCCACATTTATAACTAAATTATCCGCAGAAGTTTCGGTAATATAATCGTTTTCTGGAAAAAATTCTAAGTTAGGTTTATCACTCATACTTTACTCTTGTAGGCATAATTCGAGGCTGATCTCACAAAGCAAAGATGTCAAGTAATTGCAGAAAGAATTTCTTTATTCAAGAAAGTTGCTAAAGAAATTAAACTAAATTACTTGGCTATCACTGGAACACAATTTTCCTCAGAAATTACAGCAGAGCAAAACCGGTTTGCATCATCAAGATTTGCAAAACCTCCAAGTCTCAAACGATAAATCTCGTTACCATTTCTCTGAATACGTTCCACATATTTAGGCCTGCCATCCAAAATAACGGCAAAGTTTTTACTAAGCCTACCCCACTCTGAAAAAGCAACTTCTTCTGTTTCAAAGGTTCCAAATTGAACTACTGCGAGACCCCTTTCAACAATTCCTAGGACTGGAAGAATAACATTTGGATTTTTGAACAAAGAACTCTTAGCGAGCAATGAACCTGGTCTAGGCCTGGGCTTCATAATCCGTGAATTAATGTTCTCAGAAATAGCACTATTTGCTGCACTTTGGCTGCTTGGCTTTAACGCTAGAGCAAGGGCGGCTGCTACTAATTCAGACTGATTATCGACAATGGTATAGTTTGCAGTCAATGAAGATGGCTTTAAAGTACCAAAAGATACTTCGTTAAAAAGCTCAGTCTCAGTTATTTCATCATGGCCTTGTTGGATTTTGATAGTATGGTTATCGATAAGCTTTTTTTGCTTTAGAGCTTGATAAATTGTGATATCGTCATCTACTAATTTTGCTGTACTTGGTGCTAATTCAACCGCTTGCGGATTGGGAGGTAATTCTTGTGAAGCGATTTTAGTAACAGCTAATTCAATGTTTTCCGCTTCAATCCCTCCCGGAAAATCAGGAGCAACTCTCAGTGGGCCCGGCTGAGCCGCGACAATTGGAATTCCATTTATATCACGCGAAATTATATTATACGCCCAATAACCTGCCCATAGCATTAAGTTTACGCTAATTATTGCACCAAGTATTGATATAACAGATAGTTTATTTTTTTGAGTATCAGTATCGGATACATTTACTCTGCCGGCTTGATAAACCTGCTCAGTCATTAAAACCTCTCTTTACCAGGGTGACCTGGAACCTTGCCTCATAAACCGCAGAATTATCATTTTTTTACATTTTTTCTGCTGGTTGTACTCCCAGAATAGCAAGACCTGAAGAAATAACAATAGAAACTGCACGCGCAAGTGCGATTTTGCTTTTAGTTATTGGCATATCGTCACTTTGTAGAAATCTAAGATGTGGGTTCTCAACACCTTTGCCCCAATGAGAATGTAATTCTGACGATAAATCGAATAGGTAGAAAGCAAGTCTATGTGGTTCGTACAATCGCGCCGATAGCTCAACAATTCTGGGCCATTCTGCAAGCTTTTTGATAAGGCTCAATTCTGAGGCATGGGTTAGACTAGATAAATTTGCTTCAGAAAGAGCATAATCTGAAGTATCCACATTTAATGCCTCTGCCTTGCGAATTACTGACTTAATTCGCGCGTGTGCATATTGCACGTAAAATACTGGATTTTCACGACTTTGCTCTAATACTTTTTGAAAATCAAAATCTAGTGCTGCATCATTTTTTCTAGTGAGCATGACAAATCGTGTCACATCCGGGCCTACCTGTTCGACCAAGTCTCGTAGCATCACAAAATTGCCTGCACGCTTCGACATTTTAAACGGTTCACCATTTTGATATAGCTTCACTAACTGACACAATTTTATATCTAGTGGGACTTCTCCGCTAGAGAGCGCGGAAACAGCAGCTTTCATTCTTTTTACATAACCGCCATGATCTGCGCCAAATACATCTATTAGGATATCAAACCCTCTGCTTATTTTATCGAAATGATACGCTATATCTGGGGCAAAGTAAGTCCAACTTCCGTCAGACTTTAAGACCGGCCGGTCAACGTCATCGCCATGCTCAGTAGATTTAAATAATGTTTGCTCTCGAGGCTCCCAATCATCTGCCTTCTTCCCTTTGGGAGGCTCCAAAACACCTTTATAAATTAGCCCATTATCTCTCAAACGGGCCAAAGCAGCCTCTATCTTTCCACTGCCGTAAAGAGATTTCTCAGAAAAGAAGGTATCCATTTCTATCCCAAGAAGATCTAAATCTGCCCTTATTAAATTCATCATAGCCTCAACTGCAAAGTTTCTTAATTCAGGAAGCCAATTATCTTCAGATTTATTTAAGTAAAGATCTCCAACTTTTTCTTTCAACGCTTTCGCGATTGGTATTAAATAATCGCCGGGATAGGTACCCTCTTCAAATACAACCTCTTTACCGAACGCTTCCTGATATCTTAAGAAAATAGACCTAGCCAAGACATCTACTTGAGAACCACCATCATTGATATAATACTCACGGGTAACGTCATAACCTGAATATGCTAGAAGGTTTGCCAAGGCATCCCCAAAAACAGCTCCTCTAGTATGACCTACATGCAAAGGGCCTGTAGGATTAGCAGAAACAAATTCTACGTTCACCTTTTGAGAAGATCCCATACCAGATTTGCCAAAATTTACTCCACTCATCAGAATGGCAGAAAGTAGACCGTGCCAGGAGGAGTTACTTAAAGTAATGTTTATGAATCCCGGACCTGCAATATCTACCGATGAAATAATTTCTTTTGGAGACAAAGCCTCGCTTATAATTTGCGCCAATTCTCTGGGTTTAACTTCAACTGACTTTGAAAGAACCATTGCGGCATTAGTGGACATATCACCATGACGACTATCTTTAGGAGGCTCTACCGTAATATTCGAAAAATCTGTATCAGTAGGCAAGACACTCTGGGCAGATAACTCTTTCAAAACCTCAATTACAATTTCACGAACATGCGTAAATAAATTCATATTTGCTCAAATCCTTAAGTATTTTCGGTTTATCACTCTATTAAAAAAGTTCAATGGTCTAAATTTATAAGTTAACCTTCTAAAAATCTTGGTTAACAGCCAGAACTATTGAGTTGCTTTCCAAACAACTTTTCATGCTGAGAAATTGCAAACCGATCCGTCATTCCAGCAATATAGTCACAAACTAAGTCTGCAAAGTTAGCATCAGAGAAACCACAAGCGAGACCGTTCTGCCATTTTTGAGGTAATAAACTCGTATCATTGCTGTAAGCAGTAAAAAGATCTTTAACAATTATTGTAACTTTATCTCGCATTTGCATCACACTAGGAGCCCTATACATTCGCTCAAAAAGAAAACTCCTTATTACGTCCAAATTTTTACTTAATTCGTTAGAAAAGCTTATAACTTTAAAGCCAGCTTTCCTTAAATCATCTGAGGAATTTGGTGCCAGTTTGGCAAAAGTCTGTTTTGCTTCTTTTAGCACGTCATCAACCAACATACTTAAAAAATGTCTTAGTGACTCGTGCTGCCTTCGGTACTGATCAATTTTGGGATATTTTTCATCGACTTCCCGAAAACATTCCCGCAATAGCGGCAACGAAGCTAACTCCTCGATACTAAACAGCCTTGCTCGCAAACCATCATGCAAATCGTGGCTATTATAAGCAATATCGTCTGAGATGGCAGCAACTTGAGCCTCAGCACTGGCAAAATCATATAAATTCAATTTATGCAACGTATCATAATTTCTAATGTACTCAGGAACTCCCTTCAACAAAGGGCCATTGTGCTTTATTATACCTTCCAAGGTCTCCCAAGTTAGATTCAGGCCGTCAAATGCTGCATAGTGGCGCTCAATAAGTGTTACAAGTTTCAATGCATGTGCGTTATGATCAAAACCTGAATACTCTGCCATTAAGCTATTTAATGTTTCCTCTCCCGTATGACCGAAAGGCGGATGCCCCAAATCATGTGCTAACGAAATTGCTTCCGTTAACTCTGAATTGAGCCCCAAAACAGAAGAAATTGTCCGAGCGACCTGTGCAACTTCAATTGTATGAGTTAATCTCGTTCTGTAATAATCTCCTTCATGTTCAACAAAGACTTGCGTTTTGTGCTTTAATCGTCGAAAGGCGCTACAATGAATAACTCTATCCCTGTCACGTTGAAAATTATCACGAAAGCTACTTTTTTTTTCATTATGCAATCTACCACGGCTCTGGGCAGGATCTGACGCAAAATTTGCCTGCATTTTTCTCAGCCTTCCTTGTAAATTGAGTGGTTTAGGCATATACTAGTGTGAGCCATTTAACCATCTAGAATTGAAAGTTTATTGATGCATCTACCTCCCAAAGTAACAAACAGGGCATTTAAAAGGCTAAGCGAAATAAATGCAGGAAACGATGGAAAAGCTCTAAGAATTGCGGTAGAGGGTGGCGGCTGCTCAGGGTTTCAATATGAAATAAGTTTGGGCAACCCTACTGAGGAAGACCTAGTAATAGAGGGCGATGGCGAGAAAGTAATCATTGACGCAGCTTCTTTGCCATTCCTAGAAAATGCAATTATTGATTATGCAGATGAATTAATTGGAGCTCGGTTTGTAATTGAGAATCCGAATGCTACCAGCTCCTGTGGTTGCGGAACTAGTTTTTCGATATAGAGAATAAACACGTGGTGAAAATTGCCAGCTTTAATATCAATGGAATAAAAGCTAGAACAAATGCTTTGATGACTTGGCTTGGCGAGGAAAAGCCAGACGTAGCCCTTCTTCAGGAAATAAAGTCTGTTGGTGAAAATTTCCCATCCGACCTTTTCGAGAATCTAGGATATAATGTGGAAGTAAGTGGACAAAAGTCATTTAATGGAGTGGCTATACTCTCAAAATTTCCACTTGAAGACATTGTCTGCCAGTTACCAGGCGATACAAACGATGATCAAGCTAGATGGATGGAAGCCACCATTGTTTGCGATCAGTCTATTCGAATTTGTAATTTGTACCTTCCAAATGGAAATCCTACACCCGGGCCTAAATACGAATATAAATTATCCTGGATGGACAGACTTTACGATAGAGCAAAAGATTTAATAAACAGTGAAATTCCAGCCTTGATGGCTGGTGATTATAACATAATTCCACAGGATGAAGACGCCGCAAACATAAACACCTGGCAAAAAGACGCACTATTTTTACCAGAAAGCCGAACCGCATTTAGAAAAATAATTAATTTAGGTTTTACGGAGGCTTTTAGGGCAAAGAATGCTGGTCCAGGACACTACAGCTTCTGGGACTATCAAGCTGGTGCTTGGGATCGTGATGACGGTGTAAGGATTGATCATTTTTTACTCACTCCCCAATGCGCAGATTTATTAAAGGACTGCCAAATCGACAAACATATTAGAGCTAGAGAAAAACCATCGGATCATGTTCCAATCTGGATCGAATTAGACATTTAATTTTTAACTTTGATAGTTGCTACACTTACTCATTAAGAAAAATATTTGTTTGTGACGTCGTGATCATAAATCCAACTAAAACGTCTCAAAAGTAGACGTGGTAAAAATTTAGAAAACAGCTGCAAAATTCCACGGAATACCAATCTGTGTATTGTATTTGATAAATGAAAAGTACGAGCATTTTTTGCCGATGCATTTATAACACGCTGCACTCGCGGCAATCTCTCAGTTTGAAATTCTTTAAAAGCAGAAGGTACAGTTGAAAATTCCGAGAGTTTAGATGCTAAAACAAAACTATCTTCAATCGCCATTGCAGCACCCTGCGCTAAAAAGGGTAAAGTAGGATGAGCGGCGTCTCCAATTAAAACAACTCGATCCTTGTACCAATTTTTTCTCAATGGGTACCTGAATAGGCCCCACTTATATACATCTTCTATAGAAGATATAATTTCGGCAGTTTTACCAGAAAAATCTTTGAAATTTTCTTTTACCACTGATGGATCTTCACGATGCCTCCAACCGTCTGGCTGCCAGTCATTTTGCTCTTTAATGAGGACTAAGTTAAGTTGGCTACCATTTCTAATTGGATAACTTACAATATGTCGTTTGGGAGCCAGTGTCACGTGCGCAAAATCACATTGATTAATTGAATTTGGCACAATTGACCTCCAAGCTATTTGCTTGGTAAAAATAGCTTTAACCTCTCCAAACACAATCTTTCTTGCGTTTGAGTGCAAACCATCTGCTCCTATTATGAGATCGGCAAATAGCGTCTCTCCATCGGAAAATATAGCTTTACCGTCGGTTATTTTCTTAAACTTCTTGTTGAAATGGACTGGAATCTCCTGTTTTTTACAGGCTTCATACAAAATATTAACTAAGTCTGCTCGGTGGCAGAAGGAAAATAAGTCATTACCTTTAAAATTCATGTAATCAAGTAGAGCCATTTGAGAGTCTGATTTATAGTCAAAAACCTTGACGCCTTTACAACGTCTTGAAACGGCTGCAATTTTGTCAGCTAGCCCAACACAAGACAGTACTCTATGAGCGTTTGGGCTTAATTGAATCCCAGCACCGGCTGTTGTAATCTGGGGTGAACGCTCGTACAGGCTCACCTTTATACCAAAGTACCTCAAACAGAGTGCTGTAGTCAGACCACCTATGCCAGCCCCAATGATTATAATATGTTTTGGTTTTTCCAGCATTTGGGCACCAGAAAACGTACTACAAAATCTTACTAGTCGTCTCTGTGAACTTTTTCGCGACGTTCGTGACTTTCTTGAGCCTCCAGCGTCATTGTTGCAATTGGTCTCGCATCTAGTCGTTTCAATGAGATTGGCTCACCAGTCATTTCACAATAACCGTATTCTCCTTCATCAATTCTACGAAGTGCCGCATCAATTTTGGATACTAACTTTCTTTGCCTATCGCGAGTTCGTAGCTCTAGGGCGCGATCAGTTTCCTCGCTCGCGCGATCAGCAATATCTGGGATATTACGGGTATTATCCTGGAGACCTTCTATGGTTTCCTTGGAATCCGACATGAGGTCATTTTTCCAATTTACAAGTTTCCGCCGAAAAAACTCTAATTGACGGTCATTCATAAACGACTCACCCTCAACTGGACGATAATCTTCAAAAAAAACTTTATCCTGTTTCATGCTTTGTCCCCCAAGCAGTTCATTAAACCAAAATTTAACCAATAATCATAAAGTTTATTAAACCTATCCTTGGGCAATTAAAGCAATTGGATTAAAATGTCACTACTCAAAGATGCACATTGAACGATTTTTATTTATATGCGAGAGGTCTATTTATTCTATTGAGTAGTGAATTTAATCAGAAAGCGATCCAAATGAAGTTTGATGGTACTCAAAATTATGTGGCCACTAAAGATTTGAAAATAGCTGTTAACGCAGCAGTTACACTGGAACGACCTCTTCTTGTAAAAGGTGAGCCTGGCACGGGAAAAACTGAGCTTGCAAAGCAAGTCGCAAGCTCTCTTGGACTGCATTTATATGAGTGGAACATCAAATCGACCACAAAAGCGCAACAAGGATTGTATGAATACGACGCTATTTCTCGATTAAGAGATAGCCAACTCGGCGATAAGAAGGTCGAAGACATTACGAATTACATAAAAAAAGGTAAATTATGGCAAGCTTTTGAGTCCAAGGAGAAGGTTGTTTTGCTTATCGACGAAGTTGACAAAGCAGATATTGAGTTCCCCAATGATCTATTGCAAGAACTGGATAAAATGGCTTTTCACGTATATGAAACAGGCGAAAATGTGACGGCAGAAAAACGCCCAGTAGTCATCATAACTTCAAATAATGAAAAAGAACTTCCCGACGCATTTCTAAGACGCTGTTTTTTTCATTATATTAAGTTTCCAGATCAAGAAACGTTAGAAAAAATAGTTCGTGTTCATTATCCAAATATAAAACAAGATCTTCTATCGACAGCACTTAGGCAATTTTTTGAGTTGCGCGAGCAACCTGGATTAAAAAAGAAGCCATCAACCTCAGAAGCGTTGGATTGGCTAAAGTTGTTATTAGCAGAGGATCTAAGCGTAAATGACCTCATCAAGGAAGGTAAAAACTCATTGCCTCAATTACACGGAGCACTGTTAAAAAATGAGCAAGACGTACAACTTTTTGAACGCTTGGCCTTCATGGCACGTAGTCAAAGATGATTTCATCAACCTCTCAGCAAAACCCGAGATATAAACACTTATAAATCTACTCACCGTTGACACTTCAGCGATAAAATAAAAAGAACTTTTGGAGAAATAAATGTATCTTGTTTTTGGTATTATTGGAGGAATTTGGGGCGCTAGATTAGCAAAAAAGCGCGGTGGTAAGAGACTTGATATAATCCAATATTCTGCAGGTTACTTTCTGTTCTATGCAATAATAGGAGTGATACTAACTGTGATTTTGGACAGAACTATTTTTTAGATATGTTTATTCAGTTTTTTGAAAATTTACGACATCATCAAGTGCCGGTAAGTTTAGGAGAATATTTAACATTTCTTAAATCTGTATCAATTGGCCTTTGTACTCATGATGTTAATCAATTCTATTACCTTGGTCGCATTATCATGGTTAAAGATGAGCGCCACTTAGATAAATTTGATAGAGCTTTTTCAAAAACCTTTGCAGGTATCGAAACTTTGCCGATCACGGAGCTCATTGAGTCCTTAGACGTGCCCGAGGCTTGGCTTAAAAAACTTACAGAAAAAGTTTTTGATAAAAATGAATTAGAAAAAATTGAAGCGCTGGGTGGATTTGAAAAATTAATGGAAACTCTTAAAAAGCGTCTAGAAGAACAAGAGAAACGACATCAAGGAGGTAGCAAATGGATTGGCACCGCAGGAACGTCACCCTTCGGCGCCTATGGATACAATCCCGAAGGCGTGAGAGTTGGACAAGATAAAAGCAGGCACCAACGTGCAGTTAAGGTTT
Organism: uncultured Rhodobacterales bacterium; assembly: GCA_963999845.1. Taxonomy (GTDB): domain Bacteria; phylum Pseudomonadota; class Alphaproteobacteria; order Rhodobacterales; family Rhodobacteraceae; genus Salinivivens. Next base: position 39,946 of record CAXEVV010000001.1, on the reverse strand, counting down.
GGGACAAACGTGAATTCAAAAATCTAGATGACACAGTGGAACTTGGTACCCGAAATATAAAAGTAGCTATGAAACGTTTGCGGCAATGGGTAAGAAATGGCGCAGAAGATGAACTAGACCTTCACGGAACAATTCGATCTACCGCTGAGAAGGGCTACTTGGACGTTAAAACTCGGTCAGAAAAACGGAACGCCGTCAAGCTACTTCTATTTTTGGATGTTGGCGGATCTATGGATCCGTATATAAGATTAGTTGAGGAACTTTTTTCGGCTGCTAATGCAGAGTTTAAAAATCTGGAACACTATTATTTTCACAATTGTCTTTATGAGGGAGTATGGAAAGACAATGCTAGGCGTTGGGAAAAGAAAATAAGTACGTGGGAGATTTTAAATACCTATGGCTCAGATTATAAATGTATATTTGTAGGCGACGCCTCAATGTCTCCGTATGAAATTATGTATCCTGGTGGTGCAAATGAATATTGGAATGAAGAGCCTGGATCAGTTTGGCTTGAGCGAGCAAGATCCCAATGGCCATCCAATATTTGGATAAACCCTTTGCCTATTTCTCAGTGGAAATACACTCAATCAGTGGAAATAATAAAAGATATTTTTCAAGCAAAAATGTTTCCACTTAACTTAAATGGAATAGACGAAGGTATGAAAACACTTCGCACTTAAGTTGAAATATGGTGCTCAAACACCATATTTCAGGGATGATAAAGTTCATTCCGATAATACTGCCGCTTGTCTATGGTTTAGTAATGTTTAGATTATCGGCCTGGCAATTGAATCGTACACTGAAACGTCAATCGAGCTTATTGGCAGATAGGCAACTTCTTCGACCGATCCAACTCTTAGCAAATGCCCTTGATCTAGAAAGCATATCAGTAAGCATTTACGAGATCGAGCCAGTGAATGGGTTGGCGGCACCAGATGGAAGAATCTTTATAACAAGAGGTTTTTATGATAAATTTACCGCTGGTGAGGTGACAGAGAATGAATTGGCGTCCGTCATTGCACACGAATTAGGCCATGTTGCGTTAGGCCACTCGAAACGACGAATGATCGATTTCTCCGGTCAAAATGCTCTTAGAATGGCCTTGGGCAGCCTTCTATCAAGAATTTTACCTGGGATAGGTGGTATTTTAGCAAACTTACTTTCAAACCTTTTAATGGCCCGTTTGTCTAGATCAGATGAGTTTGAAGCGGATGAATACGCATCTGCATTAATGATGAAATCCGGCATAGGCGTTGAACATCAAATCTCTATGTTTGAAAAATTAGAACAATTGAGCGGAAATAACGCTAATTTGCAACCTGCCTGGTTACTCAGCCATCCCAAAACAGTGCACCGTATCAAAAAAATTCAGGAAAACAAAACAAAATGGAGCGCAAATCAGTAAAAATCAAAGTGGTAATTCAGATGGTTCACAATTTTTTATAAGCCGAAACACGAGATAAGAGCATTTGAGTGGAACCATCCTTTTTAGATTTGCTTTTTTCACCTTCAATAATTTCTGTAAGTTCTTCAGCTAGAACTTTACCCAACTCAACGCCCCATTGATCAAAGCTATTAATTCCCAAAATAATACCTTCAACAAAAACTCGATGTTCATAAAGCGCTATAATCTTTCCAAGGATTGACGGGCTAAGTTTTGAATAAACTAACGTAGTAGACGGCCTGTTACCTGGAAATACTCGGTGAGCTGCAATAAATTCGAGAGTCTCTTCTTTTTCCCCATTCTGTTTCATTTTTTCGATTACTTCAGACAAAGAAAGGCCCCGCATCAGTGCCTCAGACTGGGCGAGGCAGTTTGCGACCAAGATACTATGATGGCCAACTAAGTAGCTTTCACTACCTACTGCACCTACTAAAAATTCGCACGGTACAATTTTTGTGCCTTGATGAATTAACTGGAAAAAAGCATGTTGACCATTTGTGCCAGGCTCACCCCAGACAATTGGACCGGACTCATAAGTCAATTTTTTACCATCCATAGCAACATTTTTTCCATTACTTTCCATTTCTAGCTGCTGTAAATAAGCAGGTAATTTGGTCAGTCTTTGTTCATAAGGCAGGACAGCTCGAGTATCATAACCACAAACTTGATTATGCCAGATACCCACTAAAGCTAGCATAATTGGCATATTTTTCTCCATCGGAGCTTGCATAAAATGGCTATCCATTTCAAAGGCTCCTTCAAGAAATTCATCAAAGTTATTTTCACCTATGCTGATCATCAATGGCAGCCCAATCGGACCCCAGACCGAGTATCTTCCGCCAACCCAGTCTGCAAAATCGAAAACACGCTCTGAGGGTATGCCAAAAGCTTCTGTATTAATTGCTGAATTTGAGACTGCGACGAATTGATCAGTGGGATTAGTAAGTTCGCGGGACATCCAATTCAAGGCAGTACGCGCGTTGAGCATAGTTTCAGTTGTTGTAAAAGTCTTTGACGCAACAATTATTAAAGTTGTTTTAGGATCGAGATCTATCAGAACGTCATGTATCTGAGCACCGTCGACATTCGAGACAAAATGGCATTTCGGTCCGCTGTGATAGGCTGCTAATGCAGATGTTGCCATCAAAGGCCCCAAATCGGATCCACCAATGCCCAAGTTGACAACATCTGTAATCTGCCCACCTAACCCTTTAAATTTTCCAGTTCGAATCCTCTGTGAAAATAAACGCATTCTTTCCAGCGTATTAATAACTTTTGGCATCACGTTTTCGCCATCAGAAAAGATTGGTGAAGTAGATTGATTGCGTAAAGCCACATGAAGGACGGATCTATCTTCTGTTTTATTTATCTTTTCTCCAGAAAACATGGCACTGCGAACCTGTTCAACTTCTTTGAGTTTGGCCAGCTTTAAAAGTTCTAAACGACATTCCTCATCAATTTGCGTCTTTGAATAGTCAAAAAAAAGCTCATCTAATTCTATTGAGAATTCCTTTGGCCTATTCAAATCATCAAATAGCGATATTATCGAACGAGAACGCTTTTCTTTCCAAAGTTTTTTTAATTTCGCAAACATTTTTTTCTCAAAAATTATTTTTCTATTTGGCCCAATGAACTATGGCACCTTCTAAGATTGCACGAACTGGAGCAGATAAGGGATTGAGAGATAGGGCATTATCGAGTGCTTTTTTCTTTTCCGCTCCAAAAAAAACTACATGCTTTTTTTGCGAAGAATTAAAAACTCTAGCACTCAAAGAAACCCTTTGCTCAGGCATGCCTGGAGCTGATACCGGAACTAATGTGGGCGCATCTATGCTTAATGCAGCCTTTAAATTGATCGACCTTGGAAAAAGAGATGCTGTATGCATATCTGCTCCCATGCCCAAAAGAGCAATCGATAACGGAAGACAATCCTCAATATCTTTACTTATGTGTACAATACCCTCCTCTGGAGTAGCAAAATCTGCATAAATAGGAATAAATTGAGCGCCTGAAGCCTCGTTCTTCAATAAGGTTTCCATTATCAATTTACTATTTGACCGTTCATGAGAATAGGGAACCCATCTCTCATCTCCAAGAATAATTTTCACTCTAGTCCAATCCAATTGAACTTCAGACAGTTTTTCTAATATTGGTCCGGGGGTTGTGCCTCCAGGTACAGCAAAAGTAATATACTTATTACTATCCAATGCACTGCTTAAATCGTTCGATATTTCGTATACAACTTTTTGAATTAACTCATCTCGTGCATCATATTCTATAATATTTGTCATGCTATTTCGCGCCATTTTCGTCCATCCTTGTGCATAAGCATCAAAGCGTCCTCTGGGCCAGAACTCCCCGGATCATAGCTCAAAGGTGAAGTTCCCCTACTAACCCATTGATTTATAACGGGGTCTGTCCACGACCATGCTGCCTCTACTTCATCACCCCTCATAAAAAGAGTTTGATTGCCCCGAATGACGTCCATAATAAGTCTCTCGTATGCATCTGGAACTGCACCTACTTCTGGACCTAGAGCCTCAGCAAAAGTCATGTCCAAGGGCACATCAATTAGTCTCATGCCACCAGGCCCTGGCTCTTTAATAGTGAGATCCATCGTCATTCCTTCATCCGGCTGCAAACGTATAACTAGAGCATTTCTATGACTTCCCGCATCTGGGCCAAAAATTGAATGGGGTGTTTCTTTAAAAACCACGGCTATTTCCGAGCACCGTGCTTTTAGCTTCTTGCCAGTTCTCAGATAAAACGGTGTGCCGGCCCAACGCCAATTGCTAACTTGTACTTTAAGAGCAATAAAACTTTCTGTTTTTGAATTGGGGTTTTCTACCGCTTCAAGATAGCTTTTATCTGTACCCCTATCACTATATTGGCCACGAACGATGTCACTAGTTTCAATTGGATCTAGTGCCCGAATAACTTTTAATTTTTCATCGCGAACTGCATCTGGAGAAAATTTAGCTGGAGGTTCCATCGCAATTAAACAAAGCAATTGCATAAGATGGTTCTGAATCATGTCACGCATGGCGCCAGCCTGATCGTAATAGCTGCCACGCCCCTCTACCCCCACTGACTCGGCCACTGTGACTTGAATATGATCGATATATTGAGAGTTCCATAGTGGCTCAAATAACATATTGCCGAAGCGGACAGCCATGAGGTTTTGAACAGTTTCTTTGCCAAGATAGTGATCAATTCTATAAATTTGGTCTTCACTGAAGTGTTCTTTCAGTACGGCGTTTAAAGTCTGAGCTGAGCTTAAATCTTTTCCAAACGGTTTTTCTAGAACTATACGTGAACTTTGAGAAGCAATAGAGTATTCATGCAGCTTTTCGGCCAATTGACCAAATAGCGACGGTGAGACCGAAAAATAGAAAGCTTGTACAGCGTCGTTTCTAACTTTTTCCGCTAAATCTAACCATCCAAAGTCACCCTGAGCATCTATTTGTACATACTTAATTTGTTTCGTGAAATTTGAGAGTTCAGCGGAAGCTGACAGCTCTGGCTCAAACTCTCTTAATGCAGTTATGACCAACTTTTGGTATGACTTAGTATTCAGATCTGATCTTGCAACACCAATAACGAAAGCGTCATCTGGCATTTGCCCAGCAGCAAATCTTCGAAAAAGACTTGGCAAAATTTTTCGTCTGGCAAGGTCACCAGTTCCACCGAAGATAACTAGATCGAAGGCTTGAACTGGGATTACACGTGAGACCATTTCTAACTCCTACAAATAATGCCCTTTAGGATAGTAAACCACTCGAGCTAAAATAACACCCCTTATCAAAGCACACTGATGTTAGCGCTAACTTATGATGACGTATTACTTAAAAAAGAATTTGTCCATCACAACTTTGTAATACTCAAATTAATACATTTTAAAGTAAAAAATACAGATATTTCACGGAAATATCTTTCACTCAGTTGATGACCTAGCTATAAAGCGTGGGAAATTTAAAGATTGGATTATTGATGGTTTTTCGACCTAAGTCAGATTTTCTGAACATTATGATATCTCGCGGCTTCATTGCTGACTGTACCGATTATGCGGGCTTAGACCACCTTTTGAACACAGAAATTTGCCCTGGGTACATAGGATTTGATGCTACGGCAAAATCTTTACATGTTGGCAGCTTAATGCAAATCATGATGTTGCGTTGGCTGCAAAAAACAGGTGGAAAACCAATTACATTGATGGGTGGTGGCACAACAAAAATTGGAGATCCTAGCTTTAGAGCAGACGAAAGGCCATTATTAAATGACAAACAAATCGAAGAAAATATTTCAGGTATAAAAGGAATTTTTTCGAATTTCCTCAATTTTGGAGAAAAACCCTCTGATGCCTTGATGATAAATAATGCGGAATGGCTTGATGAGTTGAATTATATCCAATTCCTTCGCGAAATAGGCGGTCATTTTTCCGTAAACCGTATGCTTTCGTTTGAAAGTGTTAAATCCAGATTGGACCGGGAGCAATCTCTGTCATTTCTCGAATTTAACTATATGATCTTGCAGGCTTATGATTTTTATGAGTTGAACCAGAGATACGGATGCAAACTGCAAATGGGTGGTTCCGATCAAATGGGAAACATAATCAACGGTATGGAATTATCTCGCCGCAAAGCCAACGCTAAAGTATTTGGATTAACATCTCCATTACTTACTACTTCAGATGGGAAAAAGATGGGAAAATCTCAAAATGGAGCAGTATGGCTTAATAAAGAAATGCTGTCACCTTTCGATTTTTGGCAGTTTTGGCGAAATACTTCTGACGCGGACGTAGGTAAATTTCTAAAACTTTACACAGAAATTGACCTTGCTGAATGTGAAAAGTTAGGAGCCCTGAAGGGAGCTGAAATTAATGAAGCCAAATCTATCCTTGCAAATCACGTGACTACTTTGTGTCATGGTGAGAAAGTAGCATCAGATGTAGAAAAGACTGCAAAAGACGTTTTCGAACAAGGTGGTGCTGGAAGTGATCTTCCTTCATATCGTGTTACAATGGGCGAGGTTGAGACTGGTTTATCTGTGGCTCAATTATTGATAAAAACTGGACTTACTAAATCGGGCAAAGAAGCCAAACGCTTGATTTCAGAAAATGGGGCACGGCTTAATGGAGTTTTGGTCACCGACATTAGCCAGACGGTAAATATTCATGATTTTAATAAACCATTAAAACTAAGTGCTGGCAAAAAAAGGCATGCGATCATAGATCTTCAAAAGTAATGGACCATAAATAATTGAAATTCATTATTCCTGCGGCCTAACTGTCTCCATAAAATCTGGGGCTCCAAGCACTGCTCCGTTAGGCCCTAAGCCCAGCTTGATGGTGTCGACGACATCCATTCCTTCTAGTACTTTACCAACCACTGTATACTGGCCATTCAAAAAGTATCCTTTGTTAAACATTATAAAGAACTGGCTGTTTGCACTATTTGGGTTTTGAGCTCTCGCCATACCAACCACACCTCTATCAAACGGTATATTTGAAAATTCTGCCGCCAGATCGGGCATTGCTGATCCACCGCGACCTGCATTTTCAATATCGTCGCCCAATTTGCCAAATTGAACATCGCCAGTTTGAGCCATAAACCCCTCGATAACTCGGTGAAAGACTATTCCATCATAGTTTCCATTAGAAGCCAGAGCCAACATTCTTTCTACATGCAAAGGAGCGATTTCTTCAAACAAGTCTATTACTACAATACCATTCGCGCCCTCACCTTTTATGGTAATTTCTAGTTTACCTCCAAAAGCGCTCATGGTCGAAACCATGAAAATCAAAAAAGATAGACACAATCTATACATCGGCAGCCACCATTACGGATATCATTCTATCTGGAGATGCCGGCGGCTCACCCCTTTCAAGTCCATCAACAAACTCCATACCAGATATAACCCGCCCATAAACAGTATATTGTCGATTTAAAAAATGATTATCACTAAAATTTATAAAGAACTGACTGTTTGCACTATCGGGGCTGGAGCTTCTAGCTGCCCCAAGAGTACCTCTGTCATGGGGAATCCCTGAAAACTCTGCTTTAACATCTGAAAACTCCGAGCCCCCACGGCCTGCCATTCTTATATCGAAATTTGACTCCATGTTTCCATGTTGCACATCTCCAGTTTGAGCCATAAAGCCATCAATAACTCTATGAAAGCAAACGTTGTCATAGAGTCCTGACCTTACGAGGGTCTTCATCCTTTCACAGTGAAGTGGTGCAATATCAGGCAGCAGTTCTATAAGAATGGTACCCCCTTTTATTTCCATGATAATTGTATTCTCTGGGTCTTTAATATTATCCATTTACGGCTCCTGTATGATGTTACTACGATACCTATGATGAAATTATTTTATTAACAAGCTATTGGATTGAATAATTAGCAGATATCAAGGCATAAGAGCCCAAGTTTGAATTGAGGGGTAAGACCAATGCGCTGGAAAACGCTAGATCAAATGGAATTGGCAGGAAAAAAAGTCCTGACCAGAGTAGATTTAAACGTTCCCATCGCAGGGAAAAAAATTTCTGACAATACGCGGATAAAAAAGATTATTCCAACCTTAGCTCACATAATCAAAAATGGTGGTATTCCAATATTAGTTGCGCACTTTGGGCGACCAAATGGCAAGAGAGACCCAAACTATAGTTTTGCGAAAATATCTGCCGATATAGAGGAATTAATTGATGCGCCTCTGATATTTGCTGCTGATTGCGTTGGCACCACGGCTGAACTTGCAGTAGCGTCACAAAAACCTGGAGGGGTTGTTTTACTTGAAAATACTCGTTTTCACGACGGTGAGGAGAAAAACTCTATCTCATTTGCTAAATCTTTGGCTGGACTGGCCGACATTTACTGCAACGATGCATTCTCATGCGCCCACCGTGCTCATGCTTCCACTGAGGCTGTAGCCCATCTTCTTCCAAATTGCGCGGGTAAGTTGATGGAGCAAGAGTTACGTGCGCTCGCAAGTATACTTACGAAACCCCAAAGACCTCTGACGGCTATCGTCGGCGGCTCAAAAGTTTCTACAAAGTTAGATTTGCTCAATAATCTTATTCATAAAGTGGATACACTTATCGTAGGCGGTGGCATGGCAAACACTTTTCTTTTAGCGCAAGGATTTTTTATTGGAACATCCCTTGCTGAATACAAAATGAAAGATAGTGCTCGTATTATATTAAATTCTGCAGAAAAAGCTGGATGCAGGATTTTACTTCCTACAGACGCAGTAGTTGCCAAGGAACTTAGTACCAATGCTGACATCTGTGTGGTGCCAATAAATGAGTGTCCTAAAGATTCCATGATCCTAGATATTGGTCCACATACGGTCGAAAAAATAAAAGAAATCCTACAAAACTCAAAAACCGTAATTTGGAACGGTCCGCCTGGGGCGTTTGAAGTAAAACCTTTTGACGGAGCGACAAATGAACTGGCTAATTTTGTTTCTATGTTAAGTAATGAAAAAAAACTAGTTTCGATTGCAGGTGGTGGCGACACATTAGCGGCACTAAATAATGCGGAAGCGTCTAATGGATTTAGCTATCTATCAAGTGCCGGTGGCGCATTTCTAGAATGGATGGAAGGTAAAATACTTCCTGGAATTGCAGCACTCCAAAAGAAAAAATGAAAAGCGGCTAAGTAATTTGCAAATAAATTTTAAGTTGTAGCGCTAACAGGATTGAAACATTTGCTCAGACTTTTAATCTATTGAGTATCTAATACTAATGGGGGCCTAAGACAATGGATAACAGACAGTTGCTTAAAATAACATCTGGTCAAGGGTTTATTGCAGCTCTTGATCAAAGTGGGGGCTCCACTCCAAAAGCTCTTAAACTTTACGGAATTGCGGAGTCAGAATATAATAATGCATCAGAAATGTTTGATTTAATTCATGAAATGAGAACACGAATTATAAAATCATCAGCATTTAATAGTGGGAGAATACTCGGGGCAATTCTTTTTAAGGATACAATGCTGAAGGAAATAGACAACCTACCTACGGCAATTTATTTATGGGAAAAATTACAAATTGTTCCGTTTTTAAAAATCGATCAGGGGCTTCTTTCTTCCGAAAATCAGTCACAGCTGCTTAAGCCGATTAATGACCTTAAAACTTCTTTGGAACTAGCAAAGAAAAACAAAGTATTCGGTACAAAAATGCGTTCTCTAATAAATGGTGCTAATAACATCGGTATAAAAGATTTGGTAGACCAGCAATTTGATATTGGTGAGGAGATATTATCTTTTGGCCTTCTACCTATAATTGAGCCTGAGGTTGACATCACAATTCCTGATAAGAGAGAAGCCGAAGACATGCTCTATAACAACATTAAAAGAAGACTTGATAGAATTGAATCCGGTAAAAAAGTAATTCTTAAGCTAAGTCTTCCAGAGCAAGACAATTTTTATGAACCACTAACGCAACATCCAAATATCTTACGAATAGTTGCATTAAGTGGAGGCTTTGAGAAAAAAATCGCTGTAAATAAACTAAAACAAAACAAGAATATGATTGCAAGCTTTTCAAGAGCATTGACGGAAGGCTTAAAAAGTGGCTCCTCAAAACAAGAATTTGAGGAACAATTAGATCGAACCGTGCAAAGTATTTACGAAGCATCTCTTTCGTAAAAAAAGGGGATTCACTTTTAAATTTAAATATGCCATTGTTAAAAAAAAGCAAAAAATTGCATTGAGGCAAAATGGCAGAAACTAGATCAAGCATTCCTTGGGTTATTATTTGTGTTTTTACAATTTCCCTTTCATTAGGACTTTATTTTACTTTCGCAGCCGTACAAGGGGATTTTGGCATTCTAAGGCGAGCCGAAATAAATCACGATTTACAAAAGTTACAGGCTGAAATTGGTAGTATAAATGTTGAAATAGCCGACCTCAAGAACCTAACGAGGCGTCTTTCAGATCATTATCTAGATCTTGAGCTTTTGGATCAGCAGGCCAGAGATGTTCTTGGATATGTCAGAACAGACGAACTTGTAATTCAATAAAAAGCTTGGCACTTAAAATTGCATAAAAGTCATACCTGATATGTAACAGTTATTTTATACTCGCGCTCATTTAATATTTGTGTAATGGTAGTTTAAAGTTAAACTACTTTCTGGAGCAGGGTATATGACTGCAAAAACGGTTAACAAAAAGTCTTCTAACCAAAAAAGTGAGCTAGTAGAATTTTATCGGGGCATGCTCCTGATACGACGGTTTGAAGAAAAGGCTGGACAGCTTTATGGAATGGGTTTGATAGGTGGATTTTGCCATTTGTACATTGGTCAAGAAGCGGTTGTTGTTGGGCTGGAAGCTGCTGCTAAAGAAGGCGATAAAAGGATAACCTCCTACCGAGATCACGGTCATATGCTAGCCTGTGGAATGGATCCTAATGGTGTTATGGCAGAACTTACTGGTCGGAGTGGTGGCTATTCAAAAGGTAAAGGTGGCTCCATGCATATGTTCTCAAAAGAAAAAAATTTTTATGGGGGACATGGGATCGTTGGCGCTCAGGTGCCTCTCGGTGCTGGATTAGCTTTTGCAGATAAATATCGTGAAAACAATTGTGTGACGTTCACTTACTTTGGAGATGGAGCAGCCAATCAAGGTCAAGTCTATGAAACTTTCAACATGGCAGCATTGTGGAAGCTTCCAGTCATATTTGTTATTGAAAATAACCAGTACGCTATGGGAACAGCTCAAGAGAGGTCAACTTCTAGTCCGGAAATTTATACAAGAGGTGATGCCTTCGGAATAAAGGGAGAGGCTGTTGATGGTATGGATGTTGTAGCTGTAAGAGATGCAGGCAAAAAGGCTGCTGCTCATTGTCGCGCGGGAAAAGGTCCTTATATCCTAGAAATTAAAACTTACAGGTATAGGGGGCATTCCATGTCGGACCCTGCCAAGTATAGAACTCGAGAGGAAGTACAAAGAATGAGATCTCAAAGGGATCCAATAGAAGCAGTACGAACGCTCTTAGTTTCCCAAAAGCACTCCACTGAGGAAGAAATTAAAATTATTGATAAAGAGATTAAAGAGATCATAAATGCATGCGCTGAATATGCAAAAGAAAGCCGAGAGGTTTCTGCAGAAGAATTATGGACAGATATATATGCGTGAGAGTTTAAATCATGACAACTGAAATATTAATGCCAGCATTGTCGCCCACCATGGAAGAGGGAAAGCTGTCTAAATGGCTTATTAAAGAAGGCGATAAAGTGTCGGCGGGAGATATAATAGCTGAGATCGAGACAGACAAAGCCACTATGGAATTTGAAGCGGTGGATGACGGTATAGTTGCAAAGATTCTCGTGGTTGAAGGTGCAGAAGGCGTATTAGTAAATTCGCCAATAGCCATAATAACGGATGAAACCAATGATGTTTCGGTTTCTAAAAAGGTACGTGAAAAAGATATCTCAGCCGGTGCTAAACCTAGTAAGGCTAAAGTTTTAAACCAAGCAAAACTGCTTTACGACAAAGAGTCCGAATGGGGTCCTGATGTTCAAACAAAAACTCAGACTGTGAGAGAGGCCATTCGAGACGCAATGGCTGAAGAAATGCGTCGTGACGAGACAGTATATCTGATGGGGGAAGAGGTAGCAGAATATCAAGGAGCATATAAAGTGTCTCAAGGTTTATTGGACGAATTTGGAGCAAAACGTGTTATAGACACGCCAATAACTGAGCATGGCTTTAGCGGGATAGCAGTTGGGTCTGCGTTTGCGGGGTTGAGACCCATAGTTGAATTTATGACTTTTAATTTTTCCATGCAGGCTATTGATCAAATTATCAATTCTGCAGCAAAGACGAGATACATGTCTGGTGGGCAAATGGGAGCTCCCATGGTATTTCGAGGGCCTAATGGTGCTGCTGCCCGCGTTGGAGCACAACATAGCCAAGATTATGCCGCGTGGTATGCCCACATTCCAGGATTAAAAGTAGTTCAACCGTACTCAGCTTCTGACGCTAAAGGATTAATGAAAACAGCAATTCGTGATGATAACCCTGTAATATTCTTAGAAAATGAAATACTATACGGGAAATCTTTTGAAGTGCCACTTTTAGAAGATTATACGGTACCTTTTGGCAAAGCTCGTATCTGGCGTGAAGGTACAGATGCAACGGTTGTTTCTTTTGGCATAGGTATGCAGTATGCTCTCGAAGCAGCAAAGAAGTTGGAAGCAGATGGAGTATCAGTTGAAGTTATTGATCTGCGGACACTAAGACCAATTGATTATGAAACCATTATCAATTCAATTGAGAAAACAAATCGCTGTGTAACTGTCGAAGAAGGCTTTCCCGTGGGATCGATAGGTAATCATTTGTCTGCTGTTATAATGGAGAAAGCATTCGATTACCTTGATGCCCCAGTAATAAATTGCACAGGAAAGGATGTCCCGATGCCCTATGCCGCTAATTTAGAAAAACTTGCCCTAACGACTTCTTCTGAAGTTATAAATGCTGTCAAAAAAGTAATATATAAGTAAGGAGAAAAAATTGGCTATTGAAATCCTAATGCCAGCGCTTTCCCCAACGATGGAAGAAGGGACATTGACAAAATGGTTTGTAAAAGAAGGAGACAAAGTCGAACCCGGCGATCTTCTTGCTGAAATTGAAACAGACAAAGCTACCATGGAATTTGAAGCAGTTGAAGAAGGTATTATTGAGAAGCTTTTAATCACAGAAGGAACAGAAGGGGTGGAAGTGAATTCAGCAATTGCAACTTTAATTGGTGAAGAAAATTTAATTCAAAAAAAGGTTAAAGATCCAGCTGTTCTGGTAACAGAAAAACTGCAAACAAGCGAGATACCAGCGGAACAAATTAAAAATAATTCAAATTCTAAATCTTTAGATCGCGTTTTTATTTCCCCTCTTGCACGTCGGATTGCAGAAAAAGAGGGAATTGATATTAGTTTAATTACGGGGACAGGGCCGCGCGGGCGAATAATTAAAAAAGACTTGGCCAATTTAAAGTCGACAAAAGTGAATAACAGATCTGAAACACCTAATATCGCTTTGGCAAACGATATATCGCCAAATATACTAGACAACTTTCCTTACAATTCTCTTTTGGAGATATATGCAGATAGAGAATTCACAGAAGTTTTATTGGATGGTATGCGCAAAACTATTGCATCACGTTTGTCTGAAGCAAAACAGTCTATTCCTCATTTTTATTTAAGAAGAAGTGTAAAAATGGAAAATCTCATGGATTTTCGACAAAAAGTTAATAAAAAATTGTCTGATCAAAATGTGAAGGTTAGCATTAACGATATAATAATCAAAGCATGCGCACAAGCGCTTCAAACCCACCCTAGCGCAAACGCAATTTGGGGTGGCAATAGATTAATTAAATTCAAATCTTCTGATATCGCTGTAGCAGTTTCTGTTGAGGGAGGGCTATTTACTCCCGTTATTAAAGATACCGACCAAAAAACTATTTCAAATATCTCCTCAGAAATGAAAGACCTCGCGTCGAGGGCAAGAGCTAAAAAGTTATCGCCTAGTGAGTTTCAAGGTGGAAGTTTCGCAATCTCGAATTTAGGCATGTTTGGTGTAGAGAGCTTTGATGCTATAATTAATCCACCTCATTCTGCAATCTTAGCTGTCGGAACAAGCATGCAAAAACCAGCAATTTTAGATGATGGATGCCTCGGCGTAGCTGTAGAAATGGAACTTTCCATGTCAGTTGACCATCGTGTGATTGATGGAGTTCTTGGGGCTCAACTTTTACAAGCGATAGTCAACAATTTAGAGAACCCAATCGGCCTTCTTAATATTTAGAACATATACTGACTATCGTATCACTTTCTCTTTATGATTTGATCCATACTTATTGAAGGATTGGTGCAACCTGCGGCGCCAATAACTTTAGCAGGAACCCCTGCAACAGTCGATTTTTCTGGCACATTTTGTAGAACCACAGACCCTGCCGCAACACGTGAGCAATTACCTACCGAAATATTACCAAGCACCTTGGCTCCCGCCCCCAGAAGCACGCCATGACCAATATTAGGATGCCGAACTTCATCTTCTTTCCCAGTACCACCAAGAGTCACAGAGTGCAGCATCGAAACATTATCACCAACTACAGCGGTTTCCCCAATAACAATTGAGTGTGCGTGATCAATCATAATTCCTTTACCGATGCGAGCACCTGGATGTATATCAATACCAAAAACTTCCGAGCAACGCATTTGTATAAAGTAAGACATATCCTTTCTGTCTCTATTCCAAAGCCAATGCGCTACTCTGTAGGCTTGTAAGGCTTGAAAGCCTTTAAAAAACAAGAGAGGTTGAATATAAGTATTGCAAGCGGGATCTCTTTGATAGACGGCCACTATGTCAGCGCGGCCAGCCAGCGAAATTTCCTCCGCATTTTTATACGCATCATCACAAATTTCTCGCAGGATTTGCTCACTCATCTCAGATGAAGCAAGTTTTGAAGCTATTCTGTAGGCAAGAGCATGTTCAATTGAGCTATGGTGGAGAATGCACGCGTGAAGGGAACCACCAAGGAGTGGCTCTTTTTCAACGGCCTCTTTTGCTTCGGTTTGTATTCTTTTCCACACAGGATCTAGCACTTCTAGTACTTGTTTCTTTTTCCCCATCAGTTTCATTATCCCACGCTGTTTAGTCTTATTTTTTTCGCTCAACGGTCGCAAACTATCATAGTGATATAGTATATTTTCATTACTTTCAAATAAAGCAATTTTTTATAAAGTAATTAAGCTAAGTTCTAATGACTTTTTAATTATCGCCATTTTCAATTTTTCGCCACTTGGCAACATTAATATTATGATCGCGCAAATTTTCAGCAAAAGCATGGCCCCCACTTCCATCTGCAACAAAATATAGATAATTTGTTCTATCAGGATTCAATGCAGCAAATATTGACGCCTTTCCAGGGTTTCCAATTGGGCTAGGCGGCAAACCCTTGTGGACATAAGTATTCCAAGGCGTATCTTTTTTCAACTCACTTCGGCGAAGGCCTCTACCAAGAACTTTTTTCCCTTTAGTAATTCCATAGACGACTGAGGCATCTGTTTGCAAAGCTATATCTCTTAATAATCGGTTGATAAATACGGAAGATACTTTGCTCCGTTCGATTTCCACAGATGTTTCTTTCTCAATAATTGAGGCTAAAATAAGTACTTCATCTTTTTTAGTTAAAGGAAGATTTGGTTGTCGTGCAGTCCAAGCATCTTCCAGAATAGATTCTTGTCTTTTTTGCATTCTCTCAACTAATAACTTTCTTGTTGCACCATTTGTGAAATCATAACTCTCAGGTGCAATAGTTCCTTCATCTGGGATATTTTCCATGTCACCTTTTAAGAATTTTATGTCTGAAAGTGCCTTGTAAACTTTCCAGCTCGACACACCCTCCGCCAACGTAACTCGAAACCTAGTGGAGTGTTGAGAGATAAACTGATTAAGTTTTTCATTTGCAAATTCATCAAGAGGAAATTCAGCGACCTTAGCCATTTTACCAGTATTAGGGTCCGTGTCTCTCACCTCAATTTTGAGAGATGTTATTCCGACGCGATAAATGATTTCATTTCCACAATTACTTACGCCAGATTCAGTAATGCGCTTGGATATTTCAGCCATTGAAGCGTTTTTAGGAACTAGAAAACTACCAGCTTTAATTCGCCTCGATAAACCACTGGATTCCATAGACACTCGAAAAATAAAATCTGACGAGATAGCCTTATCCTTCACTAAATTTTTAGCTACAGTCCGAAGGGTACTGCCACTGCCCACTTTAAAACAAATTGCACTTTGAAGTGGACCATCGGTCACGAATTGCGATTTACCCCAAACACCCAAAGCGCCCACTAAGAAAAATCCCAAAATTAAAGCAGTCAGTGTGTTCGACGCCAACGAGCGGAACATTACTTCAGTTTACCCAAGAGTAATGAAGCATTCGTACCTCCAAAGCCAAAGGAATTAGACAGGGCATAATTGACTTCACATTCTTGGTTTTGATTAGCGACTAAATCAACTTCCGTCCTTACGGCGGGATCATCGAGATTAATGGTTGGAGGAACAATCTGATCACGGATAGCCAGAATTGAGAAGATAGCTTCTATGGCTCCAGCCGCTCCCAGAAGGTGACCGGTCATCGATTTTGTAGATGACATCTTTACGTTAGCAGAGGCTGATCCCATAAGTCGTTCAACCGCGGCAAGCTCAATGGTATCTGCCATCGTTGATGTCCCGTGAGCATTTATGTAATTGATCTGCTGTGCATCTACTTTAGCCTTTGACAAGGCAGCTCGCATTGCCCGCTCACCGCCCTCTCCGTCTTCTGACGGTGCGGTAATGTGATGAGCGTCACCCGACAAGCCATAGCCTAGTATTTCAGCATATATCTTTGCGCCTCGTTCTACGGCGTGCTCCAATTCCTCTAAAACCACAATTCCTGAGCCTTCTCCCATGACAAAACCGTCACGATTTATGTCATAAGGCCTTGATGCAGCTGACGGTTCGCTTTCATATTTGGTTGATAAAGCTTTGCAGGCATTGAAACCGGCGATTCCTATTTCTGATATTGATGCTTCGGCACCACCTGCAATCATTACATCTGCATCATCTGTCATTATGAGACGAGCGGCATCACCAATAGCATGTGCACCTGTAGAGCAAGCCGTAACTACTGAATGATTTGGGCCCTTGAAACCATATTTTATACTTACCTGTCCAGATATAAGGTTAATTAATGCCCCCGGTATAAAAAAAGGTGATACACGCCTTGGACCCTTTTCGTGGATTAATACAGCGGTTTCTGCTATTGAGTTTAAACCACCAATTCCTGATCCGATCATTACGCCAGTTCGTACCAAATCTGTTTCATTTATCGGTTTCCAACCAGCGTCCGAGACAGCTTGTTCCGCCGCCGCCACTCCGTACAAAATGAAATCATCAACTTTACGACGCTCTTTTGGCTCCATCCAGGCATCTGGGTTGAAAGTTCCGCCTGACCCGTCCCCAAAAGGAACCTCACAAGCATATTTAGTCGTA
The DNA here is from genome assembly GCA_963999845.1 of uncultured Rhodobacterales bacterium. Taxonomy (GTDB): domain Bacteria; phylum Pseudomonadota; class Alphaproteobacteria; order Rhodobacterales; family Rhodobacteraceae; genus Salinivivens. The sequence continues at coordinate 22,461 of CAXEVV010000001.1, read as the reverse complement.
ACACGATCCGGATCGAACCTTGAAATCCTACCCGCACCAGATTGACCACCTAATAACCTGGTCCAAGTATCCTCCACGCCACAAGCCAATGGCGTTACCAAACCAAGCCCTGTAACTACTACTCGACGCATACTTATTCCTTTGCCAAAGCACCCTAAGATATCTAATAGCTCGACTTTTGCTCTTTGAGCAAGGCTAGCGACCAAATTGTCTAATAAAAAGCCCTCATACTAATATAAGGGCAAAGGTCGCTGGATACTGAAAAATATTAAGAAGCGTCTTCGATGAATTTAACAGCGTCCCCAAAAGACTGGATGTTTTCCGCTGCATCATCTGGAATTTCTATACCGAATTCTTCTTCAAATGCCATTACTAGTTCTACAGTGTCTAAACTATCAGCACCTAGATCATCAATAAATGACGCATTATCTACTACTTTATCTTCATCAACCCCTAAATGCTCAACTACAATTTTTTTCACGCGGTCTGAGATATCGCTCATACTATTTCCCTCATAAAATTTTGGGCTAAGCCCGTTTTGCCCATAGTGGGCGTCGATTTCACCCAGATGGGCGCTCTGCTTCTCCTAAAAGGACGAAAGGCAATTTTGGAAGTCTTCCTGTATTTATTAGCCGCCTATATCATAGCATGCGGGAATGGCAAACATTTTTGGTCAAAAATTTTTAAAATTTACATTCAAAGCGCATTAATTTTTAACATTACAGATGTCGATTTGCTGATCAATAATATCTAATTACATAGAGAAAATCAAAGCATAGCCATACCACCGTTTACGTGTATAGTTGATCCTGTGATGTAGGAAGCTTCCTCAGACGACAAATATAGGGTCGCGTAAGCTATGTCAGAAGCTTCGCCCAACCTACCAGCTGGTATTTTACTTTTAATCGCTTCCTTTTGGTTATCGTTCAACTTATCAGTCATAGCGGTTTTTACAAAACCTGGAGCGATACAATTTACAGTTATGCCTCTAGATGCTACTTCATTTGCCAATGACTTTGACATGCCCAGTAATGCCGCCTTAGAGGCAGCATAGTTACCTTGTCCAGGGTTACCTGTAGAACCTACTATTGAACCAATATTTATTATTCGGCCCCACCGCGCCTTCATCATTCCTCTCAACACTCCGCGACAAAGCCTCATGGTCGAAGTTAAATTTATGTCCAAGACCGAAGCCCAATCTTCATCTGACATTCGCATAAGTAAATTATCGCGTGTTATTCCAGCATTATTTACCAAAATGTCTATCGAACCCATTTTTTCTTGAGCACTTTTGGATAGATTTTCAACTTCCGCACCGTTTGATAGATCGCAACTAAGAATATGTACTCTTTTACCCAAACCATTTGCTAACTCCTCCAAGGGTTCCATGCGAGTACCACTGATCGTTACTGTAGCACCAGATGAATGGAGTGTCTCTGCAATAGCCCTTCCAATTCCTCCAGAAGCACCAGTGACAAGGGCATTTTTACCATCTAAATCAAACATTATGTTATCTCACTTTGTGACAATATTACTTTTGTGACTTCGTCAGGATTGGAAACAGATGCGCATGAAATGGAGCGATTAATGCGACGGACCATCCCTGATAGCGCTCGTCCTGCACCAATTTCCAACATCTCTGTAACCCCATTATTTGCCATCCACTCAATTGACTCTCTCCAACGAACAACTCCCGTAACTTGTTCTACAAGCAAATTGCGAATTTCATCGGGTAGCGTTACTGCTTGCGCTCTTACATTAGAAACTAAAGGTATGGTCGGTTCTATTATTGAAATAGTTGAGAGGGCATCTTTCATTTTCAAAGAGGCTGGAGCCATGAGTTCACTATGAAACGGCGCACTTACCGGTAAAAGTATAGCACGTTTTGCACCGGCTTCTTTTGCAATTTCTATGGCTCTTTCGACTGCTTCCTTGTGCCCCGAAACAACAACTTGAGATGGATCGTTATCATTAGCCGCCTGGCAAACACCATTACTGGCTGCTTGTTTGGTTATTTCGACGAGATCACTATAAGAAAGACCCAAGATAGCGGCCATAGCTCCAACCCCAACTGGAACTGCATTTTGCATTGCTCTGCCACGTATACGAAGCAATTTCGCCGCATCACTTATTGATAAAGATTCAGCCATAGCCAATGCAGAATACTCTCCTAGTGAGTGACCAGCAACAAATTTAGCGTCACTTAGTTTCAATCCCTCCGACTGAAGAGCCCTGAACACCGCTAAAGTAGTCGCCATCAAAGCCGGCTGTGCATTTTCCGTAAGTGTTAAATCCTCAATTGAACCATGCCAAATCAGATCGCTTAATTTCTCACCTAATGCGTCGTCAACCTCTTCAAAAACGGAACGAGACTGAGGATATGATTTAGCCAGTTCCAGCCCCATTCCTACAAATTGAGCGCCTTGCCCAGGCGCAATAAAAGCAAGAGCCATAAAAATCTCCTTTTTAATAACCGCTTACAGAACAGGCACATTATCCGCAATATAATTTAATAATCATTGCGAAATGAAAAGTGGGTAGGATAAAATAGCAAATTGATCTAGCAACTTTATAGGTACCGCTCTAAGAAAACTTTGGAATGTTTACATCAGGCCACTTTGTATGTTCATGCCATGCTTGAGCAATGCGTAAAATATGGCCATCAGATCCTTTTGAGCCGATTAGTTGCAGCCCAGCCGGCAAACCTTTTTTCCCAAATCCAATTGGTATATTGACCACTGGCAGACCCAATAAACCTGCCGGAATAGTTACTTGCATCCATCTGTGATAAGTATCCATTTCTTGATTATTAATGGAGACTGGATAAATTTCAGCCAGATCAAATGGCCACACCTGAGTACTAGGCAAAACAAGCAAATCAAATTTTTCAAATAGCTGTGATGCCGAGTTATACCATTTCGATTTCTTCAATGCAGACTTGTATATATCTTGGCCACTCAACGACAAACCACACTCGATTTCCCAAACTGCTTCAGGCTTTAAGTATTGCCGCATTTCGAGGTCTTCGTAAATTTCATTCAGTCCATTAGAAATTTGCCAAGCACGTAAATCACTCCAAGATGTCCAAATATCATTCATTGCAAAGGGAGCCTTTAAGTCATGTATAATAGCACCCAAAGAAGACATTTCGTTCAATGCTTCTTGAGATAAATCTAATAAACCATCCTCAAAAGGTAATGTTCCGCTCCAGTCCCCTAACCATCCAACTTTGATACCTTTCATAATTGGCTCTTCTGTAAAATTAGAGAAAGTCTTTGCTGATGAAATAAACGATTCATTTTCGATGCGATTGGCCTGAACATCCAATAACATTGCTAAATCCTTTGGCGATCGAGCCATTGGACCCAAAGTCGATAATTGAGATAGAAACATTTCCCCTGTAGGCTCCGGAGGAACAAGCCCCCAAGTGGGGCGCAAACCATAAATATTATTCCAAGCAGCTGGATTTCTTAACGATCCCATCATGTCAGATCCGTCAGAAATACTTAACATTCTCGTAGCTAACGCAACTGCCGCTCCTCCAGATGAGCCACCACAAGTCTTGGATAGATCATATGGGTTTTTAGTTTTCCCATACACTGGGTTGAAAGTATTACTGCCCAATCCAAACTCAGGCGTGTTTGTCTTTCCAATAAATAGTGCTCCAGCAGCTCGTAATCTAGCTACCATTTGATCATCTTTTTGGGCAACTCTACCTGAATACAATGGAGATCCTTCAGTAGTTTTAAACCCTTTTACATTGGCTAAATCTTTAATTGCCATAGGCATTCCGCCCAAGGACCTCTCAAGTGCATAGTTTTCGGACGTAAGATTGACACAGTCCTCTTCGTTAAGCAGATCAACTAAGGCGTTTACCATTGGATTTACGGTTTGAATCCGAGCTAAAGTCTCCTGCATTAATTCCTGAACGCTTAATGCACCAGCTTTAATAAGTGCCTTTTGTTCCCAAGCCTCTTTGTTTAAAATATCCACAGAGTATCAATCATTTCTTTTAGAGCTAAAATAACTTTACCTTACCAACTATCATTTTCAAGATGTTGCCTCGGCTCTTGATTTTCCGGATAGATCAAGAGCTAGGGTTGCAGCCATGAACTCATCAAGACTGCCGTCAAGGACACCTTTCGTATCGGAAGTCTCGTAAGAAGTTCTTAAGTCCTTGACCATTTGGTATGGATGAAGAACGTACGACCTTATTTGATTGCCCCACCCAGCATCACCCTTATTTTCATGTGCTTCATTAATTGCCGCATTTCTACGGTCCATTTCCATCTGATAAAGCCGAGACTTTAGAGCCTTCATTGCGATATCACGATTTTGATGCTGCGACTTTTCAGAGCTTGTAACGACGATTCCTGTGGGGTTATGGGTTATTCGAACTGCTGAATCTGTTGTGTTCACGTGTTGACCACCAGCACCAGATGAGCGAAAAGTGTCAATCCTAATATCGTTAGGATTTACATCAATATCAATATTGTCATCCACTACGGGATAGACCCACACCGAACAAAACGAAGTATGCCTTTTAGCAGCTGAATCAAAAGGAGAAATCCTTACCAGACGATGTACGCCACTTTCGGTTTTCAGCCAGCCGTATGCATTTTGACCTGAAATTTTGTAACTTACCGATTTAAGACCCGCTTCATCGCCGGCAGTTTCTGATTGAAGTTCAACTTTGTAGCCAGCTCTATCGGCCCACCTTACATACATTCTGGAAACCATTCCCGCCCAGTCACAACTTTCTGTACCCCCCGCTCCAGCATGGATTTCAAGAAATGTATCATTCCCATCCGCCTCCCCATTCAATAAAGCTTCTAATTCTTTTGCTGACGCCCTCTTTTTAAGCATTTGTAAAGCTGCGAAAACTTCTTGCAATATTTCCTCATCGGCTTCGATTTCAGCTAATTCGATTAATTCTATATTTTCTTTCAATTCGTTACTGATTGCGTCGTGACCATCTAACTGATCTATAAAATTTTGCCGTGCACGCATAAGATTTTGTGCTTTGTCAGGCTCATTCCAAAGATCGGGATCTTCCGTTAAAGCGTCAAACTCCTCTCGCTTTTTCTTAACATTGTCCCAGTCAAGCCGCTGCCGCAAAAGTGACAAAGATTTTTCGATTTCATTTATAACAATCTGGATATCAGCACGCATATATTAAGGTTACCTCATTACCATTTAAGGAATTTTTAAACCAGTGGTGCACTAAGAGCAAGCTCAGTATAAACCACCTGCACTCAAAGTTCCCAAAGTTGCTTTCGGCGCTACTAAAACCGTATCTCCGGTCGAGGTCTTAATTTCTCTTAAGCCAGATTCGCCAGGTTTGATTAAAGTAAAATTACTTCCCATTGCAAAGCCGCCATCAAACGTTAAACCAAACTTTGGTTCCTCACCATCTCTAAAAAACTCAGAAACGACATTTTCACCCTCTGCATCATCTGAAAGACGTTCCCCGGAATATCTATCTATTTTAATAAACTTCCCGCCCTCGGGAATTACAAAATCAGCCCCGCCATAAATCTCCGTTATAGTAGACATAAATTCATTAAAGACCGGCCCACACATTGAACCGCCTCCAGATCTCTTTCCCATTGGTCGCGGAATGTCATGACCAATGTAACAACCAGCCACGATATTAGATGTGAACCCCAAAAACCAGACATCTTTTGCTTCATTGGTCGTACCTGTTTTTCCGGCAGTTGGAACAGATAGGTTCACTGTTCTTTTTGCCGTACCGCGGGAGACGACACCTTCCATCATCGAGGTTAATTGATAGGCCGTTGTTCTGTCCATTACACGTTCTCTGTTCGTTAGAATTGTAGGAACATCCCCCAAGGATAGGTGATCGATACCGCAATCCAAGCAAATTCGCTGATCATGCTTATATATAGTCTTACCATAACGATCTTGAATCCGATCGACGAGGGTAGGCATAACCCTCTCGCCACCATTCGCAAACATTGCGTAAGCAGCGACCATTCGATAGAGAGTTGTTTCTTCTGATCCAAGAGAATTGGCAAGAAATTCCTTCATATCATCATACACACCGAATTTTTCAGCATAGTTAGCAATAATATCTAGGCCAACTTCTCGAGCCAAACGAATTGTCATTAGATTTCGGGACATTTCTATTCCAGTTCGCAACGGTGTTGGTCCGTAAAATTTATCATTATAGTTTTTTGGGCGCCACAAACCTTGCGGCGTGTCAATTTCAATTGGAGCATCGATAACAACTGTAGCGGGAGAATACCCGCTATCTAAAGCTGAAGCATATACAAATGGCTTGAAGCTTGAACCAGGCTGCCTATTTGCTTGTGTGGCTCGGTTAAAAACAGAAGACTCATAGGAAAAGCCCCCTTGCATGGCAATGACACGTCCATTATTGACGTCCATTGCCATAAACGCGCCTTGGACTTCACTTACTTGCCGCAAACTCCAACGCACAAAATTTCCATCTGGATCATTTAACTTCCGGACTAAAACAACATCTCCAAGATTGAGAAAATCTGAAAACTTTCCAGACACATCCACAAGCTTACCCGAATTTAAAAACTTTCTGACCCAGGTTATATCACTTGGAGGGATCCAATTCCCGGCAGCAGTTTCTTTTATTCCCTCAATCCCGATGCGTAACTTAGAGTTTTCAATTCCAAGAATAGCCGCAGGGATCCATTGACCATCTAAATTAATATCTCTTGGTAGCTTCAAACTGGCTAGTGACTCTTGCAATTTTTTTTCATCACTCAAAATTTCAAATGGAATTTTTTTTCCAGTTCCACGCCATACCCCTTGAATACGATCATATTTTTCGAGACCTCTTTGTAAAGCAAGAGCAGCTCTTTGTTGCAAAAATGGATCAAATGTTGATCGTACAGTCATACCGCCTGTAAAGAACTCTTCTTCTCCGAAAGTTCGGCTAAGCTGCCTCCTGATCTCATCTGTGAAGTAGTTTCTACTAGGCAATTCGGAACGAAACCCAGTATAATCTTGACCTTGTACTGATTTAATTGGCTGTGTTAATTCATACTCATAGACTTCTTTAGAAAGATAGTCGTTCTGAAACATTTCTTTCAATACATAATTGCGCCTTTCCAGTAGCCGTTTTTTTTCACGTACAGGATGGTAATCAGATGGTGCTTTAGGCAATGCGGCAAGAAAGGCAGCCTCATTAGGCGCTAATTCATCTAAGGTTTTGTTGAAGTAAGTCTGCGAAGCAGCCGTAACTCCGTATGAATTTTGGCCTAAGAAGATCTCATTCAAATATAGCTCAAGAATTTGTTCTTTTGACAAACTCCCCTCTATTCTGGTCGCTAATATTATTTCTTTGACCTTTCGCTCTGCTCTTCGCGATCCATCCAATAAAAAATTCTTCATAACTTGCTGTGTTATTGTTGAGGCTCCCCTTATTCGCTTACCTCTTGACTGAACTGCATCTACCAAGGCAGATAAAATGCCCCTTAAATCATAACCTGGATGATTATAAAAATTTTTATCTTCTGCAGAAATAAAAGCGTGTTTAATCAAACTTGGGATTTCATTTGCCGGTGTAAATAAACGCCTCTCCTTTGCGAACTCATCAATTATTTTTCCTTCAGCAGAATAGATTCGGCTAATTGTTGGGGGTTTATACTGGGCAAGAAATTTATGACTTGGTAAGTCGCGACCATAAACCCAAAAAATACCCCCCAAGGATAGTCCACAAACAATTGTGCTCATTGTAACAAGAGTAAAAACAGTACCCAGAAAACCAAACACACCTTGAACAGATCGAACAAGCAACTCTAATATTCTCAGCCGGCTAAAAAATGGTGAAGTTAACCTCGATTTGACCATTATCATTTCTCTTTTGCGTCATTGCATTCTATTCTTTGACAATAATTGATCCCCTGCAACCCATTCTAAAATTCCAGAAGATATCGCTAAAGCAAATTTCTCAGCCCAATCACGGTCTTGCAAGTTTTGTAAATCAGAACTGGTAGACATGAAACCAGTTTCAATCAAAACTGAGGGAACACTAGGAAGCTTTAATACAGAAAAATTTGCCTTCCGAGACGGTTTCGGGTTTAGTTTGATACTTAAGTATTCCAAGTTTTTTATGATTGATTTAGAAAACGCGTTAGATCTCACAGTATTTTCTTGTCTAAGGAGGCCCATTAGCGCAGTAGTGACTGCAGTATCAGCACCTGTAAGGTCAACGCCAGAAATAAGTTCATTTCCACCATGCCTTGCAGCCAGCCTTGCACTCGCTTGATCAGAAGCTTCTTGCGATAAAGTATAAACAGTCGCCCCGGAAGCCTTACCCTTCTCGACAGTATCGGCGTGCAAAGAAATGAAAAGATCTGCTCCAGCCTGAACTGCTAACATCAGTCTTTTATCCAAGGACGTAAATTGATCATTTGTCCTTGTTAAAATAACCTCTGTGTTATCAAGACGTTTTACTTCTTCAACTACGACCTGAGCCAATGACAGCATTAAGTCAGCTTCACGAACAGTTTTGACCTGAGCTCCGGGATCTAAACCACCGTGCCCAGGATCAATCACAACGATCAGTTTGTTATTTTCATTATCATAGAAATTATTTTCAATCGTCACGGCAGGCTCGTCACTACTAGTACCAGAAAATATTTCAACAATTCTATCAAACTCATACTGAACTATTGGGAACAGCTCAAAGCTCAGCTCGACTTTTGAAGCGTCCAGTTTGTTAGGCTTCATCGTCAGATTTTGCACTTTTGCCGGTTTGCTTATATAAATAGAAATGGCCACCCAACCATCGACAAGTTTTTTAAATTTCATTTCCCCCAAAAGTGGTGAACTTTTTATATCGAAATCGTTAAGATTTTTATGGGTTTCCGTATTCAATTCTAAAACAATTCTGTTTGGATAATTCAAGCTATAAACCTTGAACGGCACCGCCTCATCCAATTTTAGTCGCAAACCATATCCATCATTAAAATTGGAAGCATTTCCAATCTGAGCCAATGGAATAAAGGCAATATTTAGTCCAAGAATTGTAACTCTAAGAAAAAACAAAAATAGTACTTTTAAAGGTTTCATTTTACAGTCTGTATTTACTCATGAAATTATTCAGTCGCTTCAATCCCTCCTTTAGATCTGGAGTACTGCAAGCGTACGACAAACGAATGGTTTTGAGACCACGGTCCGGATCGAAATCAATTCCTGGAGTCACCGCAACATTCACCTCCTCCAAAATTTCATTAGCGAAATTTACACTATTGTCCGTATACTCTGACACATCGACGTAAAAGTAAAAAGCACCGTCCGGTGGAGCAAACTTTGCAAGCCCTAAATTAGGTAGCTGCTCGGCTAGCATAGCCCGGTTGGTTTTATAAGTTTGTACATTCTGATTTAATTCATGATGAGCATCTAGCGCTCCTAAAGCCGCAATTTGTGATATATGTGGAGCACAAATAAACATATTTTGAGCTAATCTTTCAAATTGTCGAATATGCTTGTTTGGAACGACTATCCATCCCAATCTCCAGCCAGTCATCGAAAAATATTTCGAGAATGAATTAATAACAAAACAATCATCAGAAACTTCTAAAGCAGATACGGCTCTGGTCTCATATTCAATACCATGATAAATTTCATCACTGATAAATGCAGTTTCTTTCTTTTTACAAGCCGCCATCAACTTTTCAAGCTCATCTCTATTCAGCATAGAGCCAGTTGGATTGGCCGGTGACGCAACTAGTAACCCATCAAGTTTATTGTTGATAACGTCAGTAGGCACTGGCTGAAATTTATTATCACTCAACGCTTTTATTGTGACGGTATTTAAGCTCAGGGCTTTGAGAATTTGCCTATAACTTGGGTAGCCAGGCGATCCTATGCCTACTGAATCTCCCACATCAAATAGTCCCGTGAATGCTAGTATAAATGCACCTGACGATCCAGGGGTTACTATAATTCTTTGAGGGTCAACTTTGACTTTGTACCAATGCCAATATAACTCCGCTATTTTTTTTCTCAGTTCAGGGATACCTAGTGCTACGGTGTAGCCCAATGTGGACGCTGATAAACTATCAATTACGCTCTCTTTAGCTAAGATAGGGGCTGACGTCCCAGGCTGTCCAACCTCTAAATGTATAACATCATGCCCAGCTTTTTCTATCTTACTTGCAGCTTCCATAACATCCATTACAATGAACGGATCCACCGATCCGCGAGCTGAGTTTTTCATTCCAGTACTCCAAGATCTTTTTAAAGAATTTTAAATCGAAGTTAATTTGTGTATATCTAAAAAAAATATATTATAAAGATGCTCGGTCTAGAATATCATAAAAATTTTTCTTTAAATGAGTATAAAGTTGGTGAAATTTTAAAATTGCCTAATAAGAAATCACAGATTTGATTTTAAGTCAGGCGAATTTTAATTTATTAAAGTAAGGTAGAATGTTTTATAAATTAATTATTGCTACAATATGGTTCCTCGCATTCAGCTCAATATCGATTGCAATGGACATAAACAATTTAACAAATGCCGATAGAAAAGTATTACAAAAAGAAATTCGGCGCTACATTCTTGAGAATCCAGATATAATTTTTGAAGCGGCAGATATTGTAAGAAAGCGAGAAGCAGCTCTAGAAGTTCAAGAAGATGAAGAACTAATCCAATCCAATTTTAACGAAATATTTTATGATAACTACTCCTACGTGGGGGGTAACCCAGACGGTGATATTACCATCGTTGAGTTTGTAGACTATAAATGTGGCTATTGCCGCAAAGCAGCTGAATTAGTTCGCGAATTAATCGCGAAAGATGACAATATAAGATTTGTTGTGAAAGAATTTCCTATTTTAGGGGAAGCTTCATTAGTAAGTTCAAAGTTTGCAATAGCCGTTAAGAATATTGGTGGGCCAGAGAAATATAAGGTGGCTCATGATATCCTATTGGCGCTCACGGCAGAGCCAACTGAAATTTATCTTCGTAGGATAGCAAAGGAACTAGAGCTAAACCCTGAAGAACTGTTCGAGGCAATGCAATCTGATTTAGTTGCACAAGAAATTGATCAAACCGGAGAGTTAGCACAAAAACTGCAAATTAGCGGAACACCAACATTTATTCTTGGAGATCAATTCCTACGTGGCTTTGTGCCATTAGAAATACTTTCAAAAGCAATACATTCAGAACGAACAAAATAAACTTATCAATGCTTAAATTATTGAACTCTATTTTTTATAAATTTATCAATCACATCGCTGGTCTCTGATGGAAATTGGTCAACAAAGAAATGGCCTCCAGGCATTTCAACGCCAGTGTAAAATTCGCCCTCGGTTTCCCAAATGGATTGCATATCAAATGTCTTCGCCATAACTCCATCTCGTCCCCAAACAGCAGCAAATGGCACTTTGATTGGGGACTTGCTATCATTAGCTTCATCATACTGATCTATATGATAAGCCGCTCTGTAATCATCGCACATCGCTCGGATACAGTCTTCATTTCCCCAGCTTTTTTGATACTCATTTATTTGTTTTTTTGAAAATGCACTTTTGCTTGTACCGCCCCACCCTTGCAAGCAACTATTATAAAATTGATCGGGGTCCTTACCTATCAAAGTTTCCGGAACTGGATGAGGTTGGGATAAGAAAAACCAATGATAGTATGAAAAGGCTAATGCCGCAGATAGCTCAGAAAATACTTTATGTGTTGGCACGATATCCATTAACATGGCCGAAGATACTAATTCTGGATGATCGATAGCCAGTCGATATACAACTCTTGCACCCCTGTCATGACCAATGAAGTGCGCCTTTTTAATATCTAGAGAATGTAAAATAGCTATCAGATCTTTCGCCATGTTGCGAAAAGTATAATTTTCATAACCTAATGGTTTACCTGACTTGCCATACCCACGTAAATCGGGGCAAATAACCCGATATTTCTTTGAAAGTAAGGGAGCAACTTCGGACCACATTGCATGGGTTTGCGGGAACCCGTGAAGAAGGATCAATGGGATGCCCTCGCCTTTCTCGACGAGAAATATCTCACATTTATCTGAAATCAAAAGTTTTTTCTCAAATCCTGAAAACATTTAAAGTTTGGGATTTCCTTTTTACAAATGATTTTGAACTAAAAAAGCAACTTAGGTTTTAACAAAACTTTGACACAACAGTATCTATCTGTTCTTTATAACTTTAACTTTTTTAAGTCTTCGCACAACTGCCAAAATCACATGCGTCAATCGGCACCATATTTTAACTAGCTTCTTTTTTAACTCCTGCTATTTAACTTTAAAAAGAGAATTATTTTTTTTGACATACCTGGGTTTATGAATATGTTTGTCATAGGAATGTTCGATAGCATGCTTTCTAACGACCCAAGTGGAAGAGTAAATAATGAAGTACGAAGACCAGATTGAAGCCTCAATTAGTCGTTTGCATGACGAAGGACGATACCGAACTTTTATAGATATAGAACGCGAGCGCGGCAATTTTCCGTATGCCTCATGGCGATCATCGAGCGGTGAGTTTGAAAAAATAACTGTTTGGTGCGGTAACGATTATTTAGGCATGGGACAAAATAGTTTAGTACTTGAAGCGATGCACGAGGCCCTGGACGAAGCAGGTGCTGGCTCAGGTGGTACTAGAAACATATCCGGCACAACAATTTATCACAAAGAGCTTGAAAGAGAATTGGCTGACCTTCATTTAAAGGAGTCCGCCCTACTCTTTACAAGTGCCTACATAGCAAATGACGCGACACTATCTACCTTAGCAAAGTTGTTGCCAAATTTAATAATTTATTCAGACGAATTAAACCACGCATCCATGATTGAAGGAATACGACGAAACGGCGGAGAGAAGCGGATCTTTAAACATAATGATATGGGCCACCTCCGTAAACTGTTGGAGCAAGACGATCGAGCGGCACCAAAATTAATTGCCTTTGAATCGATTTATTCGATGGACGGTGACTTTGCTCCAATAAAAGAGATTTGCGATTTGGCTGAAGAGTTTTCAGCCATGACTTACTTAGATGAAGTGCACGCCGTGGGTATGTACGGGGCATCTGGTGCAGGCGTCGCGCAGCAAGAAAATCTTATGGATCGAATTGATATAATTAATGGTACCCTGGCAAAGGCGTACGGAGTTATGGGCGGATATATCGCATCAAGTGGTAAAATTTGTGATGCAATAAGAAGTTACGCTCCAGGTTTTATTTTCACTACATCACTTGCGCCCACCTTAGCAGCAGGAGCTTTAGCCTCTGTACGTCATTTGAAGGAAAACCAAGAGATACGGGAAAAACATAAACTGAACGCAAAAATTCTTAAACTGCGTTTAAAAGGTCTGGGTTTACCGATAATTGATCACGGTTCTCACATTGTTCCAGTTATTGTTGGAGACCCAATTCACACCAAAAAACTTTCCGATCTTCTGTTGGTGAATCACAAAATTTACGTCCAACCAATAAACTTCCCTACAGTTCCGAGAGGTACTGAAAGGTTGCGTTTTACGCCATCTCCCGTCCACGGTAAGAAGGAGATAGATCATTTAGTGAGCGTTATGGACGAATTGTGGTCTCATTGCGCGCTGAACAGGACCGAACTGTCCGCTTAATAACTCGATCTAACTTGTATGTGCTTTATTCGGTTATTATGCTAACTGTTTGGCATACAATTTGCGAATCGACTGCGAAATATTATTGGTTGGAAAAGATATGAAGTGGCGTGAGCCAAAAGGTAATGCAATTTCACATATGACGCACCCAAAAGGGTTTGACGATTATGACTTTCGCCTAGGTGATATTTTAAGAGGAGAACGCGCCACTTTGGGTAAATCATTGCTTGATGTGGAAAAAGAACTCAAAATTAAGGCTAATTATGTTGCTGCGATAGAAAATTGTGATCCTACAGTATTTGAATCTCAAGGATTTATTGCCGGTTCTGTAAGATCGTATGCTCGCTATTTAGAGTTGGACCCAGATATAATTTATACCCTTTTTTGCAATGAAAGTGGTTTTAACGCCATACATGGAGTTGCAAGATCAAAACTCCAAATTGAAGAAGTTAAAACGAGTAAGCGAACTTCAAAAGATAGCCTATTTACCCGACCAACTACGGCGTATTTGCCAGAACAAAAGAAATGGTATGAAAATATAGAGCCAGGTGCTGTGGGTTCACTCGGCGTAACCATCGCTCTAGTATCTGCACTCGGATACGGAGCTTGGTCCTTTTTTCAGGAAATACAAAAAGTTGACCTAACTCCAACTGAGAGCCAACCGGTGGTACTGACGGAACTTCAAATTTTGCCTACAGCTTTGGATATTACGAATAACCTCATGCTTGAAAACTCAGAGAGTTCTCAACAAAATTCATCTAGAATAAATAGAATCTACAGATCTACTGCTCTCGATCAGCCAGTAATTGTTGCACGAGATGAGCCTATATCTAAGCTAGATCCGAATCAATTTGGGCTTTTTGCACCGGTTCCATCGAAGGAAGAAATTGGAATAGAAGAAATCATTTCAGATTTAATACCTAGAAAAAACAGCGTTGACGATAATATTCAGGCAAATTTTCCAAAAGTGTCTAAAGATATTCCTCCGGTAGTGACATTAATTACTTCAAAAGAAGCATGGATAGAAATCATCTCTGCTGATGGATCAGTTATTTACAAAAATTTGATGCAACCCGGGTCGGAGTTTGCTCTTCCACAGACTGAGAAGCCACCTACACTTCTGGCCGGTATGTCTGGCTACGTTTATTTGGCTATAGATGGTATTTTGTACGGTCCTGCGGGTAAAGGTGTAAATGTTGTAAAAAATGTGACACTGGATCCTAAATCTATTTTGGCGAGTTACGAACCAGCGCAATATAAAAGTGACCCAGATCTGCAAAAGTTAGTTGCCGACGCCAAGTTTAGCAGTTTCAATACTAATGCAAATGATTAACTGGCGTCTTGCGAGAATCGTAACTAAGTCTTAGCCTTGTAGTAAGTAATTTCGCAACATTTGGGGATTAAAATGTCTATCAACCATGTTCGCCCATGGCGCACTATCGAAAGACGAAAATCGCGACAGATAACGGTCGGCAGTGTTGCAATAGGTGGTGATGCGCCAATTTCAGTCCAGACTATGACCAACACAGACACAACAGATGTAAAAGCAACAGTTAAACAAATAACAGCTGCAGCGGATGCTGGCGCAGACTTAGTTCGAGTTTCAGTTCCTGATGAAGCAAGCAGTAAAGCACTAAAAGCAATTATTCAAAATAGCCCAGTACCAATAGTCGCAGATATTCACTTCCACTATAAAAGAGGTATTGAGTCTGCAGAAGCTGGCGCTGCATGTTTGAGAATTAATCCTGGAAACATTGGATCAAAAGCACGTGTGAAGGAAGTTATTCAGGCTGCAAAAGATAACGATTGCGCCATTCGAATAGGTGTTAACGCTGGCTCATTGGAAAAACATTTGCTTGAGAAATATGGTGAACCCTGCCCAGACGCAATGGTAGAAAGCGGGTTGGATCATATTAAAATTCTGCAAGATAATGATTTTCACGAATTTAAAATAAGCTGCAAGGCCTCAGATGTTTTCATGGCAGCGGCAGCCTACCAAGCTCTAGCTGAAGCTACAGACGCGCCTATTCACCTCGGAATTACTGAAGCAGGTGGTCTAACCACTGGAACAATCAAATCAGCAATAGGACTTGGAAATTTATTATGGATGGGAATAGGAGATACAATTCGCGTTTCATTATCTGCTGATCCAGTTCAAGAAGTTAAGGTAGGATATGAAATTTTAAAATCCCTAGGCTTGAGGCATAGAGGGGTAAATATAATTTCTTGTCCATCCTGCGCACGGCAAGGCTTTGACGTTATAAAAACCGTCGAAATTTTGGAAAGAAAACTTGAGCACATCAAAACACCAATGAGCTTGTCTATAATTGGTTGCGTTGTAAATGGCCCTGGTGAAGCATTGATGACCGATGTTGGGTTTACCGGTGGTGGAGCCGGAAATGGGATGGTTTATTGGGCAGGCAAACAAGACCATAGAATAGAGAACACAAAAATGATTGATCACATTGTTGAATTAGTTGAGCAAAGGGCATCAGAAATCAGCTCTGAAGAAAAAGTCTGAACTGTTTACAAATCAACTTCAGTTTAGGTGAAACCACTATGTTTCTTAAAATACTCAATCACACTAAGCAAAGAGCAATATGGTCTTGGGAAGGTTTTTTGCACGTTTTGATTACGGAAAAAAGCGTATATCAATGGGTTGTCGCAAACGTTATTTCTTTTGCAGCGGCAATGGCACTTCCCATATCAACTGCTGAACGGTCGCTATTGATCATGGGAGGTGTTTTAATTCTTGCAATGGAATGTATGAATACTGCGATCGAACGAGTTGTGGATGATATATCTGGGGATAAAAGGGAACTTGCTAAACAAGCAAAAGACACTGCAAGCGCTGCTGTCGCTCTATCAGCTATTGCTGTTGGGTTAGCGTGGGTTGTAATTATTCTTGGTATACTGTGGTAGAAATATAATCAAAATTTATTTTTTAAAATTTTCTCATGTTCTTTCAATTGCCGTAAAACAGAGTCTGTGATTTTTTTATCTGGCTTGCCTAGATGGTTTCGGGTCGAATTTTTTTTCTTTTCGAATTCCATACGAGCCAGTTCACTTATTTCTGAAATTTTAAAGCCTAATGCTTTCTGATTTCCCATAACATCCCCCAACATCAGAGGCTACATGACATGTGATCTACAGTACGATGTCAAGTTAAATAAAGCTTACATCGAAATAAGCCTCATGCACTTTTACTGTAGGAGGGGCAGTTTATGCATCCTATAATAGCAAACTGTATGCGATATTTAGTGAATGAAAAATATATGCCTCCGACAGACGCCAGAAGATATTAAAATCAATACACTGCAAAAACCTATAACAATTGAATATTGGCAGAATAAATTTTTGGAACTAACTCACATTGTAAAGCTGCCTTCAACAACTGCTCAGAGAATAAATTTATGAATAAAATTTGCAGGTTACCAATGGTTGCCCTTCTCGCGGGGCTGATAATACTCATAGCTATTCAAGTTGGCAGACATTCTTACAAAAGTAAGTTTGAATACTTAGGTGGAAACAGTATTGAAATTATTGGCAGCAAGCAATCGTCAAAAATTTACACAATTATTTGTCATGGCTATGCAGGTTCGAAAGAAATGATGCGGCAAATAGCATTCGATATTGCGAATGCGGGAAGTAATGCGGTATTATTTGACTTCATCGGACATGGCTCCAACAGCGATCAATTGGTAAATAACCCCACAGAGCTTTCAGGCACTACCCAACAACTTGTTGATCAACTGATCAGTGTAATAGACTTTTTAGAAACAGAATATGGAAGCGACATAAAATTATACTTAATTGGTCATTCGATGGCGTCCGATATCGTTATTCGAGCAAGCGAATACAAGAATATATCATCAATTGCCGCAATTTCACCCTATTCGACTAAAGTTACAAAAAAATTTCCCAATGATCTATTACTAATATCTGGTCAGTTTGAAAAACATCTACGTTCCCATTCATTGAAATTTACTCAGTTAGTAGATCCAAGTGCAGCCGAAAATATCGAGTATTTACAAGGACCAAACAGAAGAAAAGCATCTTATACAAAAAACACTGGACACGTCAGCGTCATTTATGCCCCAAAGACATCCAAAGAGATCATCGATTGGTTCAAGCTAAATTATTATGCTCGACCCTTTTGGGCTACGCATATTATGTGGACCTTACTAAGTTTAACGTTGATAACATTTGGGGGTTCACGATTGAGCATCTCGACGCAGAATTACCAGGAGAGAGATAGTATTAGTAAGGCTAGGTCTGTTTTAATAAGTTTTTCGTCGCTAATTATTGCTTGTTTATCAAGCTTTGTTCAGTTTGAACCTTTTTCAATCTTCGGTTTTGGCAGTATCGCGACTTATTTTGGTCTTATTGGGATTGTTATACTCTGCCTGTCTAACAAGGTAAGGGAAGATCTTGGTAAATTTTATTTTATTCCATTCCTAAAACTAGTACTAACTTTCTTGATCTTGGCTATTTTAATTAATCATTTTATCGGCTCGTTCTTTCTCACTCACCATCGATTTTATGCATTTATTACATTACTTGTTCCCATAACTATATTTTGTATGGCAATAGAAAAGCTTGTTTCAATGTCTACTCGATCAGTAGCGGTTTTTACTCGGATTGCACCAATATTAGGATTTTCAATTCTATTAACACTTTACCCAGGGCAATACGGCGTGATGTTTACAACAGTACCTATCTATATTTTCTATTTTATTGTGTTTGGGTTTATTGGAAAATACCAAAGAAATAGTATTGGGCCATGCTCAGTAGGTGCAGCACACGGGATTTTTTTGGCCTTTGCATTTTCTGCTACAAATCCAATTTTTTCTTCATAGTTAATTACAAATCTTCAGACCGTTAACAATTATTAAGGTCAAATCTATTTACTAAATATATTAGCTAAAATACCACAACGTAATCTTATAGCTTAACCAAACGCCTAATAAAGAAAAAATTAAAGTTGAAATTAAGTACAAAAATAAAATATTTAAGTTTTGTTGTTCCCATAATTTTAACACATCTAAAGAAAATGCCGAAAAGGTTGTAAAGCCACCTAAAAAGCCAGGCATAAGCAACATAAAAGCCCTATGGTTGATGTGGTCAACGAAAACTGCATAAATGCTTCCGGCAAAAACAGCTCCCAATATATTTACGGTCATCGTACCAAATGGGAAATTGACATGGTTACCAATCCCGAAACGTAACACTGAACCAAAAGCACCGCCCACTGCTACGAGTAACAAATTTACCATCCTAAAACTGTCTCTGTTTGTATCATTGAGATCTCAAAATTGCTCAAAAAATAAACCGATTGTTATGCCAATCAGTAAAGCGATTAATAATTTTCTTATATCCATTTTATCATCCACATTACAGTTACATGACCGCCTCAAAACCCTCGAAGACTGGATGCCCAAGGTAAATATCAGAATGAGCACCTGCGTCCTTATGAGCCTGTCTGAATTCTTCAGATTTTGTCCAATTCGTAAAATCTAACTTTGAGTTCCAGGTAGTATGAGAGGCATACAAGGTATACTGATCGTTTGATTCCCCTTTGATTAGATTAAAGGTTAAAAACCCATCAACATCCTTTAACGTACTGTCGCGAGATCGCCAAATATCCTCGAAAGTTTTTTCCGCTCCCAGAACTATTTTAAATCTATTCATAGCAATAAACACTTTCTTTCCTTTCTTTTATCAGCACATAGAACTTTTTAGTATTTTATTTACATAATTAAATGGTTTTAATGACCAGTATCAAAGGGCCTGCAATTCTCGTGAAATTTTCAAAGCATCCTCTGGCTTCAGCCGTGGCGGGCTCCAATTACGACCAGGGGCTGCGTCTATTAACTTTTTTGTATATTCGTGTTTTGGGTTTTCGAAGATAGTTCGCGCAGTTCCATATTCTACGATCGAACCCTTTTCCATTACCGCAATATAATCGGAGATCTGTGCCGCCACTCGTAAATCGTGAGTGATAAAAATCATAGCCATTTCGTATTTACTCTGGAGATCGTTCATTAACCGTAAAACTTGTTTTTGAACAGATAAATCAAGTGCAGAAACACTTTCATCCGCCACCACCACATCAGGTTGCATACTGAGCGCGCGAGCAATGCCAATTCGCTGTCTTTGGCCACCTGAAAAATTTATTGGTTTTCTTTTCATTGAGGCTTCTCCCAAGCCTACTTGATCCAATAATTCTTTTGCTTTATCCCAAGCTTTTTTGGACGGTACGCCTTGCAACAACAATCCACGAGTGATCATGTAACCGACAGTTTGGCAAGGGTTTAGGGACCCAAATGGATCTTGGAATATCATCTGAATATTTTTCCTTGCAGAAACCAGTTTTTCATTAGTCAGAGCAAGGAAATCCTCATTATTTATTACTACAGATCCGGAGGTTGGTTCAATTAATCTTATAATTGTCTTAGCCAGTGTTGACTTTCCCGAACCACTCTCCCCAACAACCCCTAAAGTTTCTCCTTTTTGCAATGAAAAGTTTGCATCAACAAGGGCATTCACAGTCTGTGGACCTGTACGATAAACCTTATTCAGACCGTTAACTTCGACCACTGGATCCTCAATTAGCGCATTGTTGGGATCCCTGCTAGTTTCAAGTAAGGGCATAGCGTCGACGAGTAATTTTGTATATGGTTCTTTAGGCTTTAATAAGACCTCTGCTTTGCTGCCTTGCTCAATTATTTTCCCATGACACATCACTACTACTCTGTCAGCGATATCAGCAACTACCCCAAAATCATGTGTAATGAATAACGTCGCATTATCGTAAATTTTCTTTAAATCATTAATCAAATTTAAAATTTCAGCTTGAGTGGTTACATCCAAGGCCGTAGTGGGCTCATCCGCAATCAAAACATCTGGTTTGCAAGCAAGAGCCATAGCGATAACAATGCGTTGACATTGCCCTCCTGAGACCTGATGCGGATAACTCAAGTATATACGCTCAGGGCTGGGTAACTTCATTTGCTTAAATAGTTTTAAAGTCTCTTCGTAACGTTCTTTGACAGTGACCTCAGGCCGGTGAAGCTTAAAAACCTCCTCTACCTGTTTACCTATCCTTACAGAAGGGTTTAGAGCAGCCATCGGTTCTTGATAAATCATGGAGATCCTTGACCCTCGCAGTTTGTTCAGCTCTGTGTTGCTTAATTTAAGAATATCTTCGCCTTTAAATAGCACTTCGCCGTCCAGCAACGCGAGGCCGGGAGCGATATCGTTTAGAATAGCACTTGTCATTACAGACTTTCCAGATCCACTTTCTCCAACAATGCATAAAACCTCGCCCCTACGAACTTTTATGTTAGCTTTTTCTACTGCAAATTTTCGATCGGCTTTTTTTGGTAAACCAATAGATAGATTATTTATTTCTAAAATGTGGTTTGGTGTTGCCATAAGTGTTTATCCAAAAGGTTTTTCTAAAAATAAGCTGGGTAAACCTGGCAGCTTGATTAAGACAATTTTCTAAATTTATGCAAGCTATTTACCATTATGATCTAAATTCAGACTTCACAAACAGCTACAACCTAACAAAAAGTGACGTAGAGCCACCCGAAAGGGGATAAGCTGTTGTCTTATCGAGGAAAGTAATGGCGCGGTTGACGGAGCTTGGAGCCAATACGGTTAAGCGAAGGCTTCTTGCATAAGGCGTTGAGCTCTGGGATAAAAATCAATAGACACACCCGAATTATGTGATACTATAAGACTGTTAATGCCAGCGTTGTATTGTTCAGTCAGCCTTGACCAATTTAGTTAAAACAAGGGTGACAACAATGAACGCTTTTTATTTATACCATTCACTAAGTTTAATTTTAGTAGTTGCAATTTCTTTTTCGGCCGGATTTTACACCTGCCGAATGATAAGAAAATTTTCTATGAAAAAAATAAGACCATAATTTATTATTTCGGAAAGCGCGAACCGTTATGGCTAAACATAATTCAAGTGCAAGACACCCGCATTGGCTTATTGAAGCAGCACCAAGAATAATTAAACATATGAATGAAGATCACGCGAACTCTATTGCTTCAACCTTAAACGGGCAACATGGAATACAAGACAAAAATGCCAAAATGAATAACTTAGAGGTTAATGGTTATTACATTCAGTCAGATGGTGAGTTGTATTTTGTAAAATTTACAAAAACCTGCATATCGCCGGAGGAATACAAGTCAGAATTAGTAAAGCATGCTCATCTATATCGGGACTTTGGGCTATCCTAATTAGTAAAACCTTTCTACAAATTATTAAGGAAGATAACTTTGAGTAAAACACGTAAATATTTTTCTTTTGGAGAAGAGATTTCAAAACCGCTTGGACGATTATTGGTCGCTCAGGTATTTCTAATTCTTGGTTATCGAAAAATAATATACTATGATGAGACAGCTGGTTGGATGGAGAGTATGGGGATATCCGGCTCTTTTTTACCACTTGTCATAGTTGTAGAGATTTTTGGCAGTCTTGGCTTAATTCTGGGCTGGAGAACTCGTGTGTGTGCTATTTTACTTTGTGGTTATTGTTTTTTAACTGCTGTGCTATTTCATACGAATTTTTTAGATCCAATGCAGCAAATTTCTTTTATGAAAAATTTAGCTTTGTCTGGGGGACTTTTATATATTTTTGCCCATGGAGCAGGTAGATTTTCACTAGATAATAGAAATACAAAAGTTACTTAAAAGAATTGTAAATTAATTTATCACTATTCTCACTCTTTTGGAATGCTCGTGCAACAAACGCGTCTGAATATAATAGGAATAAATGGCGCGGTTGACGGGACTCGAACCCGCGACCCCCGGCGTGACAGGCCGGTACTC